>CAJTZX010000107.1 GCA_910584345.1 uncultured Eubacterium sp. | reverse complement strand
GAGCTTCTAAACATTCTTCCAACGTCACAAACAGACAGGCCAACGCCTCCCATCCGGCTGGCCTTCAAAAAAAACTTTGCACATGATAGTGAAACGATTATGTAAAAATTAATACATAATCGTTTCGGTAATCTGATGCAGAGCCTGTGAAAACCAGCAGGGAAAGGAAATCTGCCCCGTCTGCTGTGGCTTTGGAAGAATGTTAGAGTCCTTTGGTATTCTGCCCGATACACAGGCGGCGAGGCCGAAGCGGCGCCTTTAGCTGCTGGCGGCAGCCAGGGCGAATAGCATGCCCCTTGGGTACTGGGCGTTGCGACTGTCCGGTTCCACAGCTTGGATGCAGAATGCTTAGTACTTCTTACATTCTGGAGCGGACACAGCAGACGGGGCAGATTTTCTCTCACAGCGTCCCAGTAGCCAGAATGTAACACTTTCTGTAAATTGATGTATTTCCGCTTAAGTTCGCGCTTATGGGGCAGCTCCCATCTCCCAGCTGTTTATTGGAAATATTACATGTTCTGTTTTTATATCACTATATAGTCGGTGTTTAATTATCGCTCAAAACAGCTTTGCGCTTTTTTCTAAACGATATATAATATCCTCATAAAGATTTTTGCAATAAAAAAGGACTACTCCAAAACAGGGTAGACCTATGATTAACATGTAAATTACTCTCCTGCAATTTTAATATGCAGTGAAAGCATCCAATATATCATCTTTTGCACTCTCATCATCAAAAATAAGTGAAATCATTATTATCCTTTCATCAACAACGCGAAAATAGCTATCCATATACATAAATACATTGTTACACTCTACTATGTAACTAACCTTAATGTAATCTTCATTTCCAATTTTCACAGTTTCATCATCACTGATTAGTGTGTAATTAATAGGATAAAACTGCGCTAATCGCACCTCATGTCCCTTTATATACTGGTAAATATCTGTTTCATCCATCAAATTCTCTACGCATACCATTACGGTGGTAGGTTGGTCATCTGCTATACTCATCATTTCAGATATGGTAGTAAGTTTTATAAACCCTAATTCATACTGGCTAAAATTATTAGAAAGATTCTCTTTATCAAGTTCAATCAACCCATCAAGTTCTTCCTTAAGTTAACATACTCATTCCTTCAGGATTGGTATATCGAAGTCCAATAAACTTACTTTCCCATCCTGTTTTTGTTATAGTTCCTCTATGGTATTCCTCATCTATTTTAATAGATTCTTGTATAATATTATCCTCTTTATTACCAAATAAAGATTTGCCACCAAATATACTAATACCTAAAATTGTGCATATAGCGGCAATAGTTGGCATCCAAATATGTATTTTTTTATACCATTGTTTATCCATATATAATCTTTCCTCTACATAAATTATACATATATTTCATCACATATTGTTAAAATTTGCTATACTAAACACTACTTTACAACTTTATAAATAATGCTCTTGTTTCTGAATTAGCTGTTTTAAGGACTTTATTAAAGCATTTGATTTTATGCTGATATTTCTGAATTCTGGCATCACCTGGCTGATCATGGATGCAGCCATTTCCAGCTTGGATTCCTTTTTCTGCCACATGCGGTATCCAAGCGGAACAGAAAGATTGTGGATTCTGCCATTATTCCATACCGGCACGCACAGCATTACGCTTACGAAGCAGTGGCCGTTCAGATAGTTTGAGCCATTATGCGCGTCATGGTCAAAAAGTTTTGAAACATCCTAAAATTTTTTGCCAAATTTCGAAACCATTGTGTCATCCATGCACAGAAACACGGGCTGTGACTGTAGTTTTTCCAATATGAGATTCAGA
>CAJTZX010000106.1 GCA_910584345.1 uncultured Eubacterium sp. | reverse complement strand
GTATTGATTTTTCAAGGAGCAAATCCCATTTTTAATGTGGGAAGTTTGAGTTAATTTATCAATTACAGGAGGTTGCTTTTATGAAAATGTTACTGATTGGTTATTTCTATGGTATCAAATCGGAACGTTGATTGGAAGAAGAAGTATTCCTTAACTGGCATACCGATGGCTTTGTGGAAGAAGCCCTGATCGAGATGTATCTGGTGGGTGTCTCCGTACACCAGGTAGAAGATATCACGAAAGCACTTTGGGACACCAAAGTATCTCACGGAACCATAAGTGATCTCAACAAGAAGGCTTATGAACATATTGAACAATGGCGCAGCTGGCTAGTGTCCGGTGGCCATCCCCATGTCTATGTAGATGGTGTTTATCTCAAACGTAGCTGGGGTCGGGAGATACACAATGTGTCCATTGGTGTAAATAGTGACGGACTTCGGGATATTATCGGCGCAGAAGAGGGCATGAAAGAGAATAAGGAAAGCTGGCGTTTTTCCTTTGTATGACTCAAAGAGTGTGAACTTTCTGGTGTCCAGTTCATTATCGGTGGTAGGAATCTGGGTATGCTCGATGCCATATCGGAAGTAAGATAATGGTAGTAGCTATGATGCTGAAAGCCATCCATGCTCAGGAGAGTAAGGAGGCCGCCCGTAAGAAAGTCCGCAGAATATCAGACAAGCTCAAAGAGATGAAACGCAGCAGTGCCGCTAAAAAGGTGCAGGAAGGGATCAAAGAGGCTCTGATCTATACCCAGTACTGGACGAGATCAGGATCAATAATACCATTGAACGTTTAAACCGTGAGATCAAACGCCGGACAAAGGCGATTGGTGCGTTTCCGGATGGTCAGAGTGCTTTGATGCTGGTATGTGCCAGACTGCGCCATGTAGCCGAAATTCAATGGGGCGCTCGCCGTTACATGAACACTGATCATCTCGCAAGACCAGAGGATGAACTGTTGCCTGATATCATAGCTGGCTGACTATCGGCTGTCAAATGGCAGAAATTAAATTTGCGAAAAAATCTTGACACAATCGTGCTATTTCAATTCATCCGTGTACTTACGGGTGAGCTTCTCTGTCTTGTTTCGGTCATATTGATTGTCCTTTGCTTATTGATTTCAAGCTATATGACCTGAAAAGATATGCACAGTTTATCGTAACCTATCAAGGCTATGGAGATGAAAGGGGGAGATCTATCGCTCGATCCTAAACTCATGGCTGAAATAGGTAATGTTATCAGGTTTATTTACAAAAGTGCAATTTCGGCTTTCGTCGGTGTGAATGAATCCGGCTCTTATGAACAAAAGGGTGTTCCAGTTCCAAGCGAGGTTCAGCAGAGCTGTGTAAGACATTTTTTCAGATAATGGATATCTTGATCAAAACCATATCGCAAGATGATATTGTATATCTGTTCATGGATAAAAAATGTACCCAAGGTAAACCTTACTATGTCTACACGACAGAGGGTGCCAACAAATATAAAATTTTCAATGTTCTTTAAAATTAGTGTGATTTTCTATTTGCAGGATTTAAATATATTTATGGTAATTGATTATGTGGCGCAAAAATAAAAAAATTCTGCATAAATGCCAATATCTTTAGCCAATCCGTCATAAATGCCAATACCAGCGTTACCTTCAGACGAACTACAGTAGTAAGTGGTTTGTTTTTGGAGGCCGCAGGATTGCATTTGTTAAAAAATATACTTGCAATGTTCCCGTATCGCTTGAAGATAAAATCAAAATAATCAGTTGATATAGCAGTGGTAGTGAAAGATAAATTGCTGTTTGATTTATAACAACTAAAAATAAATATATTAATTAAACAGCAACTTAAAGAAGTATGATGCTTATTACAATTATTTGAGTATTACTGAATCAGAACTGGATAATGCCAAAATGCCAGGAGATTATACAATATATCTTATTTCAGTAGAATCATCTAATTTAAAAAATGATAGTGTTGTACTGCTCGAAGTAAGGAAAATATTATATAATAATACATCCCCAGGATACGTACAGCGTCTGACAGGTGTTTACAATATGAAAAGCATGTATACTAGGCATTTTTATAATCCTGTTGCCAAATGGAGTAATTGGATTTAACAATTTTAACTGAAATAGTTTATTTCATAACTTCAGAAAGGTATCTTCATAACGTATATCTTCATGTCGTGGTTTACATAGTTTGCTGCGTTTTCTGGATATCTGAATTTTACTCGTACTACATCGGCTCTGTATTGGACAACAGTTAAGACTTCTTCATACCAACTGCCATTATCATTTAGAATTAGTGATTTTATAAAACATGTATTTGTTACATTCCATGTTCCATCAGGCAGATGTACAGCTGATTCATTGTTTATCCCAGACGGGGTTTTGCCTGTTAATACTGCAAATATGGGTAAATTGCTGTTTAGCTTATAACAATTAAAATGAATATATTAACTAAACTGAATATTTCGCGCTGAGAGAGCTATCGATATTCATTTGAGATCCACCAGTCA
>CAJTZX010000105.1 GCA_910584345.1 uncultured Eubacterium sp. | reverse complement strand
TGAGAAAAATCAATTTACTCTGCTGTAGATTCATATTTTTAAAACTGAAAAGAGATACAAAAAGGCAGGACACCTTCCTTTTTATGGGAATGTATCCTGCCTCATGTTTCATATTTTCTTTTTTGATTTTATCATTTAACCTTTTAATCGGTTTTCAATATCTGATGCACTATATAATACATCTGTTACAATCACTTTATCTCCCTGGATTATAAAAAAGACAGAATAATTGTCTATCAACAATCTTCTCATCTCTTTGCTTCGTTCCGGTTCTGATTCCATAATACAGATTCTCTCAGCCATAGTATCCAATGTCAAAATAGCGTCTGCAATCCGGTTATACTGATCCATTGCATTTTCCGGTGCCTGAAGGACATAAGCAATGTGATTGTATAATTGATCCATATCAGCCAATGCTTCATTTGTAATCTCAACCGTATATTGTTTCATATCAATGAGTCTCCCTAAATTTTGCGAACGCTTCCGCTGCATTTTGCACTCTACCTGCTGCTATATCATTGTAACCTTTTTCCAATTTTTGATGGATTTCTTCCGTTGTCATGGCATCTGCATGAATCGGTACTGGTGCTTTTGGTAAAGAAACAGAAAAAGGAATTCCACCTGTAAGAGAAATTTGATTCAAATATATATCAATTGCTGTTGACATGGGAACACCTAACTGAGACAATACTCTTTCTGCCCGTTCTTTAACAGTTGGATTTACTCTTAAGTTCAATGTTGCTGTTTTTTCCATAATTACACCTCCTAGTTTTTTATATTGTAACGCTTTTGTCGTTACAATTCAAGCGCTAATTTCTTCCATAATATCAGACATACACTAGCGAAAAAAACCCCAATATCCTGAAAAGTCACACTATATAATGTCAGAAAGCTTCCATAAATCATAGAAACGATAGCTTCACATGTCAAATGCAAGTTGACTTCACGTCTATTATCTAAAAAGCTGCTGCAACGCTTATAATGATGCCTATTACAATGGCATGTCTCTTCCAGGTCAGCCGAAGATATCCTGCAAATTCACGGAGCAATGCATTCAGTGTAAAATACCATTTCGTCTTTGCACCAAACCCTACGCATTTTATTCCTTGCTGCTTCGCCAGGATTAAAGCTCTAAAGACATGATAAGCAGTTGTAACAATAACAATTTTCGCATTCTCGTTGTCTATCAACTCCTTTGAAAACATCAGGTTTTCCTCAGTTGATACCGATTTTTGCTCCATTATGATCTTTTCAGCATCCACTCCCTGATCGACAGCATATGCCGCCATAGCGGCGCTTTCCGAAATGTCTTCACCTGGCCCCTGCCCTCCGGACATAATCAGTACCGCATTCTGGTTGCAGCGCAAAAGCTCTATTCCTCTATGAATCCGGGCCGCAAGCAGCGGCGTAACCTTAGTCCCAATAATCCCGGAGCCCAGTACAATAATATAGTCCGCATTCCTCTTTTTTCTCAGATGAATAAGATTAAGGACGGCAGATAGTGAATACATCGCCATCAGTGACAATACATATACAGCAGAAAAACTAATCGTTACATAGAGCATTGTACTGAATCTGCCCTTTTCCAGACTCCCAATCACTGGCCAGACTGCAAGATATCCAAACAGCAAGATTGAAAATAGAATAGATAATAAATTAGAAGGCTTCATTCCCTCATGCCGGATAATTTTTATTCCTTCTATAAAAAACGTAACAATCAAAACTGCCGGAAATGCGATTACGCTGGCTACTGCCAAAATAAACAGAAAAACAAGAAGTCCGATGACTGCATCATGTGACGCAAGCCATTCTGAATACTGGGAAAGTATAAAAAACAAAAAAACAGCCAGACTTGTCATCATCCAGAAAAATGAAACGCCGATCCATAATGTTCTGGGATCGTGCAGCATAATTCTCGCAAATATGCAAAATGGTATTAAAAAAAGAATAAATGAAATCTGCCACATATCTGTATTGCCCCTTTAAAATACGACATTTTTAGAAATTCAAAAAGAAAGCCCTTCCGGTAAGGAATCCTCTTCATAATTTTATCATACTCAAATGGCGGTGTAAAATACATTCTAATACACAATGAGGCACTTGCTATTATTCGAGTATCCATATACAATTATATTTGTCACCAATTTCCGTCAGGAAATTGATGACCTGCTTGCGCTTCAGCGCAATTCCTATTGTATACTGATACAGTTTAAAGAACGACAAGTACAAATACTTTGCAGCGAGAACCGCATACCGGACGTTTCAAAACCTGGGTATATGCGGCTGATACAAACAGACGCAAAAAAGACGATTGATGGAAGGGAGTTACGCCATGAATAATGTATTGATTATAGATGATGATAAAGAACTTTGCGCTCTTATGAAAAAATGCGTAGAGCAGGAAAATTTATCAGCCATAGTTGCATATAGCGGCATTCAGGGGCTGCGTCTGGCCGATGAAAACAAAGATAGCTGTTCCCTTATTATCCTGGATATTATGATGCCCGATTTAAACGGATTTCAAGTGTTGCAGCAAATACGGCGGACAAGCAATGTTCCCGTCCTTATGCTCACTGCCAAAAGCGACGAGGAAGATAAAGTGTCCGGCTTGCGAATGGGGGCAGACGATTATC
>CAJTZX010000104.1 GCA_910584345.1 uncultured Eubacterium sp. | reverse complement strand
TATTTTACACCTAAACGGAACATATGTGGAACGGTAGGTTATTCATCGCTTACAAGCAAACTCTCAATATCGCCCCGAATCGTTACTATGAGCGGCCCCTGGCCGTGAATAGTAACAGGGTATAAAAAGCGGCGTTCCCGTTCTCCCTGCTAAGGGATAGAGAAACGCCGTGTCTGTGTCGTATTCAGTTTTGATTTATTCTCTTAATGCTGTACTGATATTGGAGCTTGCAGGATTTCGAGCGGCATATCAAGGCTTTTTGAGATAATCAACCATTTTATTTTAAAATATTCATTTTTTCGTCAAATATTCATGAATCCCTTGTGCGGCCGCTTTTCCTGCTCCCATCGCAAGGATAACCGTAGCTGCTCCTGTTACTGCATCCCCTCCGGCAAAAACTCCAGGTTTTGAAGTCTGGCCATTTTCTTCTTTTGCAACAATACACTGCCAGCGATTTGTATCCAGTCCGCTCGTTGTAGATGATATCAGCGGATTTGGTGAAGTTCCCAGTGACATAATAACTGTATCACATGCAATTTCATATTCTGAGCCTGGCACTTCTACCGGTCTTCTTCTGCCAGATTCATCTGGTTCACCAAGTTCCATTTTTATAATACGGATACCTTTCACCCAGCCATTTTCATCTACCAGTATCTCTTTTGGATTCTGAAGCAGATCAAAAATAATGCCCTCTTCTTTTGCATGATGCACTTCTTCTACTCTGGCCGGAAGCTCGGCTTCGCTTCTGCGGTATACGATATGCACTTCTGCACCCAGACGCAGAGCCGTTCTGGCAGCATCCATTGCTACGTTGCCGCCGCCGACTACAACGACTTTCTTTCCTTCTGAAATTGGCGTATCGTAGTCTTTGAACGATTTCATCAGATTGTTGCGCGTTAAAAATTCATTCGCAGAAAATACACCGTTTGCCTGCTCGCCAGGAATGCCCATAAATTTAGGCAGTCCCGCACCGGAACCGATAAATACTGCTTCGAATCCTTCTTCTTCCATTAACTCATCAATCGTTACTGCTTTTCCTATTACAACGTTTGTTTCGATTTTCACACCAAGCGACTTTACATTTTCTACTTCCTGCGCTACCACACGTTCTTTTGGCAGACGGAACTCAGGAATTCCATATACCAGTACGCCGCCAGCCTCATGCAGTGCCTCAAAAATAGTTACGTCATAACCAAGTCTGGCCAGATCGCCGGCACAGGTAAGCCCGGCCGGGCCGGAACCAATGACTGCTACTTTATGGCCGTTTTTTGAAGAAGCAGGCGCAGGTTTGATACCGTTTTCTCCTGCCCAGTCAGCCGTAAAACGCTCCAGCTTGCCAATCGATACCGGTTCGCCTTTGATTCCACGGATACATTTTCCTTCACACTGGGATTCCTGTGGACAGACGCGGCCGCATACTGCCGGCAATGCCGATGATTCTGCAATGACCTGATAAGATTTCTCAATATTCCCTTCTTTGACCTGTTGGATAAATGCGGGAATATCAATGCCTACCGGACACCCTTTGACACATTGCGCATTTTTACAATTTAAACATCTGGATGCCTCCTCCATCGCCTCTTCTTTCGAATAGCCAAGGCATACTTCTTCAAAATTTGTTGCACGAACCTGTGGCTCCTGTTCTTTGATCGGTACTCTTTTCATTACGTCCATTATTTGTCACCTCCGCACATTCCACATCCGCCGTGATGGGTGTCTCCCTCTTCCAGCTTCAGCATTGCTCTGCCTTCCTGTGTCTTATACTGCTGCTGACGCTTCATCGCCAAATCGAAATCCACAAGATGTCCGTCAAACTCCGGCCCGTCTACACATGCAAACTTAACTTCTCCGCCGACAATCAATCGACATGCACCGCACATTCCTGTACCGTCTACCATAATCGGATTCATAGATACAATTGTTGGTATTCCCAGTTTTTTTGTCAAAACACAGACAAATTTCATCATAATCATTGGCCCAATCGCTACACAGTGATCGTATTTTTTTCCTTCATCTGCCAATGCCTGCAGCTGATCCGTACCCATACCATGAAAACCATATGTACCATCATCCGTTGTCACATATAAATTGGTAGCTACCGCTTTCATTTCTTCTACATAAAACAACAGATCTTTGTTTCTGGCGCCCATAATTACATCACAGTCCACGCCATGTTCTTTGAGCCATTTCACCTGTGGATAAACCGGCGCCGTTCCTACGCCGCCTGCGATAAATACAATATGTTTTTTCTTTGTTTCTTCCAGATTTTTCTCTTCACAAATATCGGACACACAGCCAAGCGGCCCGACAAAATCACGAAAGCAATCGCCCTCGTTTAATTCCTTCATACGTTCTGTAGAATAACCGACTGTCTGAAAAACAATTGTAACCGTACCAGCTTTTCGATCATAATCACAAATCGTCAGCGGAATACGCTCGCCCTCTTCATCCATCTTGACGATTACAAACTGACCCGGCAGGCATGATTTTGCCACACGCGGCGCTTTCACAACCATCAGATAGATCTTATCTGCCAATAATTCTTTTTTTACTATTGGAAACATAGCAACCTCCATTTCTTATCCTGAGCGGTCTCGGAAACTCTTTAAGCCCGAATTTCCGCTCTTTTTTCATGTTCT
>CAJTZX010000103.1 GCA_910584345.1 uncultured Eubacterium sp. | reverse complement strand
ATATTATTTTACTGCACCATTTACAACACCATTTAAAATCTGCTTCTGACAAATAATATAGAACACTAAGATCGGCAGCAGCGCCAGCAGATACGACGCAAACGCCAGATTATAATTCGTGCCGAACTGCGTCTGGAACGTCATCTGCGCCAACGGCAGTGTGTTCAGTCCGCTTCCTGACATAATGACTAACGGCGTCATCACGTCGTTCCATACGCCCAGTACGGTAATGACCGCCACCGTCGCATGCATCGGCTTCATGATCGGAAAGATGATCTTCCAGTAGGTCGTCCATGTCGTTGCTCCGTCCATACGCGCCGCCTCTTCCAACGCGATCGGGATGTTTGTCAGATACCCGGAATATAACATCAGGTTCATCGGCATGTAAAAGACTACGTAGCATAAGATTACTCCTACGATGTTGGCAATCCCCATCTGCGCCGTCTGCTTGACTAACGGCATCATCAGTATCGCGAACGGCACGAACATGCCGCTTACAATGTATAAGTATACAAAATTGTACCATTTGCTCTTTGCCTTGTTTCTCCCGACGGCGTACCCGATCATCGAATGCACCAGTACGGATATGACTACGGTAACTGCTGATATCAAAAAGCTGTTAAACAGCGACCGCCAAAAGTCTGTCACGCGCATCGCTTCCGCGAAATTTGCCAGGCTCCAGTGTTTTGGCAGCGACAGAATGCCCGCGATGCTGTTTGTCATTTCCGAAGGCTGCTTGAATGCGATCACAATCGTCATATACAGCGGGAAGATGATTGTGATAAGCCCTATCAGCAGCAGCGCCGTCACCGGCCAGTTATATCTTTCTTTTACTTTTGTCTCACCCATTATAACTGTTCCTCCTTTTTCCCTGTAATCGTAAGCTGCGTCACGGAGAAAATGACAATTATCACAAAGAACAGTACTGCGTTTGCGCTCTGGAAGCCGAACTGTCCGCCTGACATACCGTTATTGTAGATCAGGTAGGAGATCGATTCCGTACTCTGTGCAGGGCCGCCCTTTGTCAATGCCATGATCTGGTCGAACACCATTAAAAAGTTCTTTACGCACAATACCATGTTGATGCTGAAAAACGGGATAATTAACGGGAACGTCAGATGCTTGAACTGCGACCATCCCGTCGCGCCGTCAATGGAGCCTGCCTCATAGACATCCTCCGGCACGGTCTGCAGCCCCGAGATATAAATAATCGTGTTCATTGCGATGGCCTGCCATGCACAGACGATGACGATCGCCACCCATGCCCATTTTTCGCTTGCCAGTATGCTCGTGCCCTCGCCACCCATCATATTGATAAGCGCCGGTACGATATAAGTGAAGAAATAATTGAAAATATAGCCTACTACGAGCGCGCCAAGGATGTTCGGCACAAAATAAAGCCCTCTTAACGTGCTTTTGAATTTGATCTTGCTGTTTAACCCAAGCGCCAGCACCAGGCTTAACACGTTTACGACAACCGTCGTCACAAGCGCCATTTTAATCGTAAAGATATAGGAGTTCCCAACGCGCCCGTCTGAAAACAGGTCTATGTAATTGCGCAGGCCCACAAAATTATAGGTGCCATACCCTCTGAAATTCGTAAAACTGTAAATCACACCTTTGATTAACGGCAGCGTGTTGAACAAAAAGAACAGTATCAGGATCGGCACTGTCATCAGCATATACGTGCGCTGCTTGTCATTCATATTTTTCATCGCTTTTCCTCTCCTTCCCCGGGCTTAATGGTTTGCTTCATATTCCTGCACCATGCGGATAATGTCACGGTTATACCTTGCCCAGTCCTTGTCGAATTTTGCCAGGAATTTATCTACGTCCTTGTTAATCAGCAGCGTCTGGATCTGCGCGTCCACTGCCATTTCCGATGGATAATAGTGGTCCTGGTAGTCCGTCATATTCCCGGATGCAATATATTCTCCCATGCCGTCCAGGTTGGAAGCAAGCGTAAAGTCCCCGCTCTTACATGGCACTGCCTTCTGGTCATCCAGATACATCTGCACATTTTCGTCTTCCAGCAAAAAGTCTATGACTTTGTAAGCAGCTTCTTTATTTGGACAGTCTTTGGTTACGCAAAACTGCAGGTCGACGCCAGAATTGAGCGTGTTGCCGCTTGGGTCGCTGCTGCCTGGCATTACAAAAGAGTCAATGTCCATATCTGGATTCACCGACTGGATCTGCGGCACCGCATAGCTCCCGATCGTATACATCGCCGATTCCCCGTTGGCAAAAGCCGTACATGCGTCATTGTACCCATAGGCAAACGGGCCTTCTTCCCCGTATTCCAGCAGCTTTAGCATTTTCTCGCTCACTTCCCGGTAGTTGTCTGTAAATGTCGTGTCCCCGGCGTTGACCTGTTTGCAGACATCCGCAGGAGCCAGGTCCACCGCCAGCGCGTTCCATGGCGCCAGACAGGTCCACGTGTCTTTAAACCCAAAGTAAAACGGCAGGATGCCCTCTGCCTGAATCGTATCGCAAAGCGTCATCAGCTCTTCCCAGGTCGTAGGAATCTGCCAGTTATGCTCCCTAAACATGGCACGATTATATAAAATGCCAGCCGCATTCGCTACATACGGAACCCCGTAAGTGCCTTCGGTCGGGACAAACTCCAGACCTTCCAAAATGTCTACATACCCAGGGTTAATGTCTGCCATCCCGGCATAATCCGATACATCCGCCAGAATATCCGAATCAATAAAGTAGGAATAGTTGATATCCCCGCCGATACCGATGATGTCCGGGTAGTCCTCCCTGACAAACCTTGTTTTCAAGATGGTCGTCGCATCGTTCGGTGAATCGATTTTCAGGTAGATATCATCGTGTGTACTGTTGAACTTCTCAGCCACCTGCTCAAAAATATCCACCGCCTCCGGCTTATACTGCACCAGCTCAATCACGGTCTTTCCGTCGTGCTCACTGTCCCC
>CAJTZX010000102.1 GCA_910584345.1 uncultured Eubacterium sp. | reverse complement strand
CACGGCAAATTTGTGCTTACGCCCAAATTCGCAGATTTGGTAAGAATGGAGGATTAGTGTGAAAAATAGATTTTTCACACGGCAAATTTGTGCTTACGCCCAAATTCGCAGATTTGGTAAGAATGGAGGATTTATATGATGCAAAGTTTAGGATTATTTTCACAATCAGCAGTAGAGCAAATGACAGTCGGAAACGAATACATAGAGTATTTAGAAGATTGCTTATTGGACAATTTTATTTTTTGAAACAGTCGGACACAGCAATATTTCTTGTGTTTGGTTCATTTCTTGACAACATGGACAGATTGTTATGAAGTGTTTGTGGAGATGAAAAATATAAAGATCATGCATTAAAAGGAGATTGGGATGGATTTAGAGAATGTCATATACAACCAGATTGGTTATTGATATATCTTGTAGAAGATGATAGTATGAAAGAAAATAACAAAAAAGATTTTATAAAATAGATTCGTGAAGTAATTAACCCGCAAGCGATACCTAATGGAAATTCAGCAGCATTGAATGATTATTCAAAAGATGGAATGACTGAATATTCATATCCAAAGAATTTATTGTAAATGGAGATAATTATTATTGGAATGTATCAACGGCACATACAAAAAATAGACATTTTGCAGCACATTATGAATTGTGGTTTACAGGAAGTGCTTTTAAAGGTTCAAAAAAGAATTGCAATTGGAGAAGAATGAAACAGAAGAAAATTTTAGCTTTTGTTATAGAGGAAAATAGTAAGATAAAATGTAATGCAGAAGATGGAAGTTGTAAACTTCTTGGATTATTTGGCAATAAAGCTGAAGCTGATAAAGTATCAGGAAAAATATAGAACTCTTGACTCTTATAATGGATTTAAAGGACATTATATAAAATACTTTTTTTACCAGAAGAAGGAGAAATAGTAAATGTTGAAGTTACAAATTATGGATGAATTGTTGCTTTTATGAGGAGGATAGAATGAGCAGAAGTTATAAACATGTTCCATGTTGCAAGGATCATAACAGGGGAATGAAAAAATGTGCAAATAGGTATGTACGGAGAAATTATTTGGTAGTTCCCTCTGGAATGGCATATAAAAAGCTGTTTTGCTCTTGGAATATTTGTGACTATAAATTTTTAAAATCCTTTTCTTCTTTCAAGAAAGAGGATTCTGAATATAATCGTAGGAAATATTCAGATAAAGAATTATATAGGATGTGGTACAAATATTATAAAATGAAATAAGGTTAATTGTTGTTTTATAACATACCGCAGCCAATGGCTGCAATCGAATTAAAAAGGAATCATCCTTTTCGTAGATGCATGTGCTATAATGCACTTATACGGTATCTGTGTACCAATCCATCGGGAACTAAATTCCCCTGCAAGCATTCATACGAAAGGATGATCCTATGAGCACTATTTTAGAACAGTATAAAGATAAAATCAATGGCATTTTTTCTTTTTTTGACAGGATGATCATCAAAGGGCGCATCCGTCAGTTCTTTTCCACGTCCGGAAAAGGGTTTTTCCTCTCTGAACAGAATGTCCTGCTTAAAGATTTCTCTGCTTATGCCAATCAGGTGACCGCAGACATCGTTTCCCATACAGAAAATATGGCTGCCTCTGATAAACGGCCTTTGATTTACCTTACATCTTCCAATACTTCAAAGGAACAGACCGCTTTACAGGTTCTTCAGCGGCATCCAGTGGATGAGGGGCTCATCTGCATCCTCTCAGTAGTGGAATACTGCCAGACCCTCCAGCCCAAAAAGCATGACAGCGGCCTGCTCTCCCTTGACACCGTAAATCGCAAATGTAAATACTATTACTTCTATTTCTTTGACAAACATTTCGGCTTCATGCATGTCAAGCTCCAGACATGGTTCCCTTTCCTCATCCAGGTCTACATCAATGGCCGGGAAATGATGAAGCATGTCTTTGATGAAAACGACATCTCTTACCAGATGTATGATAACTCCTTTTTCGAGATCAGCGACATTGCAAAGGCACAGGAACTTGCCGACAGGTTTGATTCCAAAAGCCTCTGCAGGCAGCTTGACCTCTTTGCCCATAAAGTGAACCCTTATCTTGATACGATTGAAAAAACCTTCTACCAGGGATATCACTGGTGTGTGGACCAATGCGAGTACGCTACCAATGTCATGTTTAAAAGCCGGGAGGCTTTGGAGGATGTTTATCCATCCCTGATAGGTTATGCATTCTACGGCTTCAACTGTACAGATGTTTTTTCTTTTCTGGGGCGTAAACTTCGCCATAAGTTTCAGGGAGAAGCCGTCTCCGATTACCGTAAACGCCCGGAAGGCTGGAGGATCAAATTCAAAATGAAGTCTAATAGTATCAAGATGTATGATAAATTCAGCTGCCTGCGGGTGGAGATGACGATCAATGCCCCAAAGGAATTCAAGGTTTATAAAGATGTGCACCATGAAGACGGCACAACTTCCAAACGGTGGGTTCCCATGGGTAAGTCTATCGCTAACTTATACCGGTATGCTGAAATTTCAAAAGCCGCAAATAAGCGTTTTCTGAATTTCATGCAGAACATCATCCCGGCAAAAACCATTGAAAAAGAGATCAACAGTATCTGTTCCCGAAAAAAGCTGAAAGGAAGAAGCTACAGCGGATATAACGTCTGGTCTGCCGACACATTTCTTCTCTTTGAGACCGTTTCGGACGGGAAATATCTTATTCGTGGGTTTACAAACCGTGAAATCCGCCATTCGATCAACCGGAACAATCCCGATTCTGCCAGGGTAAAAGGCCAGACCAGCAGGGAATTCTCAAAATTAAGGGCACATGGACTGATCCGGAAAATCCCGCATTCGAGAAGGTATCTGGTCAGTGATAAAGGACGCCGTGTAATGGGTGCGTTGATCGAAGCCAAAAGAAAGATATATGCAGAGTTTGCGGCAAAATAAACAGCCAGCCTGTTAATATTCTCTGAAAAGCCTGTCTGACAGGCAGGTAGAATACTTGTATCCTCATATAGGTTTTATTGTTTTATTTTTATGATTTTCTAAATCAATAACATAAATATTGAATTAACATCATATACTAAAGCAGATTAAACGCATGAATGAAAAAGACATACATTTTTTAAGTTTTTTTGTTAA
>CAJTZX010000101.1 GCA_910584345.1 uncultured Eubacterium sp. | reverse complement strand
CTGCACGTCCGGTTCTGAGAGGGGTAAGCCCCGTAAGGGACTTACCTACTTACCAGATGAATGCAGATGGAGTATAAAAAGCGGTTTGCCGGACTGGATGGATTGAGAGCAATTTTTTGTATTGGAATCGTCATATATCACGTCAATGAGCCGTTGAGGTGGGGCGGGGTAAAATGGCTGGACCCGGTGTACAAATATGGCGGATACTTTGGGAACAGCATGTTTTTTATGCTGAGCGGTTTGCTTACCGCATACCATTATAAAAATAAAATCATACAGCAAGAAAGCACTTTTCGCACATTTATGGAGAAGCGCATTCGGAAAATATATCCCCTGTATTTTTAGACAAATCTTTTTGCTGTGCTCCTTTTGATTTTAAGCGGAACAAAACCGGCTGCCAAAAAACTGATTGTTACTTTTTTGATGGTTGCCAACGGTTGGTTTGACGGCAGGGAAATGCCGTATAATTTTCCGACATGGTTTTTATGTGTACTGATTCTGCTATATATTTTGTATTACGCTGCAGCGAAGGCTTCATCCCGCTTTCCAAAACTGTATTTCCCGATGTGTGCGTTTCTTTTATTATGGGGGATGCTTTTAGTGACAAAGGACTGGGATCTGCCTTTCAATTACCGTACCTGCGGCGAAGGATACATGAACTTCTTTCTCGGGGTGCTCCTTGCGGAAGTCATAATGTGCAGCCCAGTAAAAAAAGAAATTTCGGCTGCTGTAAATTTGCTGATTTTTTGCGTAATTATGTTCTCCGTATTTCTGTTTGGCCTGGAAACAATCCCTGTAAATCTGAACTGGATTGTTTCATGTCTGTGCGCAAATATGATTTTTATAGCGGTGTATGGAAGATTTATAGTAAAGGCGCTGGCGTTCCCGCCTTTACAGGCAATTGGGAAATGCAGCTTTTCAATCTATCTGTGGCATATTCCGGTTGTCAGGACTTATGTTATGATCGAAAAAAAGTTTTTGTCTTTTTATATGGATTCAAGTTGGAATTTGATGCTTTACTTTTTGGTTTTGATTGCTGTGTCAGCCCTGTCATACCGTTATTTTGAAAGAAAATCCGGATTTCGTAAGAAATAAATCAATGGAAATCTTGAAGAGCCTATTCGCAGTAACCACGAATACCACATTTTTCTCCAAAAGTCCTTGACTTTCTGAAAAAAACGTAATAAACTAGTCTAGCGTGCATGAAGATGCATTCATTTTTGTGTACGGATTTACCATAGATAATGAAAATTATCTGCAACCATTCCCGCCTGCTGCAAAAGTCCATATCAGCGCGGGGAAAACGAAAGAATCATAGGAGGTGAAAAAATGCCAACATTTAACCAGTTAGTTAGAAAAGGACGTCAGACTTCTGAGAAGAAATCTACAGCACCTGCACTTCAGAAGGGATACAATTCTCTGAAGAAGCGCGCGACAGACGCATCTGCACCGCAGAAGAGAGGTGTGTGTACAGCAGTTAAGACAGCGACACCGAAGAAGCCGAATTCTGCTCTGAGGAAGATCGCCAGAGTACGTCTGTCTAATGGAATCGAAGTAACAAGCTACATTCCGGGTGAAGGACACAACCTGCAGGAGCATAGCGTAGTTATGATCCGTGGAGGAAGAGTAAAGGACCTGCCTGGTACAAGATACCACATCATCAGAGGTACGCTTGATACGGCGGGAGTTGCCAAGAGAAGACAGGCACGTTCCAAGTACGGCGCAAAGAGACCAAAAGACGCAAAAAAGTGATCGCTTAGTGAATAACGCATGAAATGTGTCATGAACTTAGTGAGAACTTTTGTTCTTCGATGCGAAGCAGTGAAGAACAACCCAAAAACTACAAAGTTAAATCGTATCACAAACAGAACTATGATTAATCGTAGGTTGCGGATTAAACAGCCCGGCACTCCCGGGCATAGATTGGTCCCTTAAGCCACGAGCACATGCTATGCGATTTCCATAGAGAGACACATGTGAGTACCGATGATTTAATCTCCGGTTGTCCGGAAAATAATGATTAAGGAGGGAAGGACCGTGCCACGTAAAGGACATACTCAAAAAAGAGATGTATTAGCGGACCCAATATACAACAATAAGGTTGTTACCAAGCTTATCAACAACATCATGCTGGATGGTAAGAAGGGTGTAGCTCAGAAGATTGTATACGGAGCATTTGAAAGAGTTGAGGCTAAGGCTGACAAGCCGGCTATCGATGTGTTCGAGGAAGCAATGAACAACATCATGCCTGTACTGGAAGTAAAAGCAAGACGTATCGGCGGTGCGACATACCAGGTACCGATCGAGGTTCGGGCGGACAGAAGGCAGGCGCTTGCTCTTCGCTGGCTGACCATGTTCTCACGCAAGAGAGGCGAGAAGACCATGGAAGAAAGGCTTGCGAACGAGATCTTGGATGCGTCCAACAACACAGGCGCATCTGTAAAAAGAAAAGAAGACATGCATAAGATGGCAGAGGCAAACAAAGCGTTTGCACATTACAGATTTTAAAGTTGCATAAATATAGGAGGAGAAGATTTTGGCTGGAAGAGAATACCCATTAGAGAGAACCAGGAACATCGGTATCATGGCTCACATTGATGCGGGTAAGACAACACTGACAGAACGTATTCTTTACTATACCGGTGTGAACTATAAAATCGGCGATACTCACGAAGGAACTGCGACCATGGACTGGATGGAGCAGGAACAGGAGAGGGGTATCACGATTACTTCTGCTGCCACAACCTGTCACTGGACTTTGGAGGATCATACAAAGCCGAAGGAAGGCGCTCTGGAGCATCGTATCAATATCATTGATACGCCGGGACACGTTGACTTTACCGTAGAGGTAGAACGTTCACTTCGTGTTCTGGACGGGGCTGTCGGCGTATTCTGCGCAAAGGGCGGTGTTGAGCCGCAGTCAGAAAACGTATGGCGTCAGGCTGACACGTATAATGTACCAAGAATGGCATTCATCAACAAGATGGATATTCTTGGAGCAGACTTCTACAATGCAGTAGAACAGATCAAAACCAGACTCGGCAAGAATGCAATCTGTCTTCAGCTGCCTATCGGCAAAGAAGATGATTTTAAGGGAATCATTGACCTGATGGAGATGGAAGCCTACATCTACAACGATGAAAAGGGCGATGACATTTCCATTACAGAGATTCCGGAAGAAATGAAAGACGAAGCAGAACTGTACCGTTCAGAATTAGTAGAGAAGATCTGTGATTTGGACGACGACCTCATGATGGAATACCTGGAAGGTAATGAGCCGTCCGTTGAGGATATGAAGAGAGTGCTTCGCAAGGCAACATGCGAGTGTACTGCAGTACCGGTTTGCTGCGGTACCGCTTATAGAAATAAAGGTGTCCAGAAGCTCCTGGACGCGATTCTTGAATATATGCCGGCGCCGACAGATATTCCGCCGATTCAGGGCGTAGACCCGGACGGAAATGAAGTCGTAAGACATTCCTCTGACGAAGAGCCGTTTTCCGCACTGGCATTCAAGATTATGACAGACCCGTTCGTAGGAAAGTTAGCTTATTTCCGTGTGTATTCCGGTACCGTGAACTCCGGTTCTTACGTACTGAACGCGACGAAGGGCAAGAAGGAACGTGTTGGCCGTATCCTGCAGATGCACGCCAACAAGAGACAGGAACTGGACAAGGTGTACTCCGGAGATATCGCGGCAGCCATCGGATTCAAGCTGACGACTACAGGTGATACCATCTGTGACGACCAGCATCCGGTGATCCTGGAGTCCATGGAATTTCCGGAGCCGGTTATCGAGCTTGCGATCGAGCCGAAGACCAAGGCTTCTCAGGGCAAGCTGGGAGAGTCGCTTGCGAAGCTTGCAGAAGAGGATCCGACCTTCCGTGCGCATACTGACCAGGAGACAGGCCAGACGATCATCGCCGGAATGGGA
>CAJTZX010000100.1 GCA_910584345.1 uncultured Eubacterium sp. | reverse complement strand
GTTTAAATCACATATTTTTTTCTCCTATTTTACTGAGTTTCCGAGACTACACATGGTAGTATGCCCATTGATGATGGCCATTTAATATTGGAGAAAGAAGATGTAGATGCATTATTGGCCGAGCGAAAAGAAAACCAGCAGTTTATCAGAAAATATGCAGGTGGTGCAGAACTTATCCGCAATAAAGTCCGGTGGTGCCTATGGCTATCCGGCATCTCACCAAAGGAAATCCAAAAATCAGCATTTGTTATGCAGCGGATAAAACAGACTGCCGAATTCAGAAAAAGCAGCAGCCGCCCACAAACATTGGTTCTTGCAGAAACGCCCACACTTTTTGGCGAAATACGACAACCTGAAACAGATATGCTTGTGATTCCAAAAGTTTCATCTGAAAACAGGCGATATATACCCATCTGCTATGTCAGCCCCAAAATTATCGTCAATGGCAGCGCATTAATTGTTCCAGACGCAGGGATGTATCATTTCGGTGTGTTGATTTCTAATGTCCATATGTCATGGATGCGGACAGTAGCAGGCAGAATGAAAAGTGATTATCAATATTCTGGTAAAGTCGTATATAACAATTTCCCTTGGCCCGAACCAACCGAGGAACAGAGAAGAAAAATTGAACAGACTGCACAGGCTATTCTTGACGCAAGGTCAATTTATGAAGATTGTACACTTGCAGAACTGTATGATGAATTAGCAATGCCCCCGGAATTGAGAAAAGCGCATCAACAGAATGATAAAGCCGTCATGCAGGCCTATGGCTTCTCTATAAAAGATACAACAGAATCAAGCTGTGTTGCTGCTCTAATGAAACTATATCAGCAGAAAACAAATGATTGCATTACATGATACAAAACAGCACAAAATCACATAAATACCTTATATCCTTGCACAAGGTATTCCAATACTAAATGTCATATTTAAACCCATGTGTTTGCTGCATCATTTCAACATTATTTATCAGTAATTCACTGTACTTATTTTTAAATTCAAGCATAAAGCGGCTAAGATAATGCATGGGAATTTACGAGGTGGTTATGGAAAAAATTTGTAAAATCGTATATTTCGACGAAGAATCAATAACAGACTATGTACAAATAATAGCCGGCGGAGAGCTTGAAAATACAACAGAATTACTTAAATCCAGCGAAGCTAAGGAAGAACAATCAGCGCAAATAAATGGAAAAGCTGGAATAAGCGGAATCTTTAAAGCTCTATTAGGATGGGAGGCCAGTGCTTCTGCTGAAGTTTCTGGAGATTTGTCATTTGGCCGGAACAAAATGGTTAAAAATATCGTTAAAAATACAATCTTAACAGATTTTTTAAAAACCCTTGAAGATACAGGCAACGCAGGAAAGGGAACATCCAGGCTTCCTAAAGGAACTATCAAAAAATTCAAAGGCTATAAAATAACTGCAGAGAAAGATTCCTTATCCTATATGGTTATGGTTTCTCCTTATTTGAACATACTTAAAAATGAAAGTTCCATTTCAGCAGGAGAATTCAATATTGCAATTGATAAGATTGATAATGCGCTAAAACAAGCAAAAGGCTACTATGAGTTTGTTGGAATTAAAAGCCGCAGCCGAGTTATTTTGAGATTTAACATTAATTCATTTCGTAACAGTTACGCAATAAGTGATTTATTAAAGATGGATCTCAGTATTTACGCAATAAAAGTTGGTAGAACTTCTATTGAAAATTTGAATGTAAATAAAGAACTTGGAATGAATGCGTCAGAAATTTCCAGAGACAATCTTTCCTATGAAAACGAAACAAATATAGATGGAGCAACATTACAGAACCAGATGTTGGATGTTTTTGATGTGCTATTAGCAGGAGTGGAAGCAGATGACTGATAAAATTATTATATTCTATGGCTCTAAGAAAGATTTTGAAGAAATGATTTCTAATGAAATCCCTAACGATGAAGCAACCATTCCATTTATGGAGTTAATTCAACATTATAATGCAAGACTGCGTCCAAATGAATCCGGAGTAAAAGAGTCAGCACTAAGAAACAATATTCAAGTTGATAATTGTATTGTAAGGGCTAATGATTATGCTTCTGTTTTGGAGCATGTTTTGTCTAATTTTGTGAATATTGTGTCTTTAAATTATGACATAGGCATCTTATTTGTTCATAATCCGCCCAAAAAAGTAAAAGCCTCTTTGCAGTCTGTGTATGGAGATGAGATTGAATATCGTAGTACAAAATACCCAGCACTTTCAAGAGAAAAATTAAAAGAACTATATTACAATATAAACGAAGATATTTTGGGCCAGGATATGTGCAAAAAACATATTATTAGCGGTATGTACAGACTTATTACAAATTCAAGTAATAAACCAGTAGTATTAATGCTATACGGTCCCTCTGGTGTTGGCAAAACAGAAAGTGCAAAAAGCATTAGCAAGACAATGGGCGGAGATCTTTTACGAGTACAGTTTTCCATGATGCAAACGGCAGAAGCATATAACTATGTTTTTGGCGCTGAACATTCAAAAGAAAGCTTTGCAAAAGATATGATGGCAAGAGAATCAAATGTAATTCTTATTGATGAGTTTGATAAGGTTAATCCATCACTGTACAATGCATTTTATGAATTGTTTGACGAAGGACATTATGTGGATACAAATTATGATGTAAATCTCGGTCAGGCAATATTTCTTCTTACATGTAATTTTAAAAATGAAGAAGAAATTAAACGGGTCTTAGGCCCGGCAATGTTTTCTCGAATTGGCTGCTGCATCGAATATACCGAACTGTCTACTGAGCAAAAACAAAGCATCGTACAAAGTTGGTATGATGCACTTATTGCAACTTTGCAGGAAGATGAGCGGACCGTCATAATGCATACGAATATTCTAATGTGGTTTAGAAAAAATACAGAACGTTATGATAATATCCGGATTTTAAAAACAAAAATGGAAAATGCCATTTTTGATACATTAACAGAAAAATTTATTATAGACAGCCATACTGATTAACTAATAATTTTATCAATAATCCCTATAACCCTTTCTCATAATAACCAGAAAGGGTATTTTGTCCTAATATAAATTTTGAATAGCGTATCTACCGCCTTGCTTATTCTCTGTTTTTTATTCATCCGCCATCTATAAGTTCGACTGCACAATCGTTCATTCTATGACCAACTGAAACCAAGCCGGAACATCTGGGTATATTACCATATCTCCATCAGATCTGTATACTGCAAAACAGTTGAATGATTTTGTATTATCATAGAAAAAAACAGTATCACAATCAGACATAATATATTTCAAATTCAAAAAAGATTCCAAATACCGTTTTTGAATAACTATATCCGGGATACCATGGCCGCCATTTTTTACGCGTTCTTTAACCCTGGCTTTTGCTATTTCAACAGAATCTACCCCGACATAATGTATCTCTATCTGATAACCCAGGCACTTTGCTTTTTTAATGCTTTTTATAATAGATTTTCCGCACAATGTTGTCTCTTGATTAAAAGATTGTTTTTCCCCTAAGAGCTGCCGCAATTGTCTCACTGCAATTTTTCCGGCTTCCATTACATCGGAGGGATTTCTCCAATCACCAAAATCCCGTACTATTTCATCTATATTAATCCGTGGCATATTATGCAGATTGTCCAAAATATGGTATAAAGTAGACTTTCCTGCACCATTAACACCGGCAATCAAAATATATTTTGGCATTAAAACAGCTTCCTTTCAACCACAATTTTCTGCTTTTTCTGCAACAGATAATTACCCACTATCCGATAAAAATTTCTTTGGTCTTCTGTTTCGGCTTCCACCATAAGCAACAGCGTATCTGCTGGTGAAAGTTTATCTATCATATCATCATAAACTTTTTCATATGCCTTTATATTACACATAACACAGCATCCTCCTGAAAAAAAATTATAAATGCGAAACTCCCCTTTACAATACTAAAAAAACTAATATAATTTAGTAGATTTTTATTATAACACCTAACTAATATTTTTTCACTCCTTTTTTGCATTATTCCTGCTGTTTACAGATTATCAAATGAATTATAAAAAACAGTTCTATTTTCAATTAGCAAATGAGCTAAGTTTTCAAAACTCATACGTCTGTTATAAGCATTTCCACAGTAGAATTTTAAGCTTCGGAATAGTGGCGACTGTCATTTTGTATATTATTATTTAGTTTTTGCTACTTTATGTCACACAAGCATTTGCGCCCGGATTGTCATTTCCATATCCCTCAAGCAGATTGATAACGCCCCATACTGCCACGCCTGCGCCGATTGCTGTCACTACTGTCTTTAATCCTGTTACCGCTGTTGTAAAAAATGCCATTTTGCTACCTCTTT
>CAJTZX010000099.1 GCA_910584345.1 uncultured Eubacterium sp. | reverse complement strand
TCTTGCATTCTGGAACAGGAACAAGCAGACCGGACAGCTCCCATCATCCGGCGTCAGAGAAACCAAAAAAACTATCTATCTAAATCTGTCACATATAAAAAGGCGATACCATCTAAAAGTATCGCCTTTTCATATTACCGTACTACTGCATGTTTTGTTAAAAATTCCGTCCACAGCTCATAATACTGTGCATACATATGAACTTCATCAAAAGTATAATCTGCCTTTAAATATCCCCCTTTATCTGTCAGCTTTTTGCTGACATCCAGATAAAAAATATCTTTTCCATCTGCCAGCTGTGCGATCGCTACATTTTTATCATTGATATTGATATTATTAAAGATTTCATCCCCGGATGCTTTCACCTTGCTGACTGGAATAATACCTTGGATATAGATAACTGCATCTGGCTGCCATTTATGAAACTTGCGAAGTACCAGCTCATAAGCCTTTTGGAAAGTGCCCGTATTGCCTGTACCAAGCTCATTAATACCTACCATAAAATATATCTTTCCGTATTTGTTTGTCTTTAACATATGCGCAACGCTTACGTCATCTCCTGTTTTTGGATCTTTAATAAATTTATCTTCTAAAATATCGTATACATTCATACCTGTTTTTGCAAAAAACTGTGCGTTATCGAGTCCTGAATAATCTTGCATCCCAACTGTCCTGGAATCACCGATAAACACGGCATCATCGAAATAACTCTTATCTACTTCCTGATAAGAAAACTCGGTTGTCAAAGCTGTTTTGCCAGGATCAGAGTAATATCTGGAATCCGTCTTTTTCTTTTTATATTGTTTAAATTTTGTGACACCTATTTCTTCGTTTTTACTGTTTTGTTCATCTTTATCTGTCTTTTTATCGGTTTTAATATCACCCTCTGTCAATGGTTTTTTCTTGATTTCTTTTCCATCATCTGTTGCCTCTTTATGATTGGTACTACCTTGTAAATCATTTTGAATCTGTTTCGAATCCTTTGATGTTTGGGATGCTGCTATCACTGTATTTTTTTGATCTGATTCCTGATTTGGTTCTTTATCTAAATCTTCATCTGATTCTTCTTGATCGAATCGTATTTCATCCAAATCGTCCAAAATCGTATCCGAAATCTTTGGCTCCAGAAGCGCAGTAAATACAGGATTTTCAATCAATCCTTGATTTAGCTTCTGCGGCATTCTGCCCTCTGACCATGTAAACGCTGTCAATCCAAGCCAACCCATCAATAGCAGAAAAAGCATCGGGCACTTGATAAACCATTTCCATAATTTCATATTACTTTCTCGTCCCTTTCAAAAACTAACATCTTTGTCTTATGATTTCTAAAATCTAAAATATAAAAAAGGATTATTTGCACCATTTGCAAGTTCATACACGCTCATCCAAAATACACCACATGCCAGTATGACGACGATCAAGCCACCTCTAATATAATGGTAAATGCGTTCTGGCAGTTTCGTACAAAAGAATGCACAAACCAAAAACAGACTTCCATATTCTTGTGCATACCGAATGAGCTGATCTGTTCCAACAAGCACCGGCTGATGATGAATGCCAACTAACTGCTGTAGATAAATTAATAACTGTTGGAAATCAGAAATTGCAAATACCACCCAAGTGATTGGAATTAAAATCCAAATATAAATATGTCCAATTAATATACTATTTTCAAGAAACCGCCCATAAATAAATTTTTCCAATGCTAACAGAACAAAAAATCCCAAACCCCAGAGTACAAAATTCCAGCTTGCTCCATGCCATAAACCTGTCAGTGACCATACAACAAACATGTTCAAAAGCATTCGCACATTTCCTTTTCGATTACCTCCAAGCGGTATATAGACATACTCTCTGAAAAAACGTCCAAGTGTCATATGCCAGTTACGCCAGAACTGAGTCACTGATTTTACCATATAAGGACTGTCAAAGTTTTTAGGCAAATGAAAGCCCATAATATATCCAAGTCCTATCGCCATCAGTGAGTATCCCCAAAAGTCAAAATAAATCTGAAAAGAATATGCCACCGCACCCATCCAGGCAATTGGTGTAGAAATATTCGCATATCCAATCCCCTGCACCTGATTCCAAAAAATAGATATTTTATTTGCTAAAAGTACTTTTGCTCCTAATCCAAAACAAAATACTTCCAATCCGTGCTCCACTTCGCGTAAAGTAACTTTACGTATTCTCAATTCATTTGATACTTCCTGGTACTGAACGATCGGCCCCGCGATCAGCTGCGGAAACATACATACATAGGTAGCAAATTCTAACAGTGTTCCAGGGTGTTTCATTTTTTTGGTATAGACATCTCCTACATATGATACTATTTGAAATGTATAAAAGCTGATACCAAGAGGTAACGTTAGATTTAACAACGGTAGCGTTTCCTTATGAAGCATTAGATTCAGATTTTGTGCAAAAAAATCAAAATATTTAAACAAAAACAGCAATCCAAAATCTAAAATCATGGCAAAAATCAGTGTCCATTTACGATGATTATCTCTATGTTCTCTTGCCAGATGCACACAGATTAAAAAATTAAGAAAAATTGTAAACAACATCAAAAAAATATATACCGGCTCACCAACTGCATAAAAGAAAATACTTCCCAAAAACAATACAAGGTTGCGAAACGACTTCGGCGTTAGAAAATAACATAAAAAAAACAGAGGCATAAACCGAAAAATAAAAATTAAACTTGAAAATACCATACCTGCCTCCATACTAAAAATATGTAATCTTTTTTCATAAAAATCATCCTATCATTTGTATTATTCCAACAATCATTAATTATAGTCAGCCTTGTACCTGTTGTCAAATTTTATTTGTTTATGACATATGTGTTAAGATTTTTTTTCATAGAAATGTTGTAAGCCATAAATGTACAACAGCAATCACTTCTCGTAAAAATAAAGTTGGTAAATATTTCCAGTCTGTATGGGCTGCATATCCATAACTCTCATAACCTAATTTATTTGCCCACCATCTGCCACGATAAAGGTGAAATTCACTTGAGATCACGGTCACTGTTTCTGTAAGTTCCATCTCCTTTAGCACTGCTACTGAATTTTCAAGATTCTCCTGCGTATTGACAGAATGTGCTTCCTGATATAAGCGACTATCCTCGATCCCTGTCTGCTGCAAAGCTTGATACATGCACTCTGCCTCGGAAATATCCTCTCCTCTGCCCTTTCCACCAGATAAAACGGAAACCGCCTGCGGATGTTTCTGCATATAATCATATGCCGCATCGATTCTTTCCTGTAACACTCTGCTTGGCTGTTTTCCTTTTACCGCACAACCTAATACAACAGCTGGCGTATTTTGGGGAATTGTATTCGATGCTGCACCTATAATTGCTACTGAAGCTGCAATCATAAGGATAACAGCAAGCAAACAAAAAACAGCAAGCAACAGAAAAAATACACGCATCGGTTTTTTCTGCCACAAATCCGCAAACAACTGATGCATTTTCTGATAACGCGCGCTATAAAACATTATCATTCCACACAGCAACATGCCTAAAACATTACCAGTATTTAACATTCTCTTAAATACAGCCGGCCAGCAAAACCATAAAAACAATGTCATTCCTATCAAAAATAAACATCTGGATACCATATGATACTCCATAAAATTTGTTTTGTCCATGTGTAAAATTTTCCTCCTCATTATACATATATAGTTCGTTACTATTCACACTTAGCATACTCATTGTTAAACACACTCTAATGCAAGTTTTAATTTATTCATTGCTCGGTATAACCGGCTTTTTACAGTACTTAATTTCTCCTGCGTAATCTCTGCTATCTCATCTAATTGTTTGCCTTCATAATAGCGTAAATAGATAATTGTCTGTTCTTCTTCTTTTAATTTCTGAATTGCCTGCAGCAAATCTAAATCTTCATAGCAATCTTCCTGTGATAAATCCATTTCTTGGGATGGATAATCTTCTTTCTGTTTTTTTCGTAGAATATTATAAGCTTCATTGATTACGATTCTGCAAATCCAAGCGCCTACATATTCTTCATTTTTTAGTGTATCACTTTTATAAATTGCCTTATAGGCTGCTTCTTGCACAATATCCATTGCATCAGATTCATTTTTTACATAGCTGTATGCCAAACGGTAATAACGGCTGTAATTCTCAATGAGGTTCTGCTCGATGAGATCTTCTTGTTTCCTTGAACGTTTCCTCATTTTAGTCCTCCTTTTTTAGATGTCTGTACATCCCGAATAGTTTCGGATTATTCTAAATTTTACATCTTCTGTATCATATCTTTTTTATTCCATCTTTTCTATGATACACTTCTATGGCCGCTATTTGGCATCAATCATAAAAGAAAAAAGCCTGGTCAATTAAGACCAGGATTATCTATCTATTATGTTTAACAGGGGTGGAAGGAATCGAACCCTCCTCTGGAGTTTTGGAGACTCTTATTCTACCGATGAACTACACCCCTAAATTTTTTCAAATATACCTTCAAAACTTCACACAGAATTCCATCCGCTTTTTGTTTTCCATTCTTTTTAACCTTTTCTGGTCAAGCCTTCGACCGATTAGTAACAGTCCGCTCCATGTGTTGCCACACTTCC
>CAJTZX010000098.1 GCA_910584345.1 uncultured Eubacterium sp. | reverse complement strand
TCTATTCTAAGCAATTCCTGTAAAAAACAACTGAGTTTCACGGATTCAGGTAATACTACTAAACTTCGTGTCTAAAAAAAATACTAGCTGAACCATTTAATATTATTTTTTATTTCAGATAAATAAATATCAGCGTTAGTGTAAAAGTTTTAAAAAAAAATGAAAATAACGATAAAGTCTACCAATGAAATTGTTTTCGTTGTATAATAAGTCTAACTTACAAGGTCACTCTCTTTCGTATAGTTTTGGTGGCAAACTTATTATACATCCGAACGTGCCTTGTGCGATATTTTACTTTTCAAAAAGTTGTAAAGTGGTGTAGAATTAATGAAGATTATGTACATTATACAGACTATGTTCTTTTTAAATACCTTCTAATTTTTCTGTATATGCGTAAAAGTATCATATTTTCCATCGATGTCAATCTTTGTTCTATACTCTCATATAATCCCTGTTTCATTGCATCTTCTCGTTCTTTTGTATCCATCCAATCCTTAATACTGGAAATCTGTTCCTGCAGCATATGCAAGTTGCTGTTATAGTTGTTCTCTAAATTCGAAATCCTTTCCTGCAATATTTGCAGACTGTTATTACAGCTGTTTTCTATTCTTAAAATCCGTTCTTCAAGCATATGCAAACTTTGATCAAACTGCATACTATCCACTTTTGCCAAAACATTATTGAGATCTGCCCTTAATCCAATCAAATTTTTTCCATACGTATCCTGCACCCATCTGAGAGCTTCCCTTGCATATTGAATATAATCCAGCCATTCATCCAATTGTTCACTTTCTAAATTGTTCCACGGTTTTATTACACCCGCCATATGCAAAATAGCGGCTTCCTGATCCAGTTTTTCCGCCTCATTTATAGAAATACAATAAAACTCTGCAATTTGCTCTGCTGTATAACACCTGAAAATATGATAGATAAAATTAAAACGCGGATGCATAAAAACAACATTTTCACCGAAAATTACATTAAAAGCATCCTGATCCATGAACACGGGTTTTTGTTCCTTTTTCTTATAGTCTAACAGTTTTTGTTCAATTTTATCACAACGCATTTTTTCTAAATTCAGGTACATAATTCCTGAGTTAAAATATTGCTTTAGTCCAAGTTCCTGTAAATGGTTCTCTTTAAAATATGTTGGCATATCTTTGACAACTGCAGCATATGCATGATCTATATTGATTTGAAAAATCTCTTCAAAACCTTCACGGAATAAAGTATCTCCATCAACATATAAAACTTTATCAAAACGATCAAAAATAGATGGCAATGCAAATTTAATTAAAGCCGCTTTGGACACATACACATGTTTCGATAAAATTTCTGAAAATTCCATATCATTGGTACATATCACAATCCGAAACGTGTCTTTTTCTGACTCAGCTTCCAATATGTCCACCGACTGACTGGACAAATCTTTTGTCACAATAAACACCTGATAAGTAAATTTTTTATTTCTGTGCGCCTTTAAAGACCGAACAGACACCAAAGTAACAAATGCATAAGTTTCATCACATATATACACAATATTCATTTCGGTCTGCTTCACTGTATTTCTCCTGTCTGTTCATACACAAAATCAAATTGCCACTCATGGTCAATCTTAGCAATTCCCCGTTCCCTGTCAACGGAACTCATCGTAAACTTATACGCTTTTTCCTTATAATCATAAGGAAATGCGTCTGGTTTTCTAATCGCCATTTCTATCCAATATTCCCCTGTAATTAAATTCATTTTGTCTATTTTGCATCGGAACATGCCGCTTCCTTTTAAGTCCATTAACGCAAATCCCTCTCGGAACGTATTCGTCTCATAACACTCCAGACCGTCATTTCTTACAATTACAAGTTCAATAGATACTTTTTCTTTTTGATTCGTTTTGGATTCATATTCGCACTCTAAGATAGCTGGTTCCCCGGTAACAAAACTGGTTTTTTCATTTCCTCTACCATCTTTTAATTTTACGCTTTTTATAATCACTGCTTTTTCATATTGTACTTCCGGCGCATTTTCTACTTTAGGCACACTCTTCTCACGATCTGTCATTCGCTTGCTCATATATTCTGTATACGCCCGATGCACTTCTCTTGGAACTCCCTGCTGATGTATCTTACCTTTATCAATCCAAATTGTCCGTTCACAAATCTCTTCAATTTGACCAAGTGAATGAGATACGATCACAATCGTTGTTCCGCTTGCTTTGATCTCTCGCATACGATTAAAACATTTCGCCTGAAATGCCGCGTCTCCTACTGCTAAAATTTCGTCTATGAGCAAAATATCCGCATCTACATGGATCGCTACCGCAAAAGCAAGTCTCATATACATACCGGAGGAATATGTTCTTACAGGATTGTCAATGTAATCTTCTAACTCTGAAAATTCAATAATATCATTTACACGAGAATCAATCTCACTTTTATTAAGACCAAAAATAGACGCATTAATATAAATATTTTCGCGTCCGCTCATGTCCGGATGAAATCCGGCCCCCAACTCAATCAAACTGGACACACGTCCTTGCATTTCAATGGTTCCGCTATCTGGATACATAATTCTCGTCAGAAGTTTTAATATCGTACTTTTTCCACATCCGTTATGTCCAATTAAACCAATTGCTTCACCCTTTTTCACATGGAAACTAATTCCGTTCAAAACATTGCGTTCTTCATATGCCCTGCGTTTTCGAAACAATGTTTTTTCTTTTAATGTGTGTCCTTTGTCCAAATAAACTTTAAATTTTTTTGTTATATTCGTAACATTGATTGCAATCTGTGTATTTTTTTCTTCTATGATTTCTTCAGAATCCATTATAATTCCTCCACAAAATGTTTCTGCAATTTACAGAAAATACCCCAACCAACGATCAGTAGCGTTATCCCTATTATTACCGCCGACACTAGCGTTTCTAATTTAGGTATCTGTGCCAGGTATAAAATATCCCGATATGCAGTAATGATGTATGTCATTGGATTTAATATAAATACCCAACGAATATCCTCTGGAACCTGATCCATAGAATACATCACAGGCGTCAAAAACTGCCATGCCATAGTAACGATTCCAATAATATATTCCGCATCTCGAATATAGACAGTAACCGCACTCATAATCATAGTAAATCCAAGCGCCAGCACATATTCCACAGTCATAACTACAGGAAGGCATGCAAGCGCTGACAAATTCATATTGTGCTGTGTAAAAATCAATACTGCAAAAATAACAATGAAGCTCAGCAGCATATTTACAAACTGGCTTGTAACATATGAAACCGGAAGGACTTCTCTTGGAAAGTATATCTTCTTAACCATATCCTGCTGTGCAAGAACACAGCTGGAACCTCCGCCAAGAGATGTACTGAAAAAAATCCAGGGAATCAATGCAACAAAAAGAAACAGATAATAATCTTCGATTCCGGCTCTCATGATCGTTGAAAAAACCATCGTATATACGATCAACTGAAACAATGGATTTAAAAATGTCCAAAGAAACCCAAGCACAGATCCCTTATACCTGCCTTTTAGGTCTCGTCTGACAAGTGAAAAAATCATCTCCCTATATGCATATATTTCTTTTAGTCTACCTATCATAACTGTTCCAATCCTTCAAAAATATTTTTTAAGAGCCTGAAAAAGCTAACTGTTACCTCGTCTGTATTCTTTCGTTATCCACAATCATATCTATTTTAATACAAATTATTTTTTTCAGACGGACAATATCATGAATATTAAAGCACAGCCTATTCTTTAAATATATTTACTGTAAGCAGTAATTGTCCACTTAAATATCTTAGCTTTACAAACTAATCCTCTGCATTTTTCCTTTGATATATTGTTCCACTTTTAACAGGAATACACTGGTATCCATTTTCCTGAATATAATTTAACAAATATCCGCTAATATCATTTGTATTTGGCGTAAGATCGCCATTCTCACCCCACGTAACAATATAATTATCTATAAATCCACCATAATTATCATTTAAAATCAAAATATTATCAGGCTGGGAATGATCCAGAAAATATGTTTCCAACATAGGATCAGAAAACAGCGTGCGCCATGTCTGATAGACCGCGCAACGGGCATCTGTGCATAAATACGCCCATGCCGCCAGTTTCGTAATAAATATATTTGTCTGTGCACCGCCCGTTACATAAGTATGAATATCGTCAATGACATTGTTATACTGTTCCAAATGTTCCTGTGTAGTATAGAGTCCTTTCGCCGGCCCCTGTGTAATTTTACACCGCAGCTGTTCCAACGTACCATCCCTATATACAGCAAAAATGCGCAAAAACAGCGTTATCCCAAGCACTCCTGCAAGCACAAAACATTTCAATATTTCCACACAATTCCTTATCATTCCTGTTACTGAAAACCGATACATAGAAAGAATCAGCACCGCCCCAAGCGCTGTGATGACACAACCAATTCCAGCAGCATCAATACCGTTATTTGACGCTATTCCAAATGCTATAGATAACAAAATCCCCGTTAAGTAAAAATATGTGATGGATCTTTTTTCCTCATAACTGCTTTGCACCCAGACTGCCGGAAGCGCCTGCAGTCCAAACATCGTAAATGCAATATATGCCCCTCCCAAAAGATTTTTTGAAGATACAAGATTGATCCCAAAACAAACCACAGAAACAAAAAATAGAAACACCTGCACCTGACATCTGCTTTTTGCTTTCA
>CAJTZX010000097.1 GCA_910584345.1 uncultured Eubacterium sp. | reverse complement strand
GTTGGCCGCCTCTGGCATCCGTAAAAAATTTGGTGTTTAGTTGACACAAGGAGATATGTCACGGTTAGGGCGAAACTATCTTCAAGTGGGAATGTACACGGAAATGATTTTCCCACAGAAAAACGTCCGTTTCATTGCCATCAATGACGGCGTTGACAGCGCACAGGGCGACAACGATTTTGCCCCCTTGCGTAACATTTTTAACGACATGTACAGCCGTGATATTTCCAAAAAAGTGCTGGCAGGGCGCATGACCCGTTCCAGACAGGGGAAATTCTGCGGGGGACAGCCGCCGCTTGGGCTGATGCGTGACCCGGATGAAAAAGGGCATCTTATCATAGACTCGGAAACTGCGCCGGTAATCCGCCGGATTTTTGAACTTGCACTGAATGGCTGGGGCTGTATGCGGATTGCAAAACAGCTGATGGATGACAAAGTGCCGATTACAAGGGTAAAAGCCAATACGGAATGTGATGTGAACTATTATTCCTGGGGCAGCGCAAGGATCAGCCATATCCTGCGGAATCCTTTCTACAAAGGTGCACATCTGGTCTGCCGGACACATCAGAAGGGCATCCGCTCTAATACTTACGACATCATTCCCCGTGAGGACTGGGAAGTGATTGAAAACTGCCATGAAGCGATTGTCACACCGGCGGAGTGGGAACAGGTGCAGGAGATTATTGACCGCAGGCCGACGATTATGAAAGGAAACGCCTGCCCGTTTTACAACCTTTTTCATGGCATTATCTACTGTGCTACCTGTGGAAAATCCATGCAAGTGCGTTATGAGAAAGTCGGGAGAACCGGCAAGAACCGATTTACTGGGAAAGAGCGGGAGCCGATAGATAAGGCATACTATATATGCCAGACTTATAACCGGCTGGGGAAGAACGCCTGCACAAGCCACAAGATCGAAGCAAGGGATTTGTATAATCTTGTGCTGCAAGATATACAGGATCTGGCGGCGATGGCTTTGAAAGATGCGGATGTATTTTATCAGAGGCTGTCTAGCCGCATGGAACGGCAGTATATGGCGGATGCTTCCGAAATGCAGAAAGAGTGTGACCGGCTGGAAGCAAGGAATCAGGAGATAGACAGCATGTTTATGAGCCTTTATACAGATAAGACGAAAGGCATCCTGACGGAACAGCGTTTTCTGAAGCTGACTGCCACTCTGGAGCAGGAACAGGAAGCCAACCGGAAACGGATTCAGGAGCTGGCTCTGGTGATGCACCGTACAGACGAGCAGGAAAGTGATGTCCGGACGTTTGTGCAGGAAGTCCGCAAATATGCCACAATTCAGGAATTGGATGAAGCTGTTTTAAATAGGCTTATTAGTAAGATTTTAGTGGGTGAGGTTAGGAAGGTGGATGGTCAGAGGTTCCAGGAAGTTAAAATTGTTTATAATTTTGTTGGGGAGATACCAGAGATAGTAGAATAATATATGGTTGCCCTTCTCTCTTTTCTGAGGGAAGGGCTTTTTAAATTTAAATAGTCCCTTTAATTTTGCATTTGACTAACAAAATAAAAAGCTGCTCTTGACAATAAGAAAAAAAACATGTTATTTTTAATAAAAATAAAGAAGCTGCTAAAAATAGCAGCTGAAAGGGAGCAACGATGAATATTGATAAACAATTATTGGCCGCAGCGAATCTTAATCCAACCAAAAATAGTCGTCAGGAATACATATTTACTCTTTGCGAAAATATTGAACGTGGAGAATTGACTCTTCCGTTATATCAACGAGACATTAGTTGGACATTACAAAAGTGTGTCGATTTATTAAATTATCAACTTCTTAATAAATCACCCATATCAGCCATATCCATTAATGTAATTAATAATACGGATTCACAGTATGCCGTTCCTCAAGTTTCTTTTATTAATAGAGATATACGTCCAGATATAATGAGAGGTCAAATGTCAGTAGTGGATGGACAGCAAAGGTTGACAACAAATTTCAAGGCATATTCTAACCATTCAGATTTGAAAAATGTGGTTTTGGACTTAGGAAAAGGGGAATTTGTTATTAGTAGTGAAAGTTTTCGTAGAAATCAGATACCGGTGGGAGTTTTACTAAATAAGGATGATTCAAAACTTATAAAATATACAGAAAAAAATAAAGCTTTGGCTTCTCCGGCAGTTGTTAATGCGTTGCTGCAAATACGAAATAAAATAAAGACATATCAATATACAATTAATTTTGCAACTGATCTTTCGGAGGATGAACAAATTAATTGGTTCGAGGTTTTAAATAACGCTGGCAGTAGAGTTAGCATTATACAAATGCGATTTTCGAAATTAAAAGCACATGGGATAGACATTTATACACAATATGCAAATATTTATCGAAATAAAGTTTTAGAGCATGGATATGATTATTTTACCCCTCAAAAAACGAATGTTTCATATCCTATTGCAGCATTAAATCCGGCATATGAACTTCTTGTGTCTGGAAAACATTTAAATAATAATTTTGCACCGATGTCATCCGATACAAAAGAGAATCAACTCTGTAATCTAAAACCAGAAAAATTAAAGGAATGCTTTGATGTGACATTGGAGGCTTTGGATAAAGCATTGGAATTTATTGAGGATAACGATTTAGAAAAATATAATCGTTCAGATTACATAAACTATTTGCTTGGATACTTTGTTTTTCATAAAAAAGGAATTACTAATATGCAAAAGGAAAAACTGATTAATTGGTATAATAATGTGAATTTTACCAATAAATCTAATACTGCAAGAAGAAAAATATATACAGAATTGTTAGAACTTTAAGCACGCTTTCTACAATTATCTATCTAATAAAATGAATTTTAAATTGAAAGGAGAAAAATATGGCTCTTATTGATACATATAGAAATAATGTTTCTCGAAAACGTACTGAACTTTCAAAGTTGTCTAATGATCGGGCAAAAGAAAGTGAAAAGAAAGCAAAGCAAAAACAAAAAATTGTGTCTGCAATGAATTCTTTGAAACACACATCGTCACAATCGACAATACGATCCAAAAACTCTGAAATCGAACGTGCTGAAAAGGAAATTGCATCTATTGATAAAAAAATTGCTGAATTGGATACAAAAATAACCAAAAAAGACAAAGAAATTGCCGATGAAGAAAAAAAGGTGCGCAATGAAGAAGATAAAATAAGAAAGAAACAGGAGCAAGAAGATAAAAAACGGCAAAAGGGAAATGAAAAGGCATTACAAAAAATTAACCAAGCTGTTTCTATTCAACACCAACAGCAAATAGATATGAAAAGAGATATTGAGATGTTAAAAGCTGTTCCTGAAAAAATTACAGTGCTGTTTTTTGCAACCAATCCAAAAGGAACTACACAGCTTCGATTAGATCAGGAAGCTCGGTCGATTCAAGAAATGATTCGTAAATCAGAGCATCGGGATTTTATATCTTTTGAAACCAGATGGGCTGTTCGTCCTTTGGATATTTTGCAGGCGATTAATGAAGTAAATCCAGATGTTGTCCACTTTAGTGGACATGGGGTTGACACAGGAGAACTTGTGCTAGAAAATACAGATGGTTCAGCAAAAATTGTTACTAAAGAAGCGATAACACAAACAATTATGTCATCTTCTGATAAAATACATTTGCTATTTTTTAATGCCTGCTTTTCTTATGATCAGGCGCATGAAATAATTCAATATGTAGATGCTGCAATAGGTATGACAACTTCAGTAAGTGACGAAGCTGCATGTATATTCGCAGCTCAGTTTTATTCATCGTTGGGATTTGGATTGTCCGTAAAAAAGGCTTTTGAACAAGCAAAAGGGGTCATGATGCTTGAATCACCAACAGAAGCAAATACACCTATGTTATACATAAAAGATGGCATAGATGCGGATATGTTATTTATTGTAAAACCAGCTGCTTTAGATATGTAGTCACTATATAGAATTAGAGAGGATACTTTTCTCTTTGTTGAGAAAAGGTATCCTCTAATTTTGATTTTATAAATATTCCAATAGAAAAGGTAATAGCTCCTTTTTATTCGGAAAAGTATTTCTCACAAAAGTCTTTTGCAGTCACGATTTGAATGTTTTCAAACTGCTCTATTACGAGGAGGTCTTTATCTCCACTGACAATATATAAAGCATGAGAATCTTTTGCGCATTCCAGGAATTTGTTATCGTCAGGATCACGGCATATTTCGACATGAGTAACAGGTTCGATAATTTCCATAGTTTTAATTAGCGGGCTTAAAATTGTTCTATTAATATGCCCTTGTTTTCTGTCAATCATTTCCTGCACAATTTCTTCATATTCGTTAATAATTTCTGTCGTAGCGCAGGCTGTTATCTTCTGACAAACAACAGCACGAAGAATTTCTCTCGGAAATCCGCCAAAAAACACACCAGAAATCAAAACATTTGTATCTATCACAATTCTCATACTCGTTTCTTCGTTCTAACTGATTTGATTATATCATTAACATCATTTTCATTATACCCAACAGACTTTGCCCATTTTTGTGCCTCGTCGAGTGAGGCTTCAAATTCTTCAGCAGAAGGAAGCTTTAAAGTTTTGAGCATGATAACATCCCCTGAAGTATATGCAACCAGTTTATCACCAGTATCAATCGACAAGAGTTTTCGGATGCTGACTGGCAATGAAATCTGCCCTTTGGAAGAAACTGTCAATATTTGTGTATTCATTTGCTTACGCCCCTTTCTAGTAAGAATTTCTTACTTATATTATGCCATAATGTAAAAATATATGCAAGAAAAATTAAATTCATCACTTGACAATGTGGCAAAGAACTGATGAGCCAGGATGAGCTTGCGGTGATGGACGGGGGAAAATGTATCC
>CAJTZX010000096.1 GCA_910584345.1 uncultured Eubacterium sp. | reverse complement strand
TTCTTCAAGAAAATCTTTTTTATTTTCCTCTTGACATTTCACCAAATTGCTTTTTACGGGAGCACCCGCCAGACGCAGGCTGTCCTACCTTACATTCATAGTCACCCATCTTTTGGCGCTTTTAAGAGATTTGCATACCATAAGAACATCTGTTTCCATCTGACCAAGTGCAGGTATTACTTCGACAGCATATTCTGTGTCATCCCTCCGGGTAATCCATATGTACTTTCCATATTCCCGGTGGTTAATTTCCTTTGCCCAGCTGGTCGGTTCGCCATCATCCTCATCGCAGTCATGTACAATTTGCCATACATCTTTCAATTTCTTAATCCTCCATTCTTTAACTTAATTGCAGAAACGCTCCCGCCTTTTCTACAAAAAACAGGTTAAGCAATAGTATAAAACCATTACTTAACCTGCTTAATAAACGCTTTTAAGCTCATATCTAATTTTGTTCGTCCTGTTCAGACTGGGTTTTCATCTGCTCCAGCAGCTCGAAATATTTCTGCTGGTACTTATCAACCTCTGCCTGTTTATCAGCTTTTAATCTCTGGATCTGCTCCTGATATGATTTTTCTATCTGCAGTACAGCCCTGTCCTCTTCAAGATGCAGCTGCTCTTTCAGACGTTCCAGGGCATCCGCTTCATGCTGCTTTAAGTCCGATACAGCTTTTTCATGTTCGTCCTGTTCCTGCTGCATCTGTTTTTCAAGGGCCGACTGTTCCCGGATAACTTTTTCGTGGTCCTGTTTTAGCTGTTCCAGCTCTTTCCGGAGTGCTGCCGACTGCTCTGCAGCTTCTTTCATGCTTTCGATTTTGGCTTTAAGGCCACTGCATGAATCTGTCAGTGCTTTATTAAGATTATCTTTGTCTGACAGCATAGACTGCATATCGTCTATTTTTAACTTATATTCACTGTTTAAGCCCTCAATCACTTCATTCAGCCTTGCATTTTCATCTGCAAAAGTCCCGGCCTGCAGTACAGCATCTTCTTTCATCTGGTCTGCTGCGGCCAGTTTATCCTGTAAATCCTTAATTACAGCATCTTTTGATTTTAACAGCGCGTCAAACTCCGCCCGTATTGTTTCGGTAATGTTCTGATTGTCTTCCAGGCTTCCCATAAACATGCGGGTAATGGCAGTTACATACTTTTCAAACTGTTCGATATCCGCTTTCTTTTCAGTCAGTACAGCCTTGCCGGACTGAAATTCAAATGCTTCAATGAGTTTTGCAAGTGTTTCCTGCTGGTTGCCGCCGATGGTGTTTGATATTTCTTTGAATTTTTCTGCTGTTTCATCATCAATCCGGAACGATTTTGGTTTCAGTTCTTTCCCATCTGCCATACTGCTACGCCTTTCTGTAAGACACCTCTTTACACTAATAAATGATAACAAAATTAATTCTGCGGGTCAATAGTCAGTAATTGTAATACACTACAGCGTAATACAAACGTATTACGCTGTTCTAAATTGAAAACATCATCCATGTACCACACATATCCGGATACCGCATACTGCCGCAGACCATCCAAAAACCTATATCCGTTTCTCACTATCCCGGCTGAAAAATCCCAGTTTTCAGATACCGTACTGATCCATAAGCTGCTGTCGAAAGTCTTTATCCCTGGTAGCACGTTCCAGATCGTCATAGCGTTTCTCATGCAACAAAAATGTATTTAATCTGATAATGCGGTCTTCACCCTGTTCCCGGCCACGTTCCTCAGCTTCTAACATCATCTGGTTATGATCTAGGATGGCTTTCTCACGGGCTTCGTACTCCAGACGCTTCTCCCTGTCCTGGCTGATCAGCTGCAGACGCTCATACGCGCTTTCTATATACTGGTTTTTCTGTGCAAGCATATCGAAATCCTCCTTCCGCTCAGAATTGATGAACTTTGCCCAAAGCTCTACGTCGCTGCTGTCTTCCTTGAGCTCTGCCGGCAGCTTTGGCAGTTCTATGAGATGAAATTCCATTTTGTCTGTATAAATAAAATTACGTGTATCTTCACGGATATGGAAACACGAATAGAACTCCGTTTCATCCGGGAAAAGCTCAAAATCAAGAATGCTTATATTGATGCACTTTTTAAATACGTTATAGCTCTGGCCTGGCGAGATCTGCTCCGTATACATCTTTGACAGATAAAATAACGACCGCTCCGCCCATACTTTTAACTGTGACAGATGTATTTCTATGTCTATCTCTGCATCGTCGTTCATCAGGAGCCGGACATCTAGTATACCCTGCTTGTCATCCTCATGCTCCCTACGCAGGTTTGTATTCAGTATCTGCGTCTCTTTTATGTCTTCTGGATTAATTTTGAGTACAGCAGCCAGAAATCCGGTGCGTGCTTTTTCATCCGTCATGATCTCTTTAAATGCAAAATCCACTTTGGGCTTCATTAAGAATTGTTCCATGAAATATTATCGCTCCTCTTTTGCAACTTTGATTATATAGTAAAAAATTTTCGTTAAATATTATCCATACATATCGTGTTGCACTTGATTGGTAATGTCAGCTTCATTTTGGGCTTTAGCGTTATACAGTAATGTAATTATGTATGAACCTTGATTGTTTACTTTTGAAGTATTAGTTTTATATTTTTCTACGGCATAAAGAAAATCAAAATAACCAAGTTTTAATAATACCGAAATAACCACTTCTTTAGGTTTATCTTCTCCATTCACTCTAATAACACTTTTTGTACTATTCACGGTATTATGCAGGTAATGAAAAAAAGTATCAATCATATCTTTATCAAGTGGGTTAGTGAGAATCATATCGTTATAATGCAATGATTCTTTTAATATTTCAAGTGGATACCTCTCTATAACTTCCTCTTGATTTTTTTTGTATCAATGTTATTATCATTCTTAGGAAAACTTTGATTATTAGTGCTTGTTTCAGTACTTTGGCCGGTATTTGATGCAAGCTCTTTTTCTTTTGATACAAATTTATATCCTCTTGATTTTAGGAAGTTTATAGCTTCTTCCTCTTTCCGCTGTTTTTCCAATTCTGAGTCTGTTTCGTTTTCAATATTTTGCCATAAAGCCTTGTAATCATGTAATGTATAAAGGTTAGGTTTATTGAGTCCTCTTTGGGTTATTTTTAATACACCTTTAGTTTCAAGACTTTTTAGGATATTAATTACTGTAGGTTTTGACATATCAACCATATCGCATATTGTTTCAATGGTTGGATAAACATCCCCCTCTCTGCTACCGATATTTAGAAAACTTTTAAGAACAATATACAACAGTTTTTCTTTTCCATTCAATCGCTTACTGTGTAAAAACGAATGATAAACTGGTGTAAATAATTCATGGTCGGAAAGATCAGCGACAACTATTTTGTTGTTGTCTGCTTTCATTTATGATACCTCTTTCTTATTTCCTGCTTTCTTTGTTTTTTCTTTAAGGGCTTCTATTACAATTTCTTTCAATGATTTACCTTGTGAGACGGCAATCATTTTTAACTCTCTGTGAGTTTTTTCGTCAACAGCAATATTGATTCGTACATCTGCCATAAGTTTAGCTCCTTTTTTAATGTTTAATGTAATGCTTGTCTTATGTTATTATTATAACAAAAGTTATCAATATTACAATAGTTATTTTTTCAAATCATATCAACATCACTAGAATTATAGATAAGATATGATATGATTTGATTATATATAAATGGATATATTTAATGGATATATTTAATGGATATATTTAGAGTAAAATTTTTTAAACTCCGGAAGTAAAAAATTTTTACTCTTTGAATTCAAAATTTTTTACTTCCGTGAATTTACAAGGGGTTCAGTGTATCTTAATTTGTATTTATAACTATATTACAAAAGTAAATGGGAAAAATTGTTTGAATTATCTTACTATTGACGTAAATTATATCATTCAGATTGAAATAAAATTTACGTCAATAGTATTATCCAGTTCATATATAAGATATATAGGTTATAGTAGAAAGTTATATAAGATATATAATTAATTTATATTTTTATAATTTAATTATATAATATAGGCATAAAAGTTATGTAAATTATATAATATTTTTTATGATAGTGTAGATGGTTTCTAATTTTTCTTCAGTAGTATTATTCAATAACGACATTATTTTTGATTTTGTGGTATTGTTTTTTTTACTATCCATATCACTTTTTATAAGAGTTTGTATGTAGTTTGTAGCTGAAATATTTCTCCCTTGTTCCATACTGGTTCTGTGGGCTTGTTCCATGATATATGCTTTGAGATCTGCACCTCCTGCTGGACGAAGATCTAAATACAAATAGTCGTTTGCGCGTTTTTTTTGTTTTGGTAGAGCGTTTTTTTCTGCTTTCATACTTGAGGTATCAGATTCTTTATTTGTTATGTCATCTTTTTTTTGTTCAGATTGTTCCAGATTATTTTGTGATGTTTTAGGTGTAAACATTCCTATGGTGGCTGCTTTTGTTGCTTCTTTAAGATCTTTTTTTGCCATAATATTACCTCCTAGTATAATAATGATATAGCCACAAGGGCTATAGAGTTAATAAGTTATAAAGTCACATCTGATGAATAGCTGAAGGAGGGTTCCCCTTCCATCAAAGGCTATTGATAAAATTTTTACCTTGTCTGAGGTTTCCTTAATGCACCAGACAAAATATAGAGGTATAATCACTGAGGCAGGATCATTGACGACGCCTCCTTGGGAACCGGCCTTCCGGCTGGCGAAACCTCTTAGAAAGTCTGTCAGTCCATTCGGTGGTGATTTATGTTTTGGCTGGTTGGGAAGCCCCAGGCTATACCTGTATAAACCGCTAGGTTGTGTATCCGCCCTCTGGAAATGGATACCTGCCGGAAAGGATAAAACCATGCAATACCAAAAAGTACTTAAGATGCTGGAAAGCATCCCCTATCTCTCAGTCGGGCTTGATGTCGGGGCAGACTTCACATGGATGTCCATCA
>CAJTZX010000095.1 GCA_910584345.1 uncultured Eubacterium sp. | reverse complement strand
GGAGATGGTAAAACCCTTGAAAAATAAGGGCTATGAGTTTCCGAGAACACACATAATCTTTTCCGGGGTTGCATGGAAAATATCCGACATTTGATCCGGGGGAGCAATCATTTTTATAATCTGGATCTGTCTATCGGCAGTTCAGTGGATCAAATAGCTGAAATAATTGACGAAGAGAGACCGGAATGGATTTTTCATTATGCGGCAATTAATGGAACACAGTATTTTTACGATATTCCAGGTAAAGTATTGGAAGTAAACTCCTTGACGACCTATTATCTGATGAAAGCTGTGAAAATAGTAAAAGAAAAGGATCATTTATTTCAAACAAAGATAGTTTATTCATCTTCATCGGAAGTTTATGGAGAACCATTTCATCTTCCATCGTGTGAGCAGGATATAACTTATGTAAATGTTGAACATAACCGCGATAGCTATGCAGCTGCAAAACTGCTTGGAGAATTTTATGTCCGTTTATTTTCAGAGGAAATGGGAATGGAATGGATGAATCTAAGATTTTTTAATGTGTATGGACCCAAAATGGTTGGGACGAAGTATGGTCAGGTAATTCCGGAATTTATCACGCGTTTAAAAGAAGGGGAGTATCCGCTTAGAATTTATGGAAATGGGGATCATAGAAGGTCTTTTTGTTATGTAGATGATAATGTCCGTGATACGGCTGCATTGGCACTGAAAGAAGGCACACGAGGCGTGTTTAACATTGGAAATCCGGATGAAATATCCATCAGAGAATTAGGGTCATGTATTATGGAAAAAATGGGGAAGAAGCCTGCATTTGAGTTTTTGCCGGAGAGAGAAGGAGATCATAAAAGACGATGTCCGGATACGTCAAGGCTGCAGGCGGTGATAGGATCGTATCCTTATATAACGCTTGAACAGGGATTGGATCGAATGATTTATGAATGATTTTGTTCCGTTGACAGGTGTTGCTGATAGAAATAAATCATATTAGCCTCAGGAAGAGGATGCCAAACAGCATCCTCTTTTTTAAAAGAAATTATTGTGCTTGCATTCATCAAAAGAACAACATCAGGTATATGCAGCGCTGCGTATGTTTTTTCATGGTTAGATATTCAACATATTGGCAATCTCAGAAAAATTGATAAGCAGATCATCAAAAATATTGACTTTGATAATGGAATCGAAAGGATATGGAACGCTTACGATATTATCTTCAAAGTAGTTGATCGTAATGGCTTTTCTCTTTGGATCAACAATCCAGTATTCTCTTACGCCGTAATTTTTGTAGTAGTAGAGTTTACGAATATAATCATCTGCCGGATTGCCCGGAGAGACAATTTCAATGATGAAATCAGGCGCACCGTTGCACCGTTTTCCATCCAGCTTGTTTTTATCGCAAATTACCATAAGATCAGGCTGAACGATTGTAAGAGGCTGATCAGACAGCTTTACATCGAACGGAGCGCTGAATATAGTGCAAGATCCTTTCTTGCGGAGCAGATAATTGTTTAGAATCGTTGAAAGCTGCATAGAAATGGACTGATGTATCTGTGAAGGACTGGCCATATCATAGACAATGCCATCAAATACTTCTGCCCTTTTTTCTTCAGGAAGAATCTCATACTGCTTTAGGGTGATGGTTTTTGGCTGTGGCTGTATTGCCGGCGACATAATATACACTTCCTTTCTTGAACGTATAATTTCAGTAAATGAAAAGTGTAAAGCCAATGACCATTTCGGAGGTTTTACACTTTGGTTAGTGGGTAGTTTTGCTGTTACCCTTTGATTTTATCAATATCAATCATGTTAACGCCTAAACTATTATGCAGCGCTTTTAAAGAAAAATACTGTTTTTTCAGGTTTGCGTATGTCTCTGCGGAATTTTCTTTTTTGGCAAAAAGCATATGTTGTTGGATATTTCTGAAATCTTCGATACCTTTTTGTATGATTTCTCCATTATTCATTTCTCCTGTTACCACCATATTTTACCGCCTTTATAATTGTTACAGTCGTATATTGATACAATTATTATAGCGTATGTGTTTGAGCGTGTAAAGTCTGTTCAAATTGGAAGTTAGCCTGCGGTAAATGCCGGATTCCCGTCAATGATTCTGCATCGGTCCGGCAAAAAAGTTGCGCCATTAAAAAAAATATTATAAACTGTCAGCAGATAACAGTTCATGAATCATCGTTATCGTAATTTTATCGGCGGCCATCCATAAACAAAAAATAAAGGCATAATGGCTGCAGAAAGGAGAAAACATGTGGGAAACAGAAAGAGAGTGCTGATGCTGGCATCTGTAGCGTCTATGATCGATCAGTTTAATATGCCGAATATTCATCTGCTGATACAAGAAGGTTATCAGGTACATGTGGCATGTAATTTTGAAGAAGGCAATACGTGTGATGAAAGACGGATACAAGAGCTGAAAGAAACGTTGCAACAGCTGGGAGCGTGGCATCAATGGGACTGTCCGAGGAATATTTGCCCACCTGGACAGTGTATCAGGGCATATCGTCAGTTATGGGAGCTGACAGGGCGGTATCATTTTGTATGGATGCATTGCCATTCGCCAATTGGAGGAGCGCTGGCAAGGATGGTAGCACATCACAGGAAGATTGCGGTTGTTTATACCGCGCATGGATTTCATTTTTATCGTGGCGCGCCTTTTTGGAACTGGCTGCTGTATTATCCGGTTGAGAAGCTGCTGGCTTATTGGACGGATGCACTGATTACCGTGAACAGGGAAGATTACTGTATGGCGAGAAAAAATCTAAAGGCAGGAAAGGTTTTTTATATTCCCGGAGTTGGCATCGACCTTAGAAAGTTCCAAAAGCCTGTTGGGCAGAGAGCGCAGATAACACAGGAAACAGCCGGTCAGCCATTTTACAGACAAGATGATGTACAAGGATTTCGCAGACAATATCAGATTCCGGAGGAGGCAATATTATTACTGTCGGTTGGGGAATTAAGCAAGCGAAAAAACCATCAGGCTGTAATAACGGCGCTTGCGGAAATCGAAAAAGCGGATATTTATTATCTGATCTGCGGGCAGGGTGCACTGCAGCAGGCGCTTATGCGGCAGGCACAGACGCTTGGAATTGCGGAACGGGTCATTATGCCGGGATTTTTGCGGGATGTAGCTGCGGTATATCAAAATGCAGATATTTTTATGTTCCCGTCTTTGCAGGAAGGAATGCCGGTGGCTCTTATGGAAGCGATGGCAGCGGGGATGCCCTGTGTAGTTTCTGATATTCGTGGGAACAGAGATTTAATTGACAGGCGGGGTGGAAAAAGATTCGCTGTTTCGGATGCCGGACAGTTGAGAGATGCCATGTTGTATTTTTTGGACAGGCCAAAGGAAAGAGCTGCCTGCGGGTGTTATAACAAGGAAAAAATCAAAGAATACAGCATGGAAACAGTACAGCGTAAAATGAGGAAGATTTATGCATATATGAAAGAATTAAATTGTGAGAGGAAAAGAAGCGGCTGTAAAAGCATGTTATATGACTTATTTTTTAAACGTAATAATTCTTATGCACAACATTTTCTAATAAAATGTTATCTGTAAAGATTCTATATCATTTCTGATAATTTTGCAACTATAATGTAAAAATTAGATGGATTTACCAGACTTATTGGTAGTTTTCCATACGTTTTTTATGATCTTTGCACATATATTTCTGAACAGTGAATGATGCAATGAGTGATGCAAAAGTTGGAAATAGTGTGTCACATATTTTCTAATATATTTATTTTATATTTAATTTACCACAAATACCCTTGTATATCAATCGCATGAATACAGGTGTTTTTTTGTGTGTTTTGGGCTGTGCATAACATTTTATTAGAAATTGTTATGTTTTCAAAAGCAGTGGAGGAACCGAAAATTATGAAGGAACTGGATTATGGAAAAGTAGGGATGCGGATCCGACAGGTAAGGAAAGCAAAAGGATGGTCGCAAGAAGAACTTGCGAAAAAATGTGGCATCAGTATGTCGTTTTTAGGGCACATTGAGCGTGGAACCAGGATTATGAGCCTGGATACGTTTGTGAATCTGTGCATAGCGCTCCATGCGGAAGCGGATGAGCTTTTATGGGGCGTGGCCTGTGCATCAGACGGACGGTTAGTGGATATATGGGGACAGCCGGGCAAGAAAAATACTGACAGTTATTCGATGTATGTCAGGATTATGAAGTCGGTAGCAGAGATTATGAATGAAGTATGACTATAGCAGGAGGCAGAGCCGGAGCATACCTGAAAAATGTTTCGGAATGTAAAGTATTTTCATGAAACGAAAATTATGTGATAAAAAGTTTTTTTTTGCATTAGAACTAATTTTGTTTGCATTTCTTGGTATTTTTTATTTTTCGTGCGGACAGGAGTTGTATGTACGGGAATCAGATGGAAATGTCGATGAGTTTTATGCAACGAATGACGTTGGAGAATTGACGCAGGGAATGTCGGCTGCTCAGATTTATACGTCCCAAATGGATATCATTGATGCGGTCGGTGTGATGGCGTCCAATTATGGCAGAGATTTGACGAGTGAGTTTTATATCCGCTGTGAGGATGTTACGGACGGGCATTTGCTTGCGGAGCAGACATTTGCCGCAGATACGATTGGAATCAACCAATATGTATATTTGCAGATACCAGGCGGTATCGAAGAGAAGCGGGGCAACCAGGTGAAGATTACCTGTGCTTCCAGCGGTATGCCGGGAAATGCGCCGACTGTTTTATACAACATAGAAAACAAACTGGAAAACGAGGATGCGGCAAGGAATGCGCAGATGTTTATCAATGACGGGGCATCAGCGGGAACGATGTGCATTGCCGTGAAGGGACGTAATTATGTATGGACAGGGCCTAATTACTGGAAGCTGGCGCTGCTTGCCGCCTCGTTACTGGCAGTAGTATATATTATGGAAGCAGTACGTGCAAAGAAAGGTAAGGCGACATTTTTATTTGGCGGCATGTATGTTTGGGATAAGTATCGCTTTTTGATCCGAC
>CAJTZX010000094.1 GCA_910584345.1 uncultured Eubacterium sp. | reverse complement strand
CCGGCTTATACTGCACCAGCTCAATCACGGTCTTTCCGTCGTGCTCACTGTCCCCGCATCCGGATAACAGCAGCGGAGCCGGCATCAGACATGCCAGAAAAAGACTAAACACTTTCTTTTTCATTACTTTTACTCCTTTCTTCCCTTCACTTAATTTATACAGATATTATAACATCCCTTAATGCCACTAGAAATAGCATGTTTTTTTAACTTTTATACCAAAATGTTATTTTTTTGCTGTATTTATAAAATAACATGACATTTTGGTATATTTAAAAATAAGCTGGCTTTTTGGTATGTTTTCGTCTATACTATGGAATATGTAGTACTCCATCAAGCATGAAGTTTTATATTTTATGGTCATGCTATATGATTAGAATATGCGAAGTTTGATAGAACATGCGAAAAAATCAAGGAGCGTAAAAAACGATATGCAGGAATTACTGTTTTCCGTTTTTCCAAGTGAAAATTTTGTTGATTTAAAACTATATCAATTTGGCTGGGAACGCTGTACACCCGCCCATGCGTTTGGCCCTGCAGCACGAACACATTTTCTGTTCCACTATGTGATATCCGGCACAGGAACGCTGTTGGCAGATGATACTTCAGGCCATACGAACACTTATCAGATTAAAAGCGGGCAAGGTTTTATGATCTTTCCGGGTCAAATTAATACTTATGTGGCAGACAAGAAGCTTCCATGGGAATATGTCTGGCTGGAATTTGACGGACTTCGCGCAAAAGAAGCGCTCTCTATCGCCGGACTTTCACCGGATACTCCTGTCTATCATGCAAACTCTTATGAAATGAGGGATACGATGATGCAGGAAATGCTTTATATTGCCAAACATGGAGATATGTCACCGCTGCATTTAATCGGGCATTTATACTTGTTTATGGATGCATTGACACGCTCGATCTCATCTCTTCGCTTGACAAAAGGCGGACGCCTGCGGGATTTTTATATTCATGAAGCAATCGCATTTATTGACCAGAATTTTCAAAATGATATTTCAGTGGAAGAAATTGCGGATAACTGCGGGCTTAACCGCAGCTATTTCAGTAAAATCTTTAAAGAAGCAATCGGCAGGACGCCACAAGCGTTCCTGCTGAACTACCGGATGACGAAAGCTGCAGAATTATTAAAGCTGACGCAGCTTTCGATCAGTGATATCAGTAAAGCAGTCGGATATGATAATCCGCTGCATTTTTCTCGAGCTTATAAAAATGTATATGGTGTCTCGCCAAGGGAATGGCGCAATGAAAACAGGCAGATCAATGCCCGTAGCTAAAAGCGCGGGTATTGATCTGATAAAATATCACACTTATGATGCTTACATTAACGGTGCCACCGCTTTCATCAAATATCCCGTTATCTTAACTTTCATCGGTTCCTTTCGGATCGTTTCTTTGGTAACCATCCTGCATACGGATAGCGTCTTTTGGAAGTCGTCTTCAATATCCGGAATACAATCTGTCTGATACAAATAAGCAGCACATTCAAAATGATGATACAGGCTGCGGTAATCCAGATTAATCGTACCTACTACGGCTTCTTTATCATCACTGACAAATACTTTCGCATGAACAAAGCCTGGCGTATATTCATAAATCTTTACACCTGATTCCAACAGCGACGGATAATGCGTCTTTGCCAGTGCGTAAGGCACTTCCTTATCCGGGATACCTGGCAGTATCAAAATGACTTCCACTCCTCTTTCGGCAGCAAACTTCAAAGCAGTCTCTGTCTCCCCGTCCAAAATTAAATACGGAGACATGATATGTACATACTTTAACGATCGGTTTAAAATATCCATATATACCCGTTCCCCCACCTTATCATTGTCAAGCGGGCAATCTCCATAAGGGATTACCCAGCCTTTTGCATTCCGAACAGGCAGACTTGGATAGCTGAGAAATTTTTCATATTCTTTCTTTTTCTCATCCATATCCCACGTCTGCAAAAACATGAGTGTAAAGCTTTTTACCGCTTCTCCTTTGACCATGACCGCTGTATCTTTCCAATGCCCAAACCTTATTTTCTGATTAATGTATTCATCTGCAAGATTTACGCCTCCCGTAAAAGCAGTATGCCCATCAATCACTAATATCTTTCTGTGATCCCTGTAATTATAGTGTGTCGAAATAAAAGGAGCTACAGGTGCAAATACTTTGCATTGAATCCCAAGCGTCCGCAAACGTTTCGGATAGTCGTGCGGCAGCAAGGAAAACTCGCATGTTCCATCATACATCACTCGTACGTCTACCCCGGCTGCCGCTTTTTTTGCCAGTATTTCCAAGATACTGCCCCACATAACACCTTCGTCTACAATAAAATATTCCATAAAAATAAAATGTTTTGCGGATTCCAGCTGAATGAGCATTTCCTGAAACTTATCTTCTCCAAGCGGAAAGTACGTAACCGCCGTTTTTTCATAAACCGGAAAACATCCGCTCCTGCGCATATAATGCGCTAACGACGCCGCACCCCGGTTCTCCTGTTCAAAATGCTCCATCACATCGCATGATTGCGGAATACATGTTTTCGTTTCTTCTATTACATCATGAAACCATTTTTTTACCGCTCTGTGCCCGATATTGCTCTGCGTGTAGGCAAACAAAAGTACGCCAAATACCGGCAAAAGCATAATAACGATCAGCCATGTAATTTTTGCCGTAGGATTGAGCCTGCTGTTTAGCAAATACACAACCATAATAAATGTAAACAGCACTCTGCCGCCCATTACATGCGGCAGAAAATTTTCAAACCATTGAAAAATATCAAATAAAATCTGGACCTGAATAAATAATAACAATAAAATCAGTCCAAAACGACTGAAAATAGCATGTGAAATCCCCTTTTGTCCTTTCTTTATCAGCCGCAGCCCTTTGTTTTTATAGTCTCTCTTCATCGTGTGTTCCCCTTTCTTAATGAACAGCCTTTATCATCGCTTTGAATATTATTTTTCCTCCTTGCACTGATTGTTATAATTTAATATTCATTATACGAGATGTAAAAAAAATAGCAATATCTTTTCCAATTTTTAGATTTTTGTTGAGATTCGGGCATCGGGTGTCTTTTTGGAATAACATGCTTTACTTTTTCCGTATGTATATAACAATACGTTACCAAACATTTCGTTCGTAATGTTCTTATTAAGTGTGGACAACAAAACTACAGCATGCCAAATTGGCGTAAGCCCAGTAAAATCAAGGCTTTACTCTCTAAAATTTCTGTTGCCGCCTCCCATCCTTTTCCCTATTCTGTATGTACAGGCTCCTGCCAGAGCCGAGTATATAAGAAAGGAAGAATGCAGATGACACAGCGGGAATTGTTAAATCTCATTCACCAAACGGTCTGGGATACATTTTGCTTTTATGAAGCAGAAACCATCAAAACGTTTAATGCTTTACTTAACCCTGCGCAACCTTACACGCCTGAGCAGTCCAAAGCCTTACAAACTGCATTGTTCAACTATACGATGGCTACCTCAGAAACTATATGTATCGCTATGTCTAAAGTTTTGCTCTCGGCGGGGCTTTTGAATATCCAAGAAGCAAACGATGAAATTCTTCGATTTTCATTTCCGCAATTTTATCTTCACAGGCCGCTTTTTTGCAGGAAGCGGTCTGTTTCTTCATCTCCGTATTCATAAAGTAAACCGTCATATGGTTCATCTCCATGAACTTTGATTGCGTCAAAGCTTCAAGCTGCCTTGCCATCTGCGCCTTTCCAAAAATCTGATACAGTAACTCCGTGGAAAAGGAACGCTGTGCGTAAAGAGCTTCACGCTTCAACTGCTGCTTGCACCATTCCGAAAATGGAGTTATTAATCTCTTTGCTAATTAATAAATTTCATAACCTTTTATTTTCTCTGTAAATCCTTTTGTACTCACTTCTAATGTAAACAAACGTTCAATCTTGTATTTTTCCTTAATCCTCCTTATAATGTAGTTACAGGCATTATCACGCCGAGTACATAGGAAAGTACCATAGAGACGGTTGCCGTTACCTCCGTCAGTCAAAACATGCCATATCCAAATCCAATGCTCAATCAAGAGGATATGATGCATGTTCTGTATGCCGTCCATAGTGGATATGAATGACTACATTTTTGTTTGTTTCATTCATTTTCAAAACCTTCTTTCTGTTTTTATTTACTTATTTCGAGTAACTTTCTTTCTGGCATTATTGCCGGAGGGACAAGCCGCTGATTTCTCTTTTACATTCATTTTCTCTACCACCTTTAAAAGAAAAGGTACCGCGTTTTGCATTGTATTACTACATAACAATGGGCCATTACGAAATTCTCACTGTGATGTGGGATCGTAAGGAACCCATTGAAAAGGTTTTTTCTGAGTTTGCCCATCATCTGACTTATCAATGAATGTCTTAATTGAAGCTTTTGGAGATGCCGGATCGTACTCCAGAACGATCCGGCATTTTTTCCCAAGTGGAACCGTCTGTATCATATGAAACGCTCCAATTAAAACCTTTTCCAAGCCCTCTGTTTCAATATAGTATGCAGAATGTTTTTCCCATTCATTTTCTATCTGTTTGGAAGTTTTCTCCTCTGCCATCGCCTCGACTCCTTTCCTCTGACTTTTTTCAATGATTGATTTATTCTTTTTGAGTATTCAAATTCGCGCCGGACAAACTAAGGCCTGTATTAATACCATCAAGATAAACGTTTGCCAGTTCAAGCACCCTGTCAGTTTTCTCCTTTGGAAACTCTGAAAATATTTTTGCTACAAATTCAGCCTTTTTCATAGTCTCAGGTTCATATTGTCTTGCTGTTGTCATTGTTTCCATCTCCTATTTGTTAACTGTCAATTTTATTTTATAGTTTCTGGAAACAGATTAATCCCTTACAGAAACTTTGTCAATACTCTTTTTGTGCCTTGTGGAAACTTTTTTTCTTGACATACTACTTTTGCAGTGTTATAGTTGGAAAAAGAAAGCAATTTGGTGAAATGTCAAGAGGAAAATAAAAAAGATTTTCTTGAAG
>CAJTZX010000093.1 GCA_910584345.1 uncultured Eubacterium sp. | reverse complement strand
CCTCATCCGGCGTCCGGGAGGCCCAAAAGCAACACTTTGTCTAAACTGTTGCTTTATTACTTGCCACCCGTGAAAAGTAACCCGGTAACAGTATACTATAAACAGATGGTTTCGGCAAGACTTTACATTGCCGGAAAAAAACGTTATAATGCCAGTATGATTATTTTAAAAGGAAAATATAACGAAGCAAAAATTTTTTCAAATGTTTTAGATGAAGCATCCAGGGAGCAGGTGCTTTTATTGCTCGATCAGGAATTTGCATCTGGAAGCAGGATACGTTTGATGCCCGATGTCCATGCAGGCGCGGGCTGTACGATTGGCACGACGATGACGATTACGGATAAGATTGTGCCCAATCTGGTCGGTGTAGATATAGGATGTGGGATGGAGACAATTGCGGTCAGGGAAAATCGCCTGGAGCTGCAGAAATTGGATAAGCTCATTTATGATAAGATTCCGTCCGGTTACGAGATCCGGGAAAAGACACATCGTTATTTTCAGCAAATAAATCTGGAAGAACTTTATTGTTATCATAAGATCAACAAAGTAAGAGCGGAAAAAAGTCTCGGAACGCTGGGAGGAGGCAATCATTTTATTGAAGCGGACAGAGATGAAGAGGGAAAGATTTATCTTGTAGTACACTCCGGAAGCCGACATCTGGGTGTGGAAGTAGCGGAATATTATCAGGAAGAGGGCTATAAAGCGTTAAACGGACAGACAAAGAAAGATATCGAGCAGCTGATTGCAAACCTGAAATCACAAGGAAGGGAAAAAGAGATTCAAAAGAGTATCGCTGCGTTAAAAAGCACCGTAAAGACGAGTATTCCAAAAGCATTAGCTTATGTTTCGGGTGAATTATTTCATCAGTATATCCATGATATGAAAATTGTTCAACACTATGCGCAGCTGAACAGACAGGCGATGATAGATGAGATCGTAAAAGGCATGAAACTGCATGTGACCTCTCAATTTACAACGATTCATAATTATATTGACACAGATTCTATGATTCTCAGGAAAGGTGCAGTATCGGCGAAAGAAGGAGAAATGCTGCTGATACCAATCAATATGAGAGACGGTTCATTCCTGTGCAGAGGAAAGGGGAATGACGATTGGAATCAGTCGGCGCCTCACGGTGCAGGGCGGGTGATGAGTCGCGCAGCGGCAAAACAGACTTTTACAGTGTCGGAATTTAAAAAACAGATGCAAGGTATTTATTCTACGTCCGTAAATAAAGAAACACTGGATGAATGCCCGATGGCATATAAGGAAATGGAAGATATTATAAGTAATATCAAAGATTCGGTAGAAATTATAAAAAGAATCAAACCCATCTATAATTTTAAGGCAAGTACACCGAATGCAAAATAAGAAATGAGGGCAACGATGAAGAAACAAAAGAAACAAAAGAAACAAATGAAAATATTCAGAAAAACAATTTTGTGTACCCTGCTTTGTATGATCGTATTGCTGACAGGCTGTACGGATGCGGTTAAGAACATATCCGTAGATCTTACGAAAGATCAGACGGATACAGACGGCACGAATCAGGAAATGCAAGCAGACAGCAGCACAGATACAAAGCTGTTAAAAGGCGCAGGCATGGAGGATGATCCATATATTGTCGTAAATGATAATACACCGGCATTTACCGAAGAGGAGATTACAACAGAATCGTTTGAACAATATTCGCAGCTGGATGAGCTTGGCAGATGCGGAGCCGCTTTGGCCTGCGTAGGTACCGATCTTATGCCGATGGAAAAGCGCGGCAATATCAGCAGAGTAAAACCTACCGGTTGGCATAGTACAAGATATGACTTTGTAGAAGGGAAAAATTTGTATAATCGATGTCATCTGATTGCCTATCAGCTGTCCGGCGAGAATGCAAATGAAAAAAATCTGATTACAGGGACAAGATTTATGAATGTCAGTGGAATGCTGCCATTTGAAGAACAGGTAGGAGATTATGTACGAGAGACAGGCAATCATGTGATGTACCGTGTTACACCTGTTTTTGAAGAAGACAATCTGATTGCAGATGGCGTGCAGATGGAAGCATGGTCTGTAGAAGATAACGGAAAAGGGGTCTCTTATAATGTATATGTCTTTAATATTCAGCCGGGTGTCGAGATTGATTATGCGACCGGTGAAAGCAAAGAAGCCGAACAGACAGATACATCTGAAAAAGCGGATGAGATTCATTATATTTTAAATACAAATACAAAAAAATTTCATCTGCCGGATTGCAGCAGTGCGCAAAAGATCCAGGCAGAAAATAAAGAAAGCTTTGTTGGCGACAGACAGCAGTTGATGGACAATGGATATGAGCCATGCAAAAGCTGTCAGCCTTAACCATTTTCAGACCGGCCATTGATTGTTATTTGAAAAAGCCGGTCTGTTTATTTTTATTCGTATTTTTTTGCAACCAGATAAACCGGGATAAACAGTCCACCCAGGGAATAACTAAGCAGTGTTACTAAAATGACTATATTACGCACGACCTTTGGTGTGAACCAGCAAATCAGAAGGCTGAAAATTGGAATTATGGTGGAACCGAGCAAAGACCAGATACGGCAAACACGAAGGATATGCGGCCAGTTACGGTTGTTAAAACAAATTCCCGGGATATTCATTTCAAAAAATCCATCATGATAAAAATGAATACGGTTATTATCATAAGAAGCAGGGAGTCTTTCTTTGGCACGAATCCAGAAATATCAAGCTGAGCAGATGCATTACAACGCTATCGCTGTCAAACATGCTTTGGAAGCTGCCGGCTACAAAATATACGGTCTGCCATTGCAGTGTAGCAAACCGTATACACGCAAGAAAGACGATCCGGTGCGCCTTTCTTTTTTCGCCAGACTTTTCCGAAAACTTAGTTGCAAGTATCCGACAATAATGATAAATTTATAAAAATTTTACTGGAATCTGTCTGCCTTCCTATGTTATAGTAAATATGTATGTGTTCACGCCAGCACAAGTTATGTAAATTAGAATATAGAAAGAAGATGGAAGCATGACAAAAATTGATATTATCTCAGGATTTTTAGGTGCAGGAAAGACGACGCTTATTAAAAAGATGATCGAAGAAGTTTTTCAGGGACAAAAAATCGTGCTGATTGAAAATGAGTTTGGCGAAGTAGGAATCGACGGCGGATTTTTAAAAGATGCCGGCATTGAGATTACAGAGATGAATTCCGGCTGTATCTGCTGTTCTTTAGTCGGTGATTTTGATAAGAATCTTAAGGAAGTATTGGAAAAATTCCAGCCAGACCGGATTATGATTGAACCATCCGGTGTTGGAAAATTATCAGATGTTATGAAATCTGTCATTGATCTGGAAAAAGAACGGGATGTAAAATTAAATGCTTTAGTAACAGTTGTGAATGCAGCGAAGGCTTTAAAACAGATGAAAGCTTTTGGAGAGTTTTTTAACAATCAGATTGAATTTGCAACAACGATTGTGCTGAGCAGAACCCAGAATGTATCACAGGATAAACTGGAACTTTGTGTAAAGCAGATACAGGCATTAAATGATAAAGCCGCAGTTATTACGACGCCATGGGATGACATTCGAGGGGATGCCATTTTAAAAGTCATGGAGCAAAGTGATTCTATGGAAATGGAGCTGCTGGCAGAGGCGCGGCATGAAAAAGAAGCGGCAGAACATGCGCTTCATCATGACCATGAAGACCATGCACATCATGATGATGGTCACAGTCATGAAGACCATGCACATCATCACGATGGTCACTGTCACGAAGAGCATAATTGTGAGAATCATGCGCATCATCATGACCATGAAGACCATGCACATCATCATGAAGACCACGGCCATGAAGACCATGCACATCATCATGACGAGCATGGTCACGGGGAACATGCGCATCATCACCACCATGCGGATGAAATCTTTACAAGCTGGGGCAGGGAAACGCCGCATAAATATGAGAAAGCTGTGATTGAGCAGGCTTTAAAAAAGCTGTCTGAAACAGACGACTATGGAACGGTGCTTCGTGCAAAAGGAATGGTAGAGGCGACAGACGGCACCTGGATTTATTTTGATATGGTTCCGGGTGAGTATGAGCTTCGTGAAGGGCAGCCGGAGTATACCGGACGTCTTTGTGTGATTGGCTGTGACCTGGCGCAGGAGAGACTTTTAGAATTATTTGAATTGTAATCGGTTGCGATTTTGCTGAAAGGAAGCTGGCTTATGGAGGAAATTCCAGTATATTTGTTTACAGGTTTTATGGATAGCGGCAAAACATCTTTGATTCATGAGACATTATATGATAATGAATTTGGCAAGGATGCCAGAAATCTGGTGATTTGCTGTGAAGATGGAGAGGTGGAATATGAAGAGGCAAAGCTTCATACCATCTCAGGGCATCTTGCCATGATCGAAGAGCAGGAGGAGTTTACCGAAGAAAAATTAAAACAGTTAAATGAAAAGTACCATCCGCAGCAGGTTTTTATAGAATATAACGGCACGTGGGAAGTTGGACCGTTTCTGGAAATGAAGCTGCCGAAAGGATGGGAAATTGTGCAGTCATTGGCGACTGTAGATGCAGATACGTTTGAAATGTATCTGGCAAATATGCGGGCGATGATGATGGAGCAGCTGTTTTCTGTCGATGTGGTTATTTTTAACCGGTGTGACGATGATACGCCGAGAGGAAAGTTTCGCAGGACGGTCAAAGCTTTAAATCGAAGGGCGCAGATTGTCTATGAGCGAAAAGACGGTACGATTGACGACCGTGATATGGAAGAGCTGCCGTTTGATTTAAACGCAGAGATTATTGATCTTTCTGATGCGGATTATGGTATCTGGTATTTGGATGCTATGGACAATCCCAAAAAATATGAGGGAAAGAAAATTCATTTTCTGGCGCTTGTCTATCGTCCAGAACACAAGATAAAACGTGGTGTTTTTGTACCGGGACGTTTTGCCATGACTTGCTGTGAAGCCGATATTCAGTTTATCGGGTTTAAGTGTAAATACGATCAGGCGGATCAGATTGCGCATCGTTCCTGGATTGATATTACGGCTGAGGTGAAGTATGAGTTTGCCATGGAATACCGGGGAAAAGGTCCGGTATTGTATCCGGTTTCGATAAAACCTGCAGAGAAGCCGGAAGATGAGCTTGTCTATTTTTTCTAGAAGTTTTATGTTCTGGTTATTTTGACGGTTCAGTGATAATCTATACTGATGAGCAGTAAACTTTGCCAATAACGCCGACTCACGAGCGATTGCTGTTTCGGGTTATTTGGCAGATTTTATCTCTCGTGAATATAACACGGTAACAGATATATATTAAGGATGAGCACTCTCGGAAACTCAATAGAGAATAAGCAGGAAAAGGTTGATTTTCAG
>CAJTZX010000092.1 GCA_910584345.1 uncultured Eubacterium sp. | reverse complement strand
AGGCACAGGACTTTGACTCCTGCATTCGCTGGTTCGAATCCAGTTAGCCCAGTTTTCTGTTATTTCTATGGGACACTAGCTCAGGTGGTAGAGCACTTGACTTTTAATCAAGTTGTCGGGGGTTCGAGCCCCCCGTGTCTCATGTAGAAAGCCTTGTTGATACAGGGCTTTTTTTATTCCCAAAGAGCGGGAAAGAGTATTTGCCAGATACCTGCAAATGGTGTAAAATAAACTTCAGGTAGGGACTGTTACATAAGATGGGGCAAAGAGACGGATAGATGTTAGACGCTACATGTTTATTTGAAAAAAATGTGAATAAAAAGAGAAAAACGAGAGACATTAAGCCTGACCGGAATGGCAGAATTGTTTTATCTTTTCGGAACAACAGATTTACTTCCGTCGAATTAAGGGATTTATCATCAGACATAAATTATATCTTAAAAGTGTATAAAAACTATGTGAAAGAAATTGTAATATTCGTAAGGTATTTTGCACCGAAAGATAAGCTGGTATATATTTTACTGGAATCTGTTTTATATACACTGATTCATAAATATAAAATAAACGCAGTTTTGGAACGTGAAAAATGGGCTTACAATATCAATACGGGCGGGTTGGAAAACGCGCTGATTACAAAGCTGGCGACCAGACAAATGGACTATAACCGGTTTGTGGAATCCTTTCATTTTTTTATCGATAAAAATCATTTCCGCAGAGTGATGTTAAAAGAAAAAGTGACGGATGAGTCAACTTCTAATTTAGTGACGGAAATCAAGACATTTTTGTTCCACTTTCATATGGACAGAACTTTTGACTCAGAACTGGCTCTGATGATCGGAGAACTGGCGGATAATGTGTATGAACATGCGGAGGCAGACTGTCTCATTGATATTGATATTACGGACAATATGAATATCTACAAAGACAGTGAAAAAAAGTATTACGCCATTAATATTGTGGTGCTGAATTTCTCTTCTAAATGCCTGCATACGGATATACGGGATAAAATATTAAAGGTTTATTATAAAAATTCCGCCAGATATGACGCAGTAAAAGAAGCGTATGAGAATCATAAGCTGCAGTACGGAAAAAATTATAATGAAATGGATTTTTTTAATGTCGCTTCCTTTCAGGATGATATTTCCGGAAGAAAAGACGAGACAGAAACCGGAGGGACAGGGCTGGGTCAGATGGTACGCAACATTGTGGAAAGCGCGCATGAAGATTACTGCTATGTGCTGACGGGAAACAGCGGAATCTGGTTCAGAAAAGAATGTTTGAAATATACGGACGACGGCTGGATCGGGTTTAATAAGAGCGGTAATTTTATCAGTGAGATACCGGATGAAGAATCGATCATTAAGTCAAATACATATCTGCCTGGGATAGGCTATAATTTTATGTTATGTTTTGGGGGAAAGTCAGATGAACAATAGAATAGAACTGGTGTTTGACAAAACGATCACAGTGCTGACAGGAAATCCTTTTGGCAGAAACACGTATAAAAAACAGATTGCGCCGAAAATTAGCAATTATGATTCGGAGTTTGAAGTGATTATACCGGATGTGATAGAAGATATCGGCAGTTCGTTTGTTCAGGGTATCTATGCGACGATCAGCGAGAGCATCGGGAAGAAAAGAGCTCTGCAGGTGATGAAATTATACAGTTCCAGAGAAACTATCAGAAATAAAATTGCCAAATCGATTAAAACATATGGGATAGAAAAAAGATGAGATTTGTTACAATTTGTGAAGAAATGATCCAGCAGGCACAAATAACAGGAGGTTTATCGCCGGGCGACTGTCTGGATTTGGCTGCAGTTATCATATCAGTTGCCGCAATGCTTATTTCTGTGTTTGCGCTGTGGCAAAACAGACAGATCAATACGACAAATCTGCAGGCAGTTTATTTTGAAAAGATTTTTTCTACCTATTGTATCAAAGAAATACCCAAAAAAGTATCGAAACTGAGATTTGTCGATGGACGTTTGGACAGGTCATATCAGGGACTGGTTAATACGATGATGGATATGATCAGGGACTGTAAATATTTTCAATATGCCAAAAATACTTTTTACAGAGAGCTGGAAGGTAAGACGATAGAACTGGAAGATAAGTTATTAAATGAAGCCGGAGCGCTGGTTGACAGCGAGGAGGAGCAAAATGAATTTTTTGACTCCGTGGATGAGGACGTCAGAGAGATTGTAAAACTGATTAATAAGAACTATCATAAGTTTTAATATTGGTTACATATTATTATAGTATCGATACAGTTTTTTCATGCCAGATTTTATCCGGCATGGAAAGACTGTTTTATTTTTGCGTTACAATTTGTCCATGCATGCGCCTGGCGTGGGTTAAGAGCCACGGAAAATGGATTTTCATGGGTAAGATCATGACAAACGCCAAATTATAAACATTTGTATGACAGCTGTAGTGAGCGCCCATTTGCCAAATTGACAGTTTCTGTATCAGCTCCTGCCTGCGGATATCGTATTTTCTAACTGCCCTGACTATTCCAATGGGATGTTCTACAAAAATATTATCTTTATGCCGTTGTACTTTCCACGCAGACGGACCGGACGCGCCATCCGGGCGCGGGCGGCCTTTCCCGGACCTCCCTGTCCGGGAACTGCTGGCAGAGGACAGGGCAGTAAGAAAATGCTGGTATCCTTCGGCAAGTCACAGATACCGAAAGCTGTCAATCCTGCGGCTGTTTTGCCGCAGCCATATAAAAATGATTCCGTGAAATGAAACAGTCACTACGAAAAAGAGCGTTTTTTCCATTGTATTTTCGGTATTTCTGTAGAAGCTGCCCGGCGTACGTACAGAAATCTATGCCGGGCAGTGCCCAGGCTGACCGATTCTGAATGTTCCTAAAATGTTAACACATGCGCCTGTCGTAGGTTAAGATCAGATTTGTTTGACAAAATGGGATGAATATACTAAAATCTTATCATTGCACCAATTTCAGGTTATGGGAGGCAGGATGGAGAAGAGACAGCGTTATTTTGAAGAAGCGTTATGCGATTTTATGCATGATGCAGCCAGCGGCGGGGCTATCAGACATCTGGTTGATCTGGGCTACTCGGTGGAACAGATGATGCAGACGCTTTCTTATCCCACGCCGCGTGAACGCGTACGGCGGACTGTATACCGATATATGCGGGAATCCGGCCAGCTTTTGACGGATTCTGATATTGCGGGCGGAAAATATGCGTGTGCTGCGCCGGACAAAAAAGGCGCTGAGAGATGTTCTGCCTTTCGGAAGGTACGCCTGCAGATTTCGAATGCAGAGAGCGTTGGCAGATACCTGTATGAGAAAATCCGTGAGAACGGGGCGGAAAATGTTTATTTTTCGTGTCCGTTTGGTATTTGGTTTGCGCAGGAGCATGGAGACATATGCACTGACAGTAATCTGCGGCAGCGGCTGTCTTATCTAAGCCGGAGGGAACAGGATTATATTATAGGGATTCCCTGGGAAAACAGGGTGATGTACCACAGGCTGAATGACCGGATGCGTGAGATTGGCAGGAAGCTGATCCTGCATGGAGAGCCGGGGTGCTGCTATTATTTCATGAAAACAGGAGAAATTGCCGAAGGCATACCGGGAAAATGGAATTATGAGGGATCGGAAAAATGAGAAAACAAAATGGCAGGGATAAGTCTCAGAACCAGTGCGGAAGTTGTATGTATTATGAATACGATGAGGAATATGAATGCTATATCTGCCAGATGGATTTGGACGAGGACGAAATGGCGCATTTTCTGCAGGAGAAGCATTTTGCCTGCCCGTACTACCGGTATGGAGATGAATATACGATTGTGAGAAAACAGATATAGGAGAGAGAACGATGGGACAGACAAAGCCTGTGGAAAACAAAATGGGCGTTATGCCGGTGAATAAGCTGTTGATTAATATGTCGCTGCCGATGATGGTATCTATGCTGGTGCAGGCGCTTTATAATGTGGTGGACAGCGTATTCGTTGCAAAAATTGATGAAAATGCACTGACAGCCGTATCACTTGCATTTCCGCTTCAGAATTTGATGATTGCGGTTGCGGTAGGAACCGGTGTGGGTGTAAATGCGCTGCTTTCAAAGTCTCTGGGAGAAAAGAATTTTGAAAAGGTGAACAGAACTGCGGTGAACGCAGTGTTTTTGGCTGCTATCAGCTATCTGGCAGTTCTGCTGGTCGGTATTTTCGGCATTGGTATTTTTTACCGAAGTCAGACTTCCGACGTGCGGATTATTGCGTATGGACTTCAGTATGGCCGTATCTGCTGTTGTTTTTCGTTTGGTGTATTTTTGCAGGTAACGATGGAGCGTCTGCTGCAGTCGACCGGAAAGACCTTTTATACGATGATCATCCAGGGAACGGGAGCCATTATTAATATTATACTGGATCCAATTTTGATTTTTGGCTATTTTGGTTTTCCGCGGATGGGAGTTGCAGGCGCGGCTGCCGCCACAGTAACGGGACAAATCATTGCCTCGATTCTTGCAGTTATTTTGAACCAGAAAGTAAACCACGAAGTAAGGATGAAATGGGATGGATTCCGCCCGGATAAGACAATCATCGGGCAGATCTATAAAGTTGGGGTTCCTTCTATTATAATGCAGTCCATTGCCTCTGTCATGACATATGGAATGAATCTGATCCTGATGTCATTTACTTCCACTGCGACGGCTGTGTTTGGGGTGTATTTTAAGCTGCAGAGTTTTATTTTTATGCCGGTATTTGGGCTCAATAACGGTATGATTCCCATTATCGCCTATAACTATGGCGCTGACAGCAGAGAACGGGTTGTGCAGACGATTCGCTACAGTACGATATACGCTGTCATGATTATGGCGGTGGGTACTTTTATCTTTCATGTGTTTCCTGCGAATTTGCTCACGATGTTTGAAGCTTCCGAAACGATGCTGCAGATTGGCGTGCCTGCGCTGCGGATCATCAGCGTCAGCTTTGTTGTTGCCGGCTACTGTATCGTATGCGGCAGCGTATTTCAGGCGCTGGGAAACGGTGTATACAGCCTAGCGGTGTCTGTGGCCAGACAGTTGATTGTACTGCTTCCGGTGGCATATCTGCTGTCCCGGCTGGGGAATGTAAATTATGTGTGGTGGTCGTTTCCGATAGCAGAAATGGCATCTGTTATGATGTCAACGATATTCCTGGTTCGGATTCACAGGAAAATCATCAGTAAGCTGGGCTGATCGAAATGAATTTTTGCACCGTGCAGTTGAAATTCTTGACAAAAAAGCAGCAGTTTATATATAATCATTTCAGAGCCGTACTGTGCAGAGGATTTCTCTCTGTGTATAGTTCGGTACGGCGTAATGCGGATATGGCGGAATTGGCAGACGCGCCAGATTTAGGTTCTGGTGGGAGACC
>CAJTZX010000091.1 GCA_910584345.1 uncultured Eubacterium sp. | reverse complement strand
TTTATCGGGTATACGCCAGAAATTGGGTTAATAAGTTTTACGGATTAAGGTAATAATAAAACGGCTTAATCCCAAACGGATCTCTTGCACAAAACAATGCCTGCTTTTTTTCATCCCACAGTGCAAACGCAAACATTCCTGAAAAATGTCTCACACAATCTTCTCCCCATCTTCGATATGCATGCAAAATCACTTCCGTATCACTCGTCGTCCTGCACTTGCATCCCAATTCTTCCCTCAGTTCTATATAATTATAGATTTCACCATTAAAACATACCCAATTGCCGCCTTCATCCTGCATCGGCTGCTTCCCATTATCCAGGTCTATAATACTAAGCCTTCGATGCGCAAGCCCTCACATCATCTTCTTTGGGCAAATCCATTTGTATCATAATCTTTAATGGCTTTTCATGATATTAGACCGATATCGGTCTAACGTAATAACTAACTATCAAAAAATTAGACCGATGTTTTTTGACTCAAACAAGGCTATGAAAGTGTCTGGAAAGATTTTATCGGCATAAAAAATCAAGCGGCATGAATAATCAATTCCATTTTTATATAGCCCAAGCGCTGATACTGCAATATCTTTTTGCTCAAAAACCTTATCCAGTTCTGCTCCTTCCAGATTCGGATAAAACCGTACTTTTTCTGTCAGCCCGCGAAGCTTCACAAGCCTTTGATAGTTCCTCTTTTCAGGGCCGTCTCCTACTAAATGCAAAAAAACCTGCCGCTTTCCCCCATTTTGGTAATAATGATACATTCCTTCTATTAATCGTTCATATCCATGCTGCTTCTGCATAAATGCAACCGCAATCATATCCAGCCGCTTTTCCGCTTTTGCTGTATCGGTCACAGGCTTTATCTGATCGACCTGAATGCCATTCGAGATCCGAAGCGTTTCTTTCCCTAAAATCCACGTTTCTTTTGACACCGTTACGTATCGGTCGATCCATGCAGGAATCTTTTTCCTGTTCCACACCTCTTTGCAGTAACGCGGCAGCGCATACCATGTTCCAAATTCATCTTTATCATAAGGATAAGTATATATTTCGATTAAGATCAGACATTGCGGATAAGTTTTTTTGATTGTTTTCAAAAAACGGATATAATATCTATCTGCCAGAGTTCTTCTGATATATACAAAATCCGGCTGCACCAGGTTTTTCAGACAAATCTCATAATCTCTTGCAACTGCTCCGAATGGAAGCATCCGCAAAACCCTTTGCACCAGGTTTTTGTGGATATTATGGATTTCCACCTCTTCCATTTCAAAGTGCTTTTGCAGTTCATTTATCTGCATTTTTATTTTCTTACAAACACCAGGCGTCTTACTTCCATCAAAATGAATATAATATCCTTTCATGCAAACAGTCCCCGTATCCAGGCATATACATAACAAAATGCACTTATCATATAAAAAAAGATCAGATGTATCCCCTGAAAACCATAGTATTTTTTTAATACCGTTTTTTTACTTTTCAAAAGCAGCCGCATCTTTTTTAAAAATGTCTGGTAAGATTTCCGAATGGTTGTCGAAGGATAATGAAGATACGAAATATCTGTCAATAATCGGCTGCATTTGCAGATCTCTTTTAATTTCATTGCCATCACACTTTCTTCACAATACAAAAAAGCTCTTCATCATAATATCCTGCCCTTACAAAATCTGCTGTGCGAACCATCAGCAATGCTCCTGATACCACATCCACCTCTATCTCAGACTGCAAAAGCAAATCCTCGATTTTATAATAATATCTCTTTTTCAGTAAATATCGAAAAAGCGGAGCATCCATAAGCAGAAATCCCCATCCGCTTTTCGGAAGCCTCCAGACAGACCACTGGCAATACCTTCCCTGGCAGTCCATCATCATAGGCGCAACTACTGATACCTCTGCATTTGTATCTAGTACCGCTTTCATCTTCCTGACTGCATCTGGATCAACCTGCACATCCGGATTGGAAATCAACACTGCATCGGGATGATAATTTTTCACTGCATAACGAATACCATAATTATTTCCGTATCCGTACCCGCCATTTTTACCGCTTTGTATGACATCCACTTTTTTATACTTACGGCTGAATTGCCGCAGTCTGTCAAAAGAACCGTCCGTAGAATCATTGTCAACGACAATGATATGGCTGATTTCTTCAAAGCGAACCATCCTTTCTACAAATTTCTCTGTTGTCAGACTGTCGTTATAATTTACTGTAATCAGACTTACCATCAAACATTCCCCAAAAGCATTTTAAGAAGCTGCTGCCAGCCGTCCGCATCCGGCGGCTGCCGGTTTTTTCTGCGGCAGTTACAATATTGCTGCCTTTCTTCTAAAATATCCCGCATCATATCTGATAACGAAGCTGCATCTTTGGGATCAAAAAAAATGCATTTCTCATAATCGCCTGCTGTCTCATGCGCATACGGCAAATCAGCCAAAATCATAGCTTTTCCGGTTTGCGCAAACTCACTGATTGGCAGTCCCCAGGTCTCCATCAGAGACGGAAATATTAGACAATCTGCCTGATCGTACAGCTGAAACACCGTTTCTCTCGGCTGTATGCCAAGCCATTTGACCGTCCGCAGACTGCCATACGTTTTCCGCAAATGCACGGCATATGGATTTTCATTCCCCCTGATCGTAATCCACACCCGAAACCAGTCCATTCCTTCCGCTTCTAATACTTCACAAGCTTTTAACAATACTTCGAAATTTTTAAAATAACGCGGATAGGCAGGATAAAAAAATATGTTATTCCTGTTTTTTGTATGAAGTCCCTGAAATCTGTACGATGTCTGTACCTTTGGACTTGCAACAATCACATGCTGAACAGGAAACATCTGTTCAAACGCCATGCGTATCCAATGCTGCTGCACGATCACTGCATCCGCAGATTTGATATTTATCCGGTATAAATACTGATAAAAGAAAGCAAAAGCAGTATTTTTAACGCTATATTTTATTTTTGACAAATCTTTTTGCAAAAAGGGGCTCGGATTATGACAATACGTATATAATTTGCCAACCCTGACGATTGGCGTAATATCATGCAAAGACAGCCAAACGGCAATCTGGTGTTTGTGCGAAAACACTCCAAAATAAATGTATTCATAATACAGCCGAAACAAATAATTTTTCCTGCCAGCCGGCAGTTCCACAAGTATCGCAAGATCTTCATATGCCCGAAACAGCTCTTTTTTATAAACAAACGCCACCAGCCTGAATTTCTCATGCAGCTTCAACTCTCTGCATGCATCCAGACAGTCATAATAAATGGAAAGCGGCCCTCCTTCAAAAAGATTGATTCCGCTAAAGACAATCGTCTTTCTTTTTACAGCCATTTTTGCAGCAACCCATCCCATTTCTTAATGACCTTCGCCGGAACCCCTCCTGCGATGACACCTGGCGGTATACTTTTTGTTACAACGCTGTTGGCTGCTATAATACTTCCTCTTCCGATCGTAACACCCATTTGTATCACACTTCCTTCCCCAATCCATACGTTATCCCCAATCGTTACCGGAGCGGTCTGCAATCCGCGCTGATCGGGAACCGTATCCGGGCTGTCCTGTCCATCTCCACGATATTTTCCATGAGAATTGTCCAAAATAAGAACTTTGGACCCCATAAGCACGTGATTTCCAATACGGATGTTTTTTGCACATCTGATGCTTACATCATCTCCAACCTTTACCTGATTACCGAATAGCAATACTTTTCCTTTATGCTTTCCGTTCACCTCAAAGCGGCAGCGGTATCCGGCCGTAAGTCCCTTTCCCCATCCAATATAGCGTTTTCCCCTTACAGTAACAGGAAACCGTATCAACCTGGATGATGGAAACCGCATTTTCGTTCCGGCTAAAAAAATCCCATTTTTTAATATCTCGCCAATTCCATAATTAGATTTTCTCACAATCTTCCTTTCCGCCTGTCCCACAGGCAGATGTCCCATAATCTCCGACACCTGCTTACGAAAAACTTCTTCTGATAATCTTTGTTCAAAAAACTTCCTTGCGTTTGTTCTCTTTTCCAGATGGTCGGACAAATCAACATCGATACCTTTGCCGTCATAATTAATCCCAATGCCATCGTTTTGTACCGCGTCCCATGTATCCCCACGCACATTATTAATCAGAGGAAGTCCTGCCTCCAGATAATCTATACTTTTCATTATAAGTCCGACACATACAGACTTTTTCATAATATTCAATCCATAATGGCAGCAACGAAATATCTGATGCTTTTTAAATCTGTCATACACAACACCATGATCTATAATCCTCGCTCCTGCACGGCATGCTTTTTTGCATAAGTCCTCTTTCCTCTCACCTGCACCAATAATATGCAATAAGACCGGCATCTGTTTTCGAATTGTCTTTACAATCGCTGCAATTGCCCTGATATCTATCAGATAGTTTACAGATCCAAGATAGCACAAAGACAATACATGCGCTGTCAAATTCAGTTTTAACCGATAAGGGAGCAGCGGCCTTGCCAAATATAACGTGTATACTGGCTTTGCTTTTATGAAAACAGGCGCAGTATGTGCCATCACACTCTGATACAAGTTGCATTCCGTCACAATACTATCCGCTTCGTATAAATACTTATCCCTCAGCCATCTCCAATGTTGAAAAAAGGGCAGGTTTTTCAGCCATCCAATCGGAAACGTCTCCGGCCAAAGATCCATCACATCAAAAATAAGCCTGACCTGTGGATATGCACTTTTTATCTTTGCCGCTTCTTTTGCAAAAGAATTCGGAGGAAGCAACACCCACAAAAGATAGGTTCTGTTCCCGTTTTTTTTCAAATAACTTTTTATACTAGAAAATATTTCCACGCTCAGTTTTTTATGAGAATACATTCGTTGCAGAGAAATGTTTTTATAATATGGCTTTGCATCAAAAAACTTATATCCTGATTTATTGTTATTTCTTGCTGTCTTTTCCATATGTCTGAAATTAGAAGTACATACGCAAACCGGATACCCTACCCTGCAAAAAATCTTTTTCAGCAAATCCACCCTGTGCTCATACGTATCAAAACAATTTACAATTATGACAGCCATCTTTTCCGGCTTTTGAATCACCTTTTCTGCGCATTCAGGCTTCATTCATAATCTCCGCCACTGACTTCATAATCCTGATATACATCGAATAACTATCCGTCTCTTTCCTGTCAGAATTTTTCGCAGGTTCCCATAAATTCAGTACGGAATCCGATGGATATGCCACACCCCAAAGCAACTCATCTGCTCCGGTATCCAAGGCTGCACAAATACTGACAAATGTTTCCAGACTCATAATCCTTGTTCCCCGTTCGATATGGCCTAAAAAAGACATACTGACGCCGCACTTTTTGGCAAGCTCATCCTGTGACTAGCCTTTTGCCTTTCGAACCTGACGAATACGCATTCCTATCCTGCCGTAATCTAAATCTTTCATCATTTCCTCCATTTCGAATCTGGAGCGGTCTCGGAAACTCTTTAAGCCCGAATTTCCGCTCTTTTTTCATGTTCT
>CAJTZX010000090.1 GCA_910584345.1 uncultured Eubacterium sp. | reverse complement strand
AAAACCATTCCGCCAGGTGCAGAGTCGTTCGGGATCCGTTAAGTTAATGACATTGATTCACGGGTCAGGAACGCGCACCAGCTGCGCGTTCCGTGAGAACATGATTCAGGAGTGAGGGGCGATTTTGCGAAGCAAACTTCAAATATCGCCCCGAATCGTTACTATGAGCGGCCCCCAGGCCGTGAATAGTAACAATAGCTGAGAAGGTAATTGCGAAGTATATGCATTTGCAGTATTTTTTTACAAAAAGCACACTTAAAATAAGGATGTGAAATTATGTCAATAGCAACAAATGAACACTGGAGAGATGAAAAAATAAATGGTATTATTTATGATATGTCTCCTGCTCCTGGATATCGACATAGCATTATTAATGGAAATATATACGAAATTGTCAAACGTGGATTAAAAAATAGTTTATGTCTTGTATTTATGGAAAATTTAGATTTTAAATATCAACCTGATATAAATGATGATTATTTGTGTCCAGATGTGATGATCGTATGTGATAGAACACAATTAAAGGGTGGATCTTATTATAGTGTTCCAAAATTCATTGTAGAAACTTTAAGTCCATCTACAGCTAAGAGAGATAAAACAGTAAAAAAAGATATCTATGAAAATGCAGGTGTGGAAGAATATTGGATTGTTACACCACAAGGGAGGTCTGTTGAAATATATTATTTAAAGGATGGAAAATATACAATGGAACAAAATTATATTTTAGAAGATGATCCTGACGATGCTCATTATAATGCAGAAATTCAACTTAGTTTAAGAGCATTCCCGCATATTACAATGGAATTAAAGGATATATTCGAAAATATTTACTAGCCAGAATAGACATTTATAGCGATACTTTAATATAGTATCGCCTTTTAAAATTACAGAATAAATAACTCGATGACAAAGAGGTACAAATGTGAGTGAGCGCATTCAATAGCGTATATAAGTTCGCCTTTTGCATTTGAATACACTTTATTTCCACTCTTAATTTTACTGAATGTACTCTTTGCAATCGCACCGCTTGCTTTAGCAAAATACTTTTTGCTGCACAACAGATTATCTCTTGGAATTAGAAGAAGCAGGAGAACGCATCTTCTTAGAAGTTGACGACCTTACAATTCAACAAGCTGCACATATCCAGCATCTCATTCATGATTTTCAAACTGTAAATCGCAAATTAAAAAGTCTGTCATAATACAACACATTCAAAAATCCGGCGCTTCGTTGCAAGATAACTTCTAAAGCGCCGGATTCATACGGTAAGTATCAAAATAAGTATTGTACATTTCAGCAAAACCGCTATAATGTAAATATGGCAACAAATCGGCAATAAAAACTTTATTTATCTGCCGGTAATGTTGATTTGCATATATTTAGGAGGTTACTATACATGCTTTTAAAAGATATCCAGAAGGGACAAAGCTGTATTGTTGAACAGATCCGCCTGCCTGCTCAAATGGAACGGCGGCTGGAAGCTCTTGGAATGACAAAAGAATCTGTCATATCTGTTTTAAACCGAAAAGGCAAGGGGATTATGATTATCAAACTGCGCGGTACACGGTTTGCACTTGGTTACAATATGACTAAAAATATTACGGTACGTGAAATGAGGTGAACTCCTTGAAAGAGAATTTAACAATCGGATTTATCGGTAATCCCAACTGTGGAAAAACAACACTATTTAACGCCTATACTGGTGCAAATTTAAAAGTAGCCAACTGGCCCGGCGTTACGGTAGAAAAAGTAGAAAGCGCTATCCGCGATCACGATTTGAATATTCGTCTGGTAGATCTGCCCGGTACTTACAGTCTGACCTCTTATACGATGGAAGAAACCGTATCCAGACAATTTATTTTAAGTGATGAAGTTGATGTGATTATCAATGTCGCAGACGCTTCTTCTTTAGAGCGGAACCTGTATCTGACTCTTCAGATATTAGAACTTGGCAAGCCTGTCGTGCTGGCTCTTAACATGATGGATATTGTAGAAAAACGAGGCATGGAGATTGATTTGCACCGTCTGCCGGAAATGTTAGGCATCCCGGTCATTCCAGTATCTGCAAGAAAACGTACTGGCCTGGATTCCCTGCTGCACGCAGCCGCTCATCATAAAGGACAGGCAGACACCGACAGTTTGATCCATCATCATAAAAATCCTGCCCACCATGCCCATGACCATCATGCAGAATTTGCCATGGTTTATTCTGATGTAATAGAAGATAAAATTGACCAGATGATCTTTGCTCTGCAAGAAAAATACCCGCATATTGACAACTATCGCTGGCATGCAATCAAATTGCTAGAGCATGATACTGAAGTTTGCGAAAAATATCCCCTTGATCTGCCGGATGTGTTAGATAAAAATTATGAATCACAAATTATCAATGAGAAATATGATTTTATCGAAGAAATCATTAGCGAGGTTCTTTTACATAAAAAAAGACAGGATCAATTTACGGAACGTGTGGATAGAGCGCTGACACACCATATTTTGGGCATTCCTATTTTTCTAGGAATTATGGCAGTTGTCTTTTTCTTAACCTTTACTGTCGGCGACTGGATCAAGGGCTATTTTGAAACAGCTATCGACTGGCTTTCTTCCATCACGATACAAGCTCTGGAAGCTATGCACACACATACCGTATTACAATCGCTCGTAGTAGAAGGCGTGATCGGAGGCGTTGGCACAATCATTACATTTCTGCCAAATATTTTTATTCTGTTTCTGGCTCTTGCTTTTTTGGAAGACAGCGGTTATATGGCGCGTGTTGCCTATATTATGGAAGGGCTTATGAGCCGGCTTGGATTATCCGGCAAAGCATTTATCCCCATGCTGCTCGGTTTTGGCTGCACCGTTCCGGCCATTATGGCCTCTCGCGCTCTGGAAAGCAAACGAGACCGTTATAAAGTTATGCTCGTCACACCTTTTATGAGCTGCAATGCCCGTCTGACGATTTATATTCTGTTCTCAGAAATGTTTTTCGGCAAACATGCCATGCTTGCCGCCTACTCCATGTATTTGATTGGTATTATAGTAGCAATCTTTGTATCACTGCTTCTGCATCTGATAGACCGTAAAAAAAGCGCCAACTATTTGCTGATCGAACTGCCAGAATATAAACTGCCGGATGCACGCACTGTCAGTATTTATGTATGGGATAAAGTAAAAGATTATCTCGGAAAAGCAGGTACAACGATCTTTCTTGCAACACTGCTAATTTGGATTCTGCTGAATTTCGGCCCGCATGGATATGCCCCGGATATGTCGGAAGGCTTCGGCGCAATGATCGGAAAATTTCTCGTACCGGTCTTTGCACCCGTCGGCCTTGGATTCTGGCAGATTGCCGTAGCGCTCATTGCCGGTATTTCCGCAAAAGAAGTCGTCGTATCCAGCTGCGCAGTATTGTTTGGCATTGTAAATGCAAACTCCGAGTCTGGAATGGCCGCTTTTTCACTTGTGCTGCAAAAGATCGGCTTCGGCCCGCTTAACGCATTCTGCCTGATGGTATTTTGCCTGCTTTATGTGCCATGTGCAGCCACCTTGGCAACGATACAAAAAGAATCTGGAAGCTGGGGTTTTACAGCATTTGTAACAATATTTCAGCTTGCTGTAGCATGGATCGTTACTTTTTTGGTATATCAGATCGGCCTGATGTTTCTATAGCCGATCGCTCACCTGCCATAAATTATCATGAAAGCAGAAAGGAATCCAAGGATGACATCTATCAAAACTGCTTTTTTTTCATAATAGCAACTGATATTACATAAGATAATGCTAATAATCCAATAGCTAAAATGCATACGGCCGCAGCCACCTTTATTGCATCCGCCTGCAAAAACGGCTCCACGACTGCAGATACATCAATGGAAGCTGCCTTTACAACCTGCTGTATGGTATAGCCTGCCACTCCGGCACAAATAATCACTGTTGCCATCACCATCCGACCCTTCTCCGCTCCATATTTTAACTGGAGCGGAAGGCTGCCCGACAAAAACACCGATGCCGACAGCAAAGAACCAACTCCTGCGCCAAACCATTCCTGCGGTGCATAATCTACCGATTTTGCCGATGACACTATTATAAGCACCACGCTTCCTGCTGCCATTGCTGCTGCTATCAGTATCATTCCCAGTAAATATTTCTCTATAACATAAATCTTGCGACTGATTGGAAACGTAAGCAAAAAGCTCATTCCGTTGTCATGATCGTCGTAATTGATCGTATTTATTACAAGTATAGCTAATATGAACGCCATATAACTCATTCCAAACTCTGCTTTTCCTGTCACCAACAGGTAACAACTAACTCCTCCTACAATGAAAATAAGCAACTTCTGAGTCATGATAAGTTTTAAGTCTTTGATCAACAGTCCTTTCATTTTCCCTCACCTCGTACCATCATCATAATTACTTCGTCAATGCTACCTTTTTCAACTGTAATTTGCGGATAATTTTCCATATAAAACTGCTTCTGATTTGTCAGACAGCTCACTCCAAAAGGCTCTTTCCTGTATCGCAGTACATACTTTTTATCCAGATTCTCATACTGGTGCCCAGTCATTTTTAACAGTGCATATTGTCCCAGCAATACATCCGTTTCCTCATGCAGTATGATCTTGCCGTCGTCAATCATATAAAGGTCATCGCAAAAACCTTCCAGATCTCCAGAAATATGCGAGCTAATCAGAATCGAACGTCCTTCCTGTTCCATATATTCCCGCAACAGGCCAAGCAGCTCGTCTCTTGCAATCACATCCAATCCTGCTGTCGGTTCATCCAAAAGCAGCAAATCCGCTTCATGAGAAACCGCCGCCAATACCTGCAGCTTGCGTTTCATTCCGGTTGAAAATTCCTTGATCTGTTTTTCCAGCGGCAGCTGAAACTGCGTACATTTCTTTAAAAAATCATCCCTATGGAAGCTTTGATACATGCCTGCCAGTACAGAAGCAATATCTTTAATCTTAAGATATCCGCTAAATCCCGAATCCGCCAGAACAACTCCAATCTTTTCTTTTTCCTGTCTGTCTATCATATTTGCAGGCTTTCCCATCACTTCGACTCTGCCTGCGTCTGGATAAACCAGTCCCAAAATGAGCTTAAAAGCCGTACTCTTTCCGGCGCCATTTTTACCAATCAGTCCTGTGACCGCCCCTTTTTGAACTTCCATAGAACATTTCAGTCTGAAATCTTTGTAGTGTTTTTGTACGTTGTCTAATTTCACCATCTTTCATCCTCCAGCACAATCTGAAATAACTGTGTGAGCTCCTCATCACTCATCCCACAACTTCTGCCTTTTCGGATGGCCATTTCCAAATCAGCTTCTACCTCTTTCTTTTTCTCCTCCAGCATAAGCGCCTGGTTCGCAAGTGTGATAAAACTACCTTTCCCATGCACTGTAACCACGAACCCTTCTTCTTCCAGCGCATCATACGCCTTTTTTACAGTCAGTGCACTGACTTTTATTTCTTTTGCTAAAGCACGAACTGAAGGGAGCATTGTTTCTTCTTTTAATTCTCCGTTCATAATTTTTGCCTTTATTTGTAAAACAATCTGTTCATAAATGGGCTGCATCGAAGAATTGCTGATAATAATATCCATTGGCTTCCCTCCTTCGTTACAAACAGTATATAACAGTATATAACTGTTGTCAACTGTTTTATACTGTTTATCCTAAAATTTCGTTACTATTCACGAGCAATGTCATAAACATAAGCTTTTCATAGTCAGACTTTGCGCCTGGCGGAGTCGTTTTGCCGGCCGGAACATCCTCTGAAAGGACGTTCAAGGGGCGCTTTTAGCGGA
>CAJTZX010000089.1 GCA_910584345.1 uncultured Eubacterium sp. | reverse complement strand
CTTTCAGAGGATGTTCCAGCCAGCAAAACCATTCCACCAGGCGCAAAGTCTGTCTATGAAAAGCTTAAGTTAATGACATTGCCCGTGAATAGTAACATTAGATCAACGGATGCATTATCAAATTACAATTTAAAACCATAGAAAGAATTGCTTATGAAAACGAATCCTGTTTTTTCTCTGCACAACATTGCCGGGACTGCTTATCTGCTTCCCCATGGACAAGGCATTGCAGACCATCAGCGCGGTATCCGCCTGAACGAAACCGGTGTTTTTTTATGGAAAACACTGCACCATATTACAAACTACGAGGAACTGTTAGCCTGTTTCGCAAAATATTGTGATGCTACTGCGAAAGATCTTCCACAGCTGAGACAAGATTTAACGGATTATCTGGATCAGCTCTTTGCACTTGGCATCCTGTTAGAGGAAGCTCCATTCTATCATCACCGAACAAACCTGACAGACGGTTCGACCTGTTTTCAAATAGGCCCTTTGCATGTCAGGCTGATCGGGCCTTTGAAATATATTGCAGCAGAATTACTTTCCTTTCAAACGGATGATACTGCATCCACAGACCTTACGATTGTTTTGAAAAATACTGCTTTTCCCTTGCCGGAACAAAGGCTTTTATTAATTCAAAATCCCGAGCTATGTGTTTATGAAACAGTGGACCAATACGCAATGCAATTTCCACAGATGCCACATATTTCAGGATCCCTTATCTTTAAAAGCGGCAGCGATGCAACTATTTATTTTAACAAGCCTGAGAGTGAATCATTTTGCACAGATCTGTTCCAGGTCATCCGCTTTTTATTTTTATATACGGCACAAAAACATGGCTGTTTTGTTCTACATTCCGCTTCGATCCTTTATCGTGGAAGCGCCTGGCTGTTTTCCGGCCATTCGGGCATGGGTAAATCAACACATACCAACATGTGGAAAGAGCTTTATCATGTACCCATATTAAATGGTGATTTAAACCTGCTTGCCATTACTGGCGGACTGCCGATGGTCTACGGCCTGCCCTGGTGTGGAACCTCGGGCATCTTTCATACGGACGCTTACCCATTAGGCGGCATCATTCTGTTAAATCAAAGCACGCACGATATCTGCATCGAGCTGCCCATGTGCCAAAAAATACTGCTAACCGCGCAGCGGCTTATTTCTCCGGCCTGGAATGCCGGTATGCTGCAATGCAATCTGGATTTTATGACCGCACTTGCAAAGCAAATACAAATCTGCCTGTTGAAATGCACGAAAAACGATACAGCTGCCAGGACAATCAAACATTGGATCGACCAAAAGCTAATACCATACCATTGCGAAAAAAACAACTGAATCTGCGAAAAGATTTAGCGTATTCTTATTTACTATCTGATAAAATTATGATACAATTATAAAAAATTTGCTAACGAACTTACGAATCATACATTAAATTAAGAAAGGGACGAAAATATGAGAAACTATGAAAAACCGGTTGTGATTGCAAACGACAGTCTAGCCGAAGGCGTATATGCTGCCAGCGGCTCAGCTTCCAGTTCCGGCGGCAGCGGAGATGACTGCTATACTGTGAATGCATATATCCATCAGCGGCCGGAAACTGGCAGACAAGATTACCGTATTCAGGTAAATGGAGTACACGCAGCAGGAGACGGACATCATAGCGGAAAACAGCATTTATTCCTGACATTTAACCAGCCAGTGACATACAGCTCTTCGAACGGTACACTGGCAGGCGGCAACAATTCCAACTGCATCGAAATCGCTTACGCTTATCATAACAATGGAAATGATAATATCGGACTTGGTGATGTAGTCGTTACTTCCGGCGATGGACTGGAGATTTCCGGCGCAGTATTAACATGTAATCATGACTGCGGTCAGCATTAATGTTACTATGAAAAGCTGTTATACAGACGTTTGTTTGTATAACAGCTTTTTTAGAGTAAGAAACTGTTCCTAAAGAACCATTCCGCCTGGAAATAAACCGTAACGAAAGGACATCTTTTTATGATAAAGCATCTAAAAGAAAACATCCGCTTTTTCATTGGACGCATAAAAGCCGGACGCCTGCAGGAAATGCGTCAGCAAACACTTTGGATCTACCAATACGCAAGACATTACTGGATGGTGATGATCTTTTATACAATGCTTGGCATGTTTGGCGCTGTCGTAAGCCTGGTATCCGGCCTGGTATCCAGAGACCTCGTAGACATTATTACCGGTCATGAATCTGGAGAAGTCATCCAGACATTTGCCATGATGATTGGTCTGAATATCGGAACAACCCTGATAAGCCAAATATCCGACTATGCTTCCAGCTATTTGAGCATGAAAGTCGATGCCGAAATTAAAGCGGATATTTTTTCCAAAATACTTGTCACAGACTGGGAATCTTTGACCAATTACCATACCGGAGATTTACTGACCCGCTGGAGTTCGGACGCCTCCAATATTTCTTCCGGTGTGCTGAATTTTATACCGAACATCATCATATATTCCTTTCGATTTATCAGCGCTTTTGTAATGGTTGTTTATCACGATGCTTCTTTTGCCATTTTTGCTTTTTTAGGAATGCCTGTCAGTCTTATGATGTCTAAAACACTGTTAAAACGCATGGTCAATAATAACCGGCGAAGCGCAGCCATGGGCGCAAAAATGTCCGGTTTTAATCAGGAAACCTTTTCAAACATCCAGACGATCAAAGCATTTGACTTAATCCGCCTATACATCGAACGATTAAAACAACTGCAAAAAGAATATATACAAATGCGTCTGGATTTCCAGAAAATGTCTATAGGAACTTCTTTACTGCTGTCTACGGTAGGACTGCTTGTTTCGTATCTTTCCTATGGCTGGGGCATTTACCGCGTCTGGAGCGGCGCTATTTCTTATGGTACGATGACGATGTTTCTTACACTGTCCGGTACGCTGTCCGGCTCTTTGCATAATCTGACTTCTCTCGTCCCTACCATCATCGGCCTGACTACATCTGCCGGACGTCTGATGGATATTATCGAAATGCCGCAGGAAGATTACAGCCAAAATGACGAAGTCGGACGGTTTTATGAAAAACATGCTTCTGAAGGCATCAGCTTGTCCATCCAAAGTATGGACTATACTTACAAAAACGGTACGCAAGTATTTTTAAACGCCTCGTTAGAAGCGCATCCACATGAAGTCATAGCGCTGGTCGGCCCGTCCGGCGAAGGAAAAACTACGATGATCCGTCTGCTCCTGTCCCTCATGCAGCTGCAGTCCGGAAACGCGTGTCTATACGGCAGCCAAGCATCCGCTGATGTTATTCCGCTGACGCCGTCTACGCGAAAACTGTTTTCCTACGTCCCGCAGGGAAACACTATGTTCTCTGGTACGATTGCAGAAAATATGCGCAACGTCAAACAAGACGCTACAGATGCAGAAATTATAGAAGCCTTAACACTTGCCTGTGCCTGGGATTTTGTAAAAAAACTGCCGAACGGCATTAACAGCAAAATTATGGAACGTGGCGGCGGTTTTTCCGAAGGGCAGGCCCAACGGCTTTCCATTGCACGCGCCTTGCTGAGAAACTCACCGATTTTACTGTTAGACGAAGCAACTTCTGCACTGGACGCAGCAACCGAACGAAATGTCCTGCACAATATTATGCAGGACAATTACCCGCGTACCTGTATCGTAACTACACACAGGCCTTCCGTTCTTCATATATGCAAACGCGTATATGCCATCCGGAACAAACAGTGCATCCTGTTAACAAAAACAGAAATTGATGAAATGACAAAATTCTAACACTCTGCCCTTTTTAACAAACGCGTCTCACGCAATAACATTGCGCCAGCAATGAAAAACGCCACAAAGTCCGCAATTGGGGCTGCATACATCGCCCCTTCCAGACCGAAAAACTTAGGCAGGATCACAAGCAGCGGCATCAAAAACAAAATTTGTCTGGTCAGCGACATAAATGCACCTGCTGCAGCCTTGCCGATAGATGTGTACATATTTGCCACAATCGGCTGAAACTGGTTCGCAAAGGTAAAAAACATATAAATTCTAAAATACCGCTCCGCAAACTGAAAATATTCTTCGCTTTCCTGCCCGAATAATCCTATAATCTGCCTCGGAAAGATCTGAAAACACAAAAATGCAATCATCGAAATTACAGTTGCACAAGCAATCGATTTCCATACTGCTTCTATCACACGCGCATACTGTTTTGCACCGTAATTAAAGCTGACAATCGGCTGCATTCCCTGTGAAATGCCAATGACAATCGAAAAAAACATCATCCCGACTTTTGATATAATTCCTGCGCAGGCAAGCGGAATCTCTCCGCCATAAGCAGACTGTTTACCATAAAATGTCAGCACATTGTTTAAAACAATCTGCACAACCATCATTGCTATCTGATTAATGCATGGCGACATACCCAGTCTTGCAATGTTTCCCCAACAGGCTGCCTTAGGCCGAAAACATTCCCGTTTTAGCGGCACCGTTTTAAATCTTTTCAAATATACTGCTACGAGCAAGGCAGATACAACCTGTCCAATGACTGTCGCCCACGCCGCACCTTCAATCCCAAGATCGAACCATATCATAAACAACGCATCCAGCGCCGTATTCACAACCGCGCCTATCAACGTACAAAGCATTGAAAATCTTGGGCTTCCGTCTGCTCTGACCAGATTTGAACCTCCTGTCGTAAAAATCAAAAATGGGAACCCAAAAGATGTAATACCCGTATAAGTCAGAGAAAACTGAAGCGTTTGTTCTGTCGCCCCAAATGTTATCATCATCGGCTTTAAAAATATTTTGGTAAACAAACAGAGCATAACTCCGATCACAACCGTCATCAAAATCGCATTGCCTGCGTATTTGGCCGCTTTATCTTTATTGCCACGTCCCATGTTTAAATTAAAATTGGCCGCACCACCAATCCCGCACATGAGTGAAATCGCCGTACAGCTCATCGTTAGCGGAAACGCAACATTCGTCGCCGCATTACCAAGCATCCCTACATAATGTCCAATAAAAAACTGATCTACAATATTATACAAAGCGCTGACCAGCATCGCAATAATACTCGGAATCGCAAATTCTGCCAATAACACTCCAACCGGTTTGATACCGAGCGGGCTTGTATGTTGCTCTGCCTTCTGTGACGTCATCTTCCTACCCTTCTTTCTTTATCATCTGTATCATACATAAAAAAATACCGGCAAACACAAAAAAGTCCGCCGTATTAAATACCAGCTTTTGAAACTTCTTCGGCCCAAATCCAAAACTAATATAATCAATCACATGCCCTCTTGTCAATCGGTCATACAAATTACTCGCCCCGCCTCCTGCCAAAAAAGAAAGTCCGGTCTTTGCAACAGCAGCATTCTTTTGAGGCAGCATATAAATCCATGCCACAAATACGAGCAGAAGCGCCGATGTATGAATATAACAGACGCTTTTCGGATGCTGATTTAAAAAATTGCCTGCCGCACCTTTATTATAATATTTTTTCAATACAATTTTACCGCCTGCAAACGGACGCTGCTGCTGCAGTGTGCGTACTCTGTCCATGTGACATTTGATACCGTATTCCAGCAAAAAGATCATTGCAATCAAAACAATAAAAAACATGATATACTCCTTTGCGATTAGGTTCTTTTTATTATACAACAACTTTCACTGATATTTCTACCTTAAATAAATTTTTAACATATCAGATAAAAATGTCGTTACTGTTTCACACCTACGGCGCTCACAGTAACTAAATCCGCCATATGAGAAGTTTGCCTGCGGCAAAATGCCGGATTTTTGGCAGCGATTCTGTGTTGGCCCCGGCAAAACAGCAAGTGTTTAGCCGGTGAGTGAACCAATGTCATGAACTTAAGGGGCAAGCGTTATGATAGGCGATTGAAAATGCAAAA
>CAJTZX010000088.1 GCA_910584345.1 uncultured Eubacterium sp. | reverse complement strand
CAAGATCTCCGGTGCGCAGCCATCCGTCTACGAGTGTTTCTTCTGTTTCTTTTGGCATATTGTAATATCCCTGCATCACGCTGCTGCCGCGTACCCACAATTCGTTGTCTACGGTTTTTGCTTCGCAGTTTGGCATTAGTTTTCCTACGGTATCTTTGCGAATATCCCAGCTCAGGTTTGTACTGATTACCGGTGCGCATTCTGTCATCCCATAGCCTTGCAGAATCGTAATGCCGTATTTTTCAAACAAATCAATCAGCTTCGGACTTAGATAAGCACCGCCGCTGCAGATCGTATGCAGCTGGTCGCCAAACACTTCCTTTTTCACGATCTCAGGCGGAAGCGCTGCAGCTTCTTCTAATTTCTTTGCAAGTGTTTCGATCATAAGTGGTACCATAAGTATCATATTTGGCTCAAACAGTTTGATGTTTTTCGCAACCCGGATCAGTGAATCGTTGATGCAGATAACACTTCCGAGTGAAATTCCTTTTAAAATATCCATACTCAGACAGTAAGCATGATGAATCGGCAATACGGAAAGCACAACGGTTCTTTCTGGAATCTTCATATCCAGGCAAGTTGCGTTCTCTGCCATATTGCGCTGCGTAAGCATTACGCCCTTGCTTTTTCCGGTTGTTCCTGAGGTAAACATAATCGTACAAAGCGCTTCTGGATTTGCCCAATGATCGAAGCTGCCAGCATGTTCCTGCAATAGCTGCGAAAAAGATAAGATATCATCGGTGCTTTCTTCCTGCTGCATAGATATCAAATATTTTAGTTTCGGGCAGCGTTCTTTTACAATGGCAAGTACATCTTTACGCACTTCATCTACCACAAACACCGTCACATCTGCGCGTTCGACCAGTTCACACATTTCTTCAGCCGGAAGCGATACATCTAGCGGAACTGCCACGCTGCCAGAATTTACAATACCGAAATAAGCAACGATCCATTCATAGGAAGTCATGCCTGTCATAGCAATATGACTTCCCTGTTCCCCGAGTGCTTTTAATACACAGGAAAAGCTTTCACTGTCTTGTTTTAATTGCGTGAACGATTTTGCTTCTATTACATCTTTTTTTACTTTATAACGAATCGCATCCTGATCGCCAAATTCCTGCTGTGCATGTACGATAATCTCGCGAATTGTGTTGCAAACCATAACAGTTGTCCTCCTTTTTCTGCTGTCGAATGCTTATGCTGACAGCTTTTCCAGATAATCAACGGCTTCTTGTACCGTACGGATCTGTGCTGCTTCCTTCTGGTCGATTTCAATATCAAATTCATCTTCCAATTCTCCAAGCATACTCATAAAGTCAAAAGATGTAAACTTTAAGTCTTCCATAAAGCGAGACTCTGGTTTTACGTCAGCTGGATCGACTTCTACATAGTTGCTGATAATTTCTGCTAATTTTTCAAACATTTCAGATTCCTCTTTTCTTTTTCCGCTCCATTTTACGTGTTATTTATTTCCGATGCCTTTACAATCATTTTCATCCGAATTATTTTTGCTAAATCAATTTAATAATTTCTCCTACAGAGAGATTTGGATTTTCCGCGCCCTTGAACATGATTTTACACAGATAGTAATATAAATATTCTAACTGTTTTCTGCTGACGGCACGTATTTGATGTTCAAAGTTAAAGTCCAGTCCATTATCTTCTGGGCGATGCATAACCGTAAGGTACATGCCCTGCGTCGTAGCTCCGTTAGAATACCATTTTGTCTTGTACTGGATACCGCCCAGCTTTTCCAGTCCTTCATCCTGAAGCGTCATTGGCTGATAAGTTAACGCCATCGGTTCATAGGTCTGTCCCGGAGCATTTGGATATATTTTACTGCGATATGCAAAATAAGCAACCGGATCATAGTTTGCATGACGGAACATTTCATTTTGATGGTCACGAATTTCGTATATAGCATCCAAAAACGTACGATCCTGTGTAATAATCGTACGGAATGGGAAGGAATGGATTCTCGTACCTCCAGATTTTTTTTCTTTCAGTGTCGCACGTCTTGCAATTGCGGTATTGATAGATACATCATCATTTCCGTTCATTTTTTGGAAATATGTCCGCAATCCCATCAAAAGCAGGCATGTTAACGATACGTGGTACTTTTCACAAAAATCCATCAGCCGTCTCGTAGGTTCCTCTTCCAGATGGAAGATATCGATATCTGCATCTACGGAGTCCGATACATTGACTGCTGCGCGCAAGTTCGGATTACCTGATTTTTCACGTTCCATTTCAAGTCTTCCGCTGCCGTCGATCCCGTTATATATCGGTTCGGATTGTTCGATCAGCTTATGGAAAAAGGCTTCGTCTCTTGCCTGTGCCTTACTGCCTTCATATGCCAGATCTTTTTGTATCTGCTCGATATAAGAAGACATGTCCTTTGGATATGGCACATTTTCATACATCCGGTTGCTGTACAGCTCAATAATGTCCCGCAGGAAACAGATTAAAGACTGTGCGTCCATCATACGATGATCTGACAGCAGATATACGCCACAAAAACCATCGGGCGTCTTAATCATAACAACTTTGTTCATCGGAATATCTTCTTCCACAAATGGCACACGTGTCCATGCACGCATCGTCTGCTCCGCTTCTTCCATCGTTTTACCGGTAAAATCTACAAACTCAATCTCTCGATCTTCCTGGTCGACGATGTACTGATACCATGTCCCGTCTTTATCCGAAGTAAATCGGACACGCATACATTCGTTTCGTTCATAAGCCTTATAGATGCATTCTCTTAACACATTCCAGTCCAGATTCACCTGAATCGTCAAACTTGTTCCGATGTTCAATACTTCCTTTTTCGGACAAAAATTCAAATAAAAAAAGTGAAATTTTTGTGCAGTTGTCAGCGGATATACTTTATAACCTTTTCTTGTTTTCATGATTTCATAACCCCTTCTAAAAATTCCGTCATGGCATGTTCATAAGCTTCCATATCTTTATAGTAGCTCTCTGCATGAGCGGCCCCGTGAATGATTAGTTTTGTTGTTTCAGATGCACAATTTTCTTCGATTTCATCACACATACTGCATGGAACAAAAGTGTCTGCATCTCCATGAATCAGAAGAATTGGAATTTTTGCTTTACGTACTTCTCTGGCGGCATTACACTCATCCAGACCGTATCCGGCTTTTTTCCGGTTTATGGAATCTGTGATCTGCATAATTGGAAATGCCGGCATATGATACATCGTATGCAGCACATGGGTAAATACTTTTTTCGGCGAGGTAAATGCACAGTCGGATATCACCCCTTTTACCTGAGCCGGCAGCTGAAGGCCGCTCGTCATCAATACGGTAGATGCACCCATAGAAATTCCATGCAGAATGATCTTTACCTCATCTCCACATTGGCGAATAACCCAATCGATCCAGGCGCAGGCATCAATCCGATCCAGACATCCAAAGCCAATATACTCCCCTTCGCTTTCTCCATGCGCCCGCTGATCTACCTGAAGCATACTGTATCCACGAGATAAATAATAATCAGATATCCCACAAAAATCACTCATAGCCTGTCCGGTATATCCATGAAAACAGATCACCATCTTATTATCATCCTGCGGAAAATAAACGGCATGAAGCCGCAATCCATCTCCAGATTTTTGATATACATCCTCATGTGGATAGGAAAGCATACGTTCTTTGCGTTCCTGAATTAACGGCATATGCGCATTCCAGTCTGTGCCGGACATTTTTATCGTGCGTCCCACATCCGCTTTGCTTCGTTTCATTGTTCTGCGATATAAATAGGCTGACGCCCCTGCTTCTACTGCCGCAAGCGCCCCTGCTGCAATTGCTGTTCCTTTTAATATTTTCTTCATAATTCTCCGTTTCTGCAAACTTATCCTATTCGAATACACCTGATATCAACTATAAAAATAATTTCTAATGATTATTTGCCCTTTTTATCAATAAACTCTTTTAATCGCAGCGCTTTGCCGATATCGCCTTCTACTTTCAGCTTTTGCAGCGTCACAGCCATAACCGGGTCCAGTTTACCGGATGCGATCTTCATAAATGTTTCCGCTTTGCCTGTAAACATAGCGTCTCTGTCAAAATATTCATACGGTTCTACATAAATGGCGCCGTCTTTGACTTCTACATAAAAGATTCCCTCTGCGTCCCCCACAATGTTAAACTGATATGCCAAATGCTCTGTGATATCGCTTACATCAGCTTCCATAAATTTGCCTTTGATCTCTGAAAAAAAATCTGCGTATGTCATAATCATTCTCCTCCATATTTTCATTACATGATCTGAATTTTTTCATGTTTCGATAACAATTTTTTGACTAATTTTGATTTCGACTTATGGTCAATCCACTTTTATAATTACAATAGCACTTTTTCGACCGTTGGTCAACCTGGAATTTCAGGTAAATATAACAAAAAATTTTTTTATTTCTGTGAACATTTTTATCAAAAACTATGCTATAATAGTTCTGAATCTATTTGGCTATGAAAAAAGAAACAGACATCAGAATAACTATTTATAATGAAAAAAGAAACAGACATCAGAATAACTATTTATCAGGAAGGCGAAAAAATTATGCCAGACACTTCAAAATATAACCAGATACTTGACGCTCTGCAAACCTTGATGGTAAGCAAAAATATGCGCAACATTACAGTCAGTGAAATTGCACAAACAGCCGGTATTGGCAAAGGTAGCATTTATTATTATTTTTCTTCAAAAGAAGCTATTTTAGAAGCGCTGATCGAACGAAATTACAAACTGCCGCTAGAGACAGCCAAAGACCTCGCCACACGTACCGATATTCCACCGTTTACACGTATGGCCATGATCTTTCAGGCTTGCCGCAACTCTTCGATAGAGTATCAGAACCAGGACACCGAACCTATTTCCATCAGTGCAAAAGAACAGGCTTATTTGCACCATAAATATTTAAATTACCTGATCTGTGAGTTAAAACCGGAACTGACAGCGATCATTGAACAGGGAATTGCAACTGGAGAAATCCATTTTGATTATCCTGCAGCATTAGCAGAAATCGTTTTAATTGTATTAACTGTGAAGATGGGGAACTCTCTGCTGCCCTCTACGCAGGAAAATATTGAAGAGACGATGCGGGCTTTGATCTCTCTTTTAGAACGCGGTACGGAAAATCCGGAAGGGTCCTTGAATTTTTTACTGGCACTGTAAAAATGCTTCCATTCTGCTTTGGTGAAAAACAGAATGGAAACATCCTTTAGCCTGAACCTATGTAAAAGGTCAGTTTTGAAATAAAGGCGTAGAAAAATACCTCTCTGCCGTATCGGGAAGAATCGTTACTACCGTCTTTCCTTTTCCAAGCTTTTTTGCCAGCTGAATGGCAGCTGCAACATTCGTACCACTGGATATGCCGCACATAATGCCTTCTTTGCTTGCAAGATCTTTAGAAGTCTGGATCGCTTCTTCGTCCGTAACGATATAAATATCTTCATAAATATTTTGATTTAGTATAGCAGGAATGATTCCGTCGCCGATTCCCATCTGCAGATGAGTGCCGATAGAACCACCGGATAAAATAGCTGCATCTTGCGGTTCTACTGCCCAGATCGTTATATCTGGATATTGTGCCTTAAGCACTTCACCAATTCCCGTAATCGTTCCGCCGGTACCGATGCCGGAACAAAAACCGTCAATCTGCCCTTCCACCTGTTCTAATATTTCTACGCCCGTATGATATTTGTGAGCAATCGGATTCGCAGGATTTTCAAACTGTTGAGGAACAAATACGTTGGGATCTTCTTGTGCCATCTGCAACGCAGTTTTCATGCATTCTTCAATACAGGCGCCGATATTGCCTGCGTCATGAATAAGCACCAGTTCCGCTCCATAATGCTGAACCAGCTTTCTGCGCTCTTCACTGACCGAATCCGGCATAATAATCCTCGTCCGGTATCCTCTGACTGCTCCAATCAATGCAAGGCCGATGCCCTGGTTTCCGCTCGTCGGCTCCACAATAATCGTGTCTTTATGTATCTTCCCTTCTTTTTCCGCACGGGCAATCATTTGATATGCTGTCCGCGTCTTGATCGAACCGCCCACATTCAGCCCTTCAAATTTCACAAATACATCCGCACTGTCCGCAGATACCATCCGATTGAGCCGAATCATTGGTGTGTGTCCCATTGCGTCTAATATATTTTCGTATATCATAGGTGTCCTCTTTCTCATTGCATTATTTTCGTTATCTACTATAGCACACTCTGAGTGCTTCGTAAATATAAAAGTTCATCGGCTCTGCGTCTGGCTCTATAAACCATTGCGTTTCACTCCATATTTTAGCCTTTTATTTCGTCTGTGTAATGGTCTGTGTCCCGGTATGGAACAAAGGCAGGATCCACTATCTTTCCGT
>CAJTZX010000087.1 GCA_910584345.1 uncultured Eubacterium sp. | reverse complement strand
GTAGAGCAGAGGACTGAAAATCCTCGTGTCTCTGGTTCGATTCCGGAACTGGGCATTTATATTCAACAATTGAATATATGGGATACTAGCTCAGTTGGTAGAGCACTTGACTTTTAATCAAGTTGTCGGGGGTTCGAATCCCCCGTGTCTCATTTTTGCAAAGAAAGAAAAGCACTCTGATAAAGAGTGTTTTTTTGTTTATCTAGTATTGTAATACAGTATCCAAAATAGTGTAATAAAAGATGTTAGAGGTGAAGTATGTATAAAATAATGGTTATTGAAGACGATACAGCAATGGCGAATGCAATAAAAAAGCAAATAGAAGCATGGGGCAATGTCGTTATGTGCGCCAGAGATTTTCAAAATGTTATTTCGGAGTTTATTAAATTTGATCCACATATGGTTCTGATAGATATTATGCTTCCATTTTATAATGGATATTACTGGTGTACAGAAATCCGTAAAATATCGAATGTTCCAGTAATTTTTCTTTCTTCGGCATCAGATAATATGAATATTGTAATGGCAATGAATATGGGAGGAGATGATTTCATTCCAAAGCCGGTAGATCTGGATGTATTAACAGCAAAGCTGCAAGCAACTCTGCGGCGAGCATATGATATGGGTGGAAAAATACCAGTATTGGAACATCGGGGAGCAGTACTAAATTTAAACGATGCATCACTCACTTATCAGGGAATAAGGATGGAACTTACAAAAAATGATTTTCGCATTTTACAGCTGCTTATGGAAAATAAAGGGAAAGTGGTCAGCCGTGATACTTTAATGACAAGATTGTGGCAGATAGATTCTTATGTAGAAGAAAATACTCTGACAGTAAATGTTACAAGACTGAGAAAAAAATTGGAAAAAGCAGGATTAAACGATTTTATAACAACTCGTGTTGGGCGCGGATATATCATAGAATAAAACGTAATAGTTCAAGGGATATTGAATCGTATTTTATAAAATGAAAACAGGTGAATGAAAATATGGAAAGTAAAAAGTGGAAGTATATTTTGTGTGCTTATATAAGGGAACATTGCTATAGTGTGTGTATGTTTATGATTTATGTAAGTATATTTATCATTATTTTTTACTTATACGATATAGAGGCTGAAGCAGTATTATATGCCTCGGGTTTGTGTTTACTTTTAACGATTGCTGTATTGTTTGCTCACTTTTTTAATTATCGCAAAAGACATTTGGAACAATTGAGGATATTGAAAAATATAGAGATTATGAATGATGTATTACCAAGACCACGTACGTTAGCAGAGGCAGATGCGCAAGAAATGATTTATAGATTGAAGAAAAATTATGATGAAAAGCAGACCGCATGGCAACAGGAGCGTCAGGAACATATGGATTATTATACGACATGGGTACATCAGATTAAGACACCCATTTCTATTATGCGTATGACATTGCAGGCAGAGGATACGAATGAACATCGGGAATTATTGGTGCAGTTATTTCGGATTGAACAATATGTAGAAATGGTACTTAGTTACCTGCGTCTTGACAGTGAAAGTTCTGATTTGGTATTTCAAAAATATCAGTTGGATGACCTGATTCGAGAGGCAATTCATAAATATGCGTCTCAGTTTGTTCGAAAACGGATTCGGCTACGCTATGAGCCGGTCAATGAGATGGTACTTACAGATGAAAAATGGTTGCTGTTTATGATTGAGCAGATTTTGTCTAATGCTGTTAAATATACGCAGGAGGGAGAGGTAACGATTACCATAACAAAAGAAAAGGTGTTGCAGATTGCGGATACAGGAATCGGGATAGCTCCCGAAGATTTGCCACGTATATTCGAAAAAGGGTTTACTGGATATAACGGAAGATCAGATAAGAAATCTACGGGACTAGGATTGTACCTTTGCCGTATGGCTGCGGATAAGCTATCGCATCAAATTTGGGCTGAGTCTGAGGTTGGAAAAGGGACCGTTTTTTCGATTGATCTGAATAGGAAAGAGATGGATATTTTGTAACGCTTTTTCAATTGAGATGAACAATCTTGCAAAAATGTCACATAAACTGGTGAAAATGTCATCTGATTCGATGTTGCAAAATAAACCGTCCTGTTATGATAAGAATCGAGAACGACGAGAAATTTATTATGAAACAAGGAGGTCAGAGCGATGGCGATACTGGAAGCAAAATGTGTGAAAAAAATATATACTACGCGTTTTGGAGAAAATCAGGTACAGGCATTATCAAATGTCTCCTTCTCAGTGGAAGAAGGAGAATATGTTGCGATCATGGGGGAATCCGGTTCTGGTAAAACGACTCTGCTAAATATTTTAGCTGCATTGGATAAGCCAACAACCGGTCAGGTGCTTTTGGCAGGAAAGAGCATGTCTCATTTAAAAGAAAAAGAAATGACAGCATTTCGAAGAAACAATTTAGGATTTGTATTTCAGGATTTTAATTTGTTGGATACATTTACGTTACGGGATAATATTTTTTTACCGCTTGTATTAGGCAGGAGTACGTATCCGCAAATGTGTGCATGGCTGGCGCCAATTGCTGAGAAACTAAGCATTACGGAAATACTTGATAAATATCCATATGAAGTTTCGGGTGGGCAAAAGCAGCGTGCGGCAGTTGCGCGCGCACTTATAACAAAACCGAAGCTGGTGCTTGCAGATGAGCCAACGGGAGCGTTAGATTCTCGTTCTGCAAATGATTTGCTGCAAATTTTCAGTGAGATCAATGCAGAAGGACAAACGATTCTGATGGTTACGCATTCTGCAAAAGCTGCTAGTCATGCAGGGCGTGTATTATTTATTAAAGATGGTGAGGTATTTCATCAGATTTATCGTGGAAACAGTACAAATGAGCAGATGTATCAAAAGATATCCGATACTTTGACATTACTGGCGACAGGTGGTGAACGTATATGAAAATTATATTTTACCCGAAACTCGCAAAGAATAATATTAAAAAAAATGGGAAGACTTATTTTCCTTATATTCTGACTTGTATTTTAACGATAGCAATGTTTTACATTTTTACTTCATTATCCTTAAATCCAGGCATAGAACAAATGCTTGGTGGTGATACGATCGCGTATATTTTGCAGCTTGGCAGCGTGGTCGTCGCTTTATTTGCATTTATTTTTCTGTTTTATACGAATAGTTTTCTCATAAAACGCAGAAAGAAAGAGTTTGCTGTTTTTAATATCCTTGGAATGGAAAAACGTCATTTGGCAGTTGTGCTGGCGTGGGAAACATTATATGTAATGGTACTTAGTCTGGCAGCAGGATTAGGATTCGGCATCGCAATGGATAAGCTTATGTTTCTTTTGATTGGAAAAATCGCCGGAGCTGAGGTTGTGCTGGGATTTTTTGTATCACAAGAAGTAATTTTTATAACGATAAAATTGGCAGCTGTTGTATTTTTAATGATATTTCTGAATGCGGTTCGTCAGATACACATTGCAAATCCGGTGGAGCTATTACGGGATAGCAGCGCAGGGGAAAAAGAACCAAAAACCAAATGGCTGATTACGCTGGTAGGAGTTATTTGTATTGGAAGCGGATATTATCTTGCGATTACCACAGAAGATCCAATTGCCTCGATTTTCGTGTTTTTTATTGCTGTAATACTGGTTATTATTGGAACATATTTGTTGTTTACTGCCGGAAGCATTGCGTTTTTGAAAATAATGCGGAAAAATAAAACATACTATTATAAAACAAGGCACTTTATTAGTGTATCGGGTATGATCTATCGGATGAAACAGAATGCAGTAGGTTTGGCAAACATCTGTATTCTTTCTACGATGGTTCTCGTTATGGTATCCTCAACAAGTTCTATGATTATCGGAATGGAAGATATTTTAAGCGCTCGTTATACGTCTGAGTTTATGATTACTTCACATGAGACGGAAAAAGAGCGGCATGAGGAAGTATTAGAAACAGTCCAAACACTACAGAAAGAAAAAGATTTTTCGGTAAAAAACGAACTCCAATATACGTATTTAAATTTTTCGGCATTTCGTGACGGAGATACGTTTACCGTAACCAGAGATGCAGCAATTACAGATATTAATTCATTAAATGTATTATTTTTTATGACGCTTGAAGATTATAATCAGATGGAAGGGAAACAGGAGACGCTCAATGAAGGGGAGATTCTGATATATTCCAACCGAAACGAATACGGAGAGCCAGCGCTGAAACTGTTTGGGAAAAAATACCGTATTGCAAAAAATTTGGATCATTTTATGGAAAACGGAAATTTGGCCGCAAATATGTCCGATACGCAGTTTATTATTGTACCCGATAGGGAAGAGATGGAAGAAATTTGTAAAAAGCAGCAGGAAGCGTATGGAGATAAAGCTGCAAGTATCGGCTTGTTTTATGGTTTTGACAGTGATGCCAATGAAGAGGAGCAAAAGGGCTTTTATTATGATATTGTAGAGGAGTTAAAAGCACACAAATTGGATGCATGGACAGAATCCAGGGCCGAAGCGCGAGTAAGTTTTGTCAGTCTGTATGGAGGGTTCTTTTTTATCGGCACATTCTTATCAGCTTTGTTTGTGGTTGCTGCGGCTCTAATTATTTACTATAAACAAATTTCAGAAGGGTATGACGACAGAGAACGTTTTTTAATTATGCAGAAAGTAGGAATGGAACGCAGAGAAGTAAGAGCATCTATCCGTTCACAAGTATTGATGGTGTTTTTTTTGCCGTTGGCCGTGGCGTGTATACATGTTATTGCTGCATTTCCGCTAGTATCTAAACTGCTTGCGCTGATGAACTTTGTTAACACCAAGTTATATTTAATTTGTACAGGTATATCCTTTTTAGTATTTGCGGGTATGTATATAATGATTTATTTCCTGACAGCAAGAATTTATTATCGGATTGTGAGCAGATAAAAGTCTGCGTTTGAATAGTACACCGTTAAGTGCAAAATTTATGAAAAGCGGTTTTGTAACATAGTATATGATTGATTAGAGTATGAATCCTAAGGCAGGTCTTTGCAGTATATACAAGGACCTGCCTATATTGATTTATAATGGTTCTTTTAAATAATATGTTTCATTTACAATGAGATCTGGATTTTAGAGTAATCATTTTAACAGACATTCTTTTTGGATATTTGTCTGCATCTTAAACATTTCAATAAAATTATAGGCTGCAAATTTATGCAATAGATTGTAAAGAAAAATATAGCAAATGATATATTGACAATTTCTAATATAAGTAATATATTATATTTAGTATTACTAAATAAACAGGAATAGAAAATATGAACAACGTGAAAAATATGAATGAAAAGTATATTAGACAAATGAAAAAAGGGGTACTGGACATGCTAGTTTTAAAGCTACTGGATAACGAACAGAAATATGGCTACCAGTTGATTAGTGAATTAAAAGAAAAAAGTGGGGAATTGTTTGTTTTAAAAGAGGGCACATTGTATCCGATTTTATATCGTTTGGAAGATGATGGATTAGTGGAGAGTTGCTGGAGCAGTCCCAAAGGGAAGCAAATGGCTCGGAAATATTATCAAATTACAGACCAGGGGAAACAGGCTTTGAATGAAATCATAAAGTTATGGTTGCAGATGAGCAGTGGGATTCGGCGTATTATGGAGGAATAGACAATGACATCACAAACTTATGTAAAACAAATTGTAAAAAAGGTAAAATGCACCAAAAGAAAACGTCAGGAAATTTACAGACAGTTGCTAGCGGATATCAACCAGGAGATGGAGAATGGTGTGCCATTTGATGTTGTAATGCTGCGGATGGGAGAGCCAATTGCAATAGCAGAAGAATTTAATCAAAATTTGTCACAAACAGAGCATAAAAAATATAAAAATCGATTAGCTGCGAAAATAATAGCAGGAATTGCAGTGATGTTGGCGGGAATCATTGTAGCAGCTCTATGGTTTCTGCCGCTTAGTGTAAGATTTGGCAACAGCGGATTGTTTTCAGAAGCAGTTGTGGAGAAACAGAGTAAAGAAGTGATTCGCATGTTAAATGAAGAGGATTATGAAGCATTAAAAGCTTGTACAGATGAGCGGGTACAGCAAATACTTACACAGCAAGTGATTGAAGATGCAAAAAAACAGGCTAGTGCAGATTGGGGTGATTTTCAGCAATTTGGTAAATGTTATATGTCCGAGCAAAAACTTCAGGGCAGGACCAGGGTAGTTGTGCAGATAAATGCAGCATATGAAAAGATTGGAATTACTTATACATTGTTTTTTAATGATGATATGAAATTGTCTGGTCTTTATATTAAATAACGAAAAGATAAAATGCATAATCTTACAGAAAAAATTAGATAAAAATTAGATAAAAGAGAAAGGAACGTTGCTTATCTGAAAAAATATTAAAAAAAACAAATTAAGGAAAGTTTCTCTGAAAAGAGCTGGGAAATAGAAAGCTTCCTGTATACTTTAAATAGGTCAAGAGATTGACACAAAAAAATAC
>CAJTZX010000086.1 GCA_910584345.1 uncultured Eubacterium sp. | reverse complement strand
ATTTATCGGGTATACGCCAGAAATTGGGTTAATAAGTTTTACGGATTAAGGTATTACAAAAATGGAATTGTGATTGATGTGTATGAAAATAGAAAGTTTATAAATTTAAAGGGATTTCCGGAATAAGCAAGTAATGTATGTGAAAGGAACTTTTTATGAAAAAAATATATACTAAAATGGCTCCTTGGGGACCAGCGGCCTTTTGTTTGGTTATATGGGGAATATTCTTATGGAAAAGAATTAATTATCAGCTTGATTCTGATATGGCATCCGATTTAATGTTGGGAAATATTTTATCGAAAGAAAATGGCATATTGTCAGAACAATGGATGTATTCGACAGAACTACGTGTGTTGAATATGCAATTATTTTATAAATTAATATTTCTGTTTACAAATAATTGGCATGTTGTCAGGTGTATTTCCAGTGTACTGTTATTGGTTGTACTTCTTATCTGTTTTTATTATATGATGTGTCAGCTTGGAGAAAAAAAGGCATTTTTTTGGTCAGCTCCCTTACTTATTTGGAATTATTCAGAAATATATTATCATGTTGTATCGAAAGTACAATATTATATTCCTCATATGAGTATTTCTTTTTTGACGATTGGGATGATTTTACAATATGTTAAAAGTGCAAAAAGGAAACAGAAAAAGCTGTTGATGTTTTTGATGATTATTTTAGCATTATTTGCGGGCTTGGGAGGTCTGAGACAGATAATAGTACTTTATTTGCCAATATTAGTTGCAGCTGTTTTTTGCCTGGCATTAGAAATAAAAAATATTAAAGAAAAAAAACAATATGTAATTTTATGCGCTGTTAATTTTGGATTTTCAGTTTTGGGATATTTTATTAATTCTAAAATATTGGCAAAGAAATATCAATTTATGATTTGGGATATTCATTACAAGGAATTTTCGATAGAATCTGTAGTCGATTCATTCAATGGCATTTTACGTACATTTGGTTACTCAGATGGAAAAATATTTTCATTTGCTACAGTGCTGAATGGATGTATGTTTATTGTGGTTGTAATGATGGCTTACAGTATTTATGAGAATATTCAGAGGAAAAAAACAAGAACTTTTTCTGGTAGACTATTATCTTTTTATTTATTTTTTGCAGTACTGATAAATATATTATTGTATGCATTTACAGATATGCCGTATGTAGACAGATATTTTTTGCCAATCATGATTTTTGCGATTCCAGTTATAGCAATAACTATTGGTGAGATACAATATAACCTACAGGTTAAAAAATTTGTTAGCGTTTTTGTATTATTGATGGTTTATGGATGTGGAGTATATAAATTCCATGCATGGGCAAAAGTAGATGCTACAGTTCAAATTCGGGAAGTAACAGGCTATTTATTAGATAATAATGTTGTAAATGGTTATGCAACTTTTTGGAATGGCAATATTATGACAGAATTATCTAATGGTGAGGTTGAAGTATGGGTAACATCCTGCACAGAGGATATTTTTCACAGAAATGATAATATATACAAATGGTTGCAGGTAAAAGATCATATTGATCGCAAGCCAGATGGAAAAATCTTCGTTTTACTTACACAGGAAGAATATGCCGCATGTCCACAGGAGCTACTTTCCCAGGAAAAACCGGCTTTCAGCAATACCAATTATATACTTTACATTTTTAATAGTTATGATGAATTTGCAGAATTGTTGGAGGAACCTACATGAAAGATAAACTGTATATTGTCATTCCATGCTATAACGAAGAGAAAGTTTTACCTGTAACGGCCGGTTTATTTTTAAATGAACTTAAGGATTTGATTCAAAAAGGGAAGATCAGTGATGACAGCAGAATTCTATTTGTTAATGATGGAAGCAAAGACCGAACCTGGGATTACATATGTGAGTTGGCGTTTTCAGAAAAATATTTTCTTGGAATCAGTCAAAGCAGGAACAGAGGGCATCAAAATGCTTTATGGGCAGGATTGATGGAAGTGAAAGATAAAGCGGATATTACGATTACGGCTGATTGTGACGGCCAGGATGATATTAATGCTATGGAGAAAATGGTTGATGCCCATCATGCCGGAAATGAGATTGTTTATGGAGTCAGGAGCAGCAGGGATACGGATAAATTTATTAAGAGGATTACGGCGGAGGGGTTTTATAAACTTATGCAATTCATGGGTGCGGAAGTGATCTTTAACCATGCAGATTATCGTCTGTTGTCATCAAAGGTAGTGCGGGAACTTGCAAATTATAAAGAAGTTAATCTGTTTTTGAGAGGCTTGATACCTCTTGTGGGATTTACCTATACAACAGTTCTTTATGAGAGACAGGAGAGGATGGCGGGTGAAAGCCGTTATTCGCTGCGAAAATTGCTGGCACTGGCATTTGATGGAATTACGAGTTTTAGTATTAAGCCAATACGAATGATTACAGGTATGGGGATGTGCATTGCTTTTTTTAGTTTTTGTGCAGTTATATGGTCGATTTTTCAGTACTTTATGGGTGAAACGATTGCCGGTTGGACAAGCGTGACAAGTATACTTTGTTTTATAGGTGGATTACAATTGGTTAGTTTGGGAATTTTGGGAGAATACATAGGAAAAATATATTTAGAAGTCAAAGCAAGGCCAAGGTCTATAATCAGTGACAGGGTGCCGTTGACACTGAATAACAAAGAGGGGGAAAACGGAAAAGGAGAATGATAAAGTTTAAAAATAGAGAATACATGAAAGAAATAAAAATATCTAATGGATATAATGCGAGTGAAAGATGAATAAACAATCAGAATTTGATAATTTTGCAGATAATTATCGGGAGATACATACAAAGAATGTTCAGGGAATCAGTGGTGTTGACAGCAGTTATTTTGGCAGGCAAAAAGTAGAAATTATTAAAAAAGAGTGGGGGGGGGTAGAAAAGAAAAATAGAAAGTTACATATTCTGGATTTAGGATGTGGTGATGGAATGAATGCGGTTCATTTTCAACAATGTTTTTCGCAGATAGAATATTTTGGAATTGATGTATCTCGTGCAAGTATTATGCAGGCTAAAAAATTGGAAAATACGAACGTACATTTTGAATGTTATGATGGAAAAAAGATACCATATCAAAATGAAAGTTTTGACATGATTTTAATTGCATGTGTGCTGCATCATGTTCCGCACGAAGAACATGAAAAATTATTAACAGAGTGTAAGAGAGTGTTGAAAGAAAATGGTTGTATTTTTGTTTTTGAACATAATCCATGGAATCCGCTTACAAGAAAAATAGTGAATGATTGTGAATTTGATAAAGATGCAGTTTTAGTATCCGGTAGAAGACTGATGAAAACAATGAAACAGGTAGGATTTTGTAATATGAAAATATATTATACGATTTTCTTTCCAAGAAAAGGCATATTCAGAAAAATTTTACAGTTGGAAAAATTATTAAAGTGGCTGCCTTTTGGCGGCCAATATTATATCCGATATAAAAAGTGACGCTATTGGAGAACGATTGCAATATATTTATCTGGAGGATAAAAACGATATGCTGTTCAATTCGATTGAGTTTATGGTATTTTTTCCGGTTGTACTATTTATATATTTTATCATTCCGCGAAAGTTACGCAGTTTATGGATGCTGGTGGCCAGTTATTATTTTTATATGAGCTGGAATCCTCAGTATGCCATCTTAATTGCGCTCTCTACGGTTTTTACATATGCTGGTGGGATTTTAGTCGAGAAGTGTGTTTCGATGGAATGCAGATACACAAGCAGAAATTTTATGAGAAAGGTGATATTGATTGGTTGTCTGGCAGTTAATTTAGCAATACTTGGAATATTTAAGTATGGTAATTTTTTGCTGGACAGTCTGGATGCTGTGGTGCGGGTGTTTGGAATCGAGATCGTCAGCCGCCGTTTTGACCTGCTGCTTCCGGTAGGAATTTCTTTTTATACATTTCAGGCGCTTGGATATATGATAGATGTTTACCGCGGTGATATAACAGCGGAAAGAAATCTTCTGCGTTATGCGCTTTTTGTGTCGTTTTTTCCGCAATTAGTGGCTGGTCCGATTGAGCGGTCGGGAAATCTTTTGAAGCAGATGCGGGAGATGGAGGACATAAAGCTGTGGAATGCGAAGCGTATCACTTCCGGGGCGATTTTAATGGTTTGGGGCTTATTTATGAAAATGGTGATTGCAGACCGTACTGCAATCCTGGTTGATACCGTATTCGATCAGTATTATATATATGGAAGTACAGAACTATGCGTTGCTGCAGCTGGATTTGCTTTACAAATTTACTGCGATTTTGGCAGTTATTCACTCATTGCGATTGGAGCAGCAAAAATTATGGGATTTACGTTGATGGAGAATTTTTGCGCGCCTTATTTTGCGGTTTCCGTGAAAGACTTCTGGAGCCGTTGGCATATTTCATTGAGTTCATGGTTTAAAGACTACCTGTATATTCCATTAGGCGGCAGCCGTAAGGGAAAGCTTAGACAGGCGGTAAATAAAATGATCGTTTTTTCTGTGAGTGGGTTATGGCATGGTGCAGATTGGAGTTTTATGGCGTGGGGGGGGGTACATGGATTTTATCAGGTATTTGCAGATTTAACGTCTCCTTATAGGAAAAAGTGTTTGGATCAGTTAAAAGTAAAGCAGGAATGTTTTAGCTGGAGACTGCTGCAAACAGCTGTCACTTTTCTTTTGGTTGATTTTGCCTGGATCTTTTTTCGGGCAGATTCTATGATGTCTGCGTTATATTATATTAAAAGAATTTTTATACGGCCTACGCCATGGGCTTTCTTTAACGGGGATCTTTATACACTGGGGCTTGATCGGCCGGAAATGAATATTCTTCTGTTTTCAGTACTGATTTTATTTTTGATAGACACGATACGTGTTCGTAAAAAGATTCTGCTGGATGAATTCTTGTTTACACAGAATTTATGGTTTCGATGGGGATGTATGATTGTTTTGATTTTAATGATCTTCATTTTTGGAGAATATGGACCAAATTTTGATGCACAGCAGTTTATTTATTTTCAGTTTTGATAAACAGGTGGGATTATTTATGAAGAACATATTTAAGATGACAGGTTTTTGTCTGCTTTTAGTCGTCATACTTTGGAAAACGGATCGTATCTTTGAGGTGAAATATGGCGACGGGATCTATAGTATGACAAAATTTTATGATCTGGAAGATCATACGGTAGACACTTTGGTGTTGGGAAGCAGCCATGCGTTTGAGGATATTAATACCGGGGTTTTATGGGAAGATTATGGAATAGCGGCGTATGTTTTGGGTGGCTCCATTCAGCCGATGTGGAATACCTATTATTATTTGAAAGAAGCTTTAAAAACACAGCGGCCGGAGCTGATTGTGCTGGAAGCATATTGTACGATGTTTGATTCTGATTATATTGACGATTCCAGAATTATTAAAAATACATTTGGTATGAAGTGGTCAAAAAATAAGATGGATGCGATGAAAACAAGCGTCCCGCAGGAAAGATGGGCGGAATTTTTGCTTTCGTATATCCAATACCATACACGATATACAGAATTGTCCAAAGAAGATTTCCTTAAGAATAAGGGAGACGTTCGGTATGAGAACTGGAAAGGATTTGGCTGTAATATGGCGACGACAGCTTTTCCGGCGCCAAATGTTGAAAATGTGACTGAGAGAAAGCCTATGTCTGAAAAAACAGAAAAATATTATCGTAAAACGATAGAACTTGCGTTAGAACATAACATTCCGGTGCTTGTAGCGCTTAGTCCTTATGCCGGGATTTCTGAGTCGGAACAGGCTGTTTTTAATACGGCGGGAGATATTGCAAAAGAATACGGTGTGAATTTTATAAATTACAATCTGCTGTACAATGATATTGGCATTGATTTCTCGCAAGATGCGGCAGACCCGGGACATTTGAATTACAGAGGAAATCAAAAATATACGGCAGCTTTGGGAACTTATATCATGCAGCATTATACAGTTACGGACAGGCGGGAGAATCTTTCTTACGGGTCATGGGATGCGGATGCGGAGTATATAGCGGCTGCAATCAGAAATCAGGAGTTTCGGGAGGCGGCAACAACTGGGGAACTGGCAGAGAAGATGCAAAATAGGAATTATAGATTGTATGTGTCTGTAGATGATGAATGTAAGGCAAATGAACAAAATTTACCGGAATTGTTCGAAGGGCTTCAGCTGCCGTATGTTAAGGACAGTAGTTTCTGGGCAGTTGAAGATGTGAATCATATCACCTATGCCGGTAAAATGGATGAAGATGCGCTGCATCAGCGAATGGATCATCATGATCTGTATATATCGCGGAGGTTTGATGAGGATAGTCAAAGCTATGTTCAAACGGTGACATTGGATCGGACAGTATATCGAAAAGTGAACGGAGGGGTAAATATTTTAGTGTATGATACGGTGACGCAGTCGGTTGTGGATTGTTTTGGAATTCAGGCGGAAAGTTTTCATGGAGAGGTGATTCGGTGATGCTTTATGGATGATTTCTCATTACAGGCAAGCAGGATAGTTTTGCCGGACAAAACAAGTGCTTTCCAGGTATTCGGCCCAATTTTTTCAAGCGCTTCTCCATCCTTCAGCATTCTTTCCGCCGTTTCCTTGCCTTACTATTGTAAACGGTAAAAAATGCATACCGTGCATAATAGAAGAAATTTGTATATAATGGCCTTGAGAATAATCTATCTCAAGG
>CAJTZX010000085.1 GCA_910584345.1 uncultured Eubacterium sp. | reverse complement strand
TGAGAAAGTGTCTTGTGCGTTATTTTATTTTTCAAAAAGTTGTAAAGTGGTGTAATTTCTATATAAATACAAATTTTCATAATAAATATAAAATTTCCATATACTATAAAATACTACAAGGAGAATGGCCTTGGCCATCCTCCTTCTTAATTAAATCATTTCATCTACTTTGAGCCCTTTTAAATCCTCAGCAGCAATTTTCATTTTTGTTATCATATCCGAAACTTCCTGCTTTACATCATTTTTGATGCCATCCATTTTAAGAATTGCTTCTGTTAATACATCTCCATACATCGGATCGGTATCTTCTTCTGCACGTTTGTGTTCTTTTTGTGCCTGATCCGGGTTCGCAAGCGCTTCCAGCTCTTCTCTGCGTTCCTTGATCTGTTCGATTCTTTCCTCTTCTTCCTTCTTTTCTTCCTTCTTCTCTTCTGCCTTTTCAAACTCTTCTTCAGATTTCTCGTCGATATGATCGACTGCTTCATCTAAGAGCATTCCTTTGATCTCATTGCCTGCGTTTTCCATCACTTTGTCCGCCTGCTGTACGGCATCTAAAATCGGATGGTATTTCAGACGTTCCTTCTGAATTCCACGAATCGCGGCGTTTTCTTCAATCAGCCCTTTTTTCGCTTCTTCCAGTTGGTCCAGATATGGATCTTTGCCTTTATCCAGTTCCAGTGCACGCTTTTGGTATTCTGTATAGCCTTCAGCGTTTCCCTGAGCATACAGTGTCCTCGCACGCTCCAGTTTTTCCTGCGGTATTAAGATCTCCAGCTTTTCTGGATTCCGCTTGGAAACTCTTCGATATTCCGCAAGAATTTCTAAGTCCTTTTGTTCCTGGCTATCCGGATCCACCCCATATTCTTCACGAAGCGTTTCCATTCTTTCATCAATCTCACCAAGACCGCGGTTGGCTTCTCCCACCATACTTTCATACCGTTGAATCAAATCCATACGCGCCTTAATATCATCATCAATCTTTTTTTCTCCCGAAAAAGCATCGCTTACAATTTTTAATGCCCGTTTTCTGGCCAACTCCCGCTTCTGCTCAATCGGATCAAACTTTCCGGTCAGAATGGATGCCGGGCCTGCAGCGGCATTGCGCTGTTTTCTTCCAAACATATCTGTCTGCATATTTTGATTCGACAGACTCATTCCCGTATAAAAACTGATGTTATTTCCCATCTGATCACATCCCTTCTAAATCGAAAAATCAAATTTACTGCCGATTTTACGCTCCTCATCCGTACGTACGCTGTCGCTTCTTAATGCAAAAACCGTATCGTTAATCTTTCGGATCAATTCTTCTATGGAAGATGCTTCTACTCGAATCGTATTATCATCTTCCTTCATCTCTGCCTTTTTCTGATCTTCAGCTTTTTGCGCACGCTTATCTTCAGCACGTTTTTTCTCTGCTGCTTTCTTGTCCTGCTTTTTTGCCTCTGCTTTCTTTGCCGCATTTTTTTCAATCCGGTCTTTCTGAGCCGCCAACGATTTATCAATCACCGCAAAAAAGGTTGCTGTCCCGCCTTTATCTACCTGCATTCCATACCCTTTTACGCTGTCTGCATTGGCACCCAGACTTTTTGCAATCTGCGGCATCTTATGCGCCGCGCTGCTGATAATTCCTTCGTACTGTTTGCGAAAATCCTCATCCTCAGCCATTTTCTCAATTTTTTCTTCATCGATCAGAACGACCATGCGGTTTGGATTCGCAAATCTACCTGCATTCGCTTTTGCCTGCTGCTTCATGTCACTGCTGACAAGAATAAAATCCATATTTCCATACTTCTTTCGCAGCTGGTCATAATACTTTTGCGCATTTTCACTCAGCTTCGGCTCACCGATTGTCCTGCCATTTGTAACTTTGGACTTTTGGGCCGCTTCAGTATGATTTTCTTTTGACGTTTTTGTGTTTTGCACATTCCTGTCATAACCTGCAGCTGCAGGATAACCGGACGCTGCACTTACTTCTGCCTGTGTAATTGCGGTCATAATCTTTTCCTCCTTGAAATGTTATTGAATTCCATTTATCCTAAATAAAGCATCCGCCAAAATACAAAAATGCAGCTTCGATCCATCGAAACTTACCCCCAAAAATCAAACTGGCTGGCAAGCTGGGAATAAACATTCCCCATTCCGTCATACTGGCTCGTCGTACTCTCTATCCCTGCCTGTGCGTTGTTCGCAATCCGATCCGCAAGAAAAGCAGTCTTAGACGCCAACTCTCCCTCTCCGCCAAAAGCATTTTGCATATCTTCTACAGAAGCTGCGTGCAGTTTCTCTTTATTGACAGACAATGACCCGTTTTTATTGATTGTAATACCGATCTTTTCCAGTTGTTCACTGTTTTTATCCGCTGCTTCCTGCAACATCTGGCTGTAATACTGATCCAGCATACCCGAAGACTTGTTCAGATTGGAAAGTGTTGCATTATAACGTTCCACATAGCTTTCTACCGCTTCATAAGCCTCTTTTGTGTTTCCGCTTTCCTTGATTTTTTCAAAAAATGACTTTTCACCTGTCTGCGCAAGCTTCTCGGCCTGATCTTTTAAACTCTGCGCCGTTTTTTCCATCTTTTTATAGTTGGAAATAGTCTCTGGAGATACTTTGTTTTTCTTATTTAAAGCATCCAACAATGTATTGCCGCCGGCCGACTCATCATTCACATAGCTTAAAAAATTCGTCTGATGAACCGGAATACCTGTCTTTTTCGCCGTTTCATTCAGCATATGGGTTGTAATTCTCATAAATAATAACCTCCTGTTTGGCAGTGGGATCCTTCACTGCATTTGTATTTCATATATTATATCGGCAAAAGTGTGAGAACTTAACACAAAATGTCATGAATAGATAAACCGAAAAGTCACCGTTCAGAACTGTTACACCGAAAAACGTCTGAATTTTGTTAAAAACAAAAAAACATATTAACATTTTACAAAAATATGTTAAAATAAAGCGGATAGTGTAATGAATGAAAAGGAGTGCATTGATATGAAAAAGTTTCATAATATCAAACAAAAAATTATTTTTTATGTCATGGCTGTAGCAATTTTTCAGGTTCTCGTAGTCTCAGTGATTATGTGTGCCGGCAATATCCGTTCTACAAATAACTCGTTGCTGGACAATATGCAGACTACCGCAAGAATTGCTTCCCAAAGCATCAGCTCCAACCTGCATCTTTTATGCGAGCGGATGTATAACCTTTCCAGGGAAACAGCTTTAGCAGATCCCGCATCTTCGGATCAAGACAAACAGGTCTGTCTGAATAATGCCAAACTTCAGATTGAATTTGTCTGGCTGGCTGCTTATGACCCGGACGGTCAAAAATTATATGGAGACGACCATGCCCCCTCTTCCATCACTGACCAAAACTACTATTCCTTATTAAAAGAAACCGGGAATATAGTCATTGGCGATCCTTACGAAGCAGACGGCTTGGTACAGCTTAGCGTAGGTATTCCATATACAATAGAAGAAGAGACCATTGGATATTTGATTGGAAGCTATAAATATGATATTTTAAACGATGTCTTAAGCATGTTAATCGTAGGAAGTACCGGGAGCGCCTACATTGTAAATGAAGACGGCCAGATCATTGGCGACCGCAACACTACCATGATAAAAGAGCAAAAAAACATTTATGACTCAGCGGATTCCTCCGCCGCCAAAAAAACTTACGATAAAATGCTTGCCTATCAAACCGGCTCCGATATCATTTCTTTTAACGGGAAAAAAAGTTATGTCGGATATGCTCCAATCCCTGGCACAAACTGGGTACTAATGCTTCATGCTCCAAGAATTGAGTTTATGGACACTGTAATAAAATCCATCGAACTATCTATTTTGTTATCCGTCATATTTTTGGTTATTGGAGCATTCTGGATTACTACTGTCTCACAAAAAATATCTGTCTCTTTGTCATCTGCCACAAATCGTCTGCAAGATCTGGCAGACGGTAATTTAACAGATGATGTCGTCTTGTCTGAAAGCAACGATGAGACAGCTATTTTAACTGACGCACTGGCGAAAACAATTGCAAGCCTAAATACATACATACAAAATATACGCACCTGCCTGGGTGAACTCGCAAAAGGTGATTATACCGTTGCCATTCCCGATAACTTTCACGGCGATTTTACTTCCATACGCGATTCGCTGGATCATATCAGTGACTCTTTGAACCAGACAATGCAGCGTATGAACCAGTCATCGCAGGAAGTGAATCAGAATTCAATGATCGTATCTGATTATGCCGGACAACTTCAAAACGCATCATTAAAGCAGTCCGAACTGTTACAGCAATTAGAAGAAAGTTCTGCTTCTATCACAATGGCCATTGAAAAAAATAAAGAACAGGTCCTTCAAATGGAATCCTGTTCAGAAAATGCGACTGAAAAAACGACCCTTGGAGCTGCATCCATGCAAAGCCTGTTGTCTTTCATGCAGGAAATTCATGACTCCGTTCAGGAAATATCCAAAATCAGCAAACTGATCGGCGATATCTCTTTCCAAACAAACCTGCTTTCGTTAAATGCTTCGATCGAAGCTGCCAGAGCAGGCGAAGCTGGCCATGGATTTGCTGTAGTCGCCGCAGAAATCGGACAGCTTTCAGGAAGGACTTCTGACGCCCTGCGTCAGACAGACGAAATTATTCAAAGCTCCGCCGATATGATTCAAAAAGGGTTAGAAGCAGCAAATGAGACAGCAGCAGCCTTTCATGAAATCCAGGCAGTTGCAAAGCAATACCGTGAAATATCTGTGCAGCTTTCCGACACTGCCGACGAACAAGCAACTGCCGTATCCTGCGTGACCGAACAATTAGATTCTATCCGCAGTATTGCACAGGAAAATCACCGTCTGGCAGAAGAAACAGCACAAATGGCCGCCGGCTCCTTAAAACAGTCCGAAAGCCTGCATCAATATGTATCTCAGGTAAAATTAAAAGACATCTAGGAGGTTTGCTTTATGAAAAGAACAGTTCGTATACTGCCGTTGCTTTTTCTGCTTTTATGCACCTTGCTGCTCAATGGCTGCGGTTCTGCATCTTTAAAAGATGGATTTTATACTGCGCAAATGTCTGACTATTCGCATGGTTGGAAAGAATACTTATGTATTATGGTAAAAGATGATAACATTGTATACGCAGAATTTAATGCCAAAAATCCAAGCGGATATATTAAAGCATGGGACAATGCCTATATGGAAAATATGGCAGCTGTCTGCACCACTTATCCAAATGATTATACAAGAAAATATGTCGCACAGCTGATTGAATCGCAAAATACGGATGGTATTGATACAATCAGCGGGGCTACCAATTCAGGAAATAACTTTTTAAAACTGGCCGACGCCGTTATCCATCAGGCTTCGACCGGAAACCCTGATACGGTAACCGTGCAAAGTGAATCCGAATAAATCTGGTCCAAACAGCGTAATACATTAGAAATCATACATTAAAAAAATGAATGAAAGAAATCTGATCGAAACAGCAATAGAAAAATAAAGCAATAGAAAAATAAAACGAAAGAACATAGCTTTAAACGGCTATGTTCTTTTTTATGAAAAATCAAACACTTCATTTTCTTTCGTAATCGTTACGATTCTGCTCAAAAAATAATCATTATCTGTACGCTTCTTAAATGTTTCTATGAAAGAATAATCCTGCCACATATGCATGGGAAATACATGATCCGCATCCACATTGCGCATAAAATATCCAAATCCTTTATATGCGTCACTTTCCTGGCGTGGATCTAACAATACAAATGCCAAATCAAAATGCTCATTTTCAATTCTGCGCATTTCACGCTTAAATCCTCGCTCCATACGCCCATTTATCAAATCTCCGGCGCCTTCCCAATACCACCAGTTCAAATCTCCGGCATGATAAATATGTCTATCCTCCGCCTGTACACAAAATGCCACTCCCTCATCGGTAGACCTTAACGTGCGGATTTTGATGTTGCCGGCTTCATATGTTTTCTCAGGAGCCAAATACATAATCTTTTGCGTTATTTCCTGCGGATAGCCATGCTTTTTCAAAAAATTGCGTGTCATTTTACAGTCTTTGGAAAATAAAAACCGTATTTTGGGATACTGTTCAGCCAGCTTTAAATTGTCCATGTCAAAGTGATCCCGATGCTTATGGCTGGCAAATACATAAAAATCTTTTTCCGTATCCAGTCTGGGAATCGTTCCAGTAAAATGAAATCCATTGACACGATCTCCTGCAAAATAGTCAAATAACAAAATCGTATGCTCCAGTTCTACTAAAAAACTGCTGTGGTGTAAAAATGTAACTTTCATTGTATTCCTCTTTTCTCTGTCTTAATTTTAAAAACGTCAACTGAATTACGGCATTAATAACCCCACGTCATTAGACTCCACTCCCTGTTACCTGTGCGAGCAAGCCACCACTGCCAATGTCTATATTCATAATCCGCGTTCCATGCACTACCACCGGATTTTGGCGAATGGAAATCACTAACAAACTCTATGCACTGAGTAAATTCAGCATTTTCATCTCCAAGGTCATTCATCCACTCTATATTTTTTTCACTATTACATTCATCTGAGGTGTAGCTAATGCTATGCAGTTCGCATCCTTCCCAAGTGGCAAACCCCTTTTTCACGTTTACCTCCTTAACTTCCGTTTTTCGATAATATTCCTGCTAAAGTATAACACTGCCAGGGGGTACTTTGTCAACCAAAACAGGGCAATTTTCTGCAGCGTTACTTTTCCTGTTACTGTTCACTCCCAATATCATTAACTTAAGCTTTTCATAGTCAGACTTTGCGCCTGGCGGAATGGTTTTGCTGGCTGGAACATCCTCTGAAAGGACGTCAAAGGGGCGCTTTTAGCGGAGGTGAAATCCAGCGCTTACGAAGACTTAGGCGCGAA
>CAJTZX010000084.1 GCA_910584345.1 uncultured Eubacterium sp. | reverse complement strand
TAACATTCTTCCAACGTCACAAGCAGACCGGACAGCTCCCATCATCCGGCTGTTTATTGAAGCCGATTCATACTTATATCATATACGATCCAATTCTGTCTGAAATTCAAATATTATTAGCTGTTTTGATTTGACTCTTTTGAGAAATAATTTAAACAGTTAGCAGAATAGCAGTCTAACAAAAAAGATAGTAAATTTACTGGTTATTTTAAATTATTTCCACAAAATCTAATAGGCGATCACGAACCTGATATAAACGTTGTGTATAAGAGATCAATACAACGTGCAATGTTATCAAAAACCAGCAGAGAGAGGGGATTTGCGCGGTTTTCCTGTGGCTTTGGAAGAATGTTAGAAGCTCTTAGTATTCTGCTTAAAAACCAGGGGCGAAGCCAAGCAACACCTTTAGCTTCTGGCGTTTAGCCAGGGCGAACTAGGTGTTGCGACCGTACGGTTGTTATAACGTAAATGCAGAATGCTTAGAGCTTCTTACATTCTGGAACGGTCACAGGAAAACCGCGCAAATCCCCTCTCCCTGCGTCCGGGAATCCAAAAATGCACCACTATATCTAAATCCGTTGCATATAAGCGGAAGAAACTATATAATGTTGCATTCCAGTCATTTAAATTTCATTATTTAAAACGAGCGTACTATACAAAAAAAGTATATCGCAATTTTTAAAATCAACAAACCGTCCCAAAACCTCCGGCTGGATATATCGAATATCGATAAGTGTTATTTGCGAATATCCGCTGATGAATAGCGGTGCGAGTGAGGATCCAAATGAATCACGAAATATTACAAGCTTTTTCGGCTTCTCATTCTTTTTTTGATTTTTTGTGCAGCTGACTTTGGGATTTTTTATTGTTAGAAGAGACAATGGGCCTGATAAATATATTTCATATGGATCTTTGCCTGCTGCCTTTTGCATATCGTATACCGATATTTCCTTTTCATTCTGCCAGTCAAATACCTTGCATTGGTCAATGGAGGTTCCGGTTAAATAATATAGACAATCCGGTGATGTGCTAAGTGCAGATTGACCGTAGTAAGCGCCATAAAATTGCCGTGTAAGCAAATGTTTCGTGTAGTCTTCCTCCAAGGCTGCACCCATATGTTCCGCCAACCGCTTTGCGATATCTGTAATTTTTTCCTGACGCCAATGTGGATCCGTCTTATAATAATCTCCGATCTCTAAAAGATCTGATATTTTAATATACTCTGCAAACTGCGTCTCCTGCCGCATCTGGTTTTCAAACTCCTCATAGTCCATGGAAAGGCGCTGGCTTTCTTTTGCAAGGAAACAATTTTTATCTGGTATGACTGACAGATACACATGATTTTCTTCTGTCAAATATCTTCTGCAAATAGATGCAAACTGTTCTGCAGCTTGTTTTAGTAACTCTTTTTGCATTGGATACTCCATAACGGCTAGATATCCATGAAAACGATAGATCCGATGATGATCCTGCAAATGAAATACATTTACTGCAGTCCATGCCTTTATCTTACGCAGTCGTTCGCGAAAGGGAAATGTGTCCAGAGCATAAGATTCAAAATCTGCCATAAATCGGCCGCTTCTTACAGTATCCGCCGTTAATTTCGGTTTTGCTGCCAGATAACGGCGTTCACTGTAGGAATATTCAGGTTTCTCGATAAACAGGCATGTGAGAAACCCTGCTGATAAAAATAATACAGCTAGTGTACATATCATAAAGCACTGTTTTTTCATATCAAATTCTCCTCTGGAAATTTCCAAGGTTTCCGATCAAATGTGTGTAATTACGATACTAAGGAACCGTAAAAAATAACTTTGCAATTTACTTGTCTTTTTAAAGTTATTTTTTCACAGTTCTTAAAATCTGAAATACAAAAACGGATGAAAAGAACTGTCCACAAGATACGCACTAATTACGATCATGAGTGCCAATAATGCTGCCGGTTCTATCCAGGCTGCTGCCTTTTTGACGGCCGGATAACTTTTCATCATGCTCTGTATATCGCGTGTAAAAGGAATTGTACACAATATTGCAGACATTAGTATGACGCCAAAGCTGCGCAGGTAATACAATGTTTCTTTTGTAACAAACGCAATCCCACCAACCCCAAACAGACCGCCAATATCAGAAATCGCCTGTGTAAGATTTTGTGCATGAAAGATTACAAAACTAATGATAATAAAAAAAAGAAAATAAATATGGGAAAAAAATCCTCTCTTTTTCTTAAAAAGCTTTTCGGCGCTAATAAGAACTGCGAAGAATAATCCCCAGATCATAAAATTCCATTCTGCGCCGTGCCACAATCCGGTCAATAGCCAGACAATAAAAATGTAAATCATCTGATGCATACGGCCATTCCGGTTGCCGCCAAGCGGAATATATACATAATCTCGAAACCAAGATCCAAGTGATATATGCCAACGTCTCCAAAATTCTGTCATACTTCCAGAAATAAAAGGAGCATTAAAATTTTGTGGAAAATGAAATCCAAATATTTTTCCAAGACCTACCGCCATATCGCTATAACCGGAAAAATCAAAATAAAGATATAGCGAACAACTAATTCCATATATCCAATAGAACAGTACAGATTTTTCCTCTGAACTGCGAAAAATACTGCATAGCTGTCCAAGCTGGTCTGCTAATAATACCTTTTTTGCCAGTCCTGTCACAAAACAGCGTATCCCTTGCGCAGCCATTGTTAAAGATGTTCGTCTCCTTTTTCCTGTCTCTTGATCTGGCCCAATCTGATTTGCGATATCCGCATACCGGACGATTGGCCCTGCAATCAGCTGTGGAAACATCGTAATATAAACAGCCAGATTCAAAATATTTTTCTGTGCCTGCTCTCCTCTGTACACATCCACTGTATAACTAATCATCTGAAATGTATAAAAACTAATTCCAACAGGAAGAGATACTTGCAACAGCGGAAGTTTCATTCCCATCATTTGATTTACATTCTTTAAAACAAAATTCGCATATTTAAAATACAACAAAAAAGACAAGCTGACACAAATAGACAAGAAGCACCATATTCGCCCGGATGACGCATGTTTATATTTTTCAACAAGCAGTCCAAAACCGTAACCACTAATCATGCTGATTCCCATAAAAAGTACATTCTGTGGTTCTCCCCAGGCATAAAAAAACAAACTGCAAAAAAGCAAAACTACATTTTGACAACATGCTGGAACACAAAAGTATATAGCTATCGTAATCGGCAAAAAATAAAATATAAACGTAATACTTGAAAAAACCATTATACAATCGGCGCTTCTATGAAAACCTTAGCGTCTTTAAATACAAACATTGCCTTTTTCTTAAATGTTTCCATAATTTGTGCTTCTCCGTACGCAGTAATCACGTAAACACCATCCACATCTATCACCGTCATTATATCCGGCTGTCCACATATCCATTGCTTTTTACTCAGCGTATCTTTGACTGTTTGTGCAAAATGATCTTTGTCTGTACTGCTCTTCAGCCGATACGCCGCACCCGTAAACATATTTCCATTCATCATATGCACCATAGAAGCAGCATCTTCGATACCCGATGCAAGCTCAGTTGGAAGACCAAGCACATCCTCCATTTCCTCTTGTTTACTAATATCAAATTTACCAGGTTCATCCATGACGGCATGTTCCTGATCTCCTCCGTACATTGCAAACCGTTCCTCTTGCGTATAAGAATCTGCCACTGCTTTAAGTACATCTGCTGCTTGTGCATAATCAGATTTTTTTTCTTCCTTGTTTGAATCTGAACTTTTACCACAGCTGGATAATGCTAATGCAAAAAAACAGAACAGACCTATTGCTGTTAACTTTTTCATCACTTACTTCTCCTGTTTTTATCTTTTCTTTTATTCTCTCTTTTACTTCTCTTTTTATCTTCTCTTTTTATCTTCTCTTTTGAACATCATTTTAACCGGAAATGCAAAAAAATATGTAACAATTCAGATCACCGAGGAACTGTTACAAAAATATCGATATGAAAAGTAATATCAGCCGACAGTCTGCAATACTATGCAGAACTATCGGCTGATACATTTTTTACACACTTTACTTTTTATTCGGATACAAGACTTTTTAAAGCCTCTGTACGCATTCTGACATTTTCCTCAAATTGTTCATCAGAAAATTGGGGATCTCGAATCTTCATCCAAATTTCACAAGGCATCTGGTTACATATCCCGCAATGATTCAGGCCATTTTTACTTACCACACACTCATAAATTGCACACACTTTTCCATCCGGCTGATGAAAGACCTTTCCCTCACATTCCTGGCAGCCTTTACACAATGATCCAAAACAGGAGCATTTCCCACAATCAGATCCACATACGCTTAATTTGATCTGCGCCTTTTTCCATATTGTCATTACCTTCCATACGTCTATCTTCCTTTCCCAATACTGTAAGTCTAATTTTTAATATTTCTTTTTACTGACTCATCTAGACCACTCTTTTTTGCAATTTGATTATTCAATGTTTTTCCTGAATGGACTTGCTGTCAAAGGTACATAACTAAAACTTTTCATCGTCTGCTATCTTTCCTGTCTGCTAAATGAACTCATACGGATTATAAATATCACATTGGCACTGTTAATTTGCCAGAATCAAAATACTCACCAGCAAAATCATCGCGGATGCCCCAAACAGCATCATTATATTTAAAACTAAATTTACTTTTTGCTTACATAATGCCTGAAAAATATGAAAAATTCCTATCCCGACCAAACCGCCAGCCGTATTCGCCAATAGATCCGTAATATCGGTAACACCTGCTGCAAGTACAAATTGAAGTATTTCCAGCACAAGGCTTGTAAAAAACGATGGTGCAAGCCTTTTTACCAGATTTTTGGTTAACGCTCGCATACTGGAAAATACACCAAATGGAATAAAAATCAGAACATTATCCACAATCTCCTGTATATAAATGCTGCCATTTACTTCAACCGAACCTGCAAACGGAATCAGATTCATACTTCGAATATGCCCCATATTTGAAAACGGCATCTGCATTTTAAACAAAATAATCCATACCAGCGCACCAAAATAAATATAATATAAAATATTTGTTAATTTTTTTGATCCCAAAATACTATCCTTTACTTTCTGAATCAGGATTCTTTTTCATAAAACCAAGTTCCTGAAGTTTTTCGATCGTACAGGTATCTCTTTCGTCTACAGAAACAAATGCCTTCCCATCTTTTGCATTATCGTCTTTATATCTTAGAATACTTCTGACATCCAAAACACTGAGATATCCTGCTTCGTCTCTGACATCCAAAGTCAGATGTCCTATATCTTTCACCTCATCATCCTCATACTTTGCTGTTGCTACCGCACCCCTTGTATATTCTATTACATTTTCTGTTCGATACCCAGGATTCATCTGCCTGTTGTTCACATCTGAAACAACTGCTTCATACAGCTGCTTTGCATCTGTTTCCGTAATTCGAATCTCCTGGCTCACCGAACCATCAGACTGATAGGTTTTCCATGTTCCGCCATAGACATCAATCTCCGGATAGTGGATACCGAAAAACTGTTTCAGTATAATTTCCGGCTTCTGCGCATAGTCCCAAATCTGTTTGGACACGCTTCCATCATCATCTGAACATGGAATTTCATACACTCTTTTCAATATTGAATTATCTTTTAACAAATAATCTATTGATACATATTCTGAATTGCGAGAATAATTTTGAGCGCTTCGTTTAAACTCTTTTCTTGAATCAACAATCTGTCTATGAATATCATGTATAAAAGCAATCTCTTCATCATCGTCTGAAAGCATCTCCAATTGGCCACTGATTTTAGCTGCCTGTATGTCATCCATAGAAGGCACCTTCTTTTCCAGTCCTGCTACATCCATATCTAAAGCCACATAAAATGCACAAACAATGATTGTATAAATCATACCCTCCTGAATTTTTCTTTTTGTAAAAATATGCACGCTTCGCTCTAATAACATCTGAGCTATAAAAAATACAATCAAACCAGTCACGATAACGATGCTTAAAATTACCCAAAACGATTTTGTATAAAACATACTGCTCAAAAGCAATGCCACAAGTGCTGATGTGCAAACAGACGCTCCCCAGCGGAAAATTGGCTTTAACCATTTTACGGTAATTACGTCGCCGGCTGTTTCAATATGCTTTTTTTCATACACGACGATTGCAATCACTACAAAAAAAACGGCAGCTACAAAATACCCCGGCAGCACATGCATATTCCGAAATGCTTCTTCGAACTTTCCATCCAGCTCTATGCGACTATTGCCTCCCACTCTGCGAGCGAGATACAAAATTGGTGTAAGCACACCAAACATGCCGCTTGAAAATGTATATGATTCCAATCCATAACATACGATACTGAGCATCGTTTCTACAATTAACACACATCCGTCATACAAGAAATTCAAAATCAAATACATAACTGGTACAGCAATCATATTTCCAACAAACATCAATACGCAGACAGCCATACTAAAGAAAAATATATTTTCTACTGCTACGGTAACTATCCAAATCAAATAATGTTTGACAACAAAAGCATCCAGTACCCCATATACTGCCCCTACACCAAGTGTCAAAACTGCTGACAACGTAACAGGTATCATCAGGAACAACAATCCGGTCACATAATTTGTTGCAAATAAAGTAATCCTGTTAATGGGGAACGTATGCATCATATTCGAATTTCTGCCCGTGAATAAATAAGAAAAAACAAACATTGCACATAAGAGTGCAGCCAATGCAAATAACGGAACGTACGCCTCCAACGCTCCCCATATTGTTGAAATCATCGAAATCTTAAGCGTCTCCTGAAGCGTCCCATCTATATTTGTTTCATATCGTATCAAATCTGACAATGTCCCATACATACTTACAGGGAGCGTCAGCAAATAAAACAACAATATTGCAGACCACAAACACCAGCCGCCTGTAAGATTACGTTTAAAAACAGCTTTATTAAATAAGGATATCTTTGACTTCATACTCTGCGCCTCCCAACTCGTATATAAAAATTTCCTCCAGTGTCAGCGGAAGAATATCTAATAAAATCGGCTCCAAAGAAGCAATCTGTGCACGTATCACATCCTGTTCTCCACGTATAATCAGTGTATGCACCCTTCCTGCGTGTGACCGATGTAATATATCCATTTCTTTCGGTAGTACCGGAAGCTGTTCACTGTCAAAAGCTACCTGTATTTTTGAAACACTGCCCTGCAGATCATCCAAGGACTTTTCCATGATTACTTTCCCATGATGCATAATTCCCACATGGTCACATACATCTTCTAATTCCCGTAGGTTATGAGACGATACCAGCACCGTTGTTCCATGTTCTGCTACATCCGACATTAAAAGACTCCAAATCTGCCTGCGCATAACCGGATCCAGACCATCTACCGGCTCATCCAGAATCAACAGCTTCGGCCTGCAACAAATCGCTAACCAAAAAGCCGCCTGCTTCTGCATTCCTTTTGAAAGTCTTCGAATTGCACGTTTCAGACTGATAGCCGGAAAACATTCCTGCAGCCGTTCAAACAATTCTTTATCAAAAGAAGGATACATATCTTTATAAAACCGTACCATATCTTTCATATTTGCCTGATTATAATAAAAAATATCGTCTGGAATATAGGCAATTTCTGCCTTTACCGCAGCATTTTCATAGACGATCTGTCCATTTACCCTTATTTCCCCTGCATCCTGACGGTAAGCGCCTGTAATATGCCGTATGATAGTGGATTTTCCCGCACCGTTTGGTCCTACCAGTCCATAGATCGCTCCCTTTTTCACATGCATATTTACCTGATCCAACGCCGTAAACATATCAAATCGTTTCGTTACGTTTATGACTTCTATCATTTCTGTACACCTCCCTGCTCTAGTGCGTCAATCCGCTTTTTCAAATCTTCCGGATTCTTTTTTAAACACAAAAGTTCCGTCACCGCCTCGTCAAACTGTGCAAGCAGCATATCCTGCCTGCCAGAGCGAACATCACTAAGCGGTGCAGCAAAACTTCCTCTGCCAGATACCGTATAGACATATCCTTCTTGCTCCAGCTCACGATACGCTTTTTGAATCGTATTCGGATTGATCGCCAACTGGCTCGCTAAATCCCTCACACTTGGAAGCTTTTCATCTTGACGGATCACATCCGAAAGAATCAGCCTTCGCAAACCATCTTTGATCTGTTCATAGATGGGCCTTGCATCACGATAATTTAATTCCAGCATGTGCCATTCCTCCTTTCCAACAACCTCCTGCATACAGATCTCCAGCAACATTCTGCATGTAACCCTCCTCTTTAACAACATTCGCATACAGATCTGTTTGTTATTCTATCCATATACATCGAAAATCTGATTTTCTTAACCGAAATCCAAAACCACATTCCTAAGATCATACAGCTGACAGCTATCACAACTTGACAATCTGACGTGACATCATTATTCGTACAAAATTGCTTCTGCCAGCTGCTTTTCGTATGTGGTGTGTATCTATTGTATCTCATGTACTGTGTGTATTACTAGTACTAATACACAATAGCATATGTTTTTCTGATTGTCAAGATGAAATTAAAAACAAAAACTTCCTTATTTTTGTATAGCTATTTTAGATATTGTGATGCATTTTGGGGTTCCCGGACGCAGGGAGAGGGGATTTGCGCGGTTTTTGATAACATTGCACGTTGTATGGATCTCTTATACACAACGTTTATATGAGATTCGTGATCGCCTATTAGATTTTTTTAATCAATGTAAAATAACCAGTAAATTTACTATTTTTTTGTTAGACTGCTATTCTGCTAACTGTTAAAATTATTTTTCAAAAGAGTCAAATCAAAACAGCTAATAATATTTGAATTTGAGACATAATTGGATTGTGTATGATATAAGTATGTAACGGCTTAAAAAAACAGCCGGATGATGGGAGCTGTCCGGTCTGCTTGTGACGTTGGAAGAATGTTAGAAGCTCTTAGTATT
>CAJTZX010000083.1 GCA_910584345.1 uncultured Eubacterium sp. | reverse complement strand
CTCGAAACACAGGCGGCGAAGCCGTAGCGGCGCCTTTAGCTGCTGGCGTTAAGCCAGGGCGAATTAGGCGCCGCGTCCGTCCGGCGCCACAACTTAAATGTAGAATACTTAGGGATTCTTACGTTCTGGAAACCGGAACAGTGAGACAGGGCCGATTCCCTCATCCAGCGTCCGGGAGGTCCAAAAGCGACCCTTTGTCTAAACTGTTGCTTTGTTACTTGTCCACCCCCGTGAATAGTAACGCCCTTTGTTCGTCATAAAAAAGAACAGAAAACAAGGATTGCCAGAACTTCCATAATTTGTTATGATAATAAAAACGGACAGCCGTATGATACGGTTTGTCCGAAGGAAAAAGAAAGGCAGTAAGAATGAAACAGGCACGTATTTTACAAAATAAGACATATCTGTATCTGACAGAGTTTTTTGCAGGTATGTCCGTAATGGCAGTAGAATTAGGGGCAAGCCGCCTGCTTGCTCCCTATTTTAGTTCTTCACAGATCGTATGGACGATCATTATCGGTACGATTATGATCGCAATGGCTCTTGGCAATATATACGGAGGCAGGACGGCAGATAAAAATCCTGATCCCGGAAGGCTGTACAAACGAATGATTGTGGCGGCCATATGGATTGCAGCCATTCCGGTTGTTGGAAAATATTTGATTTTGGGCATTTCAGCTTTGCTTATTTTTACGGTAAACAGTAATTTTTTAATTTTGGCAGCGTTTTTTGCCTGTATGGTAATTTTTGTGTTTCCATTGTTTTTGCTTGGGACAGTGACGCCTTCCCTTGTGAAATATACGGTGGATAGTCTGGAAGATAACGGAAAGACCGTAGGAATGCTGAATGCATCGAATACGATCGGCAGTATTCTTGGAACGTTTTTGCCGACGTTTGTCACAATCCCGGCCGTTGGCACTTCGGTTACATTTCTTATTTTTGCCGGTATTTTGCTGCTGCTTGCGCTGGTTTATTTTATTTCCGTAAAGGAAGGCGGCAAAGGCGCTGTATTCGGTGTGAGCTTGTTTCTGGTCTGTTGTCTGGCGGGAAGATCAGACAGTTTTGCATTTTGGGAAACAGACCTTTCTTATGAAGGGGAATCTGTCTATAATTATTTGCAGGTAAAGGAAAATGAAAACAGCGTGATCTTATCTACCAATGTGCTGTTTGGCGTGCAGTCGATTTTAAAAAAAGATAACAGCCTGTCAGGAATGTATTACGATTACGCACTCGCGGCTCCGTTTATGGCAGGTGTCTATGAAAAAGAGCGTCTGGATGTACTGATTCTTGGAATGGGAACCGGAACTTTTGCGACACAGTGTAAGCGGTATTTTCCAAATGTGCGTATGGAAGGCGTAGAAATAGATGAAAAGATTACAGACCTTGCCAGAACATATTTTGCGCTTCCCGAAGATGTGCCGGTAGCAGCTTATGACGGGCGTGCATATTTAAACGTTGTAGATCATAAATATGATGTGATTATGGTAGATGCTTATCAGGATATTACGATTCCTTTTCAGATGTCGTCCGTGGAATTTTTTACAATGGTAAAGTCGCATTTAAAAGAAGACGGCGTGATGGTTGTCAATATGAATATGCGCACGACGCAGGAAGGAAGTATGAACGAATATCTTGCGGATACGATCAGCCATGTTTTTGATTATATTTATACGGCAGATGTAACAGGCTCTACAAACCGGGAATTGTTTGCTTCTGCTTCACCAGATATTTTAGAAGTGATGCAGGATCAGATGGCACTTACATCGGACAGTGACCTTGCAGATCTGATGGATCGAACGGCAGAGCGTTTGGTAGCATATGAGCCAGGCGATTATTTGCTGACAGACGATTGTGCTCCGGTGGAGCTGCTTGGAATGCGGGTCATTGATGAGCTGATCCAGGATGAGGTAGAGTATTACCGTGGGATTTATGAAAAAGAAGGTCTGAAAGGACTTTTGGATTCCATATTGTAAAAAGCCATAGGAACAGGTAACAGATATAAGTTTCAGGCTTATGATGTATAGAAAATATATTTAGAATAAAGAATAAAGGTTATGATAGAATGAAAAAAACACTTGTATGGGCTCACAGGGGAGCCAGTGCTTATGCACCGGAAAACACATTGGAAGCATTTCAAAAGGCAGTGGAATTAAAAGCTGACGGTATTGAGCTGGATGTGCAGCAGACAAAGGATGGGAAGCTGGTCGTGATTCATGATGAAATGGTCGACCGTGTCAGCAGAGTTTCCGGTTGGGTGAAAGATTTTACGTATGAAAGATTAAAAAGGATCAATGTGAACCAGCACTTTTCCCATTTCGGAACACAGTGTATCCCAACGCTGGAGGAAGTCTATGAGCTGATTCGGCCGACAAACTTAACGGTCAACGTAGAATTAAAAACGGGAGTCGTTTTCTATCCGGAACTTGAGGAACAGGTGTTGGATTTGACAGAACAGATGGGGATGCAGGAACGTGTCATTTATTCTTCTTTTAATCATTACAGCATCCGCAAAATCAAACGTTTGAAACCGGATGCAATGACTGGTCTACTGTATCAGGACGGTATGATAGATGTTGTTTCGTATGCAAAAAAAACGGTGAAAGCGGATGCGCTTCATCCGGCTATTTATAATGTGCAGTATTCCGATTTTTTTGCAGAATGCAGCAGACATGGGCTGAAAGTACACGTATGGACAGTGAATGAAGAAGAACATATGCGTTTGTTGTGCGAAAACGAAACAGACGCAATGATTACCAATGATCCAAAACTGGGAAGAGCAGTTGCGGATGAATATGAAGACGGAAAGCTGATCCCTGAACTTGTGCGGGAGCTGGAAAAGATATTATGACAGGCGCCGCCTATCAGGAAGGATCTGAACAAAGTATTATGACAGAGAAAATAAACATAGAGTATGTGCAGGAAACCGGATTTCGCGAGCGGATGGAGAAGGTATCAGAGACTTATTTAAAAAAATACAGGCGACGCGGCAGATTTACGAGCTATGACGGTACACGCATTTTTTATGTTACTTATATACGCAAAAACGCGAAAGGAAATATCGTAATTTCCCATGGATTCAGCGAATTTGCAGAAAAATATGACGAAATGATTTATTATTTTCTGCAGGCGGGATATTCCGTATTTTTAGCGGAGCATCGTGGCCACGGCAGATCGGAACGCAGGCTTTCGAATATGGATAAAGTATATGTAGAAAGCTTTGCGCAGTATGTAAGGGATCTTCATATATTTGTAAACAAAATTGTAAAGCCGCATCAGAATGAAATGATATTATTTGCACATTCTATGGGTGGAGCAATTGGTGCATTGTACTTACAGCGGTATCCGGGAGATTTTCAAAAAGCAATATTATCTGCGCCAATGATACAGATGAAAGTTCGCGGACTGCCGTATCCGGCTGCTATGATGATTGCACGTATATGCAAATGTCTGGGGTTTGGAAAGGCATATGCAGCCGGACAGCATGGGTTTTCCATGAAGCCCAAATTTGAACGAAGCAGCTGTTTAAGCGAAGAGAGGTATTTGTACGCACATGGAAAGCGGAAAGCAAATAAAAGGTGCCGGACAAACGGAGCCTGCTATAGCTGGGTATGTGCGGCGCAAACGGCAGCTGTTTTTGTGCAGGCATCTGAAAATATTCAAAAAATCGACATCCCGGTGCTTGTATTTGCGGCTGGCAGAGATCATATGGTTAATACGGATGAGATCTGCAGATTTGCAGGTAAATTGAAAAATGCCAGACTTGTCTGGTTTTTAGATGCAAAGCATGAGATTTTTAATGCAAAGGAGCGGTCTTCGATGCAGTTTTTTGAGGAAATCTTTTTATTTCTGCTGGAGGGGTAACGATATGCCAAAAAAAATGAAACTGACAAAGATGGAAAAGGCGTGGATACTATATGATGTGGGCAATTCTGCATTTGTGCTGCTTGTAGCTACGCTATTTCCAATTTATTTTGATGCGATCGCGCAGCAGGCAGGAATTTCTTCTGTAGATTATCTGGCATATTGGGGATATGCGGCTTCTGCGGTAACGATCATTGTAGCGATTTTAGGGCCGGTGCTTGGTACGATGACTGATTTTAAGGGATGGAAAAAGCCTGTTTTTCTTGGCAGTATGATACTTGGGACAACAGGATGTCTGCTGCTTGGATTTATGCGGTCATGGTTTGTATTTTTAGTGATCTTTGTCATTGCCAAATGCGGCTTTTCTGCAAGTCTGATTTTTTATGATGCGATGTTATCAGATGTGACCTCGCCGGAGCGTATGGATGAAGTGTCTGCAAGAGGATTTGCCTGGGGATATATTGGCAGCTGTATCCCGTTTATTGTAGGTCTTGCGCTCGTATTGTCTGCTCCTTCTATAGGACTTAATCAGTTGGATGCGATGACGGCAGCTTTTTCCATCGCGTCGCTCTGGTGGTTTCTTGCAACTGTTCCACTCTGGCGTTCTTACCGGCAGGTTCATTATATACCGGCAGATCGTAAAATCATAAGAAATAGTTTCAAAAGACTTGGGAATACATTAAAAAATATGCGCAGTCACCCGGAAGTATTCTGGTTTTTACTGTCATTTTTTTGTTATATCGACGGGGTATATACAATCATTGATATGGCGACGGCTTATGGTACGGCATTGGGTCTGGATACGACAGGACTGTTGCTTGCTTTGTTGTTAACGCAGATAGTAGCGTTTCCGGCTACGCTTGTGTTTGGCAGGCTGTCGGGTACGTATGCGCCCAAAACGTTAATTTCTGTTTGTATCGTAGCATACACCTTGATTACGCTGTTTGGTATGACGTTGGATTCTCAGCCGAAGTTTTGGATATTGGCAGTTTGCGTCGGTTTGTTTCAAGGCGGCGTGCAGGCATTGTCGCGCTCGCATTTTGCAAAAATTATACCAAAAGACCAGTCTGGAGAATATTTTGGGATTTTTGATATCTGTGGGAAAGGAGCTTCCTTTCTGGGAACGATGCTCGTTAGTATAACAAGCCAGATTACAAATAGCATTCATTATGGGATTGGCTCACTCGTAGTATTGTTTCTATTAGGTTTTTTTCTGTTTCAAAAGTCGTGCAAATATATCAAATAAGTGCGTGGCGCGTGCACACTTTTCACAAATGCTCATATAATAGTAAAAAATTGGGCACATTGTGCAAGGCAAAGGTTTGGGTGAGCATGAGAGATTTAGTTCCGGGTGATCGGGGAGTATTGGTGCAGTATGTGCAGCTTGCGTTGTTGCGTGCGGGATTTCCTGTAACGATAGACGGGATATTTGGAGAAAAGACATGTATGGGTCTTAAGGAATTTTTCAGCAGCGGCCAGGATTGTAAAATTAGCAGTACACAGTGGGAAATGCTGCTTCCGTATTTAAAAGGATATCAGACATATCGGGTGCAGGAGGGGGATACCTTGTGGTCGGTTGCTGCGCATATGCGTTCTACCGTACAGAGGTTAACAACTGCAAATCCAATGGTGGATCCTGCGAATTTGTCTGCAGGTACGGTGCTGTTTGTGCCGTTTGATTTTCCGCTTGTATCGCAGGAGGTGGCGTATTCTTCCTATTTAACGGACTGGATATTGGAAGGGCTGCTGGTGCGGTATCCTTTTTTGCATGAGGAGCCGGTTGGAAAAAGCGTTATGGGCCGTAATCTGACTGTGATAAGTATCGGAGAAGGAAAAAAACACGTATTTTATAATGCCGCGTTTCATGCAAATGAATGGATTACGACGCCGGTGCTGTTAAAGTTTGCAGAAGATTATGCAGAAGCTTTTTCCAGAGGACAGCAGGTTGCAGGCGTGCCGGCTTCCTGGCTGTATTATGGATTTCATCTTTCGCTGCTTGCGCTTGTGAATCCAGATGGCGTTGATTTGGTGAACGGTGTATTAGATGAGAAGAATGAAAACAAGTATTTGAATCAGGCACAGCAGATCGCAGCTTTGTATCCGAATATTCCATTTCCGCAGGGGTGGAAGGCTAATATTGATGGAATCGATTTAAACCTTCAGTTTCCGGCAGGATGGGAACAGGCAAAAGAGATCAAATACGCGCAGGGATACGAAACGCCGGCGCCGAGAGATTATGTAGGAGAAGCGCCTTTGACAGCGCCGGAAAGCCAGGCTGTTTATGATTATACGAGAGCTAATGATTTTTCACTGATTTTGGCGTACCATACGCAAGGTGAGGTTATTTACTGGAAATATCTGGATTACGAGCCAGCCCATTCTTATCGGATTGCAAGATACTTTCAGGAGGTCAGTGGTTATGCGGTAGAAGAGACGCCGGGCGCATCTGGATATGCGGGGTATAAGGATTGGTTTATACAAGAGTATAATCGGCCGGGTTATACGATTGAAGCAGGTCTAGGCATCAATCCATTGCAGATGGATCAGTTTGCAAAAATATATGAAGATAATATAGGAATATTGACTGGAGGAATGACGCAGCTTTTTTGAGTTTTATAGCTGCGTTACGAAGTACAGGAAAGAGAGGAAAAACAGATGGAACAAAGGAAACTGGAGATTCGTTATAAGATTTATATGGAGGCAGAAGATATCTCACAGTCACGGATTCATTCGAGTGTTGCGTTTTTAAAAAATCGTTTGGAAAACTCAAGCAACAAGTATTTAAAAAACGCGTCATTTGATGATGAAAGCGATCTGGATGCGTTTATGCTGCGGTTTTATGTGGAAAATGAAATAATAGAAACCACGTGTTCTTCACCAGAGGATGCAGAGTCGTTTGTTATTGATCTGGCGGAAATACTAGATGCTGCAGCAGCCGCGCATTCTTTTATGGATCTGGAAGGAGAATTTTCCTGGAACTATCAGGAAGAAGATAAAAAGTATACGTTTCGCTCGGAAAGCGGATGGGATTATTGTGACTTTACAGAAGTAAAAGATGAAATGTAAGACAGAAAACATAGTATAAAAAATAGTGTAGAAAAATAGTATAGAAAACACAGATAAAAAAGATCATGGAAAAATAGTATAGAAAACACAGATAAAAAGATCATGGAAAAATAGTATAGAAAACACAGATAAAAAAGATCATGGAAAAGATTCTGAAACAGATATGAAAAAACAGGAGCGTCAGCATATGAAAAAGGCACAAGATTTACAGGAAATATTGCATCGTATTGACCATAGAGGTTATCCGGCTTATAAAGATACGGCGGGAGCTTATCAGTTTGACAGCTATGTACTAAGTATTGACCATGTGCAGGGAGATCCTTTTGCATCCCCATCCAAAGTCAGTGTACATGTGGATGGAAAAAAAGCCGGCTTTCCGGCTGATATGATTCAGCAAAAACATACGAGAATCGCATTGGCAGATGCATTAATCCGTAAATTTGGAAAGGAAGCGCAGCAATATTCTCATAAGGCCAAAGGTTCCGGTAAAAGCGGCCTGTTATCCGTCAGCCGGCCAGGGCAGGAAGTATTAGAGCGCAGTGCATGTGAGATTGCACCGGACAGCGGAAATTTGATTTTCAGATTGGAGATAGGTTTTCCGGCCAATGGGCGTTCGATCAATGCCGGCGAACTCATTCGGATATTGTTTCAATTTTTGCCGGCATGTGTACAAAAGTCTTTATTTTATAAAAATGCAGATCAAAAACATTTGCAGAAGGTCAAAGAGCTGGCGCAGGATCAGTATTACATCCGCACACAACTGAAACAAAGAAATTTAGCAGCATTTGTGGCAGATGGCTCGATACTGCCAAGGGAATCGGGCGTCTCAGATCGTCCGATGAAGCAGGCGGTCTCCTTTTGCTCTCCGCCGTCGATGGCGGTAGAGATCCATCTGCCAAATGCCGGAACGATCAAAGGCATGGGTATCCCACAGGGCATTACCCTGATCGTAGGGGGCGGTTATCACGGAAAATCCACGTTATTAAAGGCATTGGAACGCGGAGTGTATAACCATATTGCTGGGGATGGCAGGGAATATGTAATCACAGATGATACAGCGGTAAAAATCCGTGCGGAGGATGGCAGAAGCATTCAAAAAACAGATATTTCAATGTTTATCAACGGCCTTCCTAATGGCAAAAATACGAAATCTTTTGTGACAGAAGATGCCAGCGGCAGTACATCACAGGCGGCAAACGTAATCGAAGCGATGGAAGCGGGAACGCATTTGTTTTTAATCGATGAGGATACGAGTGCGACCAACTTTATGATCCGGGATGAACTGATGGCAAGAGTCGTACATCCGAATATGGAGCCAATTACGCCCTTTATCGACCGTGTAGAGGAACTGTCATATCGTTATCATATATCTACCATACTCGTAGCCGGAAGCTGTGGCTCTTATTTTTATAAAGCAGATCATGTGATCCAGATGATGCAGTATCAGCCTGTAGATATTACAGAATCAGCAAAAAAAGAAGCAGAGCGTTTTTCAGATATGACAAAGGACAAGCTGGTACGCAAAGAAGCAGATCCGCCGTCTTTTCACAGAGTATTCACAGCAGGAAAAGGATCTGCGAATGAAAGGATGAAAGTAAAAGGCATGGGCAAGGATGCTGTATCTATTGACCGCGATACGATTGAGCTAAGGTATGTAGAACAGCTGTTAGACAGTGAACAGACAATGACTCTCGGATATATGGTAAAATATGCAAAGCAGCATTTATTTGATGGGAAAAAAGATATGCGAGAAATAGCTGGGTATTTAGAGCGAATGGTGGAAGAAAAAGGAATCGGGGCAGTCTGCGAGGGACGTTATCTGCCTTGTAATCTTGCGGCTGTAAGAGTGCAGGAGATTTTTGCGTGCCTGAACCGGTGCAGGACGCTATAGAGAGTTGTAACTGTGAAAAGGAATAAAGGATGCGAAATGGTTTTAGTTTTCAGATTAATATTTGAAGACTATAGTTCGGGTTAATATACGATAGAAACTTAGAGAGAAAAATTTATGAAATTATTGTATTTATGGATTGAGAATTTTGAGGAACGAATTAGAAATCAGGGATTTTTATTTTCATCAATGTGAGGGAGATTCAGAAGCTGAGCGGGATGGGGCTTGTGGCATGCAGCTCCGGGAAACATAAAGGGGAAACAAAGATCAGTCACAGGGGCCGCAAAAGACTCAGGTACTGGCTGTTCCAGGCGGCCAAGTCCGCAGTATCGCACTCAGTGGAATTCAAAACACTGCACATGTATTACACGACAAGGGAAGACAATCCATTGAAGAAAATGCAGTCGCTGATTGTGATAGCCTGCAAGATCCTGAGGGTGTTTTATGCGATCCTGAGACAGGGGATAGAATATGATCCGGAAAACATGATGAAGGATATTAAACATCCGGCTGCAGGAAAGGACGCAGTGGCGTAAATGTGCAGACAGGATAAAAGCAAAACAGAAATGGCATAATCTATATGCACAGTTCCAGAATCCTGGCAGGAAC
>CAJTZX010000082.1 GCA_910584345.1 uncultured Eubacterium sp. | reverse complement strand
AAAATGATCTTGTGGAACTTCATAGAGTTGATGATAATATTGTGATTACAAAAGTGAAAGAGAAAAAAGAACTTACATTGGAAGATATATTCAAAGATTATGATGGAGAATATGTCTCAGAGGAATTTGACTGGGGTTCTCCTGTTGGGAAGGAAGTGTGGTGATGTATCATCCAAAACAAGGAGATATTGTATTCTTAGATTTTAGTCCACAATCAGGACAGGAACAGGAAGGAAGACGATCTGGAGTAGTTATTAGTAACGAACAATTTTTTATGAGGACTAACTTTGCTTTGGTGTGTCCAATTACGAATACAGGCAATAAGTTTCCGTTGCATATTCCCTTGGACAATAGAACAAAAACAACAGGTGTGATATTGACAGAACATATGAAGTGTTTGGATGTAATCAGTAGAAATATTCAGTTTGTGGAGAAAATGCCAGAAGATTTGTCAGAGAAGACTTTGGCATATGTAAAAGCATTTTTCTGATTAAGTGGATGTTAACATAACTAAAATAAAAGATCTTCCATTTACATCCTGTAAGGATGCAGAAACGATAAGATATTAGATCATGGATCAGATTGGGGAGGACATTAACGATGAATATTACGATTACAGGCAATTTGGGCAGCGGAAAATCAAGTGTGTGCAAGGAGTTGCAAAAATCGGGCTTTACGATCATATCAGCAGGAGATATTTTTCGCCAGATTGCGGAAGAAAAAGGAATGACTGTGATTGAATTAAACGAAGCTGCAAAAAAGGACCGCAGTATTGATGATATGATTGACAACCGCAGTACACAGCTGGGAAAAGAAATGGATCATACGGTATTTGACTCCAGATTGGCGTGGCACTTTGTAGAAGACAGTTTTAAGGTATTTTTGCTGGTAGATACGCAGGAAGCAGCAAGACGCGTATTTGACGGTGTAAGCAGGAATGCGGAAAGGTACAGAAATATAGAGGAGGCAAGGGCTGGATTAGAAGAGCGGGCAATGCTTGAAAAGGAACGTTTTCATAAGCTGTATGGGTTAGATTATTATGACGTATGCAATTATGATCTGGTAATTGAGAGCACTTATGCGACACCGGAGCAAATTGCAAAGGAAATACAAAGGAATTTTGAATTATATCAGGCACAGATGTTTTCTACAAAAGTGGAGTTCAATCTGAAATGTTTGTTTCCTTCTGTCGAGTACGAAAAGATGGATGCAGATCAGTTTGCTCATGAGCTGGAAAAGGCAAAACAGGATCAGACAATATGTGCGGATGATTCCCTTTGCCTGATTGAAAAAAACGGATACCATTATCTAAGGAAAGATCATCCCCTTGTATTTGCTGCAATTGCCGCAGGTAAGATTTTTGCGGAAATTAAAGATATTCAAAGGGATGAGCAGGCACAGAATACGGTACAACAGCTTTCAGAAGAAGACATTGCATGTTATGAACAGGCCGGGCAGTTTCAGTATCAAAGCAGTCCTTTGCAACGGTCAAAAAAGACCGGATACATGGCAGATTTTTCGAAGCTGTTTTGTTAAAAAGGCTGAGAAATTATTTAGTTTGTATGTTTAAACCGGAAAAAAGTGGTTAACATGAAAATAAAGAATCATGTTAGGAGGAACCGATGATGCGGGCTTTTTTTCGGAAATATCAGACAATTTTAGAGACCATGTTTTTATTGCTGTTACTGGCAGGTGGATGCCTGTGGAAATATGAGGAGTATCAGCTGCAGCAGACGCAGCAGGAAATAGCAGAAAAGATTTTGCGTTTTCATGTGCGTGCGAATAGCGATAGCCGTGCGGACCAGGCGTTAAAGCTGAAAGTGCGGGATGCGGTAGGCGCTTTTATGGAGCAAAAACTGTCGAAAGCGCAAGACAGAGAGCAATGCGGCAGAATTGTACAGGAATATCTGCCGCAAATCATCCATATAGCAGAGCAGACGGTTCGGCAGGAGGGATATACATATGCCGTTACTGCACAGATGAAAACCGTGGGCTTTCCACAGAAAACATATGGAAATTATACGTTTCCGGCAGGAAATTATGAGGCGCTCAATGTAGTAATCGGAAGTGGAAAAGGTCAGAACTGGTGGTGTGTGATGTATCCGAATATGTGTTTTCATGGAGCTGTTTATGAGGTAGTGGATGAGGATGCAAAGAAATCTTTGAAAAAAGTATTATCAGAAGACGAGTATGACGCTGTGCTCAAAAGTGGTAAGTATCGGGTGCGATTTAAATATCTGGAATTTTTCAATCGATGGATGAAAAATTAGCAGTTTATCATTAAAATATAGTTTACAGAGTATGACAGAAACCGTTCAGCAATAGATAAGAAGGAAGAAGATGAAAAATGTTTTTATAGAAGGTATTCAGGGAATGGGAAAATCCACTTTGATAAATGGTATTTATGAGAAAGTTCCTGAATTTCATATTTGCAGAGAAGGGGATTACTCGCCTATTGACTTAGCTTGGTGTACGTGGATGTCGCAGGACGATTATGATACAGTCTTAAAAAAGTATACACCTATACAGGATGAAATTAAAAAAAATACGATACAGGAAAAGGGACATTTTATTGTTGCTTATACAAAGATTATTACAGATATTCCGAATTTCCATAAGGACATGGAAACGTACGAAGTGTATAACGGCAGAAAGACATTCAACGATTTAAAAGAGATTATTTTTTCAAGGTATCAAAGTTTTTCAGAAACAGGATATTTGTTTGAGTGTTCTTTTTTTCAAAATATTATAGAGGATTTGCTGCTGTTTTATTTATTGGAAGACGATGAAATTATCGACTTTTATCGTGACTTATATGGTTGTCTGAAGAAAGAACAATTTTTATTATTGTATTTATACAGTGATAAAGTAGAAGATGTTATAAAAACGATTCGAAAAGAACGCTGTGATCTGCTGGGAAATGAATTATGGTATCAGATGATGTTAGCTTTTTTCATTCATTCCCCATATGGTGAAAAGTATGGATGCAGTACGTTTGAAGATTTGATAGCTCATTTCAGGCACAGGCAAAGCTTGGAACTGTATATGGTAAGGGAAATGATTGGCGCTAATGCGGTAATTCTTCCAGCGAAAGAATGGAAAATGGATGCCATTTTGCCGCTTATGAAATAAAAATACGGATGTAATGAGTTAATTACCATATATTTTTCTGTGTTTTTAAACAGTATCTTAGTCCCATGGATGTTTTTTTATTGTCCATCCTTTGGTTTTCCAATAATCGGTATCTGCTTTGTTCCATCCATGCTTTTGCATCAGACACATAAAATAGAAAAAGATTTTTGTTTTTACAGATGGTTTTACATGATTCTGATTTTTCCTAATTTTTTTAGCTAATGCGTTAAGTTTTCTTTCGATGTGCTGTTTCTTTTTCGAACTCACTCTTTTCCATGAAGTTTCCATTACGGCAGTACCAAACTGATAGGTTTTTGCAATGCCCCAAAAGAAAGTACTGTGGGCCATATCCTTGTTTGTGCTTTTTGTTCCGGCGCCGGCAGCTGTGGAAATGCAGACAGCTTGTTTGGAAAACATTTTTTCTTCCGGACGGTGTACCATCCAGCGCCAGCCATAATGATCGAGCAGCGATTTCATTGCACCCGTGGCATGGTATACATAGACAGGGCTTGCCAGTATCATGACGTCTGCGTTGTCGAGTGCTTTGGTGATCGGGGATAATTTTTCAAAATGCGGACATTTTGTTTCAGATACTTGAAAACAGGAAGTGCACCCGATGCAAAATTCTCCAAAATCTTTTGGAAGAAAGAATTCAGTAATTGTTCCATTCAATTTTTGAGCCAGCGATCTTGCAATATGGTACGTAGAGCCTTGATGGCTCTGTCCATGAATAATTGTTATTTTCATCATCAAATTTCCTCCGAGTATTATGAGTCATTCATTTTGCATAACCTTATTTTAACATAAAAAGCATAGTAATGACAGAAATACTTGCATTTTGTGTGTCAGGCTGACCGATGGAGTATTGTTTTCTCATGGAAAACGTTATGATATTGATTTTGCTGATGGATCGCCGAAGGATTAGTATTGCATTGCGTCGAAATATCTTATCAAATAAATTCAGGAAAGGAGTGTATGTACAATGAATCAATTAACAGAAGGAATTCGTGTGATATATCAGAGCACGATACGTATGGAGCGTGAGCAGGTTATTTATTTTGACCCGTACGGTGTGAAAGAACATGCACAGGATGCGGATATTATTTTTATTACACACGATCATTACGATCATTTTTCGCCAGAGGATTTTGCAAAGGTACGTAAAGCGGATACCAAAATTATTATTGCAGGCGATACAGATGTGACGAAAGAAAATCAGATGTTAAAATGCGATGCGGCATTTTTGCCAATCGGCGGCACTTATACGATGAATGCAAAGGAAGCGGCAAAGTTAGCAAATATCATACATCCGCAGGTGGTTGCACCGATTCATTATGGATGTATTGTAGGAGAACCAAAGGATGCAGATGTTTTTGAAAAAATGCTGGAACCAGGGATTGCATGTATAAAATTAATGGAGTTCGGTGAATAAGGATGCAGACGGCTATATGGATCGTAAGTATTGGAAACGGTCGCAGCTGTGGCTGCAAAGCTGCGGCTGACAGTATAAAAGCAGCGGTTGCAGAACAGTTTTCAGCGTACAGGCTGTATCATACATATGTAAGCTGTGGGATTCAAAGGGAAGGGAAAGAGCAAAAGACAGATACCATCTGTAACATGTTAGAGCAGATACAACAAGATGGTTTTGACAGTCTGATCGTTCAGCCGACCTATTTGATGCATGGTCTGGAATATTGGTATCTGTCAGATCAGTTAGCTCCATACAGAAAAATGTTTGAGCGGTTTGCACTTGGAGAACCGCTGCTTACAAGTGAGGATGATTTTACGGCTGTCACCAAAGCAATGATACGGCGGATGACGTGCTATGATGAGCCGCATACGGCAGTCTGTTTTGTAGGACATGGTACTACAAATGATTCTCATCAGATTTATATGAAAATGCAGAACAAGCTGTCGGAAGCAGGATGCAGCAATTTTTATATTGGTACAATGAAAGGAGAACCTTCAGTAAAATGTATGGTAAAGCAGCTAAAAGAGATAGACAGTTATCAGAAAGTAGTGCTGTATCCGTTTATGACAGCTGCAGGCAGCCATGTATATCAGGATATTGCAGGTGATGGAACTAGTTCCTGGAAATATGTTTTGGAACAGGCTGGTTATGAAGTGTCTTGTATTTACGAAGGGTTAGGACAACTGAAAGAGGTGCAGAATATTTTTGCGGCGCATATAAAGGCGGTATTGCCTTAAGAAAATCTTGCAATCTGACGAAACACATGCTATAATGCTTTTATGTGGAGGTGCATTTCCAACAAAGGAGATGCACTTTTTTGCGATAAACCTGTCAAAAATACCAAATATATACAGGTGTAGATTAAAGAATTGATGTATAAAATGAGAAAGGGGAGGCTTTTATGTCTAAAAATGCAATATGGATTACCGGAGCAGAGGGCCGGCTCGGGTCTTCGTTAGTTGACTTATTAAAAAAAGATATGGACCATAAGGTCGTTGGAACGGATATGGATGTAGATATTACCGATATGGAAGCAGTGGAGCAGTCCATCAAAGTGTATCGTCCGAATATCGTCATTAACTGTGCAAGCATTTCGGATGCGGCGTATTGTGAACAAAATATGGTGGAGGCATTTAAAGTAAATGCGCTTGGTGCGAGAAATCTGGCTGCGGCATCGAGAGGAGTAAATGCAAAAATGATTCAGTTATCTACAGACGACGTATTCAGCGGATTGTCTGCGGGCCAGCTGACAGAGTTTGATGTGCCAGATCCTCAGTCGGTCTATGGCAAATCGAAATTTGCCGGAGAAGATTACGTGAAAGAATTAAATCCTAGGCATTTGATTGTACGCAGCTCATGGGTATATGGAGCTGCAAATGAAAGTGCAAAAGAAGATTATTTTTCTTATGTGGTAAATCATGGAAAGAGCAATACGCCGTTTGAGGCGCCGCTTGACCGGATTGGCAGTCCGACCAGCGCAGATGTGCTTGCTGCATTTATCAGCTGTCTGTTAGATAAAACGGAGTATGGTATTTATCATGCTTCCTGTGAAGGCATGTGCTCCAGACATGAATTTGCAACTGCCATTTTAGCGCTGATGGGTTATGATACAGAGTTAGCAAAAGGCTATTTTTCGGTAGAAAACAGAGGACGGATTTCGATACTCCTTGAGAACCTTATGATGAAAATGACGGAAATCTTTGTGATGCCTCAGTGGTTTGATGAGCTGAAGGCTTATATTGAAAAAAATAAAGAAGTATGATTAGTTGGAGGAAGAATATGCAGGAAGAGGGAAACAGAAAAAAGGAAAAGAAAATGGGGCTGACTACAAAGATTTTTATTGGATTGATCGGCGGTCTGCTCGTGGGTGTTATTTTGAATTTATTTGTACCGCATTCGTCGTTTCGAGATGCAGTTTTAGTGGACGGTATTTTTTATGTTGTAGGCAATGGTTTTATCCGCTTGATGAAAATGCTTGTGGTACCGCTTGTATTCTGTTCGCTTGTTTGCGGAAGCTCCGCGATCGGAGATACAAAATCACTTGGTAAAGTTGGCGGGAAAACAATTGTATTTTATTTGCTGACGACAGCTTTAGCGGTAACGGTAGCCATTTCGGTAGCTACGGTTGTAAAGCCTGGAGTAGGGCTGGACATGTCTTCCATCGAAACTGGAGAGACCACGGTTGCAGAAAATGTCTCTGTTGTGGATACGATTTTAAACATTATCCCGGAGAATCCGATCGGTGCGCTTGCGGATGGCACGATGCTGCAGATTATTTTATTTGCGTTGCTCATTGGCGTGCTTCTTGCAAAAATGGGTGAGCGGACAGAGTTGATTGCCAATTTATTTAATCAGTGTAATGAACTGATGATGGAAATGACCAATTTGGTAATGAGCCTTGCGCCTGTCGGTGTATTTTGTATGATTGCCAAAACATTTGCAAATCTGGGATTCGATGCGTTTGTACCGCTTTTGAAATATATGGGCAGCGTATTGCTTGGCTTACTCATTCAGTGTTTGGTAGTATATATGGTCTTGCTTGTAATTTTTACAAGGCTGAATCCGGTGAAATTTATAAAAAAATTCTTTCCAGTTATGGCATTTGCATTTTCTACATCTACTTCCAATGCTACGATTCCGATGAATATTGATACGCTGGAAGAAAGAATCGGTGTGTCCAGAAAAATATCTTCTTTTACGATACCACTGGGAGCAACGATTAATATGGATGGTACATCGATTATGCAAGGTGTGGCAGTCGTATTTGCGGCGCAGGCGTATGGGATGCAGCTAGGACCGAAAGGCTATCTGACGGTAATCGCGACTGCTACGTTAGCTTCCATTGGTACGGCAGGGATTCCTTCCGTTGGTTTGGTAACGCTTTCGATGGTGTTTACCGCGGTTGGGCTTCCGGTAGAAGCAATTATGCTGATTATGGGTGTGGACCGTATTTTGGATATGATTCGTACCGCGGTCAATATTACAGGTGATGCAGTGTGTACGACAATTGTAGCACATCAAAACGGAGATTTGGACAGAGACGTATTTAACGCAGATATTCACACCGGTACGGCAGGGCGTTCATGAATGGTAGGAATGGAGGAAAAAAATGCGTAAAAGGATTCTGCGTATAGGTGTTATGTTCGTCTGTGCGCTGTCATTTTTGGGGTTGTGCCTGTGTGGATGCAGCACACAGACGAAGGAAACACCGGATCAACAAGCGGAAGTTACTCCTGATAAGAATACGATACAAGAAATCAAACAACGGGGATACTTACTCGCAGGGTGTAAAATGGATGTACCGGATTTGAGTTTTTATGATGAGCAGACAGATACATGGTCCGGTCTTGAAGTGGAGCTTGCTTATCAGACAGCAGCCAATATCTTTGATGTAAGCATAGACGAAGCAAAAGAACAGCAGCTCGTCCGTTTTATAGGAGTAACGGTAGCTGACAGAGAGGAAAAATTGGAACAAAAGGAAGTAGACTGCCTGTTTGCGACTTATACCATTACGAAAGAAAGAAAACAGAAATTTGCATTTTCTGACAGTTATTATACAGACTATATCGGACTGATGGTAAAGACTTCCGGGACGGATGCAAATTCGCTTGGCACGAGTGATATTCGCTCTATTGCAGATCTGGATGGGAAAAAAATTGGTGTAGCGAAAAATGCAACAACCCGGAAAACGTTTTTGAATTATATGAATACCATGAATAATATAAAGACTGCTCCGATTTTCTTTGAATATCATAGTTATGAAGCGCTCTTTTCTGCCTTAAAGGACGGAACGATTGATGTAATGGCCGTAGATGTGAGTATTTTAAATGGATATACAGACAAAACCACAACGATTTTGAATGATCGCTTTGGCGGGCAGCATTATGGTGCAGCAGTTCGTAAAGAAAATGAAAAATTGCTGGAATATGTGAATCAGGCGATTCGGGCGGATGAATTTTAGGATGATTCTTCCGCCAGCGTTCCATTATCTGAAAAACTTGTATGGACTGATAATTCAGACATATACCGGTAAAAATCCTGGCATGCGCTTGTCTCTGTAAGCAGAGAAGTGCATGCATGAGAGGCTTTTGCAGGTATCAGCTGCCAAACTGCCTTGCGATTTGCAGTAAGTGTCAGTTTTACAACAGCAGTCTTTTCAATATTTTGATAAAAAATAAAATTACCAAGACTGTAGAAAATCGGTTTTCCATTATAAAATTCTGCGCCTTGCAGTACATGCGGATGCGCGCCGATCACGGCATCGGCTCCGGCATCAATCAGCGCGTGTGCCAGAGAGACCTGATATTGTTCTGGAACGGTATTTCGTTCAATCCCCCAATGTACGTATACAAATAAAAAATCGCATTTATCTTGTGCGTTTTGTACAGCAGACAATAGCTGGGTCGGATCATAAGCGGATAAAACGCCCGGCTGCGCATTTTCCACATTCCAGGAGACGTCTGGAAACACACGTGATGCAGAAAGAAATCCCAATTTATGACCGTTTGCTTTTTTCGTTATCAGCTTTGCAGCCCGTTTGAAAGAATTGCCAGCGCCCATGTAGGAAATGCCTGCATGGTCTAATGTCTGAAAAGTATCAGACAATGCGTCTTTGCCATAATCAAGTACATGGTTATTTGCAAGTGTTACGAGATCTACACCCGATTCCAGCAGTATGGATACATAAGAAGGATCGATACGGAACGTAAACTGCTTGTCCGGCGCCTGTGTTCCACGTGTGCTGTATGGAAATTCATTGTTAACGACCGTAAGATCTGCCTGCTTCATTTCTTTTAATAAATCCTTTGACAAAACTCCCTGAATACCGGATTGGTTATAATTCGCAAGTACATAGTCGCTGAAATAGACATCTCCTGCAAATAAAACAGTAGTATTTGGGGCTGGTTTCAATTTTTTTTCGTCAGAATCACTTTTTACAGAGGGTTTATTCCGATTTTTTGATGGTTGGGGCTTTTGCAAAGACGGGCTTTTGTCGTCGTTCAGCGTTTTGAAAGACTGGTTTTTGTCATTGTTCAATACTTTGAAAGACTGGCTGTCGGCAGTATCAGAATGTTCTGTTTGTGTTATGTATAATAGGATTCCGGTAAGCAGACAAAGCAGCAGACAGGAAACAATCAGCGTGCTTTGTAAAAATGCTCTTAGAATTCTTCGGTTTTTCCTGGAACGTTTCAATAATGATTTACCTCCATAGGACAAATTTCGTGTTAGTGGGAGTACCGGTAACGTTACTATTCACGGGCAATGTCATTTACTTTAGGGAAATTCCGTTTTTTAAGCAG
>CAJTZX010000081.1 GCA_910584345.1 uncultured Eubacterium sp. | reverse complement strand
GTTTTGCCGGCCGGAACATCCTCTGAAAGGACGTTCAAGGGGCGCTTTTAGCGGAGGTGAAATCCAGCGCTTACGAAGACTTAGGCGCGAAGCCTTTGCTGAGCGTCTTAGTCGCAGTTAGCGATTAGTTCACCGTAGTGTTGCCCCAGTCCGCTCAGAGGATGTTCCGGCCGGCAAAACCACTCCGCCAGGTGCAGAGTCGTTCGGAAATCCGTTAAGTTAATGACATTGGAGATAAACAGCAATGCAAAATGTACCAAAAAAAGTGCAGATTGCGCCGCTTAGTGTGAAATGACTGTTTTTTTGTTATAATACTTTAGTAAAATAACAAAGGAGGATAAAAGGAAATGTTAGGCGGTTCTGTATATTTTGCATTTCTTCGTTTTTCAATCAGTCTTGCAGGGGTGATCTTGTTGTTTTCACTGATGAGTGAGCCGCGTTTTTGCAGAAAAAAGACAGTGATCTATTATGGATGTTTTTGTACTTTTTTACTTGCAGCGGCTTGTATTTGGTATATGATTGACTGGGAGAGCTGTGTGAGGCTGGTGGCATTTACTATGTTTATATGCTTTGCGGTATTTTCGGTCTTTATGAGCAGTGATACGGTTTTTTTATCGATGTACAAGCTTGCGCTTACCTTTTATCTGCTGGCTGTATTTTTAATCGGTGGAATAGAAGCTTCGATGTTATTTTTTAACAGTAATCGATGGGCCGATCTTATCATCCGTATTGTACTTATTGTTTTATTAGCATTTGTGATAGAAAAATATGTAAAAAGTTCGATCCGGGGTTTTAATTCTTATGTGGAAAATGAATTGGATCATTTCAGTGTGGCGGTTTTGATTCTCAGTATTTTGTTTGGGATAGGATTTATTATGAAGCCGGATATTCCAACGCAGACGCCTTATCGTCTGTTTCAGATTTGCGTAAACTTTTTTCTGACAGGAGCTTTGCAGCTTCTGGTGTTCCGTCTGTATCTGCATATTGGAAAAGAGAAGGAGTATCAGAGGGAAAACCAGCTTATTAAAATGAATCAAAGGCTGCTTGAGCGAAATATGCAGCTGCAGGAAGAATTTGTGGAGTCTGGCAGGCAGATCCGGCACGATGTGCGCCATCACAATGCGGTAATTGCCGAATATGCCCGTCTGGGCCAAAACGAAGAGCTGCTGCAGTACTTAAAAGAATACCAAAAAGAGACGGAGCAAGGCAGCGCTGAGGTGATTTGTGCAAATACTGCCGTAAACAATATTCTTTTGGCATATACAAGAAGGGCAAGGCAGGAACAGATTAAAGTGACGATGGATGTAGATGTGGGCCAGAATCTTACGATTGCGAATATCGATCTGGTAACGATTCTGGCAAATGCATATGAAAATGCCATTTATGGATGTATGGAAGTAAAAAAGCATCAGCCGCACAGTGATTGTCTGATTCATTTAATGATAAAAAGAAAGAAACAAAAACTGGTTATTTTCTGCAGCAATACATGCACGGTCGACACCGAGATGAAAAATGGAGAGCCGAAGCCGGAATTTACAGGAGGTATCGGTGTGCTTAGCATTGTCAGGGCGGCTGAGAAATATAATGGAGAATATGATTTTAAAAACAATAATGGAGTGTTTATCTTCCGGCTGATTTTGCATATTCCTTAAAAAGTTCATGATGCATCAGATGGAGTGATTCCAAATGCTTCTGCCATAAAAAGAGTCTGCCTTGCCCAGTTTGTATGTGTTTTTTTCTCATTCATACGCTCTCCGGCGGGGTTGGCGGATACGTCACGGACAGACGTGTTGTTCCAGTTTAAAATGCTGCACGCATCGAGATAATCGTTCTGTGTTACACGGTATGCACGATTTACAACATCAATCTGGTTTGGATGGATGACGGTTTTACCGATAAATCCGCATAGTTTGTCATCTGCAAGCTCCTTAATTAGGCCTTCCTTCCAGCCGTTTCCGTTATAATATTCCCAAACCGGCCCGGATACGACGTAATCCATACCGTAGACGGTGAGAATATCAGAAAAAATATCGGAAACTGGCCGGATTTTATGGATAGATTCATTTTCATGACGCCGAATGGAAAACAGGTGGCATAAATCATTTCCGCCGACACGGATATTCAGTACAAGCTCTTCGACTGCGGAGAGCTTTTCTTTTAATTCGTAGAGGATATCAAACCGGGTGCGGAGATCTATGATGCAGGAACTTTCATAAATTGGCATCAGATAGATTGCCTGGCCGGACTGTTCGTTAGCAGTAATAATTGCCTGTATGTAGCCATCCGCGGTTTCCGGTGCAAATTTTGGAAGAATAAATCCACAGATAAGATGTCTGCTGTCGCCAAGCAGGTCAATCATATGTAAAATTTGTTGTGGACGTCGTACCCGGATAAAGATTTTCGGCAGGTAAAATGACGTATGCTCCATAGCACAGTGAATTTTTTGGATGGATGCTGCCAGACAATGTTCGGCTTGTGCTACATGCTGGTCGCTAATTGTATCTTCTAAGCATAACGCTAAGGAAAAGCGGTTCCCAAATTTTTGCTGAATAATAGATGGCGCAATGGTTTCCCGGTTGCCTGGGCAGTATAAAAGTGGGCCGACACTGTAATAAATGGATGAATTTTTCATTGAATACTCCTTATTGTATAGTGATGATAACAAACCGTAAGATATGATATCATAATAGCATATAGTATATCGGTTTTTTTGTCATATAGCAATCTTATTTCCTGATTCTTTCTTGATTCTTTCTTGACAAAAAATAATACCGGATATAAAATTTGGAAGTAAATATCAAATACGAATGAAAGAGGCGGAAACATGGAATCATATTTAGTATTTAAAGATCTTGCTATTATTATCATTGCTGCAAAATTATGTGGGATTGCAGCCAGAAAGTGCCGGGCGCCGCAGGTAGTCGGAGAAATTGTCGCGGGACTTCTGATAGGGCCGAGTATTTTAGGATGGGTCAATCAGTCAGACTTTTTGCTTCAGATGGCTGAAATCGGAGTTATTTTGCTTATGTTTTCTGCAGGTCTTGAGACAGATTTAAAAGACCTTGTGAAAACAGGGCCGATAGCGGCACTGATTGCCTGTGCGGGCGTATTTATTCCATTAATTTGCGGCGCGCTGTTGTATATGGTCTTTTATGGAGCCGCTCCATGGGGATCGGAAGGGTTTTATAAAGCGGTTTTTGTTGGCACGATTCTTACGGCTACCTCGGTAAGTATCACGGTAGAATCGTTAAAGGAAATGGGAAAATTAAAGGGCAAAGTCGGTACGACAATATTAAGCGCGGCGATTATCGACGATGTGATAGGTATTATTGTTCTGACGTTTGTGATCGGCTTTAAAAATCCGGAATCAGATCCGATGTCCGTGCTGTTTCATACAGTGTTGTTTTTTGCGTTTGCCATTGTGGTTGGATTTATCAGCTATAAGGTTTTTAAGATGGTAGATACAAAATATCCGCATACGAGACGTATCCCGATAGCTGGATTGGCGTTTTGCCTGGCGATGGCATATATTGCAGAAAAATATTTCGGTATCGCGGATATTACAGGCGCGTATGTGGCTGGTATTATTCTGTGCTCCATCCGTGATTCTGAGTACATAGCAGAAAAGATGGATACCAATTCTTATATGTTGTTTGGTCCGGTTTTCTTTGCAAGTATCGGATTAAAAACGAATGTAGACAGTATGAGCGTGGGGATTTTGATTTTTTCTGTGGCTTTTGTGGCGACAGGGCTTATTTCCAAGATTATCGGATGTGGGTTGATGGCACGTCTTTGTAAATTCCAACGGTTGGATGCCATGAAGATCGGCGTTGGCATGATGACAAGGGGCGAAGTTGCGTTAATTGTCTCACAGAAAGGGCTTTCGGCGGGACTGCTGACGCCTGTGTATTTTACATCAGTCATTTTGCTGATTATTGTATCGTCTATTTTAACGCCGATTCTATTAAAAGTGTTGTATGCGAAAGACGAGGAATCGCTTACGGTTTCTTAGATTCGCTTGAAAAGCAATAAAAATCTGTTATAATCAGAATATATCATTTATGTAGCAGGGCAATGCAGGAACTGTTACGTTATTTTTGTAAGTTTTAGGAGGCAGATGGATGAAAAAGTGGACAAGGGCAAGATTTCAGCCTAATTTACCATTGGGAGAGAATCAGACAAAAGTTACGGCATGTACGTCTCATTTGGCATTGGCGCGTCAGGCAGGCAGAGAGGGGATTGTGCTGTTAAAAAATGAAAATGGCCTGCTGCCGGTGAAAAAAGGAACACGGCTTGCGCTGTTTGGAAAAGGCGTATTTGACTATGTAAAAGGCGGCGGAGGCAGCGGGGATGTTACAGTATCCCATGTGTATCATCTTTATGACGGATTGAGTAAGAGAGAAGATGCACCAGAGATTTTTGAGCCGCTGGCACAGTTTTATAAGCAAAATGTGAAAAAACAGTATGAAAACGGCGCAGCGCCGGGGATGACGGTAGAACCCGAAGTTCCGGCACAGCTGTTAGCAGAAGCGAAGGAACAGGCGGATCTGGCGGTCATTGTTATCAGCCGTTTTTCCGGAGAAGGCTGGGATAGAAAAAGCGTTATTTACGATGGCGCGTTTCCGGGGGAGATAGAACAGGCGCAGTTAAGCCAGAAGATTTTTGAAAACAGCGATTATTGCCTGACAAATGCGGAACAGGCTATGGTGGACGCGGTTTGTAACAATTTTACGGATGTAGTTGTTGTGCTGAATGTCGGCGGTATGGTAGATACGAGCTGGTTTGCACATAATGATAAAATTCCGGCGGCAGTATTAGCATGGCAGGGCGGCATGGAAGGCGGTCTGGCAATGGCGGATATTCTGCTTGGTGAGGAAAGTCCTTCCGGCAAGCTGCCGGATACGTTTGCGGCAAAGCTGGAAGATTATCCGTCTACGGATGATTTTCATACATCGATCGATTATGTGGAATATACCGAAGATATTTATGTAGGATACCGTTATTTTGAAACGATGAAGCATGAAGATATTCATGTCAATTATCCGTTTGGATTTGGACTGTCTTATACGAAGTTTCAGATTGATGTACTTTGGGCAGGAGAAAAGGACGGGCAGATTTGTGTTGGTGTTTCGGTGGAAAATATTGGAGACGTCAGCGGTAAAGAAGTTGTTCAGATTTATTATGGTGCGCCACAAGGGCTGCTTGGCAAGCCGGCCAGAGAACTGGCAGCTTATCAAAAGACAGATTTGCTTCAACCGGGGCAGAAGCAGGTGATGACGATTACTTTTGATATTAGCTCAATGGCGTCATTTGACGATACCGGAAAAATAGCGAAATCTGCGTATGTACTGGAAGAGGGCATGTATTGCTTTTATGCAGGCAGCTCCGTACGTGATGCGGTAATGATTGACTATGTATATATCGCAGATGAGAACCAGGTTACGGAACAGCTGACACAAAAAGCAGCTCCGTCGCAGCTGTCCAAACGTATGCTTTCAGATGGCTCTTATGAAGAAATGCAGCAGAAGACGCCAAATGATTTTATGGAAAACGGACTTGGGTGGAGTGATGCAGAGACAGAGGGCATAACGCCAAAAGTATGTGAGGTAGAACGTTATAATTTATGTGAAAAAACAAACGATATTCTGCTGGATGATGTGGCTGATAAAAAGGCAGATTTGGAAGCGTTTATGGCGCAGCTTTCAGATGCGGATCTGATAGCATTGCTTGGGGGACAGCCGAATCTGGGTGTAGCAAATACATTTGGATTTGGGAATCTTGCAAAATACGGCGTGCCAAACGTGATGACGGCGGACGGGCCTGCAGGGCTTCGGATTGCGCCGGAATGCAGCGTATATACGACGGCATGGCCTTGTGCGACAATGCTTGCCGCTACCTGGAACCCGCAGTTAGTCAGGGAAGTAGGCCGCGCGGCGGCAATGGAAGTAAAAGAAAACAACTTATCCATCTGGCTGGCTCCTGCAATGAATATTCACAGAAGCCCACTCTGCGGAAGAAACTTTGAATATTATTCTGAAGATCCGGTATTAACGGGGACGATTGCGGCTGCTATGGTAGAAGGTATACAGTCACAGAACATAGGCGCTACAGTGAAGCATTTTGCCTGCAATAACAAAGAAACAAACCGCAAAAACAGTGATTCCCGCGTATCCGAGCGTGCATTGCGTGAGATTTATCTGAAAGGGTTTGAAATCTGTGTGAAGCAGTCGCAGCCTTGGGTACTGATGACATCGTATAATCTGATTAACGGACATCGTGCGTCTGAGTGCAAAGATTTGCTGGATGGTATTCTTCGTGAAGAATGGGGTTTCCAGGGTGTGATTACGACTGACTGGTGGACAAAAGGGGAGCATTATAAAGAAATCAAAGCCGGCAATGATATAAAAATGGGCACCGGATATCCGGAACGCATGCTGGAAGCATTGGAGAAGGGGCTGATTACGCGGGAAGAGATTGCTGCATGTGCACGCAGGGTGCTGGAGCTTATTTTAAAGCTGGATTGACGGAAAATCAAAATCAGGGTGAAAACAAGTGCACAGGCATATGGGGATATGCAGACAGGGGTAAATTATGATTCTGTTGTTGGAAGAGTTACTTCATCATATTGTAGAAATTGCGATTTTAATTTTTGAATTTATCGGAGTAGGTATTATTATCTTTTCGGGCCTTCAGGGATTTTACCTTTATCTCAGGCGTTCCGCCGCAACGAAGCTGGCGCTGGCAAAAGGACTTGCAATGGGGCTGGAATTTAAGCTTGGCAGTGAGATACTGCGTACGGTTGTTGTAAGGGAATGGAAAGAGATCGGAACCGTAGCAGGTATTATTGTTTTGCGTGCGGCTCTGACGTTTTTGATTCATTGGGAGATTAAGGAAGAAGAAAAAGGAACGACACTTTAGTGTTTAGAATATCGTGTTTTGAAAAGGAGAAGGAGGATTTTTATGCCAGAATTTAATTATGAACAGGTAAAAAACCCGCAGTATTTTGCAGAGGGGAGGATGGAAGCGCATTCTGACCATATCTGTTATGCAAGCATGCAGGAAGCCGTGGCAAAGAAGACGAGTCTGCGTTACTCGCTGGATGGTATCTGGAAGTTTCATTATGCACGTAATTATGCACAGACAATACCAGGCTTTGAACAGCCGGATTATGACTGTCATCCGTGGGCGGATATCCGTGTGCCGGCACATATCCAGATGGAAGGATACGATATCCCGCAGTATGCAAATGTACAATATCCATGGGACGGCAGAGAAGAAATCTGGACAGATGAGATACCGTCAGAATTTAATCCTACCGCCAGCTATGTAAAATATTTTACGCTGCCGCAGGGATTTGCCAATCGTCCGGTTTATATATCTTTTCAGGGTGCGGAAAGCGGCATTGCTTTGTGGCTGAACGGGCAGTTTGTGGGGTATAGTGAGGACAGCTTTACGCCTGCAGATTTTGAACTGACGCCATATTTAAAAGAAGGGGAAAATAAGCTTGCTGCAAGTGTATTTAAATGGACTTCGGGCAGTTGGTGTGAAGATCAGGATTTTTATCGGTTTTCAGGAATTTACCGAAGTGTGTTTTTATACACAATTCCAAGGACGCATGTATGGGATTTAAAAACAGAGCCGGTCGTTGCACAGGATTTGCTTCATGCGGATCTTAAGCTGACGCTAAAGGTTCAGGGAACAGGAAAGGTGCATGTGAAAGTATCGGATAGCAGCCGGGTACTTGTAGATGAGACAGCATCCTTATCTGCGCAGACAGAACTTTCTTATCCGGTGGAACATCCTGAGCTTTGGAGTGCGGAAGTACCGTATTTATATGATATGCTGTTAGAGATCTATGATGAATCCGGGAATCTGACGGAAGTCATTCCTCAGAAAATCGGATTCCGAAGGTTCGAAATGAAAGACGGGCTGATGTGCATCAACGGAAAACGGATTGTTTTCAAAGGAGTAAACCGTCATGAGTTTTCTTCAAAAACGGGACGGGCAGTATCGGATGAAGAAATCCTGACCGATATTATTACAATGAAACGCAATAATATCAATGCGATCCGTACTTGCCATTATCCGGATGATTCCAGAATTTATCAGCTTTGTGATGAATATGGCTTGTATATGATTGCAGAGAACAATCTGGAGTCGCATGGTTCCTGGGATGCAGTGGAACAGGGGTTGGATGAACCTCATATGGCTGTGCCGGAAAACCATGAAGAGTGGATGGGTGCGATGCTTGACCGTGTCAATTCCTGTTATCAGCGTGATAAAAACCATCCATCGATTCTGATCTGGTCGTGCGGCAATGAATCCTATGGCGGAAAGGTCATTTATGAAATGTCGCAGCTGTTCCGCAAACTGGACCCGCATCGTCTCGTGCATTATGAAGGCGTGTTCCATGACCGCCGCTACAATGACACGAGTGATATGGAAAGTCAAATGTATCCGTCAGCAGAAGCGATCCAAAGCTTTTTGAAAGAGCATACAGATAAGCCGTTTATCTGCTGCGAGTATACACATGCGATGGGTAATTCCTGCGGAGGAATGCACAAATATACAGATTTGACAGATACGCAGCCGCGATATCAGGGCGGTTTTATCTGGGACTATATCGATCAGTCGATTTTAAAAAAGGATCGCTATGGGAAAGAATTTCAGGCATATGGCGGAGATTTCGGCGAACGGCCGACGGATTATAATTTTAGTGGCAATGGAATTGTGTACGGCGGCAAACGGGATGCTTCTCCGAAAATGCAGGAAGTAAAGTATAATTACCAAAATATTTCTATTAGATTTGATACGGATACATTTACGGTAGTGAATAAAAATCTGTTTGTCAATACGGATGTGTACGAATGCGTGGCTGTATTGCAAAAAGACGGTGTGATAACAGAAGAAAAGCAGCTGACTGTCAGTGTCGCTCCGCTGTCAGAGGCACAGTTTGCACTTCCTTTCAAAGATCAGGAAGACGCAGAGTGTGCGGTAACGATCTCTTTCCGTCTGAAAGAAGATACCAGCTGGGCAAAGGCAGGACATGAAGTTGCATTTGGCCAAAAGATCTATCGGAAACCATTTGTATGGAAAAAGAGTGAAAAACCGCTGAGAGTCATTCATGGAAAATTAAATATTGGTGTGAAGGGGGAAGGCTTTGACGCACTGTTTTCCAAGTTAAACGGCGGACTGGTATCTTATCGATATGCGGGAAAAGAAATGATTGAGAAAATTCCAATGCCAAACTTCTGGCGCGCACCGGTGGACAACGATCTTGGCAGTTTAGCGACAGCGCGTTATGCACAGTGGAAAATTGCAAGCATGTATATCAGCCATAAACATATCGACGCTGAAAAAGATGAAGAATGCAATACGGCGTTTGCGGATAATCCGATCAAAGTATCCGAAGGGGACAACACGGTTACCGTTACGTTTGTATACCATATGCCTACGACGCCGCACAGTACGTGTGAAGTATCGTACACGGTATATGGAGACGGCGCGGTGCGGACAAAGCTGACGTACGATCCGGTGAAAGAACTGGGGGATATGCCGGAGTTTGGAATGCTCTTTAAGCTGAATGCAGATTATGACCATGTAAAATGGTATGGACTTGGGCCTGAAGAGACCTATGCAGACCGTAAAGAAGGAGCAAAGCTTGGCATCTATGAAAATAGGGTGAAAGACAATCTGGCGAAATATCTCGTTCCGCAGGAATGCGGCAATAAGATGGGTGTGCGTTATGCTACAGTTACCGATGTGAGGGGCAGAGGCATGTTGTTTGCAGGAGATGCGATGAACTTTTCTGCACTGCCTTATACGCCGCATGAGATGGAACATGCGCTCCATGCATATGAGCTGCCTAACGTGCATTATACGGTTGTGCGTGCGGCTTTGGCGCAGATTGGCGTTGCCGGAGACGATAGCTGGCGTGCAAGAGTGCATCCAGAGTACCGGATCGATGTGAGCCGCAAACTGGAGTTCGAGTTTGTATTTAAGGGAATTTAATATTTTTTGTTACTGTTTATACCTAATGTCATTTACTTAATGGATTCCCGAACGACTTTGCACCTGGCGGAATGGTTTTGCTGGCTGGAACATCCTCTGAGCGGACTGGGGCA
>CAJTZX010000080.1 GCA_910584345.1 uncultured Eubacterium sp. | reverse complement strand
TGGCTTCGCCCCTGACTATCAAGCAGAATACTAAGAGCTTCTAACATTCTTCCAACGTCACAAGCAGACCGTACAGAGCCCCTCTCCCGTCTGATTATCTTAAGCTTAACACGAAAACAGCGTACTTTCTCTGAAAACCTTTGAAAAAATTGATCCTGAATAGCGTATATTGTTTCATATTTTTTCTGGAAATATTGTCTTCAGAACGATTTCAAGTTAATTCGTGACAGTTTTGAATCGAAAATATTTCATCGCGTATTACCGACCTTGTATGAACATTGTTTACAAGAAACCTGATGTACTGACAATTTTTCAAAACCAGCTGGGAGAGGGGATTTGCCCGGCCTTCCTGTGGCTTTGGAAGAATGTTAGAAGCTCTTAGTATTCTGCTTGATAGTCAGGGGCGAAGCCAAGCGGCACCTTTAGCTGCTGGCGTTTAGCCAGGGCGAACTAGGTGACGCGACCGTCCGGTTGTCATTGCTTAGATGCAGAATGCTTAGAGCTTCTTGCATTCTGGAACGGTCACAGGAAGGCCGGGCAAATCCCCTCTCCCAGCGTCCGCAAGGCCAAAATGCAACCCTATATCAAAAATGTTGCACTTAGAAAATATTTCCCAATTACAAAAACTGCCCCGCAGCCACCTCCCAGCCACAGGACAGTTCTGATCCTCCCTATACAGAAGCTCATACGGCCACACGTTGCATAAAGCCGCACTAATTTTTGTTTTTCTTTTTCGCAGCAGCAAATACCGCCTGCAGTACAATAAAGAAGCAAAGCAATGCCGATAATGTGATCCTTACCCACCAGCTGGACAAGGTACCTTGTGTCGTAATCAGACTTGTAATTGTTCCTTTAATCAGTACGCCAAACAATGTCCCGATGACAGTACCGACGCCGCCGCTTAAGAGCGTTCCGCCGATAACGGCAGAAGAAATCGCGTCCATTTCCAATCCTTTTGCCTGCTCTACGAATCCGGCACAGCTGTTTAAACAGAATAAGAATCCGCCTAATCCTGCTAAAAATCCATCCAGTACATATGCCTGCATTTTGGTCCGTTTTACGTTTAAGCCCATCATAATAGCGCTCTGTTGGTTGCCGCCAATTGCATACAGTTTACGTCCGAATTTGGAATATTTAAGCATTACAGAAATAATAATGACCACGATTAATGCAATGACAACTGTTGGATAGATGTAAGCTGCAATAAATCTGCCCTTTTTATTTACAGAGCCAAATGGCATATTAATTCTGTAATTTGCCCATTTCAAAAACAGTTCATTTTTAATGGAAATCATTTCTGTACTGACCATTGCCGTCATGCCGCGTCCGAAGAACATACCGGCCAAGGTTACGATAAACGGCTGAATCTCCAGATATGTAACCAAATATCCCTGAACCAGGCCAAAGCAGATACCAATGATGAGCGAGAAAAATACGGCCATCCATGCACTCATGCCTTTATTTTCCATCACATAAGCAGATACCATACAAACAAGCGCCGTTACGGAACCGACAGAAATATCGATGCCTCCGGTAATCATAACGAGTGTCATGCCACAGCCGATGACGATCAGTCCTGCGTTGGAAATAAACAGGTTCAAAAACATCTGTGGCTTTGCAAAACCTTGCTCGCTAAATATGATCATACCAGCGACATACATGACCACAAATAATACTATTGTAATAATTAGCAAAAACGTATTGCTGTTTATCTTTTTCTTTTCCATGCTTAACGACCACCTTCCGCTTATATTGTTGAAGCCCGTCTTGCCTTTGCGTTAGCAAGATATTTTTTAAATACAGGGCTTTGGAGTACGACGATAATAACAACGACTACTGCCTTATAGACCGGAAGCCTGTCAGAAGATACACTCATAGCATACAGTGTAGTAGTTAGCGCCTGGATCGTATAAGCGCCTATCACAGAACCCATCAGGCTGAATTTACCGCCGCCCAATGCATTGCCGCCGAGGGCTACCGCAAGGATCGCATCCATCTCCAGGTTTAATCCAATGTTATTTGCATCTGCCGAGTAAATTCTGCTCGAAGCTACGATACCGGCCACACCAGCCAGTACGCCGCAGATGACATACGTTAAAAACTTTATCATCGTAGAATTTAAGCCGACCAGCCTGGAAGCGGAGCCATTAATACCAACACTTTCAATATACAGGCCAAGTGCAGTTTTTTTCAGTATCAGGTTCACAATAATCACCATAATGATTGCAAAAAAGATAGGAGTCGGTATCGGACAGCTGCCGATATAGCCACCCATAATTTTATAAGATTCCACACGTACATAAGTCGTCTGGCCTTTTGTAATCAACTGTGCAATTCCACGTCCGGCTGTAAACAAAATGAGTGTAGCAACCATTGGCTGAATCCCTAGCTTTGCTACTAAAAATCCGTTAAAAATACCGCATAACGCTGCTGCAGCAAGAGCTGCCAATACTGCCAGAATAAATGGATTGGCGAATGCATTTGCTGATACTTCACCGCCTGTTAAAACCTGACAGCAGGCAGCTGCGGCGACTGCCATCACTGCGCCGACACTGATATCCTGTCCGCCAGAAGCCGCTGTCACGAGCGTCATGCCAATCGCTAAAATAACAAGTTCCGATGCACGGTTAATTACGTCAATAATATATCCGTTTAATACGCCGTTTGTTAGCGACACTTTAAAAAAGTCTGGTGTTTTGATCAGATTCGCCAACAGTACGACGATCAGACATACAATCGGCAAAAACAAACGCTTTTTTGTCAGCTGTTTAAAATCAAATCCTGTTTTTGTATTTTCTTTTGCCATAACTATTTTTCACCTCCGGCAATCGTCTGCATGATTTTCTCCTGCGTTAAATCATCTCCCTCGATCTCTCCTACCTTCTTGCCGTCACGCAAAACTGCCATTCTCGAGCAGGTACGAAGCATCTCTTCTACTTCGGAGGAAATAAACGTAATGGATTTTCCTTCATCCGCCAGCTGCAGCACTAATTTTTGGATTTCCGTCTTTGTACCAATATCAATACCTCTGGTCGGTTCATCTAAAATCAGATAATCCGGATTGGTCAACAGCCAGCGGCCGATAATAACCTTCTGCTGGTTGCCGCCCGACAGGCTCTTGATCGGTGTCTCTCTGCTCGCTGTCTTCACCTGCAGTACTTTAATATATTTATCTGCAAAATCTTCCATTTCTTTACGGCTCATCGGCTTAAACATTCCCCGTTTTGCCTGCAGGGCAATAATAATATTTTCCCTTACAGACAAGTCCGCTAGGATACCATCCTTTTTTCGATCTTCCGGCAAATATGCCATACCTGCCTGCATAGCGTCTAACGGTGTATTGATTTTTACTTCTTTGCCTTTTACCCTTAACGTACCGGAATCTGCCTTATCCGCACCGTAAACCGCACGCACCAGCTCAGAACGCCCGGAACCGAGCAACCCGGTCAGGCCGACGACTTCACCTGCGTTGAATGTGATATCAAACGGCTTGATCGTACCCTGGTGTCCAATCCCTTTTGCTTCGATAATCGGCTCGGTTTTTTTCGCCTGCGTCTTACGGTCTCCTTTGATATCAGCCAGATCGTCAAAGTCCTTGCCCATCATCTTGGCTACCAGCATGACACGCGGTAGCTTTTCTGTCTCAAATTCCCCGACTAATTCACCATTTCGAAATACTGTAATCCGATCACAGATTTCATAAACCTGTTCTAAGAAATGCGTTACAAAAACAATGCCTACGCCTTCATTTTTCAGTCGGCGCATTAATACAAACAGCTTTTCTACTTCACTGTCGTCCAAAGAAGAAGTTGGCTCATCCAAAATCAATACTTTACATTTCATGTCGACTGCACGTGCAATGGCAATCATCTGCTGAATCGCAATCGAACATTCATCCAGCATCGTTGTCGGCGATACGGCAATATCCAGATTTTTTAACAGCTCCAAAGATTTTTTGTTCATCGTTTTCCAGTCAATCATGCCGAATTTCCTTGGTTCACGGCCGATAAACAGATTTTCGGCAACCGTAAGGTTCGGACAGAGATTGACCTCCTGGTATACGGTACTGATACCGTTCTCCTGCGCTTCCTGCGGCGAATGGTTAATAATTGCCGCATTGCTTCCATCCATGCGGATTTCCCCTGATTCAAATTCATGCACTCCGGTGAGCACCTTAATCAATGTTGATTTTCCCGCACCGTTTTCACCCATCAGTGCATGAACCTCTCCCTTTCGCAGTGTAAAATCCACATGCGACAATGCCTTGACACCCGGAAACGTCTTGCTGATGTCTCTCATCGTCAATACTACATTTTGATCCATAACTTTTCACCCGCTTTCCGATCATTTGTCACAGGTTTGGACTATTCATGTGCTGCAAAACACTGGTCTTGATCCACCTGCAACTTACGTTCTCTGATTTTGAGCGCAGAAAACACGCGATACAGTACTTTCGTATCTTTCTATACCGCGTGCTTTTTCCTGCTTTATGTATTTACCAGTACAACAGCCTTTTTACGTAACAATTTTTGTTATTTTTCTTATGTACTGATTAATATGCACGTCCGTCAATGACTTCCTGTGTAACTGTAGTAACCGGATATTCTGCATCGTTAACTTTGATAGAAGGTACGTCTTCTGTGCCTGCAAAGATTTCTTCATCAACGAACTGCTGTTTTTCTACTTCTTCGCCTGCTTCCAGTTTCTTAATAATTTCTTCTACACGAGGTCCATGCAGTGGATTACATTCTGTATTGCAGATAATCTTTCCGTTTAATACATCTGTCAGACCAGCATTTGTAGAGTCAAAGGACATCACAAGAATGTCTTTGCCAATCTCTTTTCCAACTGTCTTGCCTGCTGCTTCAATCGCATCAATGGCGCCAAATGCTTCATTATCGTTTTCACAGTATACTACATCAATATCATCATACTGCTTTAACAGGGATTCCATTACTTCCTGTCCTTTTGCCTGTGTAAATTCACCACTTTGAGCTTCTAACAGCTTCCAGTTGTCATGTGCTTCAATTGCTGCTTCCAGACCAGCAGTACGTCCAATCTGTGCAGAAGCGCCAATCGTACCCTGAATATCGATAATATTAAGCTCTTCGCTGCCTTTGCCTGTCGCCTCTGCATAAGCATCCAGCCATGCACATGCTTTTTCACCTTCTAACTGGAAGTTCGAGCCTACCCATGCAGTATACAAATCATCTTTTGATATATTTACCATACGGTCTACGATAATGACAGGAATTCCTGCGTCATATGCTTCCTGCAGTACTGTATCCCATCCTGTTTCTGTAACAGGAGCCAATACGATATAATCTACTTCCTGCTGAATAAAGTTACGGATTGCCGCAATCTGATTTTCCTGTTTTTGCTGCGCATCGTCAAAAATCAGCTCATAACCATTTGCTTCTGAAAATGTCTCTTTCATAGAAGCTGAGTTTGCTGTTCTCCAGTCAGATTCTGCACCTACCTGAGAGAAACCTACTGTAATTTTACCGCCTGCCGCATCATCTCCGCCTGCTGCGTTATCCCCTGCCGCATCGTCCCCGCCTGCTGCGTCGTCTCCTGCCGTATCATCTCCGCCTGCTGCGTCGTCCCCTGCCGCGTCATCTGCAGTATCATTATTACTGCCTGCGTTATCTGTTGATGCATCTTGGCCGCCACATGCTGTCATAGACGCTGCCATACAAGTTGCTAAAAATAATGCTACGATTTTCCTTTTCATACTTATATCCTCCTTTTTCAAGCCATCGGCTTGTTATGTTGTTATCATTTATTATAGATATTTATTCTAAAAATTCCATAAAGATTCTTCATTGTTTTGTTAATTATTTTACGTTTTTTTTCATAAAAGTTGGTTATTTTATGATTTTTGTTGAATTTTTTCCGATATTGGGATACAGATTTCCACACAAGTACCTTTTCCATATTCAGAACAAACAGACATTCCGTACGGTTCCCCAAAAAAGAGCCGCAGACGCTCCTGCACCGCAGACATGCCAAATCCAATACGCTTCCTGCTGTTTAACGCTGCCTTTAACTCTTCCAGACGTTCTTTTGCGATACCGATTCCATTATCCCGCACCTGAATAACGACCGTCTCCCCTTCCAGACGGCACGTGATCCAAATCGTGCTCTTGCCTCGCTTTTCTTTTACTCCATGATACAATGCATTTTCTGCAAGAGGCTGCAGCGTTAGCTTTGGCAGGCATACTTTTTCAAGCTCTTTTGGCAGTGCAATCTCAAAATCCAAAATATCCCGATAACGCACCTGTTGGATGTCTAAATAACTGCGTGTATGTGTCACCTCTTCCTTTAAAGAAATAATATCTTCCCCTTTTGACAACATCGTTCGAAAAAACACAGACAAATCACCAAGCATCTTCACTGCTTCATCATTCATACCGCATTCTACCAGCCAAACAATCGTATCTAGTGTATTATATAAGAAATGCGGATTGATCTGTGCCTGCAAAAGCTGCAGCTCCATTTTATGATGCAGCATTTCTTCCTGTTTGACATCTTTTAAAAGACAGCTGATACGCTGTGCCATTTTGCGAATTCCCGTATCCAGTTCCGCAATCTCATAATCATTAATCTCTACCGCATCAACCTGAAACTGCCCTTCCCCGATAAGCCTGACATTCTCGCAAAGGCTGCTGATCGGCTGTGTAATGCCTCTCGAAAAATAAAAAGAACGCTTCAATACGGCAACTACAACGAGCAGCATCACACCACCGATACAGACAATTGCAGCCGCAATACTCTGCGTCATGTCTGTTCCAATCTCTGATAAGTATCCTGCTTCATAATAAATATAATCCAACATCTTTCCGCGAATTAAATTTGTGAGCACATAAATATTATTTTCCAGCTGAAGCTGACGGTTGTCATAACTTTTTGTCTGTTCCAGCATATACATCTTCGTTTTTAAATTGTCACAATAATCCAGTACATTTAAAAGCACCTGGCGGCTTTCCTTATATTTTGTTGTTTCTTTCAAAGAACGCGCAATTTTAATGGCTTCTTCGACATCATCGATCGGAAGTACTGCCTGCTCTCTGCTGGAAACCGAATAATGGTACATTTTCAGATCAATGGTTTCTTTGAAATTCAGGTTAAAGCTGCTGCTAATCGTAACATTATGTGTAACCTTCCGATACTGCCCGGCATAATAAGCAAATACGCCTAACGCAGCAATCATACAAAAAACCAAAGGCAGCGCCAGACCTAATATAATATAGCGTAGTTTCTGATACAGGCTCATATTACGGTACTTTTTCCGAAACCGTTTCTTCATTATAGTATCCGCCTCCTACGGTTTTTCCAAATCAGACTGTCTGCTCTGACTGCGGTATCCGCTTGGTGTACACCCTTGCGTTTTCTTAAATAAAAAGCTGAAATAATGCGCGTCCTTATATCCGACCTCCAACGCTATCTCCCCGGACCGCTTATCCGTACACCGCAGCAGCTCTCTGGCCTTGCGCATACGCAGCGCTGTCAGATATTCAATAAACGTCTGCTTCATTTCCTGAGAAAACAAGGCGCTAAAATGATTCGCGCTGACATTGGCCGCACATGCTACTTTATTCAGGTTCAGCGATTCGTCTGAATAATTCTCCTCCATAAACTCTACTGCAGCCTGAATCATCGTCCGATACTTTCCTCTCGTGCTCTCCTCCCGCATACTGATCGCCCGGGACAATATTTTTACCATATTCTCCCGCACCTGCCCGGAACTGCCTGAAATTTCCGCCTGAATATCCGGTATTTCTTCCTGAAACTTTGCTTTATCGATGCCAAGACTTTGCACAAATGAAACAACGCAAAAATACGCATTCAATAAAATATACTGACGAAACATTTGTGATTTCAGGGCATCTTCTCCGATCAAATGAAAATAGTTGCTTACAAAGCTTTCCACCTCTTCTGGAAGAGCCTGACATAAAAAATTACGGATAATTTCCGGATTCACCGCATCCGTATCAATGGAACGCAGATCTACGTCTGGATGTTCCTGCTGCTTTGGTTCCTCACTCGAAATCACATGGGAATATCCGACATAGCGCAACGCAAACGTTTTCATTGCTTCTTTGTAGCACTTTGGGAGCATACTTAAACGGTCTACCGCAGTTGCATGACAGATAAACCAGTCAATGCGCTCCTTTTCCTGTTCGAACATCTGCGTCAAAAGCTCCATACAGCTTTGCGTACATTGATTAATCATACTTTTGGATGCCTTAACAAGGACTGCATAGCTGAACATCTGGTTGCGAAACAGCAGATAGTTTTCATCTTTTTGAATCAAAATATCGATCTGCGTCAGCAAATGACCCATTTCCGGCGTATACGTATCTACAATTTCCCGCTGCCTTTCCCCTGAGGCTACCGAAAATAAAATCAAATTATAACATTCTGACAAAATATCGATTTGTAACTGCTCCGCCTTTTCATAAATATTTTTAAGCTCTGCCTTCCCGGATACAAGCATTTCAAAAAAATCTCTGCGTGTGTTTTTCTCATATTCGCGAATATCTTTTTGAAATTTTTCAATATAATCCTTTTGCTCCACTTCTTTTTCATACTTTTCACGAATTTTTTCAAGCACTTCTATAAATGCAGATTTCGTGACCGGCTTTAACAAATATTGTTCGACTCCAAGTGAAATTGCCTGTCTTGCATATTCAAAATCGTCATAACCGCTGACAATAATAATCTTTGTATCCGGCAGTTCTTTTAACACCAGTTTACTTAAAGCCAAACCATCCATAAATGGCATTTTGATATCCGTTATCAGCACATCCGGCCGGATGCTGCGGATGGCTGGCAGCGCCATTTCTCCATCTTTAGCTTCACCTGCAAATTCAAATCCATAGCTTTCCCATGGAATCATTTTGTGAATCGCTTCCCGGATAATAATTTCATCTTCCACTAAAAATATTTTTATCACGATTGCTGCTCCTTTACCAGACAGTCTTTTCCAAAAAATGCAATCCCGTACCGAAAAACTTTTTCATATCCGTCGTCATTTAACTCTTTGACATACTGCCGCTCATCAATCTGCTTTAATGCCTCTTCCGCTTTCTTTTCCAACTCTGAAAAACGTCTGGCTACCTTAAACTCTATCACAAACGCTTCTTTTCTTCTCGTCACCGGGCGGATATACAGATCGCTCCCTCCCTCCCGGTTCGATTTTACAACATACCCTTTCATCCCTGATAATATTCCTGCCAAAAACCCATGATAAAAGCTCTCGTAGGCATCGTTAAAGCTGATCGTTTCCAATAACAGCTGTGCAATCTCTTCTTCTAATGTCTGCGCATCATGATTGATCAGCGCTCCAAACAATGCTGTCCGATCTTTTACCTTTACTTTTTCTTCAAACCATGTTAGTATTTTTGTCCTGAAAATATATCTGACTTCTTTATTTGGTATGGAAAATGCTGCCCATAAATGATCCTGTTCATCCATCCACTCTGAAACTTTGCAGAAATATCCGGTAAAAAACATGAAATTCCATAAATTGTCTACAGAATCATAAATCTCATCATACGTAATATCTTCATGTATCGGCTTTTCCACAGTCTTTCCTTCAATTAAGGCTTCTATCTCTTCTTTCGTATCCTCATCCGCCCGCTCGATCAATGTCCGTACAATGCTGTTAGAACTCGTATTCGCCCAATATGCACACGGAAACGACGTATCATCCGCCAGCATATCTTTGATAAAACGTATCACACTCCAAGGATTGTACACATGTGCATTTCCAAATATATAGCCGTTATACCATTCTTTTGCCGTTTCGTACTTGTGAGACAGACCAAAATCCATACAGATTTTTTTAACCTCTTCTTCTGTAAACCCATAGTACTCATCATAATTTCTGCTTAGTATTGAAATGATCTCCAAATTATTCATACCTGTAAAAATACTTTCCTTTGATATACGAAGACAACCCGTAATAACCGCAAACTCCAGACTGGCATTTGTTTTAAACGCAGATTCAAACAAGGAACGGATAAAGCTGACCATCTCTTCATAATAGCCAGTGAAATAAGCACTTTCTAATGGCACATCATATTCATCGACCAAAATTATCACTTTTTTTCCATAATACTGTTCCAAACACTCCGACAAAAATCTCAGCGAATCATTCATGGTATTTCTGTCTGCTTTCTCCCAAAGAACCTGTGTATATCTTTCTTTCTGTTCTTCTGACATATTTTTATCCATAATGAAACGGTGACGGCGGAACTCATCTGCGATCTGCCGCACAAGCATATGGTAGGACATATCAAAATCCGGCTGTTTCGCCGATTTTAGCGACAGGCTGATGACCGGATACTGTCCCATATAAGATAAGTACCGTTCCCCGGTCAGCATAATATCCGTTCCCGCAAATAAATAACGGTTGTCCTGCTTTGTCCCATCCGATTTTCTGTCATCCTCAAAAAAATACTGCAACATGCTCATATTCAGCGTTTTCCCAAATCTGCGCGGACGGGTAAACAAATTTACGTCACCTTTTTTGTCCAGCAAATCCTGAATCAGCAGCGTCTTATCTATAAAATAATAACCTCTCGTAACAAGCTTCTCAAAATTATCTACGCCAATCGGCAATGGCTGATATTGCATCTCTTGCCCCTCTTCTTTCATAAATTTTTCTTTCCGGATTCGTACATTGTTCCTTCTTCGATGCTCTGCAAACCGGTTTTTATATCAAAAATTATAGCATAGTTGTTCTATTTCATCTACTATCCCTGCAAAAAATCTGACAAAACGTTATACATAAAACAACGATTTTGATAAAGAGTTGCATTTTTGGATACCCGGACACTGGGAGATGAGATTTGCCCGGCCTGTCTGTGACCGTTCCAGAATGCAAGAATCACTAAGTGTTCTGCATTTACTTTATGACAACCGGACGGTCGCGACACCTAGTTCGCCCTGGCTAAACGCCAGCAGCTAAAGGTGTCGCTTGGCTTCGCC
>CAJTZX010000079.1 GCA_910584345.1 uncultured Eubacterium sp. | reverse complement strand
TCCGCTAAAAGCGCCCCTTGAACGTCCTTTCAGAGGATGTTCCGGCCGGCAAAACCACTCCGCCAGGCGCAAAGTCTGACTATGAAAAGCTTATGTTTATGACATTGGTTCATCCCTGCATCATACATCTCCCATCTTTTTTATAAGTCCGCAGCATTTATAATGCCGCAGCGGATAATACGCAATTGGGACATGTTTTTCTTCTGCCAGCCGAAAAATATGCCGCAGAGCCAAATCTTCCTTCCAGCGTTCATCTACCAGCACTTTCCAGGGAACACGCCGTAGCAGTACCCTTGTTGTTTCCCCGATTCCCGGTTTGATGAAATGAATATCTGCAATCTGAAACGATTCTGCGATGTTTTTTACATCTTCCATTCCTGTTCCCTGCACGGCTTTACTTTTGGCTTTGGTATAAACATTATTCCCCACTTCCGAAAAATGCGATTCTATCTCATGGATAAAAGCATATGACAAATCCGCCTGTTCTAATTGTTCGTAGTAAACAGCCCCATGAAAATCATTTTCTCCAATAATATCACTTCTTAAAAAAGTCCGGCTGATAAGACCGGATACGGTACAATTCAGGCATGAGCTGGGAATAAGCAGATCGTCATGTGTCCCGCATAATTGTGTCATATTGGCCGGATCCGCTAACACAGCAATCTCCGCTGATACCCCCTCATAAGCGGCAACCTCTTTTTGCAGCTCTTTGAAAATCGCACCTTTCCCAATCCATCCGTCTACAAACAACAACTGCTGTGGTTGATAGCGTTTTAACAAATACTGCATCGCATTTTTATCGATTCCCCTTCCCCGTATGATTGAAATGGCATAATGTGGCAGCTTTAGATGCAAGTTTTGTTTCAAATAGCGTTTTAACAAAATACCAATCGGGATGCCTGCCCGCGCCAGAGAAACCAGCACCGTGTCCTGTCCCTTTTCCTGCACAATCTTCTCCGCGAGTCTAGCTGTTGCAGCTGCTGTCTGCGCTGCATACATCTGCAGCGACTCCTGATATACCTGCATATATTTTTCAGTTGGAACATATTCCACCGGCAACATTTCACAATAATGCCTGCCGGACTGTATGAGTCTTTCTCTTTCATTTGTTGTCTGAGGCTGTACCATACCTGTAATGTCTTTAAGCAATAGTATTACATCTTCTTCTGAATAAGAACTTCGCAATCTAACACCACCTCACCACATATATTTTGTCATTATTAATTGCTGCAGCCCGCACAAGCGCCTCGACGCCAATGCGCTGCAGACAGGAAGCATCCGTAATAACCAGCACCAGGTCAAACTTACCGATATCATAAAGAAATGTCCGCCTGTCCTTTTCATAAAGGCTTGGCAGCTCATACCGTTCATGCAGTGGATAATCCTCTTCCTGATACACTTCGATCGGACTTCTCGTGGTCGCATGAAACCAGACGTTCGCACCACTTTTTGCGATCTGATCCGCAGCATACAAAGCTGGATACATAAATTCCTCCGTACCAAGTACAAGAATCCTTCCTTTCAGCTCCTCATGCAGCCTCTTGTCTATCTTATACCACAAATCTTCACATGCCTTTTGATAGGTGTCAGAAAATATCAGCCTCCTGGCGTTTACACAGCCTTCCACCATCCATTCTTTTACCATTATAACGGTCTGTCTGCCGTCTACATTTGTACCTTTTTTCGTATCAAATCTGCCGCATTCCAAATCTTCCTTCTTTGACGGATTCGATGTCAGCATCATGTTCCAGTAACGTCCTTTGGATAAATGTTTCTGCAAAGCTTTCTCATAATCGCTATGCTCCGTTTTCACCAAATAGCACAGATCGATACCGATACTTTGATAAATCTTTTGCGCTTCGCTGTCCATACCATTTAATATAGAAGCGACTGTGTATTTTGCATGTCTGGGATAAACCTGTTCGAGCGTCTGTACAAGATTACGAATCGTATTTCCCGTCGTCACCTCATCCTCTACAAACACTACATCTCCAATCTTTGGCATGATACCGTCCAAATCCTGTCTGACCAAACGCTGTTGTGTAGCATGGCTATGCTCTTCGGAAAAATATAGATACTGCGCTCCTTCAACCTCTTCTCGCGTCGTCTGTATGTAATAAGCGCCTAATTTTATTGCCACAGTCGCGCCAATGGCTGTAGCCGTTTCCGCAAATCCGATTACAAGTGTTTTTTCTCCATCAAATCTTTTTTCCAAACGTTCTGCCAGCTGTGCAAACATCCCAAGCGCCTGATCCGGCTGTACCGGTATATGTTTGCCCTGCAAGCGATTCACAACTAAATAATTTCTTTTTTTGTTATGTTCTCTTTTCGCGATTCTAATCAAATCTGTATGTTCATCTATCATGCTATCTGCTCCATTTCTTATATTTTTCTAAGGAACTGTTCAGAAATAACTTTTAAAACAAGCAATATGAAAAGTTATTTCTGAACAGTTCCTAACACACTCTCATTTATTGTATACGAATATGTAAAGATTTCAACCAATTCAACGGAAAAGTACATAAAAAATATTTGACACAACTCCCCATTTGCTCTAACATAAATAATAAAAAATACAAAGGAGCAACCTCGTATGTTAAATTTAAATGAAAAAATGGTCACACTCGGCACACAACGCTCCGTCATTCGTGAGCTGTTTGAATTTGGCAAAATGAAAGCTGCCGAAATCGGCGCAGAAAATGTATTTGATTTCTCCATCGGAAATCCTAGTGTCCCTGCTCCAGCAAACGTCAACAAAACTGCTGTGAAAATCATCTCAGAAATGGATCCGGTTCTCCTCCACGGATATACAAGCGCACAAGGCGACGCAGGCGTACGTACCATGCTGGCAGATTCTATCAACCGCCGCTTTCATACTGCTTATACCGCTGATAATTTCTACATGTCCACCGGAGCTGCCGCTGCTTTATGCTGCTGTTTCCACGGACTATGCAACAGAGGGGATGAAGTTATCATTTTTGCCCCTTATTTCCCGGAATATACGGTATTTGTAGAAGGCGCGGGAGCAAAGCCTGTCATTGTTCCTGCTGACATCGAAGCGTTTCAGATTGACTTTGACGCCTTAGAACAGGCAATCACGCCGAATACAAAAGCGGTCATCGTCAATTCACCGAATAACCCTTCAGGAGCGGTCTATTCTGCTGAAACGGTCAAAAAACTGTCTTCCGTGTTAGAGTCAAAATCAAACCAATACGGACATACGATCTTTTTAATATCCGATGAACCTTATCGGGAAATTGTATTTTCCGGCATAAATGTACCGTTTTTGCCAGATTATTACCGCAATACGCTTGTAAGCTATTCCTGGTCGAAATCATTATCTTTACCCGGAGAACGAATGGGCTATGTACTTGTTCCTTCTTCCGTGGATGATTTTGCACAAGTGTATGCTGCCATCGCCGGGGCTGGCCGCTCGCTTGGCTATGTTAACGCTCCAAGCCTGTTCCAGCGGGTATGTGCAGCATGTGCAGATGAGACTTCTGATATTTCTGTGTATGAAACAAATAAGAACCTTTTATTAAACAGCCTGCGCAAAATGGGCTATCACGTTGTTGAACCGGGCGGCACCTTCTATATGTTCCCGCGTTCTCTCGAACAAGACGACACTGCTTTTGCAGAACGTGCCAAAGCACATAATCTGCTGATCGTACCCGGATGCGGATTCGGGTGTCCCGGACATGTACGGATCTCTTATTGTGTGCCAACAGAACGGATTGAGAAATCGCTGCCTGCGTTTGAAGCGTTAGCGAAAGAATACCGTTAATTTCTCATCATTGCAAATCCGACGCTGCACCGCTATTAAGGAACTGTTCAAAAATAACTTGCGCCAAAGCGTCGGGTTGCCCTTAAATTCATATTTTGCCAGAAGCACAACAAAAACGCCCGTAGCCATAAGTTTCCACCCACAGCTAAGGGCGTTTCTAATTTTAGTTTTTACATCATTTCTCTTAATCCGCAAGCGCAGCCGTAATAATCGCCATCGAATATACCTCCGACGCATTACATCCTCTGGAAAGATCATTAATCGGTGCATTCAGTCCAAGCAGAATCGGGCCGTAAGCTTCAAAATGCCCTAAACGCTGCGCAATTTTATATCCGATATTACCCGCACTGATGTCCGGGAAAATAAAGGTATTAGCATGTCCTGCCACTTCTGATTCCGGACACTTTGTACGCGCTACACGTACGGATACCGCTGCATCAAACTGCAGTTCTCCTTCGATCGGCAGATCCGGATATTTTGCCTTTGCCTTCTGCGCTGCATTGCGCATCTTGTCTACGTCTTCCCCTTCCCCAGAGCCAAAGGTAGAATAGCTTAAAAATGCTATCTGTGGATCAATGCCAAAAATCTTTGCGCATTTTGCTGTCTCGCCTGCGATTTCAACAAGCTGATCTTCCGTCGGTTTAATATTAATTGCACAATCGCCCATTGCCAATACTTCATTATCACCGGTTGCTGAAGGACGGACAAGGATAAAGCAGGAAGATACAATACTATTTCCAGGCTTCGTCTTTATCAGCTGCAGTGCCGGACGCACAGTATCTGCCGTCGAGTAGGTAGCTCCACCAAGCAATGCATCTGCAAGGCCCATTTTTACAAGCATCGCACCAAAATAATTTGTCTGCGCTAATGTCTTTCTGGCCTGCTCTGGCGTCACACCTTTCGATTTACGCAGTTCGCAGAACAAGTCCACCATAGCGTCCATATCCTTATATTTTTTCGGATCAATAATTTCCGCACCTCGAATATTAAACCCGCTGTCTTCTGCCGATGCAATAATTTCATCTTCATCCCCAACTAAAATCGGATGTAGGAAGTAGCTTGCCAGCAATCTGGACGCAGCCTCCAAAATACGCGGATCATTTCCTTCTGTAAAAACTATTTTTTTCGGACTCTTTTTTAAGATGTTTATCATCTGCCCAAAACCAAACATAAAGCTCTCCTCCTGATTCCTTTTATCATCTTCGATACGAATACATTTTCTTCCATTTCTATTAAAACACTATCTAAAAGAGAAATCAATCCTTAATTTTTAATGTTTTCAAATCAAAACATAGCATGTTGCTGTTCACACCCAATGTCACTTACTTCATGGATTCCCGAACGACTCTGCGCCTGGCATTCTCATTCATCCATAGGATCTTCCATTTTTCCATTTGCTACCGCTATAAAACCGGTTTGTTTTAACGCATCTGCTTTCCATATTTGTTCACGCTTCTGCTTTAAATTCATGCTCTGGTCCGTAAGCTGCCATGCATCCAGGAGCTTAATAGAAACAGAAGTCGTATAAATCTTTAGATGGCTTTGATCGCTGGAAAGAAAATCGTATAAAATATCTCCTTCACGCTCCGTTTCTTCTGCCAGCATATAATTTCCTTCATTTTGACGCTTCTGTATCCGTGTTGTCACCTGAATGGATTGTTTTGCGGGAATCGTAACGGTTGCTCTCGCATATACGACCCTCGTTTCACCAAAAAGCCGTTCAAAAATTTCAGTTAACTCCGTACTTTGATAACGCTGTATCAGGCTGTCATAAAACCGTTCTTCTTCACTTATCATTGTCAGTACGCGAAAAGCTGCATCTTCATTCATATATTCCGGCAGCTGTGCCGCAAACATATGTTGTTCATAGTCCTGTCTCAGCTTTCTTGCCGCATCGTTGCTGCATAAACGCAAAGCATTGGCATAAGTCATCTCCTGTTTCGTCATTTCATATTGTATGCCATCCAATTTTTCCTCACAGTCCAGATTTGTATAACAGGCCGGCTGTGGGTCGCCATCTTGTTCTCCTGTTACGATCAGTACCAGTTTTTTTTGCTCTCCTGGAATAAAAAAGCAATAATTTGAGCTTCCATCTTCTTTTGCAAAAGAATGATCGAAACCATAAGTAAGTATATCTGCATCTGCACCTTTTACTGTAACGCCAATCACACCAGGCTGATTTGTATCAATGGCCCCTTCCTGCATATGGATATCCGAAAATGTATAAACAAGAACTTTTTTATTCCAATCTGCTTCTTTTGTTAACGCCTGTTCCTGGTAATCCGTCTGCTCATTAAAAATCTGCTCGTAATCTTTTACAGACGATGTCTTTTGCAAATCTGCATTTCTGTATGCATGAATACTTTCACCCATACTGTATTCTGTTTCTATCTGATATTCCTCCTGATATTCCTCCTGATGTTCTATCTGATTCTCTATCTGATGTTTCTCCTGATGTTTCTCCTTCTGACTTTTGATCTGTAAAATGTCTTGATCCATCTCATAGGCACGATTCATCGTTGCCGCAAACGGATATATAACCTGCAGTGTCTTATCATGCTTCGATGTATTTTTGATCGTATAGACATCTGTCACCTGCAAAAGCGGCTGTATGCCATTCTCTGTACTTACTGTTTGAATAATCCCTTTGAGACTGCGGCTTACTTTTAGTTTCTGTGTATCGCCTGTTGCTGTCAGAGGAAAAACCGGCCCCTCATACGCGTCATAACGGATAGGGAGCAATGCTTTTTGCCACGCAGATCCGCCGCTGTCTCCTGCATCCTGCAGCTTATTTTCTGCCGCGCTTTCTTTCTCACTTCCTTCCTCACTGTCAGACTGGTTCGCACCTTCTGCCAAACCATCACTCTCATCTTCTGCTGCCGCATCATCCATTGCTATATCCATCTTGCTGTCATATAGTTCCTCATTCCGATTCAGCTCTTCCAGTCCAGATCCTCCGTCAAAACTGCCGCTCATATCCATGTCTTTCGATGAATTTGTCTGCACATAATTACTCATGATATACCCCGCACTGCCAAAAACGATACATAAACACGCAACAACTGGCAGATACTTTAAATATCCATTCAGTTTTTCCACTTTTATTTTCTGATACCAAAGCGCTTGATTGCTATTTTTAGAATCTGCACGATCATCAGCACTTCCATTTCCGCGATACTTATCTGCATTTGCATCATCATCTGCAACTATATTTATATTTTCATTTTCTTCGTGATCGGCATCCTGTTTCTTTCTCTGATTCTGTGATTGTGCAGTTTGCACGTATAATTTTTGACGTTCATCATCCGGCTGTTCCTCTGCAGCCTCCAGGATCATTTCTTCTGAAATCTGTCCCATGATTTGAAACAGCCGTTCTCCAGCATTTTCTGTCATACAACAATCCCTTCCTTTTCTAAAAAAGCCTTCAATTTACCTCTGCTTCTCATCAAAGATGATTTTACCTTGCTCTCACTCATACTGTAATGCTGTGCAATCTGGCGTACGCTATCTGCATACCAGTACCGGCGCACAAAAATAATTCTGGCATCCTTAGAAAGTTCTGTGAGAAACCGGCTAATTGCATCTGTAATCACAATTGTATCCGTACGTGTATCCTCTGTCCCAAAGTCTGAGATGCATTCCTCAAGCTCTTCATATATCACATCTATACTTCCTCCGCCCCGCTTGGATGCTCTGCTTTTCCGATAACGGTCTAACGATAGATTTCTTGTGATTTTCCCTAAAAATGCCTGAAAAAACTCCGGCCGTTTTGGCGGGATAACGGTCCAGGTCTTAAACCATGTATCATTGACGCATTCTTTGGAATCTTCCTCATTTTTCAATATATTATGCGCGATGTAATAACAAAAAGAGCCATACTTTTGATTCGTCTGCCGAAGTGCCTCCTCATCTCTCTGCCAGTATAGTTCAATTATTTTTTCATCCTCCATATGTATCTCCCTTTATATTGATAACGTTCCTAATAAAAATAACGTAATTTTTATCTGTTCCGTTGCAGGTAATGGCAGACAACCATAAAAAAACTCCTGTCCTGTACGCCTCTTTCCTTTTTCTGCCGTACACAACAGAAGCTTTTTTGCTACTGCTATAGCTCTAATGCATTTATAAGCATTTCTACCGTATCATCATCCGGAAGCATAATCACACGCCCTGCATCCTCTGTCTGAGGATCCTCCTCCAATAACTGAAACCTTGTCTCTACCCAAATTGCCTGATCTGCGCAAAACCCTTGCGGATGCAGCGTATCCCCAAGCATAATCTGCACATTACCAAATACAAACATATACGGTGACAAAAAGATTCGCAGATTTGTATATTTTCCAACTGCTTTCATATAGGCAGCAGACAACATATTTGCAAATTCTGTTACTGCCGAAAAAGCAATTTCATTTTGATACAACTGCTCCCCTTCATACGGTTTGCCTGTCATTTTGTCTACCACATCATAGACAAAGGAACGGTTTAAAATGAACAGTACCAAACCACGCATCGGCTCTGCGAAATGCATCCAAATTCCTGCATCATCTTCCCCAATATGTGTAAGCAACGTCTGATCTGACACTTCGGTTACAGGAATTACATTTGGTGAAGCCAGCTCTATTCGAACGCCAAGCAGCCTGCCAATCGTAACACTTGCCATGCCCACTCCCACATTGCCAAGCTCATAAAGAACATCCTGCACATCCTCATCCAGTTTTCCATCCCGGCCAAACAACTCCATGATCTTCCCTCCGCCTTCCTACTGTCTGTGACTTTTCCAGTTCCTTAAACACCAAGCGCTTTGTTCACAATCCTGATGAATTCCTTTTCATCAAACGGTTTCACAATAAAATCTTTTGCTCCGACTTTTAAAGCATCCATAATAATCAACTCCTGACCTATTGCTGAATTGATTACAATCGACGCCTGCGGATCGATTGCCAGCAGCTTTTTTAATAATGTCAAATCTGTATTATCCGGAAGCGTAATATCTAACAGTGTCAAATCCGGCTTATTCTCCTGAAAAGCTTCCAATGCACTGGCAGCAGTCGTCGCTTCTATAATATTGTCATATCCGCCATTTTGTAATGCTTTTTTTGTAATGACTCTGGCGAACTTTGCATCATCAACGATCAGAATCAGCTTTTCCATATGTGAATCCTCCCACTTCTTCTCATTTTATTTGCTCTGCTCTTCCTGTCTGCGCACACTGATTTCCTTTGGCTCTTCTTCCAAACACCTCTCATATTCTGAAACGGGCATCGGACGGTAAAAATAAAACCCTTGTGCATTCCTGCAGCCGATGGACAATAAAAACTCTGCCTGCTCAATCGTTTCCACACCTTCTACAATAACTTCCAATCCGAGCCGGTTTGCCATTTCTACAACAGAATGTAATATAACATTTCCACGCCTGTCATCCGAAGACGGCGGAAGAAATTTTAAATCTATCTTTAATACATCTACCGGAATTTCCCGTAAAGAATTCAAAGAAGAATAACCGCTTCCAAAATCATCCATCATAACGTTAAAATGATTTTCCTGCAGTAGTTTGGCCAGGTTATACAACTGCATATTATCTGATACAAATGCACTCTCTGTCAATTCAAAAGCGATCAGTTCATGCGGCACTTCAAATTCTGCCACACATTCTTTAATCTGTTCCAGTAAATTCGGATTATACAAATCTGTTCTGGATACGTTGACCGAAATCGGATATACCTTTTTTCCTTCATCCAGCCATCTGCGTATCATCTGGCAAGTTGTACGAAGCACAAAATAATCAAGTTCCGAAATAAAACCATTTTTTTCAAACACCGGAATAAATTCTCCGGGAGATATAATTCCCTGAGACGGATGGATCCAGCGGACAAGCGCTTCCGAACCGATAATTTTTCCCGTATCCATCTCACATTTTGGCTGCAAATACACCTGAAACTGATTCGTCTCTAACGCTTTTTTCATTTCTGATATAATAATCTGCTCTGCAATTTCTTTTTTACGTATCACACTGTCATAATAAGCAATATGATTCATATAACTGTTTTTTACCGTTCGCTGTGCTGATGCTGCCCGATCCATTAATGTAGAAACAGACGTTTGCGCATCCCGATCCTCTTCACACGTAATATAGACCCCAAAAGACATAATCATATCAAACTTAATCGGATATGCATGAAGAGACGTCTGTATAAAATCAATGATTTCCTGTATGCTGTCGGCTTCTGCAGGCATACAAACGCAAAACATATCAGAGGATATTCTGCAATATGTGCTTGTTTCCAATATCGGCCCGGCCCATTCCTGAATCTTTACACCGATATAACGCAGAATATTATCTCCTTCTTTCGTCCCATACATTTGATTAATGATCCGAAACTTATCAATATCCATCCGAATAAAGGCATAGCTTTGTTCCGGATGTGACTGAAGCATTTTTTCCGTCATCTGTACAAAGCTGTCCAAATTCGGCATATGTGTCAGCGGATCTTTCGCAAGCAAAAATTTTAGCTTCTGGACGGTCTCCAACTCCTGCTCCGCATTTGTAAACGTAATCAATACCCGTTCTTTTTCTCCGTTTGCATCTGCATAACAGACCAGACTGACCCGATACCATTCATATGCATGTGCTTTTACATAAAATCTTGCATCTATACTCCGACTATCCCCTGCCTTTAAATCAGAAAAGTCAAAAAATGCCTGCAGCGGCGCAATATCATCCTTTAAAACGACCCTCTTATAATTCCTGTCATAATTATTTTTCTCATTTTGCCAGTCCCCATATACATGCCGGCGCTGTGCAGGATCTATATAACATTGCTTTGTCTTAAAATTATATTCTACGATAAAGGAATGTGTATGTTCCAATATTCTGCTGTCCCTTAACAGCTCCGCCTCGTTCCAGCGGCTCTGATTTACTGACTGCAGATTTTCATGACTTTCCTGATCTATTTTCATGCTTTATCCTCCTCGTACATGTTCAAATTGTTTCTCATTTATGCAAAATAGATATTGCAGACTTAAAAAACAAATTTCTTTTTGGTAATAACATATAACAAGTTTAGCACCTGAGAATAGCAATGTCAATAATTACGAAGTTTTATTTCAAAAATGAAGGGGAATGGAACCATTTTTAGATAGAATGTTGCATGTTGGATTCCCGGACGTAGGGAATGGGAACTGTCTAGTTTTTTGGCTCCTCGGACGCCGGATGATGGGAGCTGTCCGGTCTGCTTGTTCCTGTTCCAGAATGCAAGA
>CAJTZX010000078.1 GCA_910584345.1 uncultured Eubacterium sp. | reverse complement strand
CAGTATTTATCGGGTATACGTCAGAAATTGGGTTAATAAGTTTTACGGATTAAGGCAATAGTTAGTCTTGGAAGTTTATATGTATCATTAAAAAGTATTATGCCGATCGTGTATAAGTTGCTTGATGTGCTTGAAAATGAAAAAGAAATAAAATCTGGCAGATATTATCCTACAATACCACTACAAGGACACATTGATATGCGTAATATTTATTTTAAATATGAAGATAGTTCTTGTTATATTTTTAAAGGGTTTGATTTAGAAATAGCCCAGGGAGAAATTGTTGGAATCATAGGGAAAAATGGTTCGGGCAAAACATCTATCATACGTATGCTGACAAGATTATGTACGCCTGAAAGTGGTGAAATACTTTTAGATGGAACGGATATTTCTTTATATAGTGTAGAATATTTGAATAAACATATTGGTATTATGTCGCAGGATAACTATTTGCCAGGGTGGGAATTAAGAGAAATTTTTGAGTGCAAAGACGAAAGTGATGAGGAAAAAATTTGCGTCCTGTTGAGGTATTTGAATTTTTCCATTGGAAATTTTACCAAGGGGTTAAAAAGTAAAATAGGTGAAAATAAGATGTCTTTATCAGGTGGGGAAATACAGAAAATAGCATTTATTCGTCTTATCTCACAGAACAGGCAAATATATATTATGGATGAGCCAAGTTCAGCCCTTGATGGAGATAGTGAAAATAGAATGATTCATTTAATAGACAAATATTTAAGAGGGAAGACCTGTATGATTATAACTCATCGAAAAGCTATTTTGGAAATATGTGACAGAGTAGTTGAATTGCGTTAATCGGTTCTGAAAAGGAGTTATTCATCAACGCAATTCTTTATAAAAAAATAAAAAAATTTTAAAAAAGTACTTGCATTTTTTTTCAAAGCGTTATATAATACATCATGTCGAGAGCGAGTAACACTGTTCGACATGACAATGGCCCATCGCCAAATGGTAAGGCAACGGACTCTGACTCCGTCATTTCAAGGTTCGAATCCTTGTGGGCCAGCTTTTAATAGTTTAAAGGAGATCCTCAATAACATCGTTATTGAGGATTTTTATTTGCAATTTTTTATTTTTGTATTGACGAAACAACTACGAAAGATTATTATAATGATTGGACTGTCTGGGGAAACAGGTGTGAATCCTGTGCGAGCCCGTCGCCGTAAAGCATAAATAAAATCTGCAAATCTAACCAAACGCCACAATTTGGGAGAGGCCATTGGATCACCTCTGAGAAGGCCGATGAGCAGAATGCCAAGCCGAAATATCCGGACAGGACGATCCTCTGATAAGGAGTTGTTACGAAATAACCTGTAAATAGTTAGCCGTACACTCGGACTGCGGAAGCCGGTCAGAGCAGAGGAAATAAAAAACAAAGGAGATTACAGATATGCAGAAAAATTATCGGAAAAAATTATTGTCATGCATCCTTTGTATCGTGCTGACTGTGGCTATGGCACTCGTTACAATTGGCTGTAATGGCAAAGCAGACAAACAGGATTCCAAGGCGGCACAGACTGAAGGCAGCGCCGGGGGAGATACATCTGATACGAAAGATTTACCTGATGTATGGCCGGATGGAAGTGTAATCGGAGAAGGCAGCAAACAATTTACTTTGTCAGTCGTAGATGCGGACGGCAATACAACAAAACTGGAAATCCATACGGAGCAAAAGACAGTGGGAGAAGCATTGTCTGAGCTGGGAGTGATTGACGGAGATGAAAGTGAATACGGCCTTTATGTAACAAAAGTGAATGGAATTACAGCGAATTATGATACGGACGGTACCTATTGGGCATTATATATTAATGAGGAATATGCGCAGACAGGAGTTGACAGTACAGAGATTAAAGAAGGGGACAGCTATTCTTTGAAACTGGAAAAAGCATGAAACTGACAACGAAGGAAATTACGGTATTTGCAATGCTTGGAGCAGTTATGTATGCGTCTAAGATTGTTATGGAATTTGCCCCCAATATCCATCTGCTTGGGGTATTTACAATTTCGTTTACAGTCGTTTATCGAAAAAAGGCACTTTATCCTATCTACATTTATGTGTTGCTGAATGGCCTTTTTTCCGGCTTTTCAGCATGGTGGGTTCCTTATTTATATATATGGACAGTCTTGTGGGGCGCCGTGATGCTGCTTCCAAAGAAAATACCCAAATGGATTCAGCCCTTTGTATATATGGCGGTATGTGCCATACATGGTTTTTCATTTGGGACGTTGTATGCGCCTGTGCAGGCTGTTCTTTTTGGCTTAAGCTTTGAAGGGATGATTGCCTGGATTGTTGCGGGACTGCCGTGGGACTTTTTGCATGGCATCAGCAACTTCTTTTGTGGGATACTGATTATGCCGATTGTGACAGTGCTGCGATTGGCAGAAAGGTGTACGCAAAAAAACTGAAAAGGGATATTAGCTCATTTTATAAAGCTTGTAACAGATTCGATGACCGGAATTGTTACAAGCTCTATTTGTAATATTTGAAAGTCAGGCCCGCTCAGGGACAGGCGTGCCTGCGCTTGCTTTTTTAGGAAAATATTTTCTGTAAGTAAACACAAACAGCACGACTGAGAGAGCGGTTGTTAAATAGTCTGTAATAGGCTGTGCAGCTGCCAGCATAGAGGCGGAATCAAATATTTTCTGAAATAAAAACAATACTGGCAAGTAAATGAGACCCTGGCGGCTGATGGAAAGGATCAGAGCCGGCAGTGCAGCGCCGGTTGACTGAATGGCATTGATAAATACAAACATCAGGCCAATGACAGGGCCGGAATAAATATAAATACGCGCAAATGACATACCATAAGTAAATGCGTCTGCATCCTCTAAAAATGCGTGGACTAATGGATCTGCGCCACAATAGCATATGACGGTCATAACAGCGCTCATTCCAAATGCCAGGATGAGAGAAAATTTCAGTACTGCCAGATACCGCGTCCGGTTTGCCGCGCCGAAGCAATAGCCCAGGATTGGCTGTATACCTGTGCCCAGTCCTATGAGCAGCATTACAACGATCATATTTACTTTCATAGCAACCCCGAGTCCTGCAACGGCCATATCTCCATAGTTGGACATAATATTGTTTACGATAATATTAGAAAGGCTCATCAGGATGCTGTTTAACGATGCCGGAATGCCAATCGCAAGTACGCCGGCTGCAATACCGCCGCCTGCAACGTAGTGTTTTGGATGGATGGAGAGCATTGCTTTTTTCGAAAGCAGGTGATAAATATAAAACAGGGCTGCAAATACATTGCCAAGTACTGTTGCAACAGCTGCGCCAGCTACCTCCAATCCAAAACCAAGTATCATAATCGGATCCAGAACAATGTTGATGAGGTTGCCGATAATCATACCCATCATAGCTACCTGTGCATTTCCTTCCGCACGAATAATGTTGCTGAAGCTGTTACTGATAATTAAAAATGGAATAGCGGTAGAAACAATACGCAGGTATTGAGAAGCATAGTCTACCGTATCTGCGCTTGCTCCAATAGCCATACTGACCGGAGTGGCAAACAGGAAGATGACAATCATAGCAAGAATACCAATGAAAAGCCCGGTCCAAAAGCAGAAGGAAGAAGCATTTTTGGCTTTTTCTGCATTACCTTCTCCGAGTGTTCTGGATATCAGAGAAGTTCCTCCGATACCAAAGAGCATACCGACTGCCATAAACAGCAGGAATGCCGGAGTGGCGACAGAAACAGCGGCTACCATATATGCATTTTTAGTCTGACCGATAAAGAAGGTGTCAGCTAAGTTATAAATCAGTACCATAATCATACTGATGATCGATGGAATGACATTGCTGATAACTGCTTTGGAAACTGGTGCGTCGCGAAAAATTTCTGTTGTCTTATCTTTCATAAATAGATTCTCCTTTTCTGTATTTTTTGTATGAACCAATGTTAAAACAGGGTTAGAAAGTATTATAAATTTCGGAATGCGTCTGATTCCAGATTAGCATAAATAGTTTGCAGCATTTTTTCCAAATACTGCAGATCATTTTCGGAAAGACCGTTAAATAGGAGCTGGCTTACCAAAGGGTCTTTTTTTTTGACTTTCTGTACGATCTGTGTGCCTGATTCGGTTAGTACAATCGTTTTCGAACGGGCGTCCGGCGATCTGCTTTTCCTGATAAATCCTTTTTCTTCTAAAATTTTCAGAACATGGATTGCACTCGTATGTTTGACGCCAAAATGGGCAGCAATGTCTGTAAGCGTAGGATGTTGCGGATTCTCAGCTAAATAGGCAAGAAAGTCAAACTGGGTGATAGTCAGCCCGTCTTTACGTAGCGCCTGGTTAAAATTCGCGGCAAGCTGATTGTGTATTTTTTTGAAATAGCACTTAAGTTTCTGCATCGGATGATCTCCCTTTAATATGTAGCAAGCTACATATTAAAACAAAAAATGGAAAATGTCAACTTAAAATTTATGAAGTTTTTATATACAATTATGTAAATAAGCGTTATACTGATATGTAGTATCAGAAACGATATTTAGTAGTTGCATAGTGTTAGGAGTGAGGATGATGGCAGCACAGGAATTTAAAATTATTGCAGATGGAGCAGCAGATTTGGGAGAGGCTGGCGCACGGGAGAATGGTGTGGATGTTGTCCCGTTTTATGTATCTTTTGATGGAAATACGTATGAGAAAGAAATAGAAGAAGTAGAAGTCCGTGAGTTCTATCAAAAAATGGTAGACAATCCGAAAGTATTTCCAAAGACATCCATGCCTTCGGTGCAGGATTATATAGATGTATTTGAAAGCTATGCAAAGACAGGTATTCCAATTCTTTGTATTTGTATTACAGCCAAATTTTCAGGTTCTTATCCGTCGGCAATGACAGCAGCAGAAATGATTCAGGAAACATATCCGCAGGCGAAAATTACAGTTATGGATTCGACATTAAATACGGTACTGGAAGGTATGTTTGTAAAAGAGGCAGTCCGTATGCAAAGAGATGGCATTTCTTATCACGATACGATTGAAAAACTGCTAAAGCTGCGGGAAACAGGAAGAATCTTATTTACGGTAGGAGGAATGTCTTATCTGGTACATGGAGGCAGAGTCGGGAAGCTGATGGGGCTTGCGGCGAATACATTGAATATTCGTCCGCTGATAACGATGAAGGATGGGGAGATTTTTCCATCCGGGCTTGCCAGAAGCCGGAAAAAATCAAGAGATAAAGTATTGGAGATGATCGTTGCATATTTTAAAGAGAGCGGAGAGGATGCCAGCCGGTATGTTATCAATGTCGGATATGGATATGATTATGAAGAGGCAGTTTCATTTCGGGAACAGGTCTGCCGATCCCTGGCAGAAGGCACAGACAGCCAGAATCCGGCAAAGATGGAATCTCAGGTAGAGATTCATCAAATTGGCGCAACGGTAGGAGTCCATACAGGGCCGTATCCGATAGGGGTCGGGATACTTAAGAAATATGAGTTTGTATAAATGAGCAGTCAATATTCGAGCTTTTTGAATAGAGAAGTCTCAATCCTGCGATAATAAGATGTTGTCATTTTATTTTGATCTGGTTAGTGATTTTCTGGTTCAAAATGCTGTCTGCATAAGACAGATCGGCTATTATAGCGTCGTTTCTGTCATGTATCGTGATATGGATCGTATGCTTTCCACCCACGGATACCAGATATGGACACAGGCACGTTTCATATTTTTTATTATCAATGATAAAATTGGCTGTTAAAGCATATTCGGATCCTTTATATTTTTCCAGATTTACGATTTCATTGACAGATTCTGCACTGTTTAGCGTATTTCTTTGAAACAGTACAATATTTGTACTGCCATTGTATAAAAAAATATGAACTTTTTTCACAGGTGTATGAATCTGGTTTTGAATATTGATATATAACCCATTTGTATTTCGTGAAAAAAAACAAATCAAAAACATCAGTGTAAACATACACACAATGGAAACAATGGAAAGTAATTTTTTTTTCGTCATAACGTTTTTTGTAACATCTTGGACAAGCTGAGCGGTTACTTAACCCCTTTCTAAAGTGTAAGATATATCAAATTTTAACTTTCATCCTTTAATGAAGAGAGAAACTCGAGCGTGTCTTAAAAATCGTTTCCTTGATCTGTACTCTACACTTTGTGGAGTTATTCATTTTACGAAAAGCTTTTTGCAGACACGCTCTAAAATAAATTTACCAGTTCATTTTAGAATCAGTTGCACATAAACGACCATTAGAAATTCTTTTCATTTTACCATTTTTTACTTCAGATAATACAATATTTGAAAGAGATGATTCGGACGGAAACCATGTCCCATCAAATTGATTTCTTGCAATATTCCTTCCGACCATATTATTATAAAGATCCATTTCTTTTGGAAGGCCATTTGATTCAGACTCATGTGCATCTGCAAATAGTTTCGCAATATTTGCTCCCACATTTACATCAACATAAGTCTGCTGAAAAGAAAAGTTTACTGTCATAAGAACATTCCAAAATGCATGTCTAAATGCATCTCCATTTCCATTTGTCAAAGCATTTACATTGTTATTATAAATGCGCTGACTTTCGGATAATGCTTTTTTGGAACAAGAATATACTACTACAGCATGACCCGGATAAAGAGCCACTAATTTTTTTTCTTCACTATTCAAATGATCGTATAACTCTGGGAGACGTTTCGTTTTTTTGTTAGCTTCTGAAGCGTATGTGAGCAGTTCAGCAGCTTTTTGATTAATGAGATCCACATTTAAGTTGTCAGTAGTATTTATGAATATCTGTAATTCTTCATAAATGTTTTCGAAATCTGATTGGCAAATATAATTAAGAATATCTTCTGTTAAATATGTTTTTCCTGCTTCCAATCCTAAATATTCAGATAATTCTTCTGGGGAAATACTGCTTTCAGGATTATCATATAAGTATGAGATTTCAGTAGGATTATTTTCAGACGTAATGGTGTCTGTGAATAAATTTCTCATTTTACTTGATGCCTTCACTGTAGTACATGAAGCAATAACATTGATAACTAAAAAAAGCATTACTAATTTTTTTTTCATGATTTTTAATCTCCTTTATGTAGTTTTATCTTGCTTATACTACATTATACATATATTTTTGCAATTGTCAACTAATTTTTTGAGGGAAATAACATTAATGATTGGAACGGTTTTAAAAATATCCGATTATCTATTGACAGATTTATCCATATGGTATATGATTACTGCATCTGAAACAGAAAAAGACAGGAGAGTAAGCAAATGTTACACTTTATAGTAATGGAGAACGATGCAAACTAAATAGTTGCGGAGGGATGATCCGGTTCGATGTTGTTCTTATGATTTTTAGGGCAAAGTTTGTGAGGTATCTCCCTTGATCGGCGGTTATGCTGCTGATACGTCTGCCTTACAAAGTGCTTATTCTATTTGCTTATATTTTTGTAATAAATAAAAAGAGCATGGCTGTACGGTCATGTTATTTTTATATCTAAAATGTGGCATCTTTATACATTGGTTTGCGGAAACGGCCATGTAGTATCTGCTTTGAAGGCAGTACTGCATGGTTTTTTTATGCGAAAACGGGCTTGCTTTCTGCAGCAGGTAAAGGAGGATGGATGATGAGAAGAATACGCACTTACATTCAAAAAAACTGGTATGTGTATTTGTTTGCCATAAGTTGTATGGTTTGTGCCATTGTTTTGGATATGCTGTATCCGAAAATTACGCAAAGTATTGTAGATGATGTGATTTTAGCCGGCAGGCAGGAGATTTTTATAAGCTTGCTGGCAGGAATTGTGCTGGTCGGTATTGGGCGAAGTGTATGCGGATATTTAAAAGAATATTTGTTTGATATACTCTGTTCGAAGATTGCTTCGCAGCTGCGTAAGGATTTGTTTGGACATATCCAGACATTGTCTGCCCGGTATTTTGATAATGCAAATACCGGAGAGCTGATGGCAAGAGTAAAAGACGATGTGGATAAGATATGGAACGCACTTGGATTTGTTGGAATGCTGACGATTGAAGTAACGATTCATGTGTCGCTTGTTTTGTATTGCATGTTTATGTTAAGCTGGAAACTCGCGCTCGTTCCGTTGACAGCTATGGTGATCTGTGGATTGACGGCGGTTATCATGGAGCGTAAGCTGGACGGGGTATATGAGGAGATCAGTGAGGAAAATGCAGTACTTACGACGGTTGCAGAAGAAAATCTGGCAGGCGTGCGTACGGTAAAAGCATTTGCAAGAGAAAAGTTCGAGATTGAAAAATTTTTATCACATAATGAAAGATATTATGAGCTGAATATTACGCAATCTAAAATTTTGGTTCGGTATTATCCATATTTCCAATTTATTGGGAAAGCGCTTCCGGTATTCATGGCGGTTCTTGGAGGAAGCTTTGTCATACAGCAAAAGCTGACGCTTGGGGCGCTCGTTGCATTTATTGAATATAGCCGTAACTGTACGTGGCCGATGGAGATGATGGGGTGGCTGACGAATGACTTGTCTGCAGCGGCGGCTTCGTATAAAAAGCTAAAAAAAATTTTTGATGAGAAAGCTGAAATTACAGATTGTGCGGATGCCAGGATATTAGACCGGATCAAAGGAGAAGTAGTGTTTGAGCATGTTTCTTTTGGGTTAGAGGGTAAACAGATTTTAGCTGATATTGATTTTAAAATCCCGGCAGGCCATACGCTTGGAATTATGGGTGCGACAGGTTCCGGAAAATCGTCTTTGATTGCTCTTTTGCAGCGGTTTTACGATGCAGATGCAGGGACAATACGGCTGGATGGGGAAGATGTTCGAACGTTAACGCTGCGTCAGCTGCGCGGCAGCATTAATGTAGTTTTGCAGGATGTATTTTTGTTTTCCGATACGATTGAAGAAAATATTAAGATGGGCAAGCGCAGGGAGCTTGCAATAAAGGATGTGAAAAAAGCGGCGCAGGATGCGCAGGCCAGCGGTTTCATCGAAGAGATGGAAGAGCAGTACCAAACGGTGATTGGAGAGCGGGGCGTCGGTCTTTCCGGAGGACAAAAACAGCGCATCAGCATTGCAAGAGCATTGTCAAAGCAGAGTCCCATACTTGTTATGGACGACTCGACTTCTGCGCTGGATATGGAGACAGAGCATGAGATACAAAAAATGCTGCAAGGTCTGGAACATACAACAAAGATTATTATTGCACACCGTATTTCCGCAGTCTGCCATGCGGACGAGATTTTGTATCTGGAAAACGGAATGATTGCGGAACGCGGGACACATGAACAATTAATGGAGAAGCGCGGATTGTATTATCATACTTTTCAGGCGCAGTATGGTGCATTTCCAGAGCAGCAGGAAGGTGCGTAACAATTTGTAAGTTCTGTTAAAAATAACGATTCACAGGTTCGTAATAGAATATATATGCAGGAATGGAACAGAGAAAGGAGGCTGTTATGGCAGTAAATTCTTACCGGGATGATGAGCAGATGGACAATACGAGCAGAAAAAAGATCTTACGTCGTCTGCTTGGTTATTTATTTGAATTTAAAGGGGCTGTGTTTGCAGTAATGGTTTTGATGGCAGGGGCAATTGTGATTTCTTTATTAAATCCGTTATTGATAGAAGAGGCGCTCGACCATTATATTGCAAAAAAGAATTTTGAAGGGCTTGTCAGACTTGGAGTCATCGCGCTCGTGCTAAATATGATTTTTATCGTACTTGTAAAGCTGCGTATGTATATGATGTCTGTCATTTCTAATAAGATTCTGCTGCGCATCCGTCAGGATTTGTATGAGCATATTCAGACATTGTCATTTTCATTTTTTGACAGCAGACCGACTGGAAAAATACTGGCGAGGATTATAGGAGATGTAAATGCATTAAAAGATGTATTTGTCAATTCAGTTACAACACTCATTCCGGAATTTATTACGGTGGCAGGCGTTGTAATGATAATGGTTGTCAAGGACTGGCGTTTGGCGCTGGCATCACTGAGCACAATCCCAATTATGGCAGCAGGTGTCTGGATTGTGCAGAAAGCGTCACATAAACGCTGGCAGATTTTTCGAAAAAAAGCGTCCAATCTGAATGCTTATGTGCACGAGGATATTGCAGGAATGCGGGTGGTGCAGAGCTTTCGCGCGCAAGATGAAACGAACGAAATTTTCGGAAAGCTGACAGATGAACACAGGGATTCGTTTCAAGACGCATGCAGGTATGCAGATCTGTTTGGCCCGGTTGTAGATTTTTGCTGGGGGATTGGGGCGATGATGCTTTATTTGATCGGTATACGTGTGCTTGGTATCGGGCAGGCATCCGTTGGATTGCTGGTTGCTTTTGGCAGCTATATTAATATGTTCTGGAATCCGATTTTAAATTTGAGCAATTTTTATAACAGCTTGATTACAAATCTGACAGCTGCGGAGCGGATTTTTGATATTTTGGATACGGAGCCGGATATTACTGACCGGGAATTTGTTCAGGAACTTCCGTCTATCCGGGGAAGTGTAGAGTTTTCCCATGTCAGCTTTACGTATGATAAAGGGACGCCGGCAGAGACGAAAGTGCTGTCGGATGTGAGCTTTCAGGTACGTCCGGGTGAGACGATTGCATTAGTCGGACCAACAGGAGCCGGAAAAACAACGATAGTGAATCTTATCAGCCGATTTTATGATATTGAAGAAGGAGTCATATATGTAGATGGTTATGATTTGACAAAAGTTTCGATAGAAAGCTTCCGCAGGCAGATGGGTGTGATGACGCAGGATAATTTTATATTTCATGGTACGATACGGGATAACATTTTGTATGGAAAGCTGGACGCAACCGAAGAAGAGATGATCGCAGCGGCAAAGGCAGTTCATGCTCATGAGTTTATTATGCAGATGGAGCATGGTTATGATACAGAATTAAAAGAACATGGAGCAGGTCTTTCGATCGGACAAAGACAGCTGATTGCATTTGCACGCACAATGGTGTCTATGCCGAAAATACTTATTTTAGACGAAGCTACTTCCAGCATCGATACACATACTGAGCTGCTTGTGCAGGAAGGGATAGAGGCGCTGCTTGCAGGAAGAACCAGCTTTGTAATTGCGCATCGGCTGTCTACGATTCAGAATGCAGACCGTATCTTTGTGATTGACAACGGGGGGATTTTGGAGCAAGGGAGCCCGAAAGAACTTATGGAAAAAAAGGGAGCTTATTATCGTTTGTATATGGCGCAGTTTGCAGGGATTGCAAAAGTGTAAAAAGGATGAACAATGATGAACAATGGTTGCTAAATACTTATTGCATATAAAATAAATTGTACTATTACCTTAATCCGTAAAACTTATTAACCCAATTTCTGGCGTATACCCGATA
>CAJTZX010000077.1 GCA_910584345.1 uncultured Eubacterium sp. | reverse complement strand
ACATCTATTCTAAGCAATTCCTGTAAAAAACAACTGAGTTTCACGGATTCAGGTCTTTATAAAGATTTATCTTTCTCTTATTCAATAAGTTCTTGACACATTATGAAAATACTGTGCATGAATGTTCCTTACTGTTTTTTTACGTCCCCGGCTCATCTGTCTGCACCTGTATGCCCTCCGTGATCTGAATCACGCCATATCCATCCAAAACCTGTGCTTTGATTCCACAAATGACAATAATCCCACATACAATCTTTGCAAAGCGCGGAACATCCGGCCTTTTATTGATCTAAACACTAACCGCAGCGTCCCAAAGTCCATTCCGGATAACAGAATTGAATGATTCATAATAAAAAGAAAAAGCTGCTACTCCTCGCAAATCTGTGACAGCCCCATGCTATCTTACACTGTAACCTGCTGAATATATAAGTTCTGCAATAAGGAACTGTTCAGAAATATCAATGGCAGATTCTCTTCCATGCATTTTTTATTTTTGTAAAACAACGATACCCTGCAAGAAACAACGGATTATGAGAACTCCCGGAAAAATATCTCATTTTCCAGATGGCGCTTTTTTGTTGTTTTACTAAACTACGATAATATTTTTCATCAAATTCTGTCGGCAATATGTACATCTGTGAGGTTATAAAATTAGCGACATCTGATAACTGCCATTGATTTACAATAAAAATCACTGTCTGCAAATGTACAATATTTTTAACAGAAATACATGCTGCACGCAATTTTTCATATTCTATAGAATCATTGCTATAAGAATAATCAAAACTTAATATATCACGAGAACTTAATTTCACTAAATCACTGATATCTCCGGTATATTTTTTTCCATCGTTTACACAGATATGAGATTCTGTGCATTTTTCAACTTCCTTATCATCGTCGGCATGTTCCTGATCAGAAAATATAATTACAGAAACAGGCATATTGCTTTGTTTCAAACGATAGTCTGATAACTTCTTATTCATAAACGTGATATTATCTGTAACTATAATATTCATAAATACCTCTTATTCAATAAGTTCTCTAAATGGTGTGGATGAAATAATTGCATGATAAAATCCCTTAAAACCACGCGGATGATAAAATAAAAAGCCGTTTTTACGTTTCATAAAAAGCGCGGAAACAAAGCTTCCTAAAATTAACCTTAGATTTCGGGTAACATAATATAATCCAGCATCTTCACAAAATCGACCTTTCTTTCTTCTTAATGTGAACATACACAAAAATGAACCACTCATTAATATATTTCTCCGCGCAGATTCCGGATTTCTTAAAAATTCTTCATAAAAATATTTTTCTTCCCTATACGAAAAACGGCTGCCAACTAAATATTTTTCTACATCTTTGATAAATTCTCTTACTGCAGTATCTTGATTTATAAAAGGAGATTTAAGAATGAGATTATTTATTGTATGTCTTTGTTCATCTGGTGTACAGCAGCAAATGCGTATATCTGTGCCGCAGCAATACTTTTCTCTAAAATACTGCATATTTTTTTCCATCTTTGTAATGTTAAATCGATATAATGGTTTATATTTCCTAAGCAGAGGATGTATCATGCTTTTCCAATTGCATTTGCGGTTATCTGCAGAATAAAAGGGCGTACTGTATACCCCCAATATCATTGTACGGGACGAAACAGATTGTGAAATCATAAGTGGATTTATCTTTGTTATCAAACCTTCGCCATTCAGTCTGATTCCATATTCTACATCTTCAAACTGCTCCCATGATAAATGTTCGTCCAACTGATATTTTTTCCCAACACCATTCTTTAGTATATACAAGCTTCCGGTTGGATAGCTGTATTCGGAATAGTATAAAGGATTTGCACAAAAAAAATCAGTATTTTCTATAACAGGAAACGTATTGCTTGCAAACGCAAGCAATTCACTTTTTCCATATTGTTTAACAGATTCCCGAATATAGGGTGTTTCTCTTAAAGAACTTTGCCTGGCGCAATCAGAATACCGAATCGGAGACAAATTACAATAATCGTCAAAATAAACAGACTGTAATGTACAAAACGGGTATACATCGCCAAATTCTTTCATCCTCTCAATAAAATCCAGCGGCAACATCACCCTGTCATGCAGGATGCACACATTATCGTATTTTGCAGCGTCAAGCAGACGGTTCTTTTTTTTGCTGATCTGTACCGGAGGCGCCGGGATGTCTTCCCCTACGATCCGAACCCGATCCCAATATTTAAAATTGCTTCCCGGTCTGCCGCATAAAATGATTTCTTTTTTCGAACAGGGAAATGACAAAATCCTTTTTACCAGACCGTTTAATATCGTAGCGTCCTCCGGCCCGACAGGGATTCCAAAAGACCATTCGTCCATCCCTTTATTTTTTTCCGCCAGACATAACGCTGTTTTTTGATAAATAATCAGTCCCTGTTTTCTTTGTACTACTTTTAGACAGTCTTTATAATACTCTTTGTCCGGATACGGCTTTGAAATGTTTCCTATCACATAAAGCTTTCTCCCTGTCGGCAAATTGTGAATCAGATCCCAGTATACAGGAGCCGCAACAGGTGAATCATCTTCCAGATAACAGCAGACGATATCGCCATCTTTATATTTATCGATGATCCGGCTGCAGGCGCTCACATTTTTTTCTACCGTAACCCGGCCTTTTTCTTTGATTTGACGAAAAGAAAATACATATGCAGCCTCAATGCCTTCCAGCTCTTTTGTATCTAATACATGCATGTCAGATAATTTCGGCATTTTTAAATATTTATTGTGAATCAGCTGTATATACTGCATTTATACACGGTTCCCTTTCTTTGACAATGGATTTTTTAAAAACCGCTCCAAATCACTCGGTATTCCAAGACCATACATGCCATTGTTTTCACTGCCAATATTGTAGAAATTTATTTTTTTCCCGTCCGCAATCATCTCATTGTACACAGGAGCTACATAAAATTCGTTATTCACACGGATATTTTTATCTATCATCTGACGGGCATATCTGACATAATCAGAGCCTTTCTTAAAATTATAAATGCCGACAGTCGCTTCGTTGGATATGACTTCTTTTTCCCGTACCATTGTTACCAGACTGTCCTCGTTATATTGAATAAACGACCATTTCGGATCGTCTGCGTACATCGTCATCATCAGCCCGTCATGATTACCCATAGACGCAAGATACCTGTTTATATCAATATCTACAAACTGGTCAGAATTTGCCAACATCAGCATATCATCATTATCGATATAATTCTCCGCCAGCAAAACCGTACAGGCAGCGCCTTCGGTTACCTGGTCTACAGGTACGATCACGGCGTTCGGCTCCAGTTCATGCAGCCGACGTTCCAGATCATACTGCTCTATGTGCTCTTTCAGACACAGATAGATAAAACGATGTTCCATAACCGGTCTGATATTGTTTGTAACAAATGCAATCATCGGCTCACCATGTACATCAATGAGCGGCTTTGGAAGCTCGTACCCTTCTTTTGCAAATCTGCTTCCTCTTCCCGCCATAGGAATTACAATATTTAACATACTCTCGTCCTCCTTTATTTCTTTCGTTTTGATCCATCGTCTCACTATTTTACTTCATACTTGTCGTTATTCGCTCCCGGCAGTTTTACTACTACATTCACCGTATCTTCCAATGCTTCAAAAGAAGTCGCATCCCCAGGCTCTGCTGCAATAATGCTTCCGGCTTCCCACTCCTTATCAAACATGCGTACTTTTCCCTGCACAACTACTGTAAATTCAGTTGCAATCTTATGATAATGAGCGCTCTCGCTGTCGCCTTTTTTATATGTTTTTACTGCAACCTCTACATCGTTCGTCTGATACAGACTTGGTTCAAAATTTCCGATAAACCATCCTTTGGTCATAGATTCTATCTGTGCACTATACATCCTTGCTCTCCTTTAAATACCTTTCATATTCATCTATTCCACTTTGCTCATTAAAATTAAAATACTCATCTTTGGATATCCGGTAAGTTCCTATTTTTTTATTCGCAAGCACCATTTCGTTAAAACATGGACAGACATAATACTGTCCATGGACACTTGCGTCCTTTTTTATCATTTCTTCGGCAGCTTCTACAAAGTATTGCCCTTTTTGGAAATAATAAAATCCGGTTGTTGCATTACGGCTGATCGGGCGTTTTTCAGCGGCTTCCATCACCATCCCGTCTGCATCAAGCTTCACAAATGACCACCGCGGATGTATATCGTCAAATACAACAACGCCGCCGTCATAATGATTATGAGCAAACGCAGAAACAACTTTTTGAGGATTTTCCAGCATCAGCTGATCGCCGCCCGCGATGATTAACGGCGCATCCCATTCCAGTAAATCGACTGCTAACAGGCAGCTGCACGCAGAACCGCTCGTTTCTCCGTCAGATATTACGATGCTGCAATCCGGAATCAGCAGACGTACCATATCGTCTAAATGATATCTGTTTACATCTTCTCTTCTGATTACAACAATAAATTTAGCGTCTGATATTTGTTTTAGAGACTCATAAACATACTGCAAAATTGTCTTCTTTTGAATTTCATATAAGCTTCTGATATATTGGCTTTCTTCTCTCTTTTTTTTGCTGCCAACAATAGGAATTAAAATATTCATAGCTGCATTCTCCGTTTTATTTTTATATTCGTCCCTCGTTTGACCAACCAATATGTTTCATAATATTTTCATAGTTTACATCATAAACATGATTCACTTCCATAACATGTGCTCCGGCAGCTTTCCCAGCTGCGATTCCATTTTTATTGTCCTCAACGACCAGACATTCTTCCGGCAGCAATTTCAGTCTGCGAATAGCCGTCAAATAGATTTCCGGATCCGGCTTTGCTTTTGTCACATCCTGATTGCTTAAAAAGAAATCCAGATATGGCAGCAGACTGCTTTTATCCATCATCAGTTCCACCGTATTACGAATCGAATTTGACGCGACAGCAAGGCGGTAACCGTTCGTTTTTAATGTTGATAATGCATATTCATGATAAAACACGGGATGACAGTCGGTAAAAATCTTATCCACCGTATACTGCTGTTTTAATTCATTAATAAACTTGTGCAGCTTCACAGGCATCCCTTTTTCCATACTCAGCATTTCTAATTTTTTAGATGTGGGAAGTCCATCGTAAGTAACTAAGTGGTCATACCTGCTTATCTCATATCCAAACAGTCCCAATGCTCTGTTTAACGCCTCATAGTGCCATTCTTTTGCATCAATCAGCACCCCATCCATATCAAAAATTACTGCTTTTATCATTCCTTTATCTTACTCCTTTTTAAAAAACTCATCTGCTGCATCCGGCAGATCGGTACATAAAAACAAGCTGTTAAGATTCATGTTAAATTTTTTCAGTCTGCTCCAAAACTGAAGATAAGGTCTTCCATGAAGATCCGGTGAGACGAGACAAACTGCTTTACCGTCACAGATGTATTTATTTAACAATTCTGCGGTAATAAAACTGTCATCTTCGAACGCGTCTACCCATACGCCGGATGCTTCCTGATACAGCGCCGGCTGGGTTTCGTATTCACTTCTCCTTGTAAAAAAAGATAACCCGGCTTGTGCATACGCAATCATCTGCGGCACTGACATATCAAAGGTAAAATAATTGCAGATATGATAATGCTCTAATAGCTGCTTTAACTGTTCCTCCAGGCCGTCTGCCTTAATATTTATAGCAAAACAGCACTGATCCTGATATTGTTCCAGCGCTTTTAACACCTCTTTTGCATCAGGCGAAGACGCATCAGCCATATTATGAGAAATAACGAGTTTTTCACAATAATCGCGGATATCACTTTCAAATCCATATCCTTTTTTCATTGCTGCGCAGAGTGCATCCAGAGTGTTTTTTTCCTCTGGTGTTTTCCAATATCCCCTATGAGCCAGTATCTTCATATTTTTCCTCCTTGCTCTTCTGCTTCGCAGAATCATACAAATATCTTTTTAAAGATTTTCTTTTTCTTCTTTCCGAATTCCTTCTTTCCGGATTTCTGCTTTGCAGAATGCTACTCCCTGTTTTGCATTTTGCATAAAAAACATAAGAAACAAAAAACAAACATTTTCTGCAGAAATAGCTTACATACAGAGTTACCAGATAAACACCTTTTAAATACTTCTTTTTTCTGCTGAAAATATGATATAAAAACTTCCACTGCACATGTGAATAGCAGTTTTCTCTGCTCCCTTTTGCAAACATATCTTTTTTACATGATGCCAATCCAATCTGAACCGGAGATAAGATAACCGTATTATTCGCAATGCTTTGTTCGGTATAAAAAATATTTTTTGCATTTACATCATCCCGATGCTCACAATAAAGCCTGGGCATATGCTGTTTTAAAAACCCCATCCATATGGCCTGCTCCGGCATAAAGCGGCATAATGCATATGAATAATGCAGTTCTTTGCGTTTTCCAGAATAAATATGAAAATATTGCTTATCTCTGTCCGCCGTGAGCTCCAAATGATGAAAAATCTCAAGTACGTCTTTTGTCAATCCAAAATAAAAAAAATCAGATATACAATAAGGCATTGCAAAACATGCATGTCTGTATCTGGGATTGCGTGAATACAAAGAACAGACAATCACCCGTTTTGATAAAAAATGGTATTTCTCATAAAAAGATCCATACTTTTCATAAAAATCTAAAAAATGATTTGATGTCAGATAAAAATCTGTTCTCATTTTTATGCAGTATTTACGGTCCACGCACTGCAGGCCGGCCTGCGTGGATACGATCTGACGATCAATATTATTGGGAAGGGAATCTTGTAAAACATCATACGGAAAACAGCCGGGATCTTTGGAACAGACCAGCTTATCACAGTCGATATCCGCCGTATCGCTGCCCTCCCAGGTAGACACTATAATCTGTGCACCCGGTAAATATTTTCTGATACTCCCCAGACATATTTGAATAAACTCCTGTCTGACAGCTCCCTGTACAACAACCGCAAGGTCATGAAAATCCACGTTATGCAAACCTCTGCTCCTATCATCCAAAATCATTTCTAAGATAATGCAATGTTTTCATTTTCAAATGTTTCTGCCTGTAAATATCGCTAAAAAAATGATCGCCGATGTGTATGAGACGACCGGGATCCCACTCGTTTATAATAAAAGGAAACAGCCTGCCATCACTTTTTCCAACGCCGTAGTCAGCCGACACATAGATTTTTTCTATTTGTTCATAACCGTTTTTTCGCAAAATTTGTCTGATCTGTTCCCGATGTAAATACATATCAGATACCGCTATGATGATTTTATGATTTTCGGCTAAGCTTCTTATCATCTTTTTCATCACCGGGTTGGCATAACAATACTGCAGTTCTTTTTCCATTTCCTGCTTTATCATCTTACGTATCATTCGTCCCGGTACACCCGCCTGTCCATGGAAGAACTGTCTATTGGCCTTTTGTCTGCAAAACATTTGTCTGTAAATATCTTCAATCGAAATCTCTCTCGTCTTTTTACGGATATAACAATCCGACCTGGCACATTGTTCCGCATAAATTCTTTTTTCCGCAAAGCCCGGTATATGCAGTTCTTTTTCCATCCGTAAGAAAATATCTGTCGGTTTGCGAACCTTCCTGAAAATCAAAGTGTCAAATACATCAAACGAAATCACATCATATTTCATGAGCTCAGACAGCGCTTCTTCTGTATCATAAACTTTCTTTTGTGCATAATCGGCAAAAAGATCCGTTTGAGGGCTCCTGCAGTCCCTCTTTTCAAATGCTGATAAAATAAGCGCAAAAAGCTGTCCGCATAAATTTTTGTCATAGCGGTACTGATAATATTTTTGCCTGCCAGCTGCAGGCAACGCCTTCCTTTCATTTAACGAATTTTTGAAATTCCTTCGATTCCTGTATTTGTATCGAACGCCCATTTTTTAACCTCTTTAAAACACTTCCCGGCAGCAGTCCCACAAACAATGGCTTGATGACATAGGGAAGCGCCTTTGGCATAAGGCCTAATGCCCAAAACCCTTTCCACCTTACGCTTGCCTCATCAAAACGAAATCTGTATTTTCGCCTGCTATACGCTGCCGCATCTTCCAAAAAGAAATATAAACATTCCTGAAGATTTTCTCCGTATTTTCCATGTGCATACATTCGCATCAGTAAATCATAGTCTTCCGCTCTGCGCGTTTCTTTCCTGATTCGGTAACCGCCCAGCTCCAGTAAATCCTGTTTTTTGAAAATCAATGTTCCATGCACGAACGGGTCTGTAAAAAGAAAATCCTTTTTCTGCGGCCTCAGCGGCAGGATTCGGCGCCCCCAAACTCCCGACCGGTCAAACAACGCGGCATTCGTTCCTGAAAAACTGATATTCGGATGCTGTTTCATATAATTCATTTGGATTTCAAACCGTTTTTGATGTGAAATATCGTCCGCATCATGCCGCGCCAAATACTCCCCCTGCGCCTTTTGCATACATCGGTTCAGGCTGTAGGCTAATCCTCGGTTTGTCTTATTTTTTAAAAGGATCACGCGCGCATCCCGTTTTTCATATGCACAAAGAATCTCATAAGTACGATCTGTGGAACCATCATCACAGATGATAAATTCAAAATCATCATACGACTGGTTCAAAACAGACTGTATAGATTTTTCAAAAACCCATAGATGTTCAATATTATGCACACCCATAATCACACTCAGTTTTTTCATATTTCCCCTCAACGCAAGGAATAACGAAGCCATTGGCAAAGATATTCATTCATCCAATAGATTTGCCTTACTACAGGATTTTTCACACATGCAATCATTCCAAAACTCCAAAATGGTTTGTCCTCATTTTCCGGTATTTGAAACAGTCTATGGAACAATCTGACCCACAATAAAGTATTTTTTAACTTCCCAATCTTTGTCTCATCTGCAAGGGAACACAAATATCCATCGGTCATATCATCACAAAACAAAAACCTTCTGTAAATTCTGACCTCATCCATGGCAGGCCTGCTCATCAGCCGATACAAAATCTGACTGCATGTTTTTTTTGAAATATGTCTGCCGCATTCTGCCAATTTTTTTGTGCCGTCCAAAATACCGCAAATCTGGCATTCTATCATCGTTTTTTGTTCCGCTGAAAGATTTTCCTTAAGAACCGGAACCATTTTTTCATTGTCTGCCTGATAAGCCATCGTCATTCCATGCGGAGCTGACAAAAAACATTCAAACAAATTGTTACAAAATAATATTTTATTTTTCCTGCCGGATGTTTTTGAAAAATACCACGTTTTATAGGTTCCGTCGATATCCTGCGCCGGATTTGCAAACATCCCAAAATAAAAACCGACAATACTGCCTCTCCATCCTGCCGCTTCCAGTAACTGCCGAAAAGAGCGCTGCATACTTCCCACCCATCCGCTGTCTACGATTGCAAATATTTGGTTCTCCAGCACTTTTTCCTGCTTAAAATATGCGATCGCATTCTTGTATGCACTTTTTGACCTTTCATTTAACATTTTTTGAAGTAACGGACTTTTCATCAGCCGCTTTTTATACAAGTCTGTTTTATGCTTTGAAAAATTCTCTTCGCATAATGCATGGGAATTGATACCGGCATCTTTTAATATTTCCTTCCACCGTTGCCTTGGAATCTGCGTACGCTCCAACAGACTTTTTAGTGTGACATGATAGCCTCCCTGAAACAAAAGTCTATATGCCTCTTCTCCAATCAGATGATATGCAGGCATCCGCAAAGATGCTCTGGAACAATACAGATACCGGCATTCTATCCTTATCTTTTTCTTTTCACAAATTTGCTGCGCAATTTTAAGTAATATATATCCGTCTCTGGACAGAAAATAAAGTGTGCAAATCCCTCTTTTTTCCGCTTCCTTTAGCGCCCAACAGACATATCCGTACAAAACAGGGGCCACCTTTTGTTTGCTTAACGTATATAAATCCATTTGCTTTTGCATATTAACTGCCCTCATAGTGATCGCAGACCGAATCAGCCGGCCCAAATTCCTGCATAACCCCTCGTTCTATCCACAAAACCTTTCGGCACATTTTACGAATCTGTTCCAGACTGTGCGATACAAAAAATACGGTTGTTCCGCCACTCATCAGTTCCATCATTCTGGCGCGGCTTTTTTCCTGAAAATCCGCATCACCTACCGAAAGAATTTCATCCACAATCAAAATCTCAGGCTCTACAATACATGCCACAGAAAATGCAAGCCTTGCCAGCATACCGGAAGAATAGGTACGCAATGGTGCCTCGATAAAGCTTCCAAGCTCAGAAAAATCTACGATCCTTTTATATTTACTGTCTAAAAACGGCTTGGAATATCCCAAAATAGCTCCATTCAGATAAATATTTTCCCTGCCTGAGAGTTCAAAATCAAATCCTGATCCAAGCTCCAGCATCGGCACAATATTTCCACGTATGTCCACAGAACCTTTGGATGGCTTCATAATGCCGGAAATCACCTTGAGAAGCGTGCTTTTTCCGGCTCCGTTGTGTCCGATAATACCGATCACATCACCCTTTTCCACCGAAAAGGAGATACCGGAAAGTGCCCAAAACTCCTCCGATTTCAAGCCATGTCTCAGCCATCGCACACAAAATTCCTTCAAAGAATCCGCCCGGTTTTGTTCCATTTTAAATTTCAGCGAAACGTCATTCACTGCAACAATCGGCATCATGATCCGTTCCTCCTAAATGTAAAACACAAATTTGTCCTGTGTTTTTTTAAATATCACACATCCCACCAGCAGCATGGCAAACGCCAGCAGCGTACATTGGCAAAATACCATCGGACGCGGCGCCACTGCCTCCATTACGATACTGCGCACTGCTCCCACAAAACAGTACATCGGATTATTCAAAACGATTGTTCGAAACCCATCCGGGATAATCGATACCGGATAAAACAACGGAGTAAGATACATCCACAGCATACTGATAATCCCCCATAAAAACTGTATGTCTCTGAAAAAAGTCATTGCAGCTGCAAGTATCATGCCAAGTCCGGTTGTAAAAACCATCACACACAGCAAAATATAAGGCAGCATAAGGTAAGACTTTGTAACCTGTTCCCCCGTAATCAGCGCAGCAATCACTAACGGTATCAGTGACATCAAAAGGTTAATCGCAGAGGAAAGCACTCTTGTAACCGGATAAATATATTTTGGTATATAAACCTTCGTAATCAGCGAAGCGTTTCCTACAATCGCACCTAACGCCTGCCCGACACCCTCCTGAAAAAAGTTAAATACAACCAGTCCGCTGAGCAGGTATACCGGATAATTGTCAATATCTGACTGAAATAACTGTGAAAAAATAATATACTGCACCGTCATCATAAGCAGCGGAT
>CAJTZX010000076.1 GCA_910584345.1 uncultured Eubacterium sp. | reverse complement strand
CTCAGTATTATTTTACTAAGGGATATCTGAAAAGTAAATAGAAAATATTTATGTCATTTACTATAAGTACGCTTTACTGACAGTATTTTTATAAATTCTTCAACATATGTGTAGCTATAGATTCATTCAAAAATACTATATAAAAGTATCGAAATGGTCAGCTATCCGTTATGGCAAGCTGACCATTATAAGACATCAAAGGCCATTACACGAAAAACTTGTGCTGCAGCAATTTATTCGGTAACTACTTTACAGCGCTTTTTATAGCACGCAATTCCATATCTGTAGATGGTCTTCATGCCATCGTCAATCAGCGCCTCTGCATAATTTCTATCATGAATCTGCTCTAATGCCTCTTTACAGGCAATATCAAATGCTGCATGCTCGGCGTACTTCAGTTCAATGACAATGCCGATTTCCTGATCTTCCACTTCCACGCTGATGTCGCTGTAGCCGTCGCCGGATTCCGCGTTGGATTTCACCTTCCAGCCGTCCATGTTTCCGAATAATCCGAGCAGGACGCCATGGTAAAAATTTTCTTTCATCTCTTTTTTGACACTGGTGTCGCGGATGCTTATTGTCTTTCGCAGGTAAGAAGCAAACTCTTTTTCAATGGCGGCCGTATCATTCCCCTCAAATGCCCTGCGGAAATTTTCCAGCTTCCGTGTATCCTTCCTTGATTCATCCTTAAACCATTTCCGTATCTGCTGGACATAGATCCATCGGATTTCCCTGTTCGGAATGGCCAGAGACGATATGCCCTCCTCATCCTTCCCGTCCTGCGTCAGGTACCCTGTCGTAAAAAGGATGCTCCAAAGATTGTCAATGTCTGAATCCAGATCCCGGTATGTCAGTTCCTGATGCACCATCTTCTTCACATGACCTCCGTTGATCAAAAGCTCGATTTCATCCCTTGCAGCGGCATCCGCCTTGGACAAAAACCTCCTGATAATGTCATTGCTGCTTGTGTTGACCCAGTAATTCTGCGGTTCTGTCACACTCCCGTCGCGCAGGTCACCGCAGTAATTAATCACATCCCATGGACAGTATATTCCCAGATTTCCAAACAGATAACCATCATACCATTCCTTAACAGCATCATACTGGTCTGAAAATCCATAATATTCTAACATTTGCAGGACTTCAACATCCGTGAAACCAAAAAATTCCTTATAACGCACATCTTTTACAGTGTATACCTTGAAATTATTGAGACCGGTAAATATACTTTCCTTTGATATCCTCAAACATCCTGTCAGGACTGCAAAATTCAGGCTGTCGTTTGTCTTAAATGCGTTTCCGAACAGGATTCTGACCAGCTCCACCATAGAATCGTAATATCCTGACTGGTATGCCTTATCGAGCGGCACATCATACTCGTCGATCAGCATGATAACACTTTGCCCATAATGCCTTTGCAAAAGTTGTGACAAAGTCTGCAGGCTGTCCTTTAAAAGTTCGTCGGACATGGTAAATGCGCCTGTTTTATCCATAGAGACAAGTGCCTCGTACTGACTGCGTTCAGCGTCATCAATCCTGTCGCTTTCCAGCAGGAACCGAAACCGCATTGCTTCTTTCCCTATAATTCTTCGGAGCATTACTTTTGCATCTTCAAAGCTTTCTCCAGTCGCCCCTTTTAATGTAATTGAAATAACCGGAAATTTTCCCATGTATTCTTCACACAGCTCTTTTTCCTTTGAAATCTCAAGCTCCTCAAAAAGTGTACCGTTGTCAAATGGCATGACGTCACTGCCTGCTTCGAAAAAATATTTCAGCATACTCATGTTCAGGGTTTTTCCAAACCGCCTCGGGCGTGTAAACAGATTAACTTTTCCCAGATTCTCCAGCAGTGTTTTGATCAGTCCTGTCTTATCGACATAGTAGAATCCCCCTGTACGTATTTCCCTGAAATTCTCAATCCCCATGGGGAGCTTTGTCTGCATTGCCATAACACATCCTTTCCGATGAAAAAATATTTATTCAGAATTCTTCCTGTTTGTGGAAAGTATTCCTATTCCATATTAAAATACGATATTATCATACTTTTCCTTACACTTGCCAATAGTATATCATACATCATTATAGAAAGCACCTATAAATTCCGTAAGAATAGTTGTTTGAATAGTAGTTCATATCTGTTTTGGCCAACTCTGCCTTATATCTATACAACTAAATTTGACGGCTTTCTAAATGATATTATTCCGTTTCATATGTCTCGTACTTTCGATTGATTAAATGCGCTTTTGCCTGATATAGTTTCCATCCCAAATTTAACGGCAACATTAACTGTTGTTCTGTCAGCCATGATAAGAAATCGGGTTCTGCAATGATATTGGGTTCCGATGAAATCATTTCAAAAAATTGAACATATAGATTTAAATCATCTCCCACAATATAAACAAGAAAGCCTATTATTTTACGCCAATCCTCCATGTTGTATAATAATTTACTTTTCAAATTTAACATTAGTTCTCTTTTTAGTTTCTCGTTGGTTTCATTCGGTAATCTCATCAAAATAACTGTGGCCAGTATGTAGTCATTAAGTTCTGACATAGTATCCAGATCCAGAAAAAACTTTTGCAGAAATCTTTCCAATAATATAATTGTTTCATGGTCCGGTTTGCTCATACATTTTAACAGAATTATGCTTTTATCAATTATTGATAAGGACTCCTGTCCCAGAATCCGTTGTATATCCTCTTGATCATTTTCGCTGAGAAGATTATCGTCATTCACTTGAAAAGCAATTACTTGGAGCCTGTTTATCTCTTTTCGGTAATTTTTATTAAAGAACGTTTTCCATTCATTTCTGCTATTTTCATGTGATATCAGAAATTCATATAATGTATCATATGATTTTAGCCATGAATCCAGTCTTTCTCCTATTCTCCTGATATTACATTGAATTTCCTGATGCCTGTCCTGACTCCAAAATTCGGTGTATAGTTGTATAGATCCCAACAAACATATGCGTGTTATGTTTATCTGTGAAGGGTCTATAACATCCAATGTTTCTATGTATGCCATAGAAGTATAACATGGTATAATATTTTTTGCACATTGACTTAAATTTTTTTGGTACTCACTTAAGGTACTTATGCCAGAATGAATGCACGCAATTATTTCATCAAATATCTTGTCTGCCCAGATATACGTCCAAATCATTCTGTCCTGAACAGGTACTGAAACATATTTTTCATTAACTTGCATGATGTAGTATACTATTCTTAATATTGAAATATATGTTTGCCCATAATCAAAATCACATCCGCCTTCCATATAGTCAAGCATACAACCAAATTCATCCTCATTGCACTCACGATTGTTTTGCATAATCCATGACAAGAAGTGAAGACGACGGATAGGATTTAACGTTTTCTCAAAAACGAGTCCTTTTTCCAACTGAATCGGTATGGAGGATATTATCTTAGGGTTATCGCATATAAAGGAACTTTCATATTCATAATATTGCTGAAAATATGAGATATCAAATGGCAGTAAATAGTTTGCCGAATCCAATTCGAATATCCATCCTTCTCTGACGATCTTCTGGATCAATTCGTTTATAAATTTATCACTTAGAAAAACTTTTGCTTTCAATAAATTTACGGCATTAGCATATTGATCTGTGCTAATCTGTTCTATGACATCCCAGTCAATATCACAACCCAGATAGCCACAGGTATTTCTGACTTCCTTTATTCTCACAGATGTATTACCATGTTGTAAGCGCACTCCTGGCTCACAATATAGCTGGTATAAATATTCCTTTTCTTTTTCAAACCAGCTTATTTTAAATAACGGCCATAGCGGCATGGAATATTCCCATGAAATCTTAAAAAGAGAATTATCATATTTCTTTTCCATAACAACATATTCATTTGTTTCTAATGCATCCTGAATCCACTTTTCAAGGATATCGTGCGGAATATAGCAGTCCTGACTCAAATGGACAACCTGTTTGTAAAACTTTTGGTATATCATATTTATTTCCAGGTCTTCCAAAACCTTCTCACGCAGAAAATCCGGCATATACTGGATACCATGACTCATTGAACGTTCTATGATGAATAACTCATTGCTCTTATTTTGATAACGCCTTAAAGAGTTATGTATTTCACGTAACAAAACAGCCACAATTTCACCCAATAACCTGTCATTAACCTCCAATAAGTCCGAGAATAAAGAATAGAGCCATTTACTATAATTTGGAATTTCATTTACATTACCCAAAAATAATGTACTTTGTAAAATTAATTGTGCTATTGGAATTATTATCAATGTATCTTTAGACAAATCTTCTGGAGCTGTCTCGGAAATACTTTCCCCAAATCTTGAATACATTAAGATAACCCAATCTGAACAGGCTGTTTTTCTTTCCAATTCCATATCAGACTCCCATATCAACTCAATAATCTTTCTAAGATTCAGAATATGCATAACAAGGTAACATTTTTTTTCTGAAAAATGAGCTCCTATTTGATAAGTACCGCTATACTTGTCCAGCAAATAAAGTGATTGTTCCATATACACTCTAAATATTGATAGCTGCCTGGATTCAGTAAGATTCCCATTGACAACAGAAGAGCAAAACAGTCCCTGATATATTAACTGTTCACTGATAACTATAAATCCTACTTTTCTGTTAATAAATTCCCTATAAGATTTAAGGTATTGATTATCATTGATCCATTCATTATCATGCATAATTTTAAGAAGATGTAAAGTGCTGTATATGGGCAGGCTGTTTATCAAACCGTAACTTTGTATGCAGCGGTCCTCCACACAATAAGGAATATTTTCCTGTATTGCCGTTGTAATCGCGGAAGTCAGTAAATCACAGTATATATTCTCAGATGGATTAATATCTGCACACCACTTTATCTTTCCGGAATTTGTAAATTCTTTTAATTTATTTTTCATTAATTCAAGCTTATTAGAAATAGTACGTTTTTTATTCCGTTCCCCTAATTCGGTTATAATCTGAATTTTATCCTCTTCAAATAAAAAGACTTCATATGAATTGCACAAATTATCTAACATATTATTATCAAACAATTCCTGTGCTGCCAGAATACTAATAAGTAATTCACACCCCTGACATTTTAGCAGCTCCACCTTTTCTGGGCGAATTTTATCTGCGTTGTAACTACAGGAATAACCTATCACAGATAATGCAGCATATACTTCGTCTACAGAAACGGCATAACTGCTGTTACGGTCAGTATCAACCCAAATTGCATCATTTTTCTGGGCTGTATAATATCGTATGTTTTCATACTGTTTTGTAAAATTCAGTCCACTTAAATTATCTGGATAAACATATTTTACAAATTCCAGATGCAGGATATTCATGCAATATTCCAGCACTTCATTTTGATGCTGCAATAAATCTGACTGACACCAACACAGTTTTGTTTGTTCCTCGAAAATAACCAGATTGATATTAGATGGAACATATATGGTTGAAACATTCGATGCCAGGATATCAAACATATTTAATTCGTTTAATAATAAACATGATGTATAGTCTAAAACGATTTTATCTAAATTGATGTCAGAATTCATTTTGATATAAAGCCCGCCAAAAAATGACATGGAAAAATGTTCTGTATTATCCCAGTTATCATAAAACATACCTGATAATAAAACATTTTCCATAACATCCAGGTAAACATGAAGTGGAATTTCTGCATGGTTATATTTTGTCAGACATTCATGCCGTTGCATATTTGTATTCTTAAGCATGTCTGTGAATTCTTCTAAAGATATCGGTTTTATGTTTTCTGAATCAGGGTGGTTGCTCATGAGTTCTAGCCAGTATCGTTCCATAACATCGCTTCTGCCTATATTTGCGGCACTGGTAGCCGCCCACGCTAACGCTCCTGGTGAATGTTTGGAAGACTCTACATATTTTTCGGCATATTCTAATGACTTTTGGGCATCCATAAATTGAAAATATCCACTCAGTCGCTGATATCCTATCGGTGATAGTTCGTTTTTCCTTTCTACATCCTGTAATACTCGGATTGCGCCAAGTTGATCTCCTGTTTTTATATACAGATTGGCAAGTCTGTGTGCAAAATCCTCTGTCTGAATTTTGGGAAAAAGTTCTTCTCCTGCACTAATTGCCTGATTGTATTCCCCTATTTTTTCTAATATGTCGATTTTATTGATCTGTACATGTTGACTCAATTCGTCAATACCAAGTTTTTCTATATCCTGGACACACCTGTAAGCATCTGCATATTTTTCCATATGGTAATATGCATTCATTTCATAAAGATATCCATAATAATTATGGTGCTTTTCTTTTAAAATCCGGGCATACTCTAATGATTTGTTCCAGTTTCTGGTTTCCTGCCCGCACAATATTACATTGATGATATCCAGTGTCAGTCCGGTATCTTTGTATATAGATTCTAATTCCTGTAACATATTCTGATTGGAACTATTTTCAAAAAGACAACTGATACGCCTTCTTTGAATTTCACTTAGGGAGGTATCTTTCCTAATTATATCCAAAATCGCCCTTCTTTTTTCATTATCTGTTTCCAGCCTAGCGATCTCATCATACCAGTAAACCATATTTGAAGAATCCATAAAGAGATTCTTATATTCAAATAAGAGGGATTTTGCTTTTTCCGGTTCCCTGGTTACTAAGTAATATTCAGTTAAGATAATTATATAGTTTATGGTATTTTCTTTTTTCTTTATGAGGGTACGTAACTTTTTTTCATATTTTTCATCCCTTTTCACTTTATCACACAATAGATCCAGCAAAAGAACTACTGTATGATCCGGGTTTTCATTACGCAGCAATTCCAATGGTTCTGCCGTATCAGGAAATAAACTGTTATCAATTGTAAGCGCATTAATCCAGCAGGTTAAAAAATTCTCTGTTTTTTCCTGATCCTGTAAGCCATATGCTATGTTGTAAGCGCATTTAAAATCTACAGCAGCTTTTTTTATCTCTATCCTCATATCTTCAGGGAGAAAAAATATTCCTTTAAAATATAATTCGGGGCAGATAGTATTTGATGTATCATATATCTCGCAGGGTACTGCACTCCAGTATTTGATTAGTGCCCTAATGAAATAGTAATCAGCTATTTTTGCGTTTTCTTCCATTGCCATGTTAATCGTTTTCTCCGCATTTTTAAATTCACGTTGTAACATATAAGCAATGGAAAGAAGATACAAAGTAGTATCATTTCTTCCATACAAATCTTTATTTAATTCATACATATTTATTGCGGCTGTTCCGTCGTTCTGATTAACGCATATCTGCATGTAAATATTCAAAAGATATAATGAATCTACCGGCATTACCAGTTTTCTGGCATCTTTACCGTCCGAATAAAATGAGCGCAATGCCAAAAAAGCCCTTGCGTCCAAGGATTCATCGTACTGAACAGCCTTATGGTATGCTTTATTTGCAGCAGCTACATTCCGGGCATCCTCTAATATCCAGATTGCCTGCTTTATTAAAAATTGTGCCTTTACTTTATCTGGTACATTTTTAGCATTCTGCAGTTGTCCAATTTGTTCCTTTAATTTTCTTTGAGCTTCATCTTTATAGCCCTTATGGTGTAATAAAATAATTCCATCCAATATAGCATTATATGGATCATAACCTACATCAGACATACCTGTGGCGTTAAAACCGATGTTTTGCGTTATTTTAGGTTTTATAGCCATATTTCTTTCCGGAGCTTTATAAATTTCCACAGAAATACCATGTCTGTCGAAAAAACGAAGCTGCGATTTTACACTTACGCCCTTAATATAAAGAACTTCTTTATTAACCTCGCCTTCCTGAACAGTCAGACCTAAAATATATGCATCTTCCTTGTCCATCAAAGGACTACCTGAAAATCCTGCAAAAGTTTTATCTTTGGCATACTCGGCTTCCAATTGTATATCATGTTTTTGACCAGCAACTGCCTGGGTACGCCCGGTTGATTGCAATTTCACCCAGCTTACGTCAGGACGGTTCTCCCCATATCCCAACATATGTATTTTCTGAAAGGGTTCTATATTGCAGCTCATAAATTTTACTGCATCTATATTCTCTACGCTTTCTTTCAGTTGAAGGTATACATATTCATCTTCTTCATCCGCATGATTCTTCGTTCCAATAACAGAAGCTGTTATTTCTTTGCCGGTTCCGGCTACCACTATCTGTAGTTTAATTTCTGCGGGCGGATCTTCATAGGCTTTCCTAATACAATGATAAACTGTTATGGCATGATCCGAGTCAGTCAGTACTGCTGTCCCATACTCTCCCCCACAAATTAATCTTGCAATATTATCTTCATTCATCTGTATCGCTCTCCAGCTTTCCTATTCCATTCAATAATGGAATATCATAGTTTTTAATAATCTGTGCATTTCCCTGTGACATTGTTAAAATGTTAGCAACTATTACCGGCGAAGGATGCCCCGTATGTCTTCCATCTGTAGATATAAGATAATATGCTACATCTGTCCGTTGTATAAATTCTTTAGTAACATTTTTACCTGAACCATGATGAGGCAGTTTTACAATATCTATCTTATTCGGAAGATAATCCTTGAATCTGTCAATAGCACAATCTCCGGGAAAAAGCAGGGTTGTATTATTATAAAATATAAGAATTGAAATCGAGGAGCAATTTGCAAGTTTTGTGTCCATAATTTCATCTTTCTGTTCAGCTAAGGATTTCCAGTCATACTCCGGAATATCATTATTATAAGATATTTCCTTTTCTATGGTTACCCAGTCGTCATGTTCATTGATGTATGAACCTTCAAACGCGTCATCAAACAAATGGTTATCATTTATGACTACTTGTCTGCATTTTGATTTTAACGACGCAATCCAGTGATCTGCTAATTCATTTAATACTGCCTGTGTGGGATTCAATGTTTGTATGATAATATTTCCAAAATAGATCTGTTCCATCCCATCTATACATATGGCCCTCCCCTTCACAGAAGTATTCCAGTTATAATTATTTTTAATTAGAAGCTCTGCAACACTGTCTCCCTGTGTGAAACTGATATCATAAATGCCATCTTTATTATCAGAAAGTCCGTTCTGATTTGCCAGCATCTGAAGAATATTTTTTTCATAAAAGGGGATTTCTTTCTGCTCTCGTACTATATCTGAATGCCTAAAACCATTAAACCATACCTCATCAATAAATATAATATTTGGTTGTCGGGCATTTCCGTTTTCCTGCAGTAAAACCTTGATACCATTGATATGATCCTGGTCGATGTGGGAAATGATCATCAGATTAATATGTTTACTTTTGTTATTTAATTCTTTTAAAAATGGACAAAGCGATTCATGGTATGTTTCTGCATAGCCACCATCTATTAGTATTCTAAAATCTTCTTTGATAAATTCAATGAAAAAACAATCACCTGATTTTGCGGGAAACATTTTTATATCGATTTCATGATATTGCATTGTGTATACTTCCTTATATATTTCTTTATACTTCAAGCTGTCGCCATTTACAAAAACAGAAATCTTAGTGTTCCACTTCCTATATTGGAATACTTTTTTCACATTTCAGAGGTATCATTAACGACATTTTATAACAGTTTAAAAATGACCATATTTTTCCTATATATTTATGTTAATAATATACCATATCATCGGCAATGGATGCAATCGAACACTAATTAAAAGAAACGACAGTAGAACCTTGCTAATGTTAATTGCAACAGGTTCTTCACTCCTGTCACGGGTAAGCCGCGGGTCTGCAAGGAAGGAAAGCGCGGACGGCGAAGTGAAGGCCCTGCAGACACTGAATGTGTATTCCGGAGATTATGGTATATGTCTGGGACAGAGGTTTATAGAAGAAAAAACAAACGAAATACCAGCAGCACAGGAAGTCCTGCGCCTGATGGATCTGAAAGATACGATCGTAACGGCGGATGCCATGAACTGCCAGAAAGATACAGCTGCGGCAGTCATAAATGCAGGTGGGGATTACGTGCTGGCCCTGAAAGGGAACCAGCAGCTTTTTTATGAAGAAGTAAAAGGATATTTTGACACGGACATACTGGCAGGGTTGTGCGGGGAAGCCGGGCACTACAGAAAAACAGTGGATAAGGAGCATGGCGGCACTGCAGTACGGGAATATTATATAACAGAAGATATCCAGTGGTTTAGTGAGATAAAGAAATGGAAAAAGCTGAAAAGCATCGGGATGGTGCATAAGGTGCTGAAAAAAAACGAACGGGAGCCAGGCAGAGGAATACAGGTATTATATCTGCAGCATAGGTGCTGACGCGGAGGAATTTGAACGTGCGGCACACGGCCATTGGGGAGTGGAGAACAGCCTGCACTGGCAGCTGGACTTCACCTTCGGGGATGACAAAACACGAGCATGGCAAAAACATGTGCAAAGAACCTGCAGGTCATGAAAAAAGTGGCGCTGTCTATTCTTCGCCTAGTCAGGGACAGCTACAAGATCAGTATGAAGAGGATACGGTATGACCTGTCCCTAGATTTTGAAAACGGGATAGAAAAAATGCTGTCCATGTTAGACATAGATAGTATAAAAAAACTAATATAATCAAACGGAAAATCTTCCCAAAAATAAAACCACGTCTTCATAGTTTTATTTTTTTTGATCAGCAATAGCTGATCTTTTATGCAACAACCTTTTATAAGTTTAACCTGTGAAAACAGAATTTTTTATTGACATAGAAAATGGGTTTTCATATAATAATAGTAACAGAAAAGCGTGTTTTTCTAGTGGGCTAACACTCAAATCTGATGTACTTGTCAATTTTATGATTGACCGTTGGCGGGCAACACTAAAACCCGATATTCTTACCAGTGTATAACTGGTCGTTGGCAGACAACACTAAAATTAGCCATAAAGAGAGAGTATGTAGCACAATGGTGTTATTGCTCTCTCTTTAAATTTATTTACGGGGATCAATGGTGAATTTAACAGGATAGAAGATGCGGACAAGAGAAATTCAGCAATCGTGCACCTTTACGGAGTTTCTCTTGCTGCCACGATGATTGCTAAGAAAAGGGGGCTTGATCCTGAAATCGCTTCAATGGCGGCGATGCTGCACGATCTTCATGCCTACAAGACTGGTTCTTATAATGACCATGCGCCTAAAGGCGCAGATCTTGCGAGGAAGATATTGGGTGAACTTAAACTGACAGATGATGTAGAGACGGAACTGATCTGTTCAGCTATATATCATCATGATGACAAACTGGTTACCGACACTCCAATGGATGAGGTTCTGAAGGATGCGGATGTCATCCATCATTGCGTGAATGATTTATCAAAAGCAGTAAAGGAGAAGGAACAGGCGCGATTCGACAAAGTACCTGTTAATTTTGCGATTAACCGTTGACAGACAACACTAAAATTGACCATAAAGAGAGAGTATGCAGCACAGTAGTGTCATTATCCACTCTTTATAGTAAACGACGTTAATTCTTTCTGTTTGACTCTAGGAAAAAGAGCATAGA
>CAJTZX010000075.1 GCA_910584345.1 uncultured Eubacterium sp. | reverse complement strand
CTTCAAGAAAATCTTTTTTATTTTCCTCTTGACATTTCACCAAATTGCTTTCTTTAAAATTATGCTGCAGTCTCTATCAGATTCAGCACCCGCTGCTCCCAGGCTTTTACGAACTTATCTACTTCCGGCGTCGCGCTGCAGTTTCCTACGCCGCGCACCTGAATAACTCTTTTTCCCTGAATCTCAATAGTATAGTATGGGTGCTGCAGATCTGAACACTGGCGCAGGAACAGTATTATACACTTACGGTCTGCCACCCGTTCTACATAACCACCTATACAATGATGTAGCGCATGCCCTTCTTTCACTAAGTCATCCGGATTTTTCGGATATACAATCTTCATTCCGGATTTTTCAAAGTCGTATTTTCCGGCAATACTTTTATATACAGCGGCAAACTCGCGTCTCATGATTGCATTTGCCTTATGTTTCATGCTTTTTGCTGCTTTATCATGTGCTTTCTGCAGATCTGCCGGATATTTCACAAAACTGTTTTTAAGGTCATATTTCAATTTTCTGCACATCTCCAGATAATCTCTGTATTCTGTCACGAGCTCCTGCATATCTTTGTAGCGTTGTGCTCCATATTTTGTTTTTCGCAGGCGGAGAAAGCCGTACTGACTATCAAGATATTTTACAGCTTTATGTACCGTCATATGCTGCAGAATTGGCAGGACATTATACTCAACCTGGTTTTCAATTTGCCATAAGAGCAGCTTCTGTCGATTTTTTATCCCATTGTATTGTTGAAAGATCTGCAGGGCGGCAATGCTTACGTCAATCTCACGCAGAAAATCCACATCTTCGGCTGCGACGCCCAGTATCTTGTGTGTACGATTCTGTGATTCATCAATATTTCCGCAGGTGTAACGGTATACAATATCGGAAACAAGAGAATAAAATCCAGTTTTTACAAGATGTTCCAGACGCGGGTGGTTAAGATATGCGTAAAGAAACGGAAGAGATTCCATTGGCTCGTGCCAGTTATTGTAATATTGGGCGACCGGGCAGTACTTCCAGGGTGTTCCGGCAAGTTCATCCTGAAGATTTTTCGTGTAAACGTGACCGCAAGTATCAGCTTCATAGCATTCCTGCCACTGGCTGTATTTTGGACGTTCACCCTTTTTCCAGTGAGTCAGCAGGAATCCATTATTATAAGAGTAATAATAGGCTTCTGCACATATTTTTCCATCCGGATTTTTATAAATAAACTGTCTGGCATTTTCGTAGATCTGTACATCTGGAATGTCATCCTGATAGCTGTAATAAACTTTAATGATCCTTATGACCAGCTCACTGTTGCTTATACGCTGTAAGACCTGACAAGTTTTACGGTCATACATATTACTTCCCCGTCTGCTGCGCGGTTTACAGATAATTTCTTTCTTACAGTGCGGACAGACCAGCTTTGCTCCCTGTTTTACGCCAGACAGCATAACCTCTCTGCCGCACGCAGAACATACGCCCGTAATGTCTCTGCTGCTGCGCTTGTAATCGTAAAAGAAGTAGCCAGGCATGACAGAGCGGCGTATCCAACCATTTAAACCGCGCGGCAGGCTTTTTACGCCTGCCATACGGTCTAAAATACGATTTTCTCTGTTACGCTGTCTTTTCAGCCTCCGGTGTTCCAGTATAGCGTTCTGGGCTATGATTAATGGCAAGAATCCGCTTTTATCGGACTTAAAATATTTTCTTACACATTCTTCATCTTTTGATGAGTAAAATGCGGATTTGGATGATAAAGACCAGTTTACATCCAGATGGTTAAATGCAGACGTGCGCCATGCGGTGCTGCCATCATCACGGTGCTCAAGGGTTACGAAATCATTTCTGCTTTGAAACATGGTCATGCATGGCTTGAAATCCCCCTGTGCAGCCTTTTCGCGCGTGTGTATGTAGAGGATAAGTATTTTATGGCTGTCTATGATTTTTATGGCTGTACGGACAATATACACTATTTGTCCCGCGTGTAAAAGGCCATTATTTAGCTGCATTTTTGTTCCAGGATCTGCAAATTTCCGGCACTCTTTTTTATTTATTTTCATGCTGTCGCCCCCTCTATACAAAGCTCATCTGTTCGTAGTTTCCTGATTCAGTCTGCTTTTCTTCTTTTTTCTTCGTTTTTGCAGGCTTTTTCGTTTTTGATGCAGTAGCTTTCGCTTTCGGCTGTGTATTTATATATGGCTTCGGTGTGAATTTTTCTTCTTTTTCCTGATCCTCCGGCGCATCCGCATCATGCATATACTCTTCTGACCAGCCCAAAACTATTCCATCTGGCACATCACACCCATATATGCCATTTTCAGGCTTTGTGTCATTGTCTGCCATTTCCTGTTTTATATATTCTTTTGCCATCCTGTTGATATACTTAAAACAGTTAATCATGGATTTTTTAGGATGCATGGTGAGACGTGCGAACGCAGGGTCTTTACGGCATAGATCCTGTATATGTTCCGACACGCATTCTTTCATATTCCGCCTGGTAATGCGTTCTACATCTGTACTGATACGCTGTGTGGATGCAGACACTATTTCATCGTCGCTCATATTCTGTAGTTTTTGTATGGCTTCAGCCTCTTTCTGTTTTTTTGCCTGCTGTGCAGCCTCCCATTCAGCCTTACGCTTAGCTTCTGAGGCTTCGTGTGCTTTCCGCTTCTCCGCATCGTCTTTATTATCTGATTTACCGTTGCTGCCAGCTCCGCAGCCAGAGGACATATCCAGTACCAGCTCTTTCGGCTTCGTTTCAGGCTGTTCCTGTGTATCTGCAGGAGCCTGTGGTTCTATCGGATTCTTTGCGGCTGTCTGTACTTTCTGATCCGGTTCCGGAGCCGGCTGTTTTTCCGGCACGTCTGCCTGTGCTTTGCCAGACGGCACCTTGTCAGCAGCTTTTGTTCCGTCTTCTGGCATGGTACATTCGTTTACGGCAGCATTCCCATGTGTAATATCAGGCTTTTTCTCTGTAAATGCGGCAGGTTCTACATCCTGTGCCGCCGGATTTTGTATTCGAGTCTGCTGTACTGTGTCCTGCCGTCCGGATTGCTGCTGTGATGATTTTGTTTGTGCCATAACGGTCTGCTGCCGGTTTACGTTATCCTGACCGGACGGCACAGATTGTACGGCTGAATGATGGCTGAACGGCATCTGAAAAAGCTCCAGGCCGCTTATGTCTGACGAATAACTCATGTGATAACCTCCTTATGTAAAATCCTGACTGAAAGCCGGTTAATTATATTCTGCTGCAGCACCCGGCCCCCGCAGGGGCCTTTTATGCCTGGTGCTACGATGCAGTCTGCGGCTCTGGTGCGCCGATGTTTAATTCAGCGTCCAGTTCTGCAAGACGTGCCGATTTCTGTGCCAGCTCAGATTCGTACTGGAACGGCTTATTAAGCTCTGCCTGTGCTGCGTCCATCTGCTGCTGCAGATTATCACGCTTTACTTTATAAGCTGAGAGTTGGTCTTCTATTTTGCCAAGTGCATTGTTGATCCGCGTAATGTTGCCGAAAACGTCGTCGCCAAGCTCAACCTGGTAGGATACGACACCTTTAATGATGAGTTTATATGTAAAGCTGCTAAATTTTACGGACATTTTAAAGCTCAGATAGCTGCCGATTTCCACTGGATCTGCACTGGATATATCTTTGCAGGCATCAATCAGGGCAGTTCCGGCCTTTTCTTTATCTGTGTAAGTCATGCCGTTAATAACCATGCCGGAAAATGCGCCGTCTGAACGCGTATTTTGCTTTAAAGTCTGGATGTCTGTTTCTATTCCATTAATAAAGCCTTGTGCTTCTTTGATTTGTTCCGGAAGATATTTAAGTACATCATCTTCCATGCGGTACTGCTTACTTTTGTAATCTACTTTCATGATTTTCAGCTTCGATACTTCCAGATCAAGATCCATACGCTCTTTAATCCTTGGATCGCCAGCGCACAATGCCTTGATCTCGGCAAATGACAGCACCGTTTCGTCTACATCTTCACAGGAGCGTACCGGGGATTTGCTGGTCATGATTTGCGAGATAAATTTCTGTTTATTTTCCACGGTCTGCCAGAGGTATGCGTCAAATGTGCTTTCCGTTACATATCTGTAGATGTGTACTTTCGGATTCTCATTGCCTCTCCTTACGATCCGGCCAGCCCTTTGTGCCAAATCTCTTGGTTTCCAAGGACAGTCCACATCGTGCAATGCAATCAGGCGGTTTTGAATATTGGTCCCAGCCCCCATCTTTTGGGTGCTGCCAATCAAGACGCGCACCTGTCCACTCCGAACTTTTGCGAACAGCTCTTTCTTTTGTACATCAGAGTTTGCTGAATGGATGAATGCAATCTGTTCCGAAGCCATGCCGCCAACGATTAGCTTTTTCCGTATGTCGTCATAAATATTTGTAAATGTGGAATTAGTATCAGGATTGACCTGTTTTCCGGTCGGTGTCGAAACGTCGCAGAAGATTAGCTGGGTTAGTTTATCTGCATCTCCATCACGCCATTGCTGTAAAACATTAGCTACGCACATATTAACCTTAGTACCCGGTTCGTCCGGCAGCATTGGATTGATAAGCCGCTGATCCAATCCCAGCTTACGTCCGTCTGACGTGATTTTAAGCATATTGTCGATGCGGGAGTCGATACCGTTATGTACACGTTCTGCTCGCTTCGATAACTCTTTGACCATTGCTTTTTGATGTTCAGTCGGCTGTGATACTATCGTATGATATTCCACTTCCGGAACAGGCAGATTAAGTTGGTCTGCTGTCTTAATATCTGCGATTTCCTTAAACATCTGCATCAGCTCTGGAAGATTGAAGAATTTTGCAAAGCGTGTCCTGGCTCTGTATCCGGTTCCTTCCGGTGCCAGTTCCAGTGATGTGATTGTTTCGCCGAATCGGGATGCCCAGCAGTCGAAATGTGCCATGCCCATAGCCTGCAGGCGGTCATACTGAAGATAACGCTGGATGCTGTACATTTCCGTCATGCTGTTGCTGATCGGTGTGCCCGTAGCAAATACAATACCGCGTCCGCCTGTGATTTCATCCAGATAGCGGCATTTTGCAAACATATCACTGGATTTTTGAGCATCCGCTGTAGAAAGACCTGCTACGTTGCGCATCTTGGTGTATAAGAAAAGATTTTTGTACATATCCGACTCATCCACAAACATCATATCGATCCCAAGCTGTTCAAACGTCACAACATCGTCCTTGCGATAATTTGCCTGCAGCTTTTCCAAGCGCGTCTCCAGATTCTTTTTCGTAATCTCCAACTGCTTGACTGTAAACCGTTCGCCGCCACTGGATTTCACTTCACGGATTCCGCCTGTGATTTCGTCAATCTGTTCATTTATTAGACATTCCTGACGTGTTTTACTGAGCGGGATTTTCTCGAATTGAGAATGACCGATAATGACAGCATCTATATCGCTGGTCGCGATACGGGCGCAGAATTTCTTTCTGTTGGCTGTCTCAAAATCTTTTTTCGTGGTCACGAGGATATTTGCAACAGGATAAAGCCTTAAAAACTCTGATGCCATCTGCTCTGTCAGATGATTCGGAACCACAAAGATTGACTTGTGGCACAATCCAAGACGCTTCGCTTCCATTGCAGCCGCAACCATCTCGAAGCTCTTCCCCGCACCAACTTCGTGGGCAAGAAGCGTGTTGCCGCCGTAAAGGATGTGGGCAATCGCATTGACCTGGTGCGGCTGCAGAGTAATTGCAGGATTGATACCAGAGAATACGATATGGGAACCGTCGTATTCGCGTGGACGTATACTGTTCATCAGCTCATTGTAGAGTTTGACCAGTGTTTGTCTACGCTCCGGATCTCTGAAAATCCAATCCTTGAATGCATCACGCAACGCCTGCTGCTTTTGCGCGGCCAGTGTTGTCTGCTTAGCGTTTAAAACGCGCTTTTCTTTTCCATTTTCATCTTCAACAGTATCGTAGATGCGTATATCACGTAAGTTAAGTGATTCTTCCAGAATCCGGTAAGCACTGGCCCTGTCTGTGCCATAAGTTGTATAAGCTGCCACATTGTTGGAAGGGATGGAGTTTTTGCATGTGATAAACCATTGAGCAGTGGCTTTAGAATAGTTCACTTGGATTTTACTGCGCAGATTAACCGGGGTTTGGAGAAGCTCGTACATGAATTGTTGAACATACGACTTATCGATCCACGTCGCACCTATCCTCACCTCGATTTCCGATGCGTCAAGGTCTTTTGGCTGTGCTGCTTTTAATGCTTCGACGTTGATCTGATATTCTGGGTTCTGTTCTGCAGCCTTTTGTGCCTGGCGGAGTTTGACACGAACATTACCCGATAAATATTCATCCGCCGTCTGCCAGGTATTTTTGACTGGATCTTTGTAAATTACACCATGCAGGTCTTTTACCAGATCTGCTTCATTCTTCCCGGTAAGCTGTGACATATAATTCAGATCTACACGGGCACGTTCGCCGATTGATACAACAAGTGCTTCTGACGCTGTATCTACGTGGGTGACGGATTTATGCTGTTTGATTGTTCTTTTGTAGAACATATCTGTCTTACGTTCCAGCTTTCCATTGTCATTAAGGATTTCGAGGGAGCATAACAAGTAATACGCAGAGTCCTTATCAAATGCAAGGCGGTTCGCACGGTCGTTAATCAGTCCATATTTGCGCGTATAAGCATCGTACAGGCGATTTAATGCATCCTGTTTTTCTTTAATTTCACTATCTGATACGCATTCATCCATCTGGAGACTGATAAGCTGGTGTACACAGTCACGCAGTACAATCATACCAACAACGCGGGATTTGGCAGTTGTACTCAGCTCCATCTTTTTCATGATAGAATTTTCGCGATAGTATACGTTTCCCTTAACCACTGTGAATGAATAGTTTTTCACGAGCGGATCGGCAGGGATAATTTCTTCTTTGATTTTGCTTTCAGAATCATCATGTACAGCAGCGGCCTGGTATTTGCCATGAATATGCGATACAGCTTCGTGTAATTGTGCAGCAAGATCCGCATCAGGAAACGGCAGCACCGTGTATTCCGGCTTTCCATACGGAGTGCTACGGGATGATGGTTTGCCAAGCACCATTTCCGGATGTGATAGGAAATAGCTGTTTACATGAAAACCGTCTGCATTTTCTTCTGTCTGTACCCATGCAGGAGTTTCCAGAGCTGGCGTATCACGCTTTTGCATGAATATAATATCTGATACAACATCTGTGCCGGCATTGGCTTTAAAAGCATTTCTCGGCAGACGTATAGCTCCAAGAAGATCGGCTCTTTCTGACAGATACTGGCGCACGTCTGTATTTTGTGCATCAAGGGTGTAGCGGCTTGTGATAAATGCCAGGATGCCGCCGGGACGTACCAGTTCCAACGATTTTGCTATAAAGTAGTTATGGATGTTAAAATTGAGACGGTTATATTTTGGATCACTGATTTTGTACTGCCCGAAAGGTACATTACCGATGGCAATGTCAAAGAAATTGCTTGGGAAGTCGGTATTTTCAAATCCGCATACGATAATGTGTGCTTCTGGATACAGCAGCTTCGCAATGCGTCCACTGATACTGTCAATCTCCACACCGTACATTCTGGATTTACTCATACTGTCTGGTAAACAACCGAAAAAGTTACCGATACCGCAGGACGGCTCTAAGATATTTCCGGATTTAAAGCCCATGCCGCTTAATGCCGCGTACATAGCTTTTATAATAACAGGGCTGGTGTAATGCGCATTGAGAACCGATGATTTTGCAGAATCATATTCATCTTGTGTGAGTATTTCTTTTAAATCTGCGTACTCTTTCTGCCATTCTTCTTTATCCGGATCAAAGGCTTCTGGGATGCCGCCCCAGCCGATGTACTGTGACAAGATTTCCTGCTCTCCAGTTTCAGCACAGCGATTTTCGGACTCAACTTTTTTCAGCATGACAACCGCGTACATGTTAAAGCCGTATCTTTCCTTTTTTCCGCCCTCTCCAAGATGGTCGTCTGTGATACGATAGTCTGATGCTTCTATGGCCAGCTTTTGCTGTGCATCCGGCACTTCCAGAGCCGTTCCCATTTCCGGACGTTCCGGCTCTGCCCCCTGTTGTTCCAGCCCGGATGAATCAGTATCAGTACATACAGTGCCGCCGTTATCCAAATCAATTCTGTCATGTTCCGGACTTCCAGCTTCTGGTTTCGTGCTGTCCATTTCTGTATCATACTGTTCTGCAGCATCTGATACCAGTTCTTCCGGCTCTGCTGCCCTGTCAGTGCTTTCTTCCTGATCCGGTACTTCCGTATCCTGATTCTGTGTACTGGAAAGCTCCGGATAAGTTTCGCCAAGCACTTCCTGCTGCATACGCGCATGAAATTCCATAAGATCGTAGAAAAGTTTCATAAACTCAAGATCTTTAATCGAAAATGCTGCACGCCTTACAGCAGCCATTCCCTCGATAAAAGCATTTTCCTGATCGGAGTTACGGCAGGCGTTCCGATAAGCAGTATCTTTTAAAAGAAACTCTTTGACAGCCGGCTTATACTGCTCATAGATTTCCTGGATGGACGGCTGTACTGCCTGTCCTTTGTCTGCAGTAAGGATAAAAGAAGACGGCTGTTTATTATCTTCTGATTTATTTTCAGCACTTTTCTCCTGTTTTTCAGACTGTGCAGCATCCTTTTTCTGCCGCTCATACGCAAAAACAGCAATGGCGATCTGGTGCAGCACTTCCCCGCTTCCACCGCTGACAGCATGGCCGAGCATCTTCGTAATGCGCTGCGTGTTAAAATCAGATATTCCGTCAAAAACATCCGTCTCAAAATAGTTTTCCGGCTGAAAGCCGCAGCGCAGAAGCAGAATGTAGGTAATGCTGAAAGCTGCGGCCTTACAGAATCTGCTGCGCAGGCTCTGTTCGTCCAGTTCTTCCAGCAGGCTCCCCTCTGCTTCGTACATGATATCCTGGTGATAATTTTCCCAGTAATCTTTTGCAATCCGTGTGGCTGTATGGCAGATCTGTACTGCTGTGCCGTCACTGCCGGATGCACCGTAATATTTTTCAAGCACGTCAGATATGCATTCCTGATATTCATCTTTGTATTTCCAGAGATACAGATCACATGCGTCTTTCCGCTTTCCCGTGTCAGCCGCATCAAAGACATACCGGATAACAGGATGCCCGCTGTTTACATTAACAAGCCCGATACCCTTTGATCCGCGTCTTATGTATCTCCGCATACGCTTGTTCCAAAGGTCAAATTCTGCACATGCCGTAGCCTGCGGGCGCTGTGCATGGATCAGAAGCTGATCCGGGAAAGAATATCTGTAAAGCCGTGATGCTGTACGAAGAAAAGCTGTCCAGTTTTCACTGTTTTTTGTAATTTCGTCGGCTGTCTGTCCCGCCATCTGTACGTAATTTTCAAGTTTTGTAGCCATAATATATAGTCCTCCTTCCGGTTGTAAATACTGGTTTTTAATCAAACATTTAATTGCATATGCACCCGTTTCTGCCCACGGGCAGAAAAAACAAAGCTGCCCGTACATGGACAGCTTTGTTTGAAGTAAGACTTTTAAGTTTTCAATACAATGAAACGGGTGAAATCAATTACGCAGTGAAATGACACATTTCCGGAATATAGCTTCCAGCTCCGTATTATCGCCTCTATCGAGAGAATCAATGCTTGCCTGCAGCATTTCGTCGCGGCATGTATGCGTTAAGTCAAATAAATATCCGCATTTTAAGCACAATTCCCGGCAGTATTCTCTATGGCTGCGTCCGTTTCCTTCTCTGAAAGGATGCAGAGCGTTAAGATCTGCGTAATGTTCTGCCAGAGCATGAATAAATTCATCAGGATTGCTCTTTGCCCTCATACAGTCATTGTAATACGCCGGAAATATAGTCTGTGCATATCCTGTCATATGCTGAGTCAGGCAGAACAGGCTTTTTTTCGCAATATTTACGGTACGCATCTCCCCCGCCCAGCCGTAAAGATCCTGGAATATATGATGATGGATACGGCATAAATGCGCAAAATCAAAGCCGCCTTTTACTGGATGCTTCTGGAGCTGATACAGACGGATTGATACAATCCTGGTTTCAGCTTCTAATAATCTGCCTGCATCATGTATATTCAGCCTGTTTATCAATGTGTCTGTATCAGGATAGCAGTATATCTTATCAGCCATTTTTATACTCCTCTATTATTTCTTTAATTACATGGTCAGCCGTTTTTTCACCGAAGGCAATCTTTTCAAGGTCTTCCAGTGTACGGCTGTCCGGTGCCATATCCTCAATAGCCATTGTTGCTTTGACCTGTGCGATATCGTATTGTACCTGTTGATCCAACTCTTTCATAATGCATCACCCTCCTTTATTTATCGGTCAAAACTCATGGACAAGCCTGCAACGCTGTATGCTGCGCTGCTGTTATCTGTAAAATATATTACCATAACAGACTCTAATGGTTTAAATCCATTTTTCCGCATATCAGAATCATCCATCAGATTTTGTGCAAGTCCGAAACTGACATTGGTTATTGTATCAAGATTATAAAAGATTTCGTTATCATCTGATACTAAGATTAAGTATTTCAAATGCACTCACTACCATTCTGTCCAATTTATCTGCAGTTCTCTATTTTAAATCCAGCCCCCACTTTTTTCGCGCAATATTCTGTACCGCACGCCGGGCAACCCAGTCTGTGTATCTGCCGGCACAGGGTAAGTTATGCGAAAACAAAAACCGGATACAGTCGTCTTTTGTCTGTACAGCAGCTTTGATTTCCGCTGTCTCTTTCAGCGCCTCTTTACATATATCTGCTATAAGATCCTCTTTTGACCCGTACAAGCAATCAAAATGTACATTATCGGTCTTAAATACGGCGTATTCGTCATCGCAGATATAATCTAACGCTGCATATTCTCCAGAACGTTCGTCCTCACAGATCTTAACAATCCTTGCTTTTATTGGCATTGCGGTACGCCTGCCTAAAAACCATACCGGACGGTTTTCTCTTTGAAATTGTTCAACTGTGCTTTTATTCATATGTAATTTCCCCTTTCTGCTCTTTGTTATGCTCGTTATACGGCATCTCACACTCTGACTTGTAGCGTTCGATTAACTTCTCCCTCGCCGCTGTAAGAGTGTTACAGTACCAGCCCTGGTAATAATTGTCACCACCCTTGCAGTACCAGCAAACGTAAGGGTTAGGTGCAGTTCTGTGATACCCAATGGCAATCTCCTTGCTGCCGATTGTACAGCTCTCTATGATTTCATATCCCTGATTGGAGCGTATTTCTGCATTATTCATATTCGTTCCTCACTTTCTCACGTATGTATGCCGTAATATGCTTTCCCTATATCATCCTGATTGTGCAGGATCAGTCCGCCGGATAATGCTGTCTTTCCATTTTTGATTTCGCGAAACAGAAAGCTGTACGGCATAAAATCATCACACAGTTCTATCCGCTCCGCATCCGGCCATTGGAACCCGTCACGAAGAAAACGTACCAGCTTATGCCGTACAGTCCCGTTCTGCAGAGCCTTATGCAGATTTTCAAGGCTGTTAAATATAAGTTTTGGCTGTCTTACGGAATTATCTATAGACAGTGTTTTCCATTCCCTCGGCCCGCTTTCAACCGTGCTGTTATGTACAAATGCAGCAAATTCTTCATACGGCAGAGTGACTGTTTCTTCCCAGCCCATAAGGCTGTATCCATCCCCATGAAGCCAGTTAAATTCCATTTCCAGTGTACCGGCACGTACATTCCTGTAAATGACCGCAAACGAGCGGATGTCGCGGACAATAATTTTGGGCTTATGATCCAGATCCGCCAGCGCGTCACGCAGGACATAAAACCTGTGTGGTGATTTTCTGCTGCGGCTTACGGTCCGAATGTCAATGCCGTATTCTTCTGCATATGCCTTAACAAGTGTGTTTTTCTTTATCAAAATATCACACTCCTTTCAATTTGATGTTGTCATGCTGTCCCTGCAAGGTTTCTGATAACGCAGGCTGAGATTTTTTCCGAATAATCCAGCTCCCTTCTGTCTTCAAAGATCATTTTGGCAGACAGAATACGGATAGGAAGATATTCTTCTGATTCTGTGTGTGATAAATAAACAGCACATTCAGAAATAACTGTATCTGCATAGCGTGCTGAAAAGAACCCATACGTTAAATCCGGTTTCCCCAGGCTTTCAGCATACCGTTCCGGTACTTCCGCATCAAACTCCTGCAGGCAGACTGCAGCACAGGCAGGCTTCTTATCCGGTAAGACTCTGCCTGTGCAGTACATGGCTTCTATGGATAATTCCTCTGGCACAGACAGTACTATGCTGCCCGTCTCTAACGAGTACTGCGCCATATCAGCTTCCGCACCCGCTGCCTGAATAACCAGATGCATCTCTTTCAATACACTTTCGTCTGTGCCGTCCGGCCCATTGTTTACTGGCTGCATAAAATATTCCCTCCTCGTATAATAAGTTTATAGCCAGTCAGAACAGGCTATAGACTTATTCTTT
>CAJTZX010000074.1 GCA_910584345.1 uncultured Eubacterium sp. | reverse complement strand
TTTTACACCTAAACGGAACATATGTGGAACGGTAGGTTATTCATCGCTTACCATTGTTTTTATTTTTCTGTGCGTATTCCAGACATTGCCGGATTTCTTCGTCGCTGATAAATTCCTCTGCTTTTGGTGACATTACGTTATACATAGTACTTCCCCTTTCCTGTAACAGCGGATATTTTGGGCTGTCACAAATTGCTGCATTTTTTATATTTTAGTTTTATATTTTTAATTTATCAAAATATATTTTGCAATTGTACTATTTATTTTTGAGTTAAGGAACTGTAAATAAATAACTTATTAATAGTGGCGCAGGATTTTTCTTCGAGAACGCTGCTTAAGAATCAAGCGCATAGCGGGCTATGTAACTGATTTTTAAGCAGCTCTGTCGGAGAAAAAGACAAGCAATATTAAAAGTTATTTATTTACAGTTCCTAAGATCATATATTATGGTTATTCCGGCATTTTTGAGTATGCTACTTTTGCGGAAACGCCGCTGATTCTTCCAAGTTTTCCGGACAGCGAGCTGATCGTATCGGCTGGGGCATCCATTGCAACGCTAATCAGAGATACGCCGCGTTCTCTGTGTGGAATTCCCATTCTGCCAATAATATAATTGCTGCAGCCATGAAGAAGGTCATTGAGCTCCCGGACACTTTCTTCACGTTCCACCACAATCGCTATTATAGCCAGTTTTGTTTCGTCTGTTCCCATTTTGTACTGCTCCTTTATACATCTTAGGTTTCCTTTGAAAATAAATAAATACGGTTATCCATTCGTTTGCAATCATTGCGTTAACTCTATTTTATCGATAATACCATTCTGAAATGAAATGGCTACGCCATAATTCGTCATAGCTATGTTTTGTTCCTTTGCAGCGTTTCCCCTGGACATGACATATTTGCGGTTAAACATGCAGGCGCCGCATTGAATTACTAAGCGATACTCTGATAAATCGTTTGGAAAATCTGTGCCGAAACAATATCTATGGTCAGCTTTTCTCCAATTTTTTTCCGCAGCAGGCGTGGCAGTTTTTCACGGCCAATATCCTCATCAAGCGGAGCATGCGTACAGCATTCTGCAATCAGTACTTTGTCTTGTTCCGTCAGCGCACTTATTATCTCTGCTCCATGTACAAAATAGGCAATATCACCTTTATATGCTGCAAACAGAGTGGAGAATGAAGTCAGCCTGCTTTTTGCAGGTTTTTTTTCATATATCGTTTGAAATGCCTGTGAATCTGTAATAATCAGTTTTGGCGGATGATTTAACATTGCCAGCGCGTGTTCGAACTGATCGATTGTTGTGCACATCGTCAGACACTTCTTATCGAGCAGCTCCCGCAGCGTTTGTACTTGCGGAAGAATCAAACGTCCTTTCGGAGCCTGGATATCCTGTGGCATTACAAGAAGAACAAGGTCTTCGGCCGTAACCAGATCTCCGGTAATCAAACGTGCTGCGTCCTGATGCAGATCAGTTGCAGCAGCAATCAGTGCATTCGTTAAGCTGTCTATCCCTTTTTTTCGATGGCGCTGATTTGCAGCGGAGTTTTATTGAATTTTTCCATAATTTATCTGACAAACAATCAGACGGTCTAAGCAGATCCGCTTTGTTAAGTACAAATATAACAGGTGTGTTTCTTTTTTGCAGAAGATCGTACCATTGCTGCTCCTGGAAAAAAAGATTAAAATTATCGTCTGTAAGTGAAGCAGTATCCTCAGAAAATACAAGTACTGCCAGGTCGGCTTGCGCGGCTGCCTGTTTTGCAAGCATGATACGGCTGTCTCCCAAATCACTCGTGTCATCAAATCCGGCTGTATCAATAAGTACACATGGCCCAATGCCATGAATTTCCATCGGTTTTTTCACAAGGTCTGTAGTAGTTCCGCCGATTTTGGATACAATAGAAATCTGCTGGTTTGCCAGGGCATTAATTAAGGAAGACTTTCCGCTGTTCATTTTACCAAAAAAGGCAATGTGCGTCCGGTTGGCGTTTGGTGTATCGTTCAGTGTTGTTCCCATACTGTTAATATTCTTTGATCCTTTCTATTTCATGATGCCTGTTCCATGTTGTCATAAGATTTTTTAAATATAATGTCAAAGCAGATGCAAAAAAACCATAAAACATACAATTCCCGGTAACACCGTACCAAAAAGAATCTACCTGTTTTATGGTAAATAAACGATCAGACTTCTTCTTTCCTTCAGGGATGCTTCCGGTCAGTACATCTGGCGATATTTAATTTAAGTGATGCACATACGTAGAAATTCTTTGTATGTGCATCTATGTTTAATGAGAGAAGCTTTTGTAAATGTTACTTTTACACTATACCATAGATTTGAGGATACTTCAAAATTAAAATATACGAAATTTCTGAATACATAAAGGAAAATTTCAGGTTAGGAACTGTGAAAAAATAAATACCCAAGATAATGGAAAACCATTTCCATTCTGGGAGAGTTTTTTATGATCCCGAGATAAATCGTCTCCGGAAACCTTCCTTTTTGGATTATAGAGGAGCCGGACAGATCCAGTCCCATCGGGTACTCTGCTGTTTGGGCATAATAAATAGCAGAACTGTCCAAAATAAGATCTTCGGAATTATCTTCCAAAATTTCAACATTGGTTACAAAATAAGGAGCAAGCTGCTGATGCAGATCCGGTGCTTGCTCTGCCAGCAGTTCATCCAGATTTGAGAGATAGCCTTTTTTGGAAAATGCGTCAAAGGCTTTTCGATCCATAAGCGCCACGTCCAGCTGTTCCGCGTCGATGGATGCCAGAATCTTCATACGGGATGCATAGGTATATTCGTGGAAGCTGCTGGTTTCATCGTCTGTCAGATACAGACTGGAATACAGGCGGAACGTGTTTTTGCCGGAATCCAGACGCTGTGCGGCCAAAAATCGGCTGCTTAGTTCTTCTGTCAGCGTTTCTCCGGCTGCAACATTGACCAGTGCGGCGTACAGGGAAACATCTTTATGTGTGAAATGGCTGTATGCGGCATATACGATGATATACAATACTATGGCTGCAGCAGCTAAGGGAAGCTTGTAGTAGTCCCATAGATACTGCAGTAAAAACTTCAGATCTACCCTTCCGTTTTCCTTTCTATGCAGATTTTTCAGGAAAGGACGTGTTGCGGGGGAAAGAAGTTTCTTTTTTATTGGATGCTTTTGAACGGTCAGCATAAGGCCCTCCTTGTATTGTTGAATTTACGTGCAATGTGCGTGAACGGTGGAACCGGGTTTTACAAGCGCGGCAGATCTGCTGCTTTCTGCGGCTTTGCAGCTTCTTTTTGTTCCTGGCACATCAGCAGAATATTGGCAAGTAAGTAGGAGCAAAGCAGTGCGCACAGTCCTTCGCCGAATATGACAGCCGGGGTGAAAATATGGATCGCCACAAAGAGCATGGTAAAATAAATGGCAGCCATAAGTACGGTGCATAATAAAAAGCGCATGCCGATGAAAATGGAGTTTTTAAACATTGCAAAAACCGTGTTGTCAAATCTTGCAAGCAGCGGAAAGATATACATGAGGATGATGGCATAAGCAGCAAGTGCAACGAGAAAGACCGCGGTTCCAATCGTCCAGAGCATATTTTCAAACCGCATATGGTAAAAAATATATCCGTCCAAAGCAAATACAATGCCGGCTGCCAAAAGGATCAGCCAGATTTTTGTGGCCTGTTTGAAATTTTCTTTAAAAGAATGGAAAAAAGCAGCGGTGATGTTGCCTTCTTCGTTTTTGGCCATTTTCAGAGTGACATAAAAAAGCGCTGTGGTGGAAGCGCCAATAGTAAAGACCGGAAGGCTGCAGATGAACCACAGGATGTTTAAATAAACACTATTGGCAATTTTAGTAATAAAACGCATGACCGGGTTGTCCGGATTAAAAAATTCGCTCATATTGCTCCTCCTGATTAAAATATGGTTATATGCCGTCGTTTGTGGAGCGCCGAAAGACCGGGTTTGTTTCCGTATAGACGGCACGGTAGTTTAAAGACGGTTCCTTGATGCGGGACATAAGCAGCTGCATGGCGGTAATCCCCATGATCTGGCCGTGGATGTGGACGGTGGTCAGTGACGGGGAGAGCACTCTTGCTTCCGGCGAATCATCAAATCCGCATAAATATACATCCTCAGGAACCGAAATGTGAAGATGATGGAAGACATGCAATACATCAATGGCTACAAAATCATTGGCGCATAGAAACACGTCTGGAAGGGTATCCAGCTTCTGGAAGCGATCCAGAAGATATTCGCGGCAGTTTTTGAAAGAAGAGGATTCCGCCTGTTTATGGCCTTCAATGATACAGTATTCACCAGGGCAGGGAAGGCCAAGCATATACATGGCATTCCGATAAGCGGCATATCGTTCAAAAAACGACTGGCAGTGAAGATATTCGCCGATAAAACCGATGCGTGTTTTATTTCTCAGGGCCATTTCCTTTACAAGTGCAAAAATACCGGAAGTATTATCCATGTACAGCCGATCTGCCTTTAACGGTCCTGTAAGCCCATCGACTGGCGAATCCACAAAGAGGACTGGGATGCCAAGGCTGCAGACCATTCTGCTGTAATCCGGGTCAAATGTTTCAAAGCATACAATGGCAGCGGTTTCCGCCTTGCAGAAAGAAGCGGGAAGCTGCATTCGGCCGATTTCATCGGTATGGATCAGGTGCATGGTCAGGCTGTATCCTAACTGGGACATTTCCAGATAGAACATATCAAGCATTGATGTAGAAAAATGCAGGCTCCCTAAAAAGCAAGTGGTAAACAGGGCGATCTTGCGGCTGTCTGCATATGCAGTTTGTTCAGAAGGTTTTGTCTGGTATGGATTCGCATAAGAGAACTGCTTATATCCCATTTCAATGGCTTTATGGATGACCTTATCCCTGGTTGCATCTGCAAGCGTTCCGGTATTGTTGATTGCTTTTGAGACCGTATTTCTGGAAACTCCCAATGCATCGGCGATATCCTGTATGGTAACTTTTGACGCCATAACCCCCTCCTTATTTCTGAATTTGTTATTTGCATATTATGTAAAATGAAAATCTTGTATCTATTATATAATGCATAAAACGAATTTGTCAAATGTAAAAAAATAAAAATTATTAATTTGATAAAATCAAGATGGAATATTTCACAATTATTTGTGTGTTTTTTTATATAAAACTACTAAATGTATAAAAGAATAGGTGCAAATGACAAAAAGCGGATTGACGGTATAAAAAAATTCTGGTATATTAACTATAGCGAAACTGAAACGTGATTTTGCAAATGCACAATGCAAATGTAACAGTTGTTTGCAAAAGGCAAATGTGAGGCTGCGGGAAAGGTTTTAAAAGAAAGGAGGAAATTATGAAAACAAATGGAACAGCTGTTTCTGCACAGAAACAGAACACAGGACAAGGCGGATTGCATAATGTGTTTTTATATGTTACACAGCACTGGCAGTTATATGTAATCTTCCTGCTGCCGGCATTGGCTCTCACTATTATTTTCAGGTATATCCCAATGGGCGGCATTGCAATTGCATTCCAGGATTACAACCCGTTTGCGGGCATTCTGGACAGTGAATGGGTGGGATTTAAGTATTTCCAGAGATTTTTATCTTCACCTGACTTTCTGACGTATCTTGCCAACACATTAAAGCTGAGTATTTATGGCCTTTTATGGGGGTTCCCGGTACCGATCCTGCTCGCTTTTCTGCTGAACCGGATTGAGAGCAAAGGGCTGAAGCAAAAAATACAGCTTGTCCTTTACATGCCGAACTTTATATCAGTAATCGTATTGTGCGGTATTGTAAGAATTCTTTTATCTGTTACAGGTCCGGTTAACATGTTGTTGGGAAGCCAGATCAATTTTATGACGATGCCGGAGGCTTTCCGTACAATTTACATTGCAAGCGGAATCTGGCAGGGCGCCGGCTGGGCGTCGATTATGTACACGGCTTCTTTGTCCAATGCCAGCCAGGAATTGAAAGAGGCTGCGCTGATTGACGGAGCGAATATCCTGCAGCAGATCAAGGCGGTGGAATGGCCGGCGATCAAGGATATGGTAGTCATCCAGTTTATTCTGCAGGCAGGAAATATTATGAGCATTGGTTTTGAAAAAGCTTATGCATTGCAGACGGACTTGAATATGGGGACATCAGAAATCATTGCTACATATGTGTATAAAAAAGGTCTTTTAGACGGGGATTACAGTTTTTCAACTGCGGTTGGCCTGTTCAATACTGTAATTAATGTCATACTGCTGATATCTGTAAATAAGATTGTCGAAAAGATGAATGACGGCAAGGGATTATAAGGAGGGGCGATATGAAAAAGAAAAGCAAATTTGCCAGGTATTCCATACAAGACAAGGCATTGCTCATAACCGGATATATACTGCTCGGCCTGTTTGTCGTTGCCATTATTATCCCTATGATTTATATCATAGTAGCGTCCTTTATGGATCCGATTACGCTGCAGAATAAGGGCATTACGTTTGATTTTGAGAAATGGACGCTGACAGCGTATCAGAGGGTTATGTCCAATGCGCAGATCTGGGTTGGTTTCAAAAATGCAGTTATTTATTCGGTAGTATTTACAGTAGTGTCTGTATTTATCACGCTTCTGGCAGCATATCCGATGTCCAGAGCGGATTTTAAAGGAAAAGGGATTTTTAATACGATCTTCGTGATTACGATGTTTTTCGGAGGCGGACTGATCCCGACTTACCTGCTGATCAGCAATCTGAGACTCTTGGACAGTATGTGGGCGATCATCCTTCCGGGTGCGTTCAGCGTATGGAATATGATCATCGCACGTACTTATTATCAGGGCATTCCGGCAGAACTGCAGGAAGCTGCGGAAGTAGACGGGGCAAACGAAATTACATATTATTTCAAAATCCTGATTCCGGTATGTACGCCGGTTATCGCGGTGCTTGCATTGTGGCAGTTTGTCGCGATGTGGAACAGTTACTTTGATGCGATGATCTACTTGAATGATTCGGCAAAACAGCCGCTGCAGCTCGTGCTTCGTTCAATACTCATTCAGAACCAGCCGGAAGCCGGCATGATTGCTGATATGCAGAGTACGGCTGAACGTGCTCAGCTGGCAGAGCTTTTGAAATATGCAACGATCATCGTTTCCAGCCTGCCGCTGTTAGTGATGTATCCGTTTTTTCAGAAATATTTTGACGCAGGTATTATGGCAGGTTCTGTAAAGGGATAGATTTCGTTATTGTTTAGTATCCAATAAAAACGTAAATATGGAAAAAGAAAAGAACAGGAAAGGGGAAAAATATGAGGTATCATCAGATTATGAAACGTGTACTGGCAGCGGCGCTGGCAGCCGGTATGATCGTAACGTCCGCAGGATGCGGCGGCAAAGGTGGCGGAAACGCTCCTAAAGGCGGCGAAGTGCAGGAAGTAGATGCTGCGGAACTGGAATTTCCGCTGAAAGAAAAAACAACGCTTACCGGTCTGATCAGTTATCCGGCAAATACGGAGTCTGAACCGAATAACCGGACGATCTTTAAACGCTTGCAGGAAAAGACTAATGTAGAGATCAACTGGACGGCGATTCAGAGTGACCAGTGGGGTGACAAGATTAAGCTTGCTATGGCAAATAAGAGTTCTTTGACAGATTTTGTTTTTACCGCAGGATTTGGCGACAGCGACCTGCTGAAATACGGCGAGCAGGGTGTGATCATTCCGCTGGAAGGATATATTGACAAATATATGCCGAATTTGAAAGCCGTATTTGACAAATTTCCAGAATACAGAACGATGAGCACGGATACGAACGGGCATATCTGGGCATTTCCATGGATCGAGCAGCTGGGTTCTGAAAAGACAGCGATCCAGACAGTTGGCAGTATGAGTTTTATCAATAAGAAATGGTTGGATTTCCTTGGGTTGGAAATGCCGGAAACGGTAGAAGAATTTGAGCAGGTGCTGATTGCGTTCCGTGACAACGCTTCCAAACTCCAGTCAGAGTTTAACATTGACGGAAGCATTATTCCGATGTCGTGTATTTTAAATGGCGGCGAGGATCCTGGAATTCTTATCAATGGCTTCGGCGAAGGCTATGGCGATGCAGATACCGGCAGACATATTGCGGTTACAGACGATCTGAAGGTAATCTGCTCAGCGACACAGCAGGGCTTCAAAGACGGTATTGCATGGCTGCATAAACTGTATGAGGAAGGGCTTATTGATCCTGAAGCATTTACACAGGAATGGTCTACGTATGTATCCAAAGGAAAATCTGGACGTTATGGCGTATGCTTTACCTGGGATGTCGGTAATATTGATAATATAAAGGACTGGGTGCCGCTGCCGGTGCTGACGGCAGATACAAGAAACCTTACCCCGGCGAACGGTTCTTTTACAAGCGGATATGACCGCGGACGTTGTGTCGTAACTTCGCTTGCTAAAAATCCGGCGCTGGTATGCGCATGGATTGATCAGATGTATGACCCGTTCCAGTCTCCGCAGAACAACTGGGGTACTTACGGCGAAGATGATGAATTTGATATTTTCGAACTTGGAAAAAATAAAAATGGAGAAGATATGCTCCAGCATGCGCCTTTGGGAGACGCTTCTCCGGTAGAAGTGCGTGAAGCGGAAAATGTAGCAGGCCCTCTGGCGGTTCTGGATGAATACTACGGCGTATATGTAACCTGCCCGGATGACGCACAGTACCGTTTGGACTGGATCAAAGAACTTTATACACCGGACATGAACAGAAAATATGTATATCCAAACGTGTTTATGAGCAGAGAAGATACAGAAAAGCTTTCTAACCTGCAGGCTGATATTACAAAACTAATCAACGCAAAAAAATCAGACTGGATTATGAATGGATTTACGGATGCAGACTGGGATCAGTACTTAAAAGATCTGGATGCTTATAAACTGAATGATATGCTTGCGATTTTCCAGAAATATCTGGATGCTTATTATGCAGATGAAAGCGGAAATGCTGCTTCTGATACGGGAACCGATACAGTAGCTGGAGCAGATGCCGGGACAAGTGCAGATGCAGAATAGTATTTACAGTAAACTTTGTAGCTAAAGATTAGCAAATAAATCAGGGCATAGGAAATGCTCCTGAAAAGCTGCCGCATTAAGAAAAGACGAAAGATTTCATTTTTACTTAAATGCGGCAGCTTTTTTTAAACATGCAAGATATCAAAAAGCGCGAACAGCAGCCTGACAGCCGAAACGGCTGTTGCGTTGGATGCTATGCTAAAGTATAATAGTAAAAAACAACAATATGTGAAGGAGGTTTTTATGATAAGCCAGACACTACGCGAAGCCCGTAAATATGAAGAGGCTTTAGGAAAACTGATTAAAAGCGAAGAACGGCCGTCGTTCCATCTGTCTGTAAGGACGGGCTGGATGAATGATCCGAATGGGTTTTCTTATTATAAAGGGGAATACCATATGTTTTACCAGTATTATCCGTATGATTCACAGTGGGGGCCGATGCACTGGGGGCATGCGGTAAGTAAAGACCTGCTGCATTGGGAATATCTGCCGGCAGCTTTGGCGCCGGATGAATTTTATGACAGGGACGGCTGCTTTTCCGGAAGCGCGATGGAGCTTCCGGACGGCAGGCAGCTGTTAATGTATACCGGTGTCGTACGGGAGCGGCAGAAAAACGGGGGGATCTGTGAAGTTCAGACACAGTGCATTGCGGTTGGGGACGGCATGGATTATGAAAAATATGAGAAAAATCCGGTGCTGGATGAAACGGATCTGCCAGAGGGCTGCAGCAGGTTTGATTTCAGGGATCCGAAACTGTGGAAGAAAAAAGACGGTACATACTGCTGTCTTGTGGGGAACCGCCCCGCAGACGGAAGCGGACATCTGCTGCTTTTTACCAGTCCAAATGGTTTCCAGTGGAATTATAAGAAAGTATTTTGTGCCAATCATCATCGTTTTGGACTGATGTGGGAGTGTCCGGATTTCTTTGAACTGGACGGAAAATGGGTGCTTTTAACCAGCCCGCAGGATATGCGCCCGCAGGGGTTTGAATATCACAACGGAAATGGAACCCTGTGCCTGATTGGCGATTATGATGAAATTACGGACAGCTTTGCGGAGGAATGTAACCAGTCCATCGATTACGGAATTGATTTTTATGCGCCGCAGACGATCTTGACGCCGGACGGACGGCGTGTTATGATCGGCTGGATGCAGAATTGGGATACATGCAGCCTGCGGATATCGGATCATACGTCGTGGTATGGGCAGATGAGCCTGCCGAGGGAATTGTCTGTCAAAAACGGCCGGCTGTATCAGGCGCCGCTTCGGGAGCTTTTAAATTTGCGCAAAAATAAGACGGTGCATAAAAATGTGTCAGTGTCAGGCGTAGTACGCTTAGATGGAGTAAACGGCCGCAAAGTTGATATGCAGCTTACGATCTGTCCAAAAGACAAAGAAACAATGTATCGGAAATTTGCAGTCCGTTTTGCACAGAATGAAGAGTTTTATACTTCGTTGAGTTTTCGTCCGTCAGAATCAATATTAAAAATTGACAGGAAATTTTCCGGTTCCCGAAGGGCGATTATCCATCAGCGCAGGAGCATGGTGAACAGCAAAAACGGAGAAATAAAGCTGCGCATGATCTTGGATCGGTTCAGCGTGGAAGTATTTGTCAATGATGGAGAACAAGTGATGACGGCGACAATGTATACGGAGCAGGAGGCAGACGGAATTTCCTTTTTTGCGGACGGAGAAGCGGTTATTGATGTGGAAAAATATGATCTGGACTGATGTATGATTTGAAAAAAGACAGGGCGTCTGCTTCTGTCTTTTTTTGTACGAGCTATATTCTAAGGAACTGTCTCAAAATAATTTGCATTATTTTGAGACAGTTCGTAAGCTGATTTTTGGGCAATCTGCTGAAAATCTAATTATCTGGAAATTCGTTTACGCCTTCTTGGGCAAACTGTATGCAGAGATATATGTCTCCGGGGCTGACGGCTTCCTGATAACGGTTCAGATAAGCTTCCACATTTAGTTTTCCGTTGATTCCCGGTAGATCAGACTTGTTTCCGTATAGACGGTGCGGTAGTTCATAGAAGGGTCCTTGATCCTTGACAGCAGTAAATGAACAGCTGAAAATCCCATGATCTGGCTATGGATATGTATGGTCGTCAATGTTGGGGACGTGATCCTTGACTCCGGGGAATCATCGAAGCCGCATAGCCAGATGTCCTTTGGGACAGTGATTCCAAGCTCTTTAAACACAAACAGGGTATCTATGGCAATAAAATCATTGGCACATATAAATACGTCCGGCAGTGATTTCAAGTTTTTTATCCGGTATTTGAGATGTTCCCGGTAACTGTCGGGGAACGGATTTTCAGCAGCGCTTTCGCTGTCTGTGATACAGTATTCCTCAGCACAGGAAAGTCCGCACAGGTACATGGCATTCCGGAAGCCTAAAAAGCGTTCAAAAAATGACTGGCAGTGCATATAGTCGCCGATATAACCGATTCTTGTTTTTCCACGCCTTACCATTTCACGGACAAACATATGGATATTAGACTGGTTGTCCATACTGAGTACATCTGCCTTCAATGGTTCGTCAAAACCGACTGCAGGGATATCTACAAAAAGAAGCGGCATATCCAGCCCGCAGAGCATGGAGCAGTATTTTTGGTCAAACATCTCCACGCAGATAATACCGGCAGTCTTTTCTGAATTATAGGAATTTGGAAGACGCAGATTACGGATTTCATTTTTCTGAATGCGGTGCATGGTAAAGGTATAGCCGGAGTCAGAAATACCACGCTGGAAGTTATCGAGCATGGTAGATGCAAAATGTGAATTTCCGATAAAATTGGCGGTAAACAGGGCAATTTCATTTTTATCTGATGGAAGTGTGACGCCTGGGTCTGCACCGGGCATGGCGATGCCAGGGATGTTCAAATAAGAAAACTGTTTGTATCCCATCTCTATGGCTTTCTTTAAGACCCTTTCTTTTGTAGCGTCCGCGAGGATTCCGGTATTATTGATGGCTTTGGACACAGTATTCCGCGAGAGGCCAAGTGCATCTGCAATATCTTGTATGGTAACTCGTTCAGCCATAGTATCTCACTTTCTTCTTTACTAGTTTATTTATGTGACAGTAGATGTTACATTATTTTTATTATAATGCACAAATTGTAGACTGTCAAACCAAAGAAAAAAGCTTTTTTTAAAATAGCTAAATAAAAATAATAGTAAAAACGGCAAAAATATGTGCAAATATAAAAATAAAATTATGCATATTTATCGATTGATTTGAACAAATGTAAACAATATGTTATAGTTACGTTTTCGACGCTTATGAGAGTAAAAAGGAGCTTAAACGTACAAAAATACAGCGTTTGAGCCGCTTTATATTGCAATTTGTTTATAGCACAACCCATCTCCCGGGGTTTGGGAATTCAAACACATGACATTTAGTTACTGTTCACTCACAATGTCATTTACTTTAGGGAAATTCCGTTTTTTAAGCAGAAATTCCCTTTTTC
>CAJTZX010000073.1 GCA_910584345.1 uncultured Eubacterium sp. | reverse complement strand
ACCATTCCACCAGGCGCAAAGTCTGTCTATGAAAAGCTTAAGTTAATGACATTGCTACCTGAACTGTTACCTCACAGTAACTATTTTTTCATTTTCTACAATTACCCACTTGTCATATGCTTCAAGTTACTGTAAACTATTTGTAACAGCCCAAAAAAGTCTGTGCGTCTGCTGTGCAGACCTTAACGTTAGAATTAGATGCTGGAAAAAGGATTCAGGAGGAGTTATGGAAAAAAGGCATACGCAGCAAAGAGTTGTTCATACAAGTGGTATACATAGAATTGATATAAATAAAAGTAAGATACATACAAACAATCAGAAAATGAAAAAGGCAACCGCGTGGTTTTTGTGTTTTGCATTTTTATGGAACTTATCTTTGCCGACAATAGCAGGCAGAGCAGAGACAGTCAGTGAAGAGCAGGCACAGGAGACGGATACAGAAAATACGGCAAATATACCGGAAAAAACAGCTGTGACATTTACAGAATTAAATGATAAAGAAGTGTTTTTGAAGCAGTCCCGGGCACACGTCTGTACACTGACAGCCAGCGCGATGATGATTCGCAGAGCTGCAATGCTTTCGGGAAATAAGGATTGGAGGCAGATTACGGAACAGTCTGTGCGGAAATATGCATGGGTGGAAAAGACAGGTTTGAAATGGAATTTTACTGCAGCCGGAATTAGTGTTGCACATAAGACACTTTCTTCGAAAAACGAGCTGATACGGTTGTTGGACAAGCACCCGGAAGGAATTGTCATCTATAATTCGCGCAAACCTCATGCGATACTTGTGACGGATTATACGGACGGGATTTTTTACTGTTCAGATCCATCCAATGATAAGCCATACGGCAGGTATCCGATTGACCAGGCTTCTATTACGCCAGAATCGGCAAAGCGGTGCTGGTACGTAAAAAAACCGGTAAATTTAGTAGTGGACAGGTCAGATATGCAGCAGACAGATCAGATTGTGGATGGTCTGAGGTACCAGATTTTAGATGAGGAGAAAAAGACGGCAGCCTGTACGGGATGTGTATCCGATGATGCAGTAGTTAACGTACCGGAAACCGTCCGGATCCATGATGTAGAATATCAGGTGATACAAATCTCAGAGGATGCGTTTGCAGGTTCGGATAAGCTGAAAGAGGTTACGGTAGGGGCAAATGTCGTTTTCATAGAGCCAAAAGCATTTTATCAGTGTAAAAAGTTGCAGAAATTGACCATATATGCAGATCATCTGCAACAGATCGGGGCGGATGCGTTTGCAAAGCTCCATAAGAAGGCGCAGATTTTTATGATCGGAGAGCAGACAGAAACATTTACTGCTTTACTCTCAGGCACTTCGGTTCCGATTACAGCTACGGTAGGTTTCGGACAGCAATAAGGCGCTGCAGCATAGATGTTCGGACAAGTTCTTAAGAAAGGAAAAGGATAATAACGAGTATTATGAATGTAAATTCCGTATTAAACGCAGATGGTACTTTTATACCGGTTGAAGCAGAGCAAAATACGAGTACAGCCGGTACATATTTTTCTAATTATATGAATCAGACGTCGCAGGGCTATGGAAATTATTTGGAGCAGATTTTTCAGAAAGCTTCGGATACGTATCATGTATCGAAAGATTTGCTGAAAGCGATGGCAAAAGCTGAGTCAAATTTTCGTGCAGATGCAACCTCTCATTGCGGCGCAATGGGAATTATGCAGTTAATGCCCGCAACGGCAGCTTCCCTTGGCGTTACGGATGCTTACAATCCAGAACAAAATATTATGGGCGGTGCACAGTACATCAGCCGTTTATTGGAAAAATATAATGGAAATCTGTCTTATGCAGTTGCGGCTTATAATGCAGGAAGCGGCAATGTAGATAAATACGGCGGTATCCCACCGTTTCATGAAACACAAAACTATGTAGTAAAAGTATTAAGATATCTGGAAGAAGGCGTTACGATACCGAACAGTTCCGGGACAGCTGGTTCTGGAACCAGTTCCACAGTGGGAACAGGCGCAGCTTCTGTCTGGTCATCTGCGCAGACGGCAGGTAGTTCAGGCAATACGCTGCAAAAGATTATGAATCAATATTTTGATTATGATGATTATCTGGAATTTTTACAGCTGTTTACGAGAGTGATCTATGAAAAACTGACCGGAGAAGAGATGGAAGCAAAACCAACAGACGACCAGAGTCAGGGAAGCAGTGAGCAGGTTGCCGGGTTGGTGGAGAACCAGCAGATACAGGAACAGCAAAAAGAACCGGCAAAGATTTTGACAATGAAAGTAAAGGATGCACAGGGTCGTGTGAATACCTATCAGCAAAATGAGACCGAACAGACAGATGCGCTTGATGCATTTGAGTATATGACGGCAGGTGGTCAGAGTCGGATGGCTATCTTTTTAAACAAAACAGTTTAATATTAAAAATGAATCCATGGTAATAAAAACGTGAAACATAAAATATTTTATGTTTCACGTTTTTGTTTCCTAATATAAGTTACCTAATGATGATAGCTGTAGTTTGAAACTGTTCTAATTGTTAGCTTTCGACGGTTTCTATTTTTGCAATGCCATAGGAAATCTGCAAAAGTGTCGGATACATTTGCGTCGGTGCGAGCTGAATGAGTTTGGAGTCATTTTCAATCACAGCCATTCCCATACTCCAACCTGCCTGATGGATTCTGGAATCATAAGAAACAAGCATGTCAACTTGTTCCCAAGGGCCTTCTCGAGATTTACCAGCTTTTTTTCATCAGTTTGTCTTTGTATAAGAAATCCAGTCATAACTTCCGGTAAGAGGGGTAACGCCATTGTAACGGCCCAGCCATTCGTCAACATTTTTTCCAGGCCATACGTTCATCATAATTCTTCCCGGAGTTTTTGGAATATCTTTTGTAGCGGTATAAACAGGTTTATTATCTACATACCATGTAATGCTGTTTTGATCCCAGTAAAAACCATACTGGTGGTAGCTTTGTGATGCGTCAAAGCCAAGGTCATATAAGTATTCGTGTTCCCCTACGCCATTTGTGTAATAGTTAAACTGTACCTTTGTTGTATCTTTTCCAAGAAACTCAATATCAATTTCATCCCATACTGTTCCGTCAGAAGGTCCGGTGTATGTAAAGAAAGAGGTCACTACACCAACGTTTTTGATTGGCTTCATGCTTACATCATACATGCCGTAACCAAATGCCTGCCGTGTGCGGTATTCTCCGCCTGTATATCCGCCTCTTCCATCTTTATTAATGGACAGATGCGTTTTGCCGTCTGAAAAGCTTACGTTATTTGCACTCCATGTACAATCAAACATTCCGCCATTTGACCAGCCGTCTGACTTTTCCATCTTATCGGTTTCGTCCCAGTCAAATCCGATACCAAAATAGTCGCCTGGAAATAAGGATGCAGCAGAGACATCCAGCTTGCAGCCCCATAAAGCATTTACTGCGATTGCCAGTGAAAAAACAATTGTTTTCCATGTTTTTCTCATAAAAAATTCCTCCTGTTTTGAAATATTTTTGTAATTGACTGATGCTTGCAGTATATAATATTTTTGGTGGAAATCATATCAGAATATTGTTTAATATATCAATTAGATGACTTCATTTTTATTTTGTAACCGGATGATTTCTGTTCTTTCTGATTTCATATTTATTTTAAAGTTGTACAATACTCACAATACAACGGCGATATAGTTTTTAGAATGCCTTTATTGTAGATGCTTTAGATATTTGTACAAAAATTTTTTTGGTACATTTGCTGAAAATAAGATTGACAAGCATAAATTTTTTTGATATTATATTACACGGTTAAGCCAACATCAAATATAGGAGGATCAAAAGTATGAAGAAATTGCTACAACACGCAGTAGTGATAATGCTTGTAATTGCTTTTGCAGTTACAATGATTCCGACTACTGCAATACCCACGGGTGCAGCTGTAAAGCCGATCTTATCCAAAAAATCGGTAAGTATTTCTATTGGTGAAACAGCGAAGCTAAAAGTGAAAAATGCATCAAAAGCAAACATCACTTTTCAATCTCGAAAACCGGCAGTTGCTTCTGTTACCCGGAACGGAAAAATAACAGGGAAAGCAGCCGGAAGTACCAAAATTATTGTTACGGTCAAAAAGAATGGACAGAAATCGAAGCTCACATGTAAGACAACTGTAAAACGACCTGCAGTATCCGGTAAAAACATTACAGTAATAGCCGGTAAGAGTGTGACGCTTAAAATGAAGAACAAACCTAAAAAGGGGACAATCGTATGGTCGTCAAACAACAAAAAAGTGGCGGTTGTATCGAAAAAAGGAAAATTAACAGGCGTTGCAGCAGGGAAGGCTAAAATAACTGCAAAAATAACAGCGTATAAAAAGACATACAAGTTAGTATATAATGCAGTTGTAACGGAAGATGCCGTTGAACCAAACGGTACGCAGGCAACTCCAAAGCCGGAACAGGAAACGTCGCAGCCGGAACAGAAACCGGAGTTTTTTGAGGTAAGATTTGAAACGAATGGAGGCAATGAGATTGCATCCCAGAGCGTGGAGAGTGGAAAAACTGTACAAAAACCTGAAAATCCGGTAAGAAACGGATATAGATTCAGTGGATGGTATGCGAACGAAAAATTAACGGAAAAATATGATTTTTCAGCTGCTGTTACTAAAAATATTACGATTTATGCAAGGTGGCAAACCTATTATCCGCTAGTAAATTATACGGGTTCCGGCAATAATGGCAGCGGAAACGAAGGAACCGTACAAAAACCGGTCAAATATCAGGTGAAATTTGAAACAAATGGCGGCAGTGCAGTTAAGAGCCAGACAGTTGAACACGGAAAAACTGCTGAAGAGCCGAAAAATCCTGTAAAAGAAGGTTTTGTGTTTGCAGGTTGGTACAGTGACAAAGAGCTGACAGCTGCTTATGATTTTCGTAAGGCTGTGACGGCTGACTTGACTTTATATGCAAAGTGGACGAATAATATTACAGATATTGATGATGACGGCGTTGAGTCCTGGGTTGAAAAGCTGTTTCAGACGTCAGATCTGAAAGATGATACGGATGGAGATGGACTGAGCGATTATGTAGAGATTTATCTGTCCTGTACAGAGCCTACGTTCACAGATACGGATGGTAACGGAGTCAGTGACGCGGACGAAGATTTTGATGGCGACGGATTGTCTAATATCAGAGAAGTACAGCTTGGGACAGCAGTCAATCGTTCGGATACAGATTTGGACGGTTTATCTGACCAGATAGAGCTGGATACATATAAAACAGATCCATGCAATCCAGATACGGATGGGGATGGTCTGCTGGACGGTGACGAAATACTGCTTGGATTAAATCCGCTGAAAAATATGTCAGATGATAAAACGCCTGATGCGGAAAGAACGTTTACACAGGAAATTAGTAAAGCAAATATTGCAAAAGAGCTGTTGGAGAGCGACAATGCTGCAATTCCTTCTCTGAAAGCGGAAATGAGTGGGAATATCAATCGAAAAGTTGTTATTGAACGGTCAGAATCTACAGAGTTTAGCGACAGCAGATCTTTGATTGGCGATGCCATAGATATTTCCGGTGATAATCTGGAAAATGCTGAGTTATCTTTCCGTCTGACAACCAGCACTCCGGCTCTTTTAACAGTGGATGACGGTGCAAATACATTTTCAACGAATTTAATTTGCAGATATAACGAAGACGGGACGACGAAATATTTTGAGACCGATTTTAATGCAGAGACAAATACGGTTTCTGCTACCGTCGATGGAGACGGCACTTATTTTGTTCTGGATGTACGTGCAATGTTTTCAGATCTGGGTCTGAATATGCCGCAGGTTTCGGATGTCTATGCTTTGCAGGATGTTATACCATATGCATGTGCAGAGGAAGAGGAAGAACTGCCGGAACAGTCGAATTACGATTCACCGAACTATCAGACAGGGAACGATGTGTCAAATGGATATGACACAGGTATTTCAGTTGCATCAGAGTATACTGTAACACCGGCAGCTTATGTCGTAACACCGCAGGCGTACAACGCTGTGCCTGCATCAGCATATACGCAAAAAGCAATTACGATGCCGGGAGTTCAGGCGCAGGCAGATATTGTATTTATTATCGATACAACAGGTTCCATGACTCCATACATTGAAAATGTAAGAAATAATCTGATAGCGTTTACAGACGCATTAAAAGCAAAAGGAGTTTCGGCAAATCTTGCGCTTGTAGAGTACAGAGATATTGAAGCGGATGGTATGGGCAGCACAATTGTTCATAAAAGCGGCAACGGCTCGTCCAGCTGGTTTTATGATACGGAAGAATATAAATCTGCGATTGCAACTCTTGGTTCAAGCGGGGGCGGTGATGCGGACGAAAGCGCGGTAGATGCGCTTGAAACAGCAAGATTATTGGACATGCGTGCTTCTGCCGGAAAAATATTTATTCTCGTCACAGACGCAGCTTACAAGAATGAGAATCGATATGGCATTCCGTCTATGTCTTCAGAAATTGAATTGCTGAAAAATGAAGGAGTAAGCTGTTCGGTTGTATCAGCTGCAGTTGAGAAAGAAACATACAGAGATTTGTATGATAAAACAGATGGAATCTTTTGTGATATCAACAACAGTGATTTCCATACGGAAATTATGGCAATCGCAGATAAAATCGGCAATAATATTGTTGGCGATGGGTATTGGATTTATTTACGGGGACCGGTTCCTGTTCCGGTAAGGCTTGATGAAAAGCCATATATTGGAAGCACAGTGGATACAGATGGCGACGGAGCGCCGGATGTTGTTGAGCTTGCAACGGTAGAGCCGGAAGAGTATGTGGATCTGGATGAAATCATCCGCGTTGTGAGCAAAGGGACGATTATAAATACAAATTATGGAACGGTAGCGGCGTATAAATATAACAGCAATCCAATTATTGCGGATACAGATTTTGACGGTCTGCCGGATGATACGGATCCGGAGCCGAAAAAGCACAGCTTTACCGGAAGAATGGAGCAGTATAATAAAGAGGACGTGCTGCAGTATGCAGCTGATAAAGGCAGCATAGCATTTAACATCGATTACCGGTGGTTCTTTGGGGATGTTACTAAATATAATGAGGATTTAAGCGTTTTGTCTTCCCTGTTTGCAGCCGATATTTATGAAAACAGATCAGATATCGACAACGACAGTGATGTGCAGGTATATATCGACGATCTGCTTACAAAACGGCACAAACCTGAAGAATTATTTGAAGCGCTTGGAATGCAGGATGCAAAAGTTTTTGAGGTTGGGTTCACCGATCATGACCGTACTGAAATAGCGGTTGGGCATCATTTTGTAGAATATAACGGAGAGAAAAAAGAGATTATACTGACTGCTATACGTGGCATGAACGGATCGTTAGAAGAATGGACCAGCTACTTTGACATAGGAGCAGATACCGAAGAATACTACAAGCTGACAGGAGAACATCCAGAATGGACAAACAAAGAAAACCACAAAGGCTTTGATGTTACGGCAAACCGGGTAATGCAGGCAATTGACCAATATGTGTCAGAAACATCAGGCATCCGTGGCGATGCACAAAAAATGTACTGGGTAACAGGACACTCACGCGGTGCGGCAATTGCCAATATTGTTGGGGCAAATCTGGAAGAAGCAGGAGCATCCGCAGTAACGTATACGTTTGGTGCGCCAGCAACAACAACGTCTGCAAAGACTTATACAACTATTTTCAACATCATAAACGAAGATGATGCATTTCCGGGACTTCCACTGGAAGGAAAATGGGGATTTGGCAGATATGGCAATGATAAAAAAGTGAGTGTGTCCAAGTGCTCCGGCGGTACGACGTTGTTGGAGACAGGTAGCTCTTATAAAGGAAGTGCATTTAAAGATTTTACCGGACTGGATTATGAAAGCAGTGAAAAAATTGACTGGATGCTGAAAAGGTTTGAATCCGTTGCAGACAGCCGTGAGGACTTGTATCGGTTTACGCATGATTTCAATACGATCGTATATGGAAGAGGCAATTACGAGACTGAAGAGGAAGCAATGCAGGCAGCGAATGACAAGATGATGTCATTACGGCCAATGCTGCAGCAGTTAGGAGAATTTACAACAGCCTCAGGAAGAGATGCATATGGGAACAGAATATACTACGAAGTATGCTATCAGACACCTGCATATTTTATGCAGACATTGGCGGATTGGTTAGCAAACGAAACGGTATATGAAGCTGCAAGTAAATATGCGAATGCCAGAAGTGCATTTGTAGTAACTTACTTAAGCGGTATGGAGCATCCACATTGGACAGAGACGTATTATCTCATTGCAAAAGGGATGTATAATTATGGCAGTGAAACAAGGGGATGGTGATCTTTGGCCGGAAAGAACAGTGACAGGCAATTTTAATAGGAAATAGACAGAAAAATAGGACAACAACAGATACGTGATCCGATGCGTTAAAAGTATAATGAAAATATTGTATGTATTGATAACAGGTACAAGATAAACATTGATTTATCATAGAAAATTCCAGTTGAGGTGATATATAAATGAGAAATATTCAATTATCATGGGATGGAACACTTACCATCAAATTGTTACAGAGCTTTCACCTGATGATTGGCTCTATGATGATTTTATGACCTATGTTGTAACAAGCAAGGAAAAGGTATCTTTCGATAAAATTCGCTTCACCAATGAATGTCCTGTTGAATTGGTGAAAAGGCTACGAGAGGAAAACGGAAAAGATGTATGGATATGTGGTGGGGCAAATCTTGTTCAGCAATTGATGAGAGAAGATTTGATTGATGTTTACTATTTGACGGTTATTCCAACTATTCTGGGTTCTGGCATTCGACTGTTTGACAGTATTAGTCATGAAATAAAATTACGCCTGCAAAAGACACAGACTTATAATGGTATGATAGATTTGATTTACACTAAACGATAAATCCTGTTTGTACGCTTTTCCAAAAACTTCCCTTATTTTTCATGGGTTATCAACCCTCATACCATGAACTGCTAAGTATTTTCCCTTGTTTTTGCCCTTGCCAGCCAAAACAAGGGAAAGTTTTTATCATTTCCCGATCACCTTATCCAAAAGCAGACTTTGCAATGAACTTATTTCCCTGTACAACTGGCCTGCCATTTCCGCATATGGAACGGGGCAGCCATGCTGTCCTATTCCGATAGACGGTTTTGTTTTCCCGTGGTAGTCACTTCCACAAGTAACAAAAATATTTTAAATAAGTCATTTAGAAAAATCATTTTAGAAGAACTGAGTTATTAAAAGCGAAAGTCTCTCTCGCCATCTTGAATATTTTGGATATATTCCGACGCTTTTTTTCGAACGGTTTCGTTTGGGATTTTTGTCAACTCTTCTGCAATTAGTTTTTCACCGAGCTCTTTCGTCTCTGGTGTAGCATAGTCTTCTAAAAATTCTTTTAGTGTCATAAGTGCGTTTGGATGACAGCAATTTACAATTTGCTTGCTTTTTAAAAGTTCCATAAAGCGGTCTCCGGTACGCCCGGCGCGGTAACATGCGGTACAAAAGCTCGGGACATATCCAAGTTCCATCAGCCAATGGACGACTTCTTCCAAAGTCCTGCGGTCGCTGACATCGAACTGTGCAGAATTATCTTCCTCAGCTTCTTCTTCATAGTAGCCGCCTACACTTGTTCTGGAACCGCCGCTGATCTGTGAGATGCCAAGATGCAGTACTTTTTTACGAGTTTCTTCAGATTCTCTTGTAGATACGATCATTCCCGTATATGGAACTGCAATGCGGATACATGCTACGATTTTTTCAAACATTTCGTCTGAGATGCCATTATCAAACACGTCCGGGTCAATATCGTCTGCTTTGCGTACACGAGGAACGCTGATTGTATGCGGGCCAACACCTTTATATGTTTCCAGGTGTTCTGCGTGCATAATGATACCGGTAAAATCATATCGGTAGTTGTTCAGTCCAAACAGTACGCCCAGGCCGACATCATCAATACCGCCATCCATCGCGCGATCCATTGCTTCCGTATGATAGGCATAATTGCTTTTTGGCCCGGTTGGATGCAGTTTTTCGTACTGTTGTTTGTTGTAAGTTTCCTGAAACAGGATATATGTACCGATACCGGCTTCTTTCAGTTTTTTGTAATCTTCGACAGTCGTTGCAGCAATATTTACGTTTACCCGCCGGATAGCTCCGTTTTTGTGCTTTATACTGTAAATCGTATGGATACAATCCAAAATATATTCAAGTGGATTGTTTACAGGGTCTTCTCCGGCTTCCAGAGCCAGCCTTTTATGCCCCATATCCTGCAGCGCGATTACTTCACGCCGGACCTCTTCCTGTGTCAGCTTCTTTCTTGTAATGTGTTTATTTTTAGCATGATACGGACAATATTCACAGCCGTTGATACAGTAATTGGATAAATAAAGCGGCGCAAACATGACAATTCGGTTGCCATAAAATTCCTGCTTGATTTCTTCTGCAAGCTTGTAGATTTCCTTATTTTTATCTTCCAGTTCACAGTCCAGCAAGACAAGCGCCTCTTTGTGTGATAATCCTTTCATTTTTTTTGCTTTGTTTAGAATTTCATCGATAAGAGACGCATTATTTTTATTTTTCTGTGCGTATTCCAGACATTGCCGGATTTCTTCGTCACTGATAAATTCCTCTGCTTTTGGCGACATTACGTTATACATGGTATTTCTCCTTTCTTGTAACAGCAGCTTTTTCAAGCTGTCACAAATTGCTGCCTTTTTTATATTTTAATTTTTTTAAAATTATCATATTAATTTTTTCGTTTTACTATTCATAGTTTGAGTTAAGATCATATGTTGTGGTTACTCCGGCATTTTTGAGTAAGCTACTTTTGCAGAGACACCACTGATTCTTCCAAGCTTTCCGGATAACGAGCTGATCGTATCGGCTGGGGCATCCATTGCAACGCTAATCAGCGATACGCCGCGTTCTCTGTGTGGAATTCCCATTCTGCCGATAATATAATTGCTGCAGCTGTGAAGAAGGTCATTGAGCTCCCTGACACTTTCTTCGCGTTCCACTACAATCGCGATCACAGCCAGTTTTGTTTCGTTTGTTCCCATTTTATATTGCTCCTTTAAATATCTTAGGCTTCCTTTATAATAAATATGGTTATCCATTCGTTCGCAATCATTGGGTTAGCTCTATTTTATCTAAAATACCATTCAGATATGCAATGGCTACGCCATAATTTGTCATAGCTATGTTTTGTTCCTTTGCAGCATTTACCCGGGACATGACATATTTGCGGTTAAACATGCAGGCGCCGCATTGAATTATTAAGCGGTACTTTGATAAGTCGTTTGGAAAATCTGTGCCGGAAACAATATCTACGGTCAGCTTTTCTCCTATTTTTTTCCGCAGCAGGCGCGGCAGTTTTTCACGGCCAATATCCTCATCAAGCGGAGCATGGGTACAGCATTCTGCAATCAGTACTTTGTCTTGCTCCGTCAGCGTACCAATCATCTCTGCGCCCTGCACAAAATAGGCAATATCTCCTTTATATGCTGCAAACAGAGTGGAGAATGAAGTCAGCCTGCTTTTTTCAGGTTTTTTTTCATATATCGTTTGAAACACCTGCGAATCTGTAATAATCAGTTTTGGCGGATGATTTAACATTGCCAGCGCGTGTTCGAACTGATCGATTGTTGTGCACATCGTCAGACACTTCTTATCGAGCAGCTCCCGCAGCGTTTGTACTTGCGGAAGAATCAAACGTCCTTTCGGAGCCTGAATATCCTGAGGCATTACAAGAAGAACAAGGTCTTCGGCTGTAACCAGATGTCCGGTAATCAAACGTGCTGCTTCCTGATGCAGATCAGTTGCAGCAGCAATCAGTGCATTCGTTAAGCTGTCCATACCTTTTTTTTCGATGGCACTGATTTGTAGCGGAGTTTTGTTGAATTTTTCCATAATTTTATCTGCCAAACAATCAGACGGTCTAAGCAGATCTGCTTTGTTAAGTACAAATATAACAGGTGTATTCCTTTTTTGCAGCAGATCGTACCATCGCTGCTCCTGAGAAAAAAGATCGGAAGCATTGTCTGTAAGTGAAGCCGTATCCGCAGAAAATACAAGTACTGCCAAGTCAGCTTGTGCGGCTGCCTGTTTTGCAAGCATGACACGACTGTCTCCTAAATCACTCGTGTCATCAAATCCGGCTGTATCAATAAGTACACACGGCCCGATACCATGAATTTCCATTGATTTTTTCACAAGGTCTGTAGTAGTTCCGCCGATTTTGGATACGATAGAAATCTGCTGGTTTGCCAGAGCATTGATTAAGGAAGACTTTCCACTGTTCATTTTACCAAAAAAGGCAATGTGCGTCCGGTTGGCGTTTGGTGTATCATTCAATGTGGTTCCCATACTGTAAATATCCTTTAATCCTTTCTATCTCATGATACCTGTTTCATGATGTCATAAGATTTCTTAAATATAATGTCAAAACAGATGCAAAAAAACCATAAAACATACAATTCCCGGTAACACCGTACCAAAAAGAATCTACCTGTTTTATGGTAAATAAACGATCAGACTTCTTCTTTCCTTCAGGGATGCTTCCGGTCAGTACATCTGCGGTATTTAATTTAAGTGATGCACATACGTAGAAAGACTTTGTATGTGCATCTATGTTTAATGAGAGAAGCTTTTGTAAATATTACTTTAATACTATATCATAGTTTTGGGGATACTTCAACAATAAAATATACGAAGATAGTGTAACTTTACTTGGGGATTTCAACGAGCAGACTATCCCCTTAATTTCTGAATCTATTTTATTAACATACACTGGCAATCGCTTTATTAAAGAGAATTCTTCCTGAAATCTGTTTGCTTATACTTGCTTGCAATGCTTCTATATATTTTCCATTTGTTTTGCTGTGCTTCTTTTCCCATGACAGGATTTCGCTTGCACTGAAATATTTTTCATCTTCCTCCCTTTCTTCTTTTCTCTCTTTCTGCTGTTTTACCAACTCCAGCATATCCTCTTTCGGGTGCAGCTATGAAACGGCAGATATTGAGTTTGGCTATACCCTCTCGCAAGCGCGGGATAAGGGCAACAACTTAGCCTTTCACTTGATACAGTCCTTTGCGCCGGGGGAAGTGGACTATGAGAAAGCCCATGAGATCGGGCGGCAGCTTGCCGACGCTGTAACCAAAGGGCAGCATGAGTATGTATTAACGACGCACATTGACAAGGGGCATATCCATAACCACATTATTTTCTGCGCGGTCAACTTCGTAGATCATCACAAGTACGTTTCCAACAAGCGGACGTATTACGGCATACGGAACATGAGTGACAAGCTGTGCCGGGACAACGGGCTTTCCGTGGTCGTCCCCGGCAAGGGCAGCAAGGGAAAGAGCTATGCGGAGTACCAAGCGGAGAAAACCGGGACAAGCTGGAAAGGCAAGCTGAAAATCGCCGTGGACGCGCTCATTTCCCAAGTTTCCAGCTTTGAGGAACTATTGCAGCAGTTACAGGCGGCGGGCTATGAGATCAAGCTGGGAAAATATGTGTCATGCCGCGCACCGGGGCAGGAACGCTTTACCCGCCTAAAAGCCCTCGGCGCGGACTATACAGAGGAAGTCATAAGGGAACGGATAGCGGGCAGGCGTACCCGTGCCGCCAAAGCTCCAAAGGCAGAGCGCAGGGGCGTTAATCTGCTCATTGACATTGAGAACAGTATCAAGGCGCAGCAGAGCCGGGGCTATGAACAGTGGGCGAAAATCCACAATCTGAAACAGGCGGCAAAGACTATGAACTTCCTCACCGAAAACAGGATTGAGCAGTACGCCGATCTGCTCACCCGGATAGAGGAAATCGCCACGGCAAGC
>CAJTZX010000072.1 GCA_910584345.1 uncultured Eubacterium sp. | reverse complement strand
CGGTACAGTCTACCAATTAGATTATTTTCGTTGTATAATAAGTCTGACGTACAAGGTCACTCTCTTTCGTATAGTTTTGTGTGCAAACTTATTATACATGGGAAAGCACCTTGTGCGTTATTTTATTTTTTAAAAAGTTGTAAAGTGGTGTATTGATTTTTCTGTGCAGACATATTGAAATCCTCCTTCCGTTCAGAATAAATAAACTTCGTCCAAAGCTCAATGTCACTGCTGTCTTCCCTGAAGAGACCTGTTCAGTGTACATCATTGGCAGATAAATCAGGAACGCTCAGACCACACTTTTAGCTGTGACAAATAAATAATATAACCAGAGAAACAGAACCTTCTCCAACCTCCCTGTTGTTTTTCCATTATATCTAAATTTCAGTGGATTGTATAGCTGTAATGTCCACGAAAAATCAGTTATTCTAACACTATTGCCAAATCATTCGCTTTGCATTTTATTCCTATACAAATACACCGCAATCTTGAATCTCATTTTGTTGCACTCCATCCCCGGATTCTCCTAAAATCTCCTTCCGATGCATATTCAACAACAATTCTCCTATCATTTTTCTTCTCCAGTTTATATATTGCAATTCCATTTCCTTATTCACAAATATCCAATTTTCTTCAAAACGAAATTTTTTATCAAACAACTCCTGCAGTTCATAAAAACTAAAGTTTAGGCTGTCTGCATGAGGATACCCATATTCTTTCTGCCATACACCATTAATCAGACAAATGCGAAAACGATCAAAGCTAGATAAATATTTCTCCCATGTACGATACACTGGATCCAATTTAAAAATTTCAGTACTGCCATCAATTGATTCTTTTTTGAGAAGCATATCTGACCAATCCATTTTAATAGTTTTGCAAAACAACCGCAATTCCGAATCTGGATTACACTTCAAATTCTCAAATTTTAAAACGATCCTTTTCCAATTTTGATATTTTTTCTTTTCTTCATTCGGCTGCATCAATACCCCCATAACTTTTCGTATCGCATTATCATCACGACCATCAGAATCATGCAAAAGAGAACCCGCCCTGATACAAGCATTACGGACAATATTAACAATATATCCATTACTTCCTATATTATCTAGCCATCTTACATATCTTTCCCTCTGCTCACCATAAACAAAATGTGGTTCCCAATAAATTGTAATCTTTGATATATCATTTATTTCTCTGCCCTGCATTTTTGCATAGGCAATATGTACCATTACAAACAATTCCCAAGATGCAAACCAAACTTTCTTTTGAAGCAACTCTAACATGTATTTATTAAACTTTTCTTTCTTGATAAATAATTCTTCAGTATCATTATAAAAAAATCTTTTCTCCTCCTCTATATATAATCTCCAAAACATTTTCAATATTTTCGAACTAGGAAACAATGATAACCTTACGCAAAGAAAGTATAAATTACTCGTCAGATAACTGCCTGGCATCATTAATATATCTGGATGTCCTTGCAAAATTTGACTAAAAAATATATTTCCACTATGTGAGTTTATTTGTGCTAATAATATTCTTCCGGGTTTAAATATCGATTTTTCCTTATTACAACATTCCTCTTTTATCTCTAAACAATCCATAAATCTTGCATCATCAAACGGATATTCAACTATATCAACAAAGCCAAATTTTTCTAATTCATCTTTATAATTATTTAATAACGACTGACGATATAGAATCGAAGCCGCATTATCTAAAAAGCACCCATGATATCCCGGAAACAATAACAAACAATAATCTTCCTTCTGAATCTCATTCACGCATATTTGAATACACATATTCTTTAATTCTTTATATTTTTCAAAGACATCGCAAAATACTACTTGATCGTAATATAATGCATATGTGTCTAATAGTTGCTTCAGTTTTAGACTCAGCCATACATCCCCTACCAATACAACTCTTCCCCTTGTCGATTTTATGATATGTTTTAAAATATTTTCATACCCATTCGATGAAATTTCCATATAATCTCTTAGTAAAAAAAACCTTTTATTTCTCCTATATCCAAGGTAACTGCACATATCTGTCTGTCCAAATCCCCATGCACTGTTCTTCTGACCTGATTCTATAAAAACGATATCTTCCCATTTCATTTCTACCTGTTTTCTCCCAAATACAGGTTTGCCAAATATCCTTTTACCCTGCACAGCCATATTCTCTGAAACAAAACAGCATATTTCAACATCATGTTTTAATAATATGTCATATGCATCTAAGGAATCTTTCCCTGTACCCAAAATGCCAACAGGTTTAACTTTCAAAATACTTAAAAATTCTTCCAAACTCCACTCAGCATCCAGAATGATACCTTCCAAAATATTCTTTTCATAAATCTTATCTACACATTCAAATTCTGCTGATATGCTTTTTCTTAATTCTATCCATTCACTTTTCGGTTTTGTACCTTCTGCATATACTTCATAACACCTAAAATCAAGATCGCATTCTACCCCCCCCCCTTAATATAATTACTGTTTATTATATTTTTCCATAACTCTCCTTTTACACTGACAGGCATCCCCAATTTTTTTAAATACATGACAAAAGCATAGGCAAGTTCATTACATCCGTACACTGTAACGTTACTATACTCTGGATATAAATCTAAAAATGTTAGCGCACTTTTATATTCCATCAACTCATCCAGCATACGAAGTTCACGATTAGCTTCATCATCCTGATACGCAAAACACAAAAGATTCCTCTCTTTATCTATTACCGGAATCATTGTGATGCCTCCAAATTGTACTGGACAGCGCTCAAAACATTTTCGTCCTTCTTCCCATGTTGTCAATCCCAGAATCATGCATTCCATATTCATTGCATCCTGTAACTCACGCCCTAAAATGCTACTATAAGTAATACTTCCTACAAATTTTCCTTTTTCATCCAAAACGCACACAGGGTCTTTTCTATTGACATTCAAAAAATAATCTAATATCTGTTGTCTATCCAACACATTTACATGAACACAACAAACTTCCTTATCACAAAACCGTATCATATTTTATTTACTATCCTTTCTTTTAAAATACACCTAATATCTCTTTCCTCCGAACATCCCACAAAATTTGATTCATCCATCTTTGTCTCCACTTCATGTATACATTTTCAAGTTCTTGACTCTCAAAAATCAAATTCTGCTCAAATCTAAACTTTTTTAAAAACATTTCCTGCAGTTCCCGTCTGCTGAATTCCAGACTATTAACATATGGATACCCGTATTTCCTCTGCCATGGTCCTTTTACCAGACATATCCTGAATCGGTCATACCCCGAATAATATTCCTCCCAGGTCCTATAAACAGGCGCCAGATCAAATCCTGAAATATTTTTATAAGTCGCCTGAACATCAAGAAATTTATCCGACCATTCTAAACCTGTTTCCTCGCAGAATCGTTTCATCGTTTCTTTTGGATCACATTTTAACTCTTCAAATTTCATAACAATCCTTTTCCAACCGGAATATTCCTTTTTATTCTCAATCGGATAATATACTGTAGTCAGAAATCTGTCCATTGGCTTGTGAGGATCAAATATATTTACGTTAGAACCTGCTCTTATATAAGAATTACGAACAATATTAACAATATATCCTTCATGCTTCGCCTCATTTAGCCACTCTGCATAATGCTCGATCTCATCTCTGTCTACACAATGCGGTTCCCAATATATCGTTACGTCAGAAACATTTTTCACCTCTAATCCCAGCGATTCAGCATAGGCAATATGCAGGAAAACAAATAATTCCTGCGATGTAACCCGTTCTTTTTCAGCTAATAATGTTCTCATACTAAGGTCAAATTTTTCTTTATCAGGGAAACCGGAACGATCGATTTCTTCATACAATTCCCACAATGTCTGCATGATTTCAGAAACCGGTTCCATTGACAGTCTTACACAAAAAGAGTATAGATTGCGTCCCAATATACAATCTCTCATGACTAATATATCTGGATGACCACTTAAAATCCCTTTAAACAAAATATTTCCACTGCAATAATTTGCTGCTCCCAATATAATCCTTTTTGGTTTGCGTATAGATTTATCGTATCCTTCATATAATTTTTCTGCCCGCATCCATTCTACGTCTTCAAAAGGATAATCCAGCCAATTCACTATCCCATAATTTTTCAATTCCAGTTTATACTTATCCAATAAATTTTTGCGATAATCGAGTCTTGCATCTTCCTGTGCACAACAACCATAATATCCTGGAAGTAAAATCAGGCATAAATCTTCTTTTTTTATATCTCTGCCTTGTATGTGCGGTATTTCTTTATTATATCTTTTTAAAACATCCCAAAATACAATTCTGTCATTATTTATTCCCAAAGCCTGCTTCATAGCAAAACACATGTGTATATCTCCTGCCAATATCATCTTGCCTGTCATATGTTTTATCCAATATTGCAGCACATTCTTAATTCCGGTATCCGGAAGCTCTATATAATCCTGTATCAAAAAAAATTTTTTGTTTCTCTTATACCCAAGATAATGATAGATATTTGTCTGCCCGCTTCCCCAGGCGCTAAACTTGCTATCTGCCTGTACAAAAACAATATTTTTCCATTTCTGTATCGCATTTTTTCGTTTCATAATGCTTTTTCCAAAAATCTGCTGTTCTTCATACGTATCAGTAACAAAGCAACAAATTTCCACACCATTTGCAATTAAAAAATCGTATGCATTTAACGCATATACACTTAGGGCGGCTATATCTGCAGCAACTAAAGCAACGGGCTTTTCTTTCAAATATTTCAAAATTTCATCAATATTTCCTTCAGCATCGGTCACAATGCCTTCCAAAATATTTGCTTCATAGATCTTATCTATGGCTTCAAATTCCGGAGACACACTATATCTTAATTCCAGTCGTTCATCTTTCTGCCATATTCCTTCACCAAAAATCTCGAGCGTTCTGTAATCCAAAGTATTATTATCTGTTACTTTCCATACATCTTGCAATGTAGGAAAATACTCCCACAAAGCGCCGGACACATGAACAGGTATCTCCAGATTTCTTAAATATAAAATAAAATAATAAGCAAGTTCATTGCAGTCATGTATTATCACAGAATCATATTGTGGATATATATCTGCAAACCCTAATGCACTCTTATGTTTCACAAGTTCATCCAACATACGTAGCTCCTGATTTGCTTCATAATCCTGATATGCAAAACATAATAAATTTCTCTCTCTGTCTACAACGGGAACCATCGTCTCAACACCAAACTGAACCGGATACCCTTCCAAACATTGACGTCCCTTTTCCCAAATCGTTTCATCCAAAATAAGATAATTTTGATTGATCGAATCTGCTAATTCTCTTCCTAACAGCGCAAGGTAGGTTACACTTCCTTTAAATTTCCCCTCCTTGTCCAACACACATACTAATTCACTCCTGTGTCCATTTATAAAATATTCCAAAAGCTGCTGCCTGTCTAACTGTTCTTCTGTAACACAACAAATTTCTTTATCACAAAATCGTATCAAAACAGTGTTCTCCTTTAACCTAAAATATCAGTCCTGCGTACAATCCACAACCGATCGTTTATCATCTTCTGTCTCCATTTTAAGAATGCATTTTCCAGTTCTTGATCTCCAAAAACCCAGTTTTCTTCAAAACGAAACTTCTTTAAAAACATTTCCTGAAGCTGACGTCTGTTAAAATCCAAACTGCATACATATGGATAATCATATCTTTTTTGCCACGGTTCTGTAATCAAAGAAATTCTAAAGCGGTCAAAACTGGAAAAATACTCCTCCCATGTACGATAAACCGGAGCCGGATCAAAACCGGAAACAGATTTATAAGAAGTTTTTACATTCAGCAGCATATCTGACCATACAAGTCCTGTCTTTTCACAAAATTCGCCCATTTCCTGTTTTGGATTTAGTTTTAAATCTTCAAATCTGAGAACAATCCTCTTCCAGTTTTCATACTCCTTCTTTTCTTCTTCCGGATAATACACAGCTGTTACAACTCTGTCAATAGGCCTGTTCTCTTCTATACATCCAAAATTTGATCCTGCTCTCATATAAGAATTACGAACAACATTCACAATATATCCATCACTATTCAAAGCATCCAGCCACTTTGCATAATGTTCAACCTCCTCTCTTGGCACACCATGCGGTTCCCAATAAATTGTCATATTTGAAATATCTTCTGTTATCATTCCAAGCATTCTTGCATAAGCAATATGCAAAATAACAAACAATTCTTGTGACGTAAATCGATCTTTTTCTTTCAGAAGCTCTTCCATGCAGCCATGAAAAACAGCCTTATCCGGAAATTCATATCCATCACCACGACTGATTTCAGCATCAAACATCTCCCAAAAAGATTGAAGTATGCTGCATGATGGGAGCATAGACAGCCTTACACAAAAAGAATACAAATTACAGCTTAAAACACTTTCGCGCATCTTCAATATGTCCGGATGGCCCTCCATAATTCCTCCAAATAAATAATTTCCGCTAAATGCATTAATCGCTCCAAGAATAATCCTTTTTGGCCTGAATGCCGTCTTTTTATCATCTGAAAGATCATTTGGCCTGATCCATTTTACATCTTCAAACGGATAGTCAATCTCATTTGTTATGTTATATTGATGCAGCGCTTCTTCATATCTTTTTAAGAGATCCTTTCGATAAACGACCTTACGTTTTTCATCTTTGAAACAGGCATAGTATCTTGGCAGCATAATAAGGCAAAAATCATCCGTTTTTAACTCATTTGCCTGTATCTGTGGCATATACCCTTTTGCTTTTGTATACTTCTGCAAAATATCACAAAATACTATATTTTTATGATACAAAGAGTCTTTTTCCAATGCGCCTGCCATCGCTGTGCATAGCCACAAATCACCTGTCAGTACAAGTCTCCCTTGTATCTGTCCTAATCTATGCACAAGTAAATTTCTAAGCCCATTTTCCGGAAGCTCTATATAATCCTGAATCAAAAAAAATTGACGATTTCTTTTGTATCCAAGACTATGATATAAATTTGTCTCACCGAATCCCCATGCGCTATACTTCTTATCGGGTTGAACAAAAATAATATCCGGCCACATCTCTGCTGCATCGATACGTGTAACTACTGTTTTTCCAAATATTTCTTTGCCTGCATCCTTATCTGAAATAAAGCAGCAAATATCAATGCCGTTTGCAATAAAAAAATCATATAAATTCATTGCATTTGCATCAGCGCCAAGAACTGCAATCATTTTTCCCTTGAAATACTTTACAACATCCTCGATATTTCCCTCTGCATCATGAATAATTCCCTCCAGAATATTGTTTTCGTATATTTTATCAACACACTCAAATTCTGCGGATACACTTGGCCGCAATTCAAGACGCTCATCCTTTGGAAGCACTCCCTCCCCATAAATATTCAGGTTTTTGTAATCAATAACCTCATAATCTTCTCTTTTATATACATCACGCAAAGACTCGAAATTTTCCCATAACTCACCTGACACGCTGACCGGAATCCCTTGTTTTCTTAAATATACAATAAAATAATAAGATAATTCATTACAGCCATGCACTGTTACATGTTCATACTGCGGATATACATCTTTAAATCCCAAAGCGCTTTTATAGTCTGTAAGCTCATCTAACATCCGAAGTTCCTGATCTGCTTCGTTATCTTGATAAGCAAAGCATAGCAGATTCCTTTCTTCATCTATGACAGGCAATATTGGTTCAATTCCAAACTGCTGAAGGTATCGTTCAAAACATTTCCTTGCTCCTTCCCATGCATCTTCCTTTAAGATGACACAATTTCGATTAACCGCTTCACTAAGCTCGCGCCCTAAAATTGAAAGATAGGTAATACTTCCTGAAAATTTTCCATTTTCGTCTAAAATACAAATGATTTCTCCTCTGTGACCATTCATAAAATATTCTAATATCTGTTGTCTGTTCATTTCTTTTTCCATGACGCAACAAATTTCTTTATCTGTAAATCTTATCATTGTTTCTTCCTCATTCTTTCTTCAAATCCTCAAAAAAGCTATAAATCCGGTTACTAACCTCTCCATCAAAATGATCTACTACTTGTTTCCGGTAAACATCTTTCTTTTCTTTCTCAAAATCATTCCCGCTTACAATCATCTTTACAAAATCTTCAACCCCGGCTTCATCTATTGCATAATAAGCGCTGTTATACCAGGCTTCTTTCCTGTAATTAATTTCAAATTCTCTATGATTTTGACTATATAAACAAATTGGTTTTCCCGTATACAAATAATTGGCAAATATCGAAGAGACTCCTTCACATCCTACGAGCGCATCCGATAATTTAAAAGCTTCGTAATAGGATACTCTTGTATCTAAAATAACATTCTGATATTTTTGCATCAACCCATCAATATATTTTTTGGTATTGATATGCGCACGCCAAATTGGATGCATACGCCAAATCACAATCACTTCATTCCTCGCAAAAACATCCAGGCAATAATCCTCCAATCCTGTAAACAAAATTACCTTTTTACCATTTGCCTTTTCTTTCCAAAACTCCGGTATTTCTATTTCACTATGCAATGCATGGTATAACAAATCCAATTTTGGATACCCGACTCTTAATATTTTTTTGTTCCATCCTGCATCTCTTTGACATATCCAATCTGCTATATAATTGGATGCAGCTAAATAATCAATTTCCTCTTTTGCATGGTCAGAAAACGTTTCCTCAAAGCTCCCTTTTACCCAATAGCAGTGTGTATAGAGAGCTGTCGTCTGTAATGACACAACATACTTTGATGCTGCACGCAAACCTCTGTGCAGACGTCCCGAATACTCGCTGCACAAAAAACACACCTCGTATCTGTCCAGATATAAACCATGTTCATTACCACAGTAACACTCTCCGCCAGCAGCTTCTATTTTGTTTAAAATCTTTATCATTTTCTCTAAATTCTCATATCCCTGATATTCAATTTCTTTCATGGAATGGACCGGAAATACAATCACACACCTTTTGGAAGATTGCAGATATCGAAAGATCAAAGGACTGATCGAGTCCACAAAATAAGAATAGCTTGCAATAAAAAACAAGATGTTTTCTGTCTGTTCAGTGCTGCTTACATATGGTTTACTCAGCAAAGCTTTCAATTGTGTCATGTTCTCTTTCATATACGTATCATAATATTCCTGATACAATTCATCAATCCACTCACATTTACTGTCTACTATAATTGCACGCGGATGCGGACACGTAGATGTATTCAGTCCCATACGAATCCATTCCTCTCCTTCAACAGTAACTTCTGTTCCCATTAAAACCAACCATTCTCTAAGTAAACATAGTAAATCATTCATTCCTTTTATATGTACATATTTCTGATAACACTGAAATTTATTTAATATTTTTTCATCAATTCTCATTTTTAGTTCATCAAGTTTTTTCCTTTGTTTTTCCATATTATCTATTTGCTGTAATTCTATATCTTGTTTTATCGTACTCATAACATTTCCTCTTTCACTGTTCTTTTGACCGTTACCAAATTACCAGATTTATATTATCATAAATCCATAAAATTAACAAGTTTACAGTAAATCACCAGAATCATAAAACATACAGAATCGTAACAGTTCAGATCACACATTGAACTGTTACACAGAATTTATACATTTCATAAACCATTTGCTAAATTTTTAAAAAATATTAAATCAACTGAAACAAATGCCGATATATAAGAAAACATATTATAAACAAGTAAATTTATTATCATGGATGATAAGCTATATACACGGAAGTAAAAAGCTCATAGATTTAAGCAAAATTCATGGAGAATAAAAACTTCATGATTTTTTTTCGTGTAACAAAATGAAACCAATTAAAAGTCATGGAGGAAAGAATATGCAAACAGAATTGTCAGCATCTATGATGTGCGCAAATTTTGGAAATCTGGAAAAAGAAATAAAGTTACTGGAAGACGGCGGCATTGATTCCTTCCATATTGATATTATGGACGGACAATTTGTTCCTAATTTTTGTATGGGAATCCAGGATTTAAAATGTATTCGAAAATTAACCAATAAGCCAGTTGAGGCTCACTTAATGATAAAAAGACCGTTAAGCTATTTAAAAGTATTTATTGAATCCGGCGTGAATGTCATATATGTACATCCAGAAGCAGATTATCAGCCGGCTACCACACTGCAGGCCATTATAAATGCCGGAATAACACCTGGTATCGCCGTTAATCCGGGTACCTCGTTTGAAAATGTCAGCGAATTGCTTTTTTTGGCAAAAAGGGTTCTTGTTATGAGTGTAAACCCTGGGAATGCAGGACAGGTTTTCTTACCATATATTGGACAAAAGTTAAATAAATTTCTAAATGTAAGAAAGGAACGCGATATTGAAGTTTACTGGGATGGAGCATGTTCAGAAGATAAAATAAAAACCTATGCCCCAAAAGGAGTAAAGGGGTTCGTACTTGGAACAACGATTCTTTTTGGCAAAGAAAAGTCATATAAAAATATTTTACAGGACGTAAGGGAATATTGTTTATAATACCTTTCATTAAAAAACAATAACTATAAAAGAAACTGGAGCGACAAAATTTATGAATAAAACTGATTTTGGTCTCGATAAGAAATTCTATGTTGCCGGAGCACATTCAAGAGCACAAACATTAGCGATATACTTACAATACCTATATCCTGAAACTACTGTAGAAGCCTATCTTGTCAATAATGACGAAAGCAACGCAAAATCAATTCAAGGCGTACCAGTAATAAAATTTAATCAAAACACAAAATTACATTGTGAATATCCCGTCTTTATTGGCACCAGAGGTATTTATCATAAACACCTTTCTTCCATGCTCCGACAATTAGGAATGAAGAAAATTTTCCCGGTAACAGTAGATTTGGATCTTACATTACGTAACGCATATCTGCAGCAATACTTCTCGAGTATTAACAGAACATTTGCCAAGATTGATCGCATAGATACTCTTGGATTCCCAAACGAGGAATTACCTGCGTCCGCAAAAACTGAGACTTTGTCGTCATGTATTTATGTTGCAAAGTCTATATTTGATAAGGAATTAACGAACAAGGTTCAATTAGCAGACTATGAAAAAATCATCCGTGTGGGTACTGCGTTATCAGATACACATTATGACAAATCTGATATTATAGATTGCACCGGTGATAATATCTCTTCTAAGAACAAACAGTATTGTGAATTAACTGGCCTATATTGGATATGGAAAAACGCCAAAGAAGATATCATCGGACTTGTCCATTATCGCAGACATTTTATACTTCCGGAAAACTGGCTGGAACGCATGCAGTGCTATCATATTGATGTGATTCTCCCACTTCCACTATATGTAGCCCCAAATGTTGCAGAAAATTACAAAACACGACATACTCCAACTGTTTGGACTCAAATGATGGACTATTTAAATGAGCATCATGTATCAGAATATGAACAGGCAGTAACAATCTTTCAATCCAATTTATATTCACCCTGTAATATGTTTATTATGCGAAAATCCGTACTAAATGACTTATGCAGCTGGATGTTTCCGATTATAGATACAATTGCTGCACATGAAGGTCAATATACAGATAGTTATCAAAACCGATATCCGGGATTTTTATCGGAACGTTTAATTACACTTTTCTTTGAAATGCATCGTAACAAATATAAAACTGTATATGCAGATAAAAACTTCATATCATAGGTATGGAAACAGCCTATAGCAAACTCACTGTACATGTTTCCATACAATATATAGATTTAAAGTTTACATGTGGCATTATAAAAAGTTCATGAAATATAAAAGGGCTGCCGCTCTATCCGATTGAGCGGTGTTTTTTAGGAACTGGGGAAAGATTTGAAGACGGTTCGCACATACTGTATGTAAATGGCGCTTACCGTGAAGATACGCCAATCGAAAAGTTAATACATGACTTCTCCTGCACAGACGCAGCGGATATGTACTATGGGACACTGGCGGACAGGGTGAGATTTTTCAAAGAGAGCAAGGATGGAATCAAGATTATGTGTCGGGCTATGGAAGATATGATTCAGGACTTTCTCTTGAGAAAGTAAAACAATTTCTGTCTGCACAGTGCGGAATGGTACAAGTTGTCATAATCGCTCCCCGGCTGTAAATTCTCAAATCCCTCACGAATGGCACTTTCCTCCATTGAAGAAATTCTGCTGCCTGCATGGTAAAATACTGGTATCCGGCGTCAAACTGTTGAAGCCGGATATTCAATATCCCTCCGGCAGGCTCAGCAAACTCATAGCCGTTCACATAAACCGCCCTTACGCCGGAATCTGTATCATATGCCCGGATACTCAGCACTCCGTCGCTGACAGCAGCATTAATCACAGGAGCTTCAAAATCAAAGCAGTGAATATGGTGGCTTTTTTCATAAGTCCGACCATTCTGATCCGTTACCAGAATATAAACTGTGCCGTCTTCTGAAATTTCCACAAACCTGTCTTCTGCAATATCCATCCTGCTCCCATTGTGTGAAATTTTTGCCTGAATAGTCTAAATAATAAACATTCTTTAACAGCAGCTGTGCCGGATGCTCCTTTTTTGTTTTCTTTATTGACTGCCAGTCTCCATAATCCAGGCAGATGGCGTCCGAACAGGAAGTTCAGCGTCTGCATAATCTTTTACATTTACAGTAATAATGTAATCTGCTCCATTATTTTTTGCTGTCATATACTGTACACAATCCTCAAAATCTTTCCATTTCAGCCTGAATGCGTCCTGTATATCTTTTTCTGTCACAGACAAGACGGATACCAGCTTAAAAATATTTTCCATAATAACATACGTCTTTTCCATATCATGCACTTCTTTACGGATAATGTAAAAAAGATCTGTCACAGAAGACGCAGATATATATGCACTGTCTCCATTATCCCTGATCTTCCTGAATAATTTCATGGAATTATCACTGCCATTACGCTGAAAGAACATATCAAGGATCACATTCGTATCAATCAGCAGCTTCATATTTTCCACGTATTCTCTCCTCTCTGTATTCTTCCAACGTTCTGCCCGTATCCGGCAGGACACCCACAATATTCTTGAAAATATCATCCAGGGATTCATTTACAGCAGGCTTTTCTGTTTTCTGCTGTGAACTGAGAAACTGTACAAAGCTATAGATTGCCTCCACCTGATTTTCTGGAAGAGCATATAACAGATCTATGGTCTTTTCTAAAGTTGACATTTTACCCACCTCCCAAGCCCGCAGAATTACCTGCGTTTTTTTTATTATACCATGACCGGGACAGATTACTACCACAAACTTTCTATTTCCCACAAACTTTTTGCCTGATTGCTTATTATTTATTAATATTATATAGCTTTATTTCAGAATAACAGACTGTGCATATCTGGCTTTTTGTGAACTACCCATTCCCTTACTGATAAATCTTTTGTATCAACATTTTGATACCCACAACCAGAATCTTTTTATTGTCTTTGGATTTTCGTACTTTTCTCCTCCTGATGTAATACAAAAATCCTTAATGCCTAAATCAAGTCCTATCTCCTGCTCTGTATGCGGCAGCTCACCATGTTCCGTTTCCACCAGCACTGACACAAAATACTTTCTGCTAGGTGCTTGTGATATGGTCGCTGATTTTATCCTGCATGTTCTTTGAAAATTTTTGATATGCTTGCGGTATGCCAAAGTCTGATTATAAACGAAACGGCAGCAGTCGAATGTTTTTGCCATCTGTATTTTTTGCTCTTTATAGGGATATATTCTGTACTTATATGCTTTTAACATGCACCACCACCTTTCTGCGCCTTTTCTATCCCTGATTCTCTATATATTTACGCAGCATTTTTTCTGAAATCAGTATCAGTATTCTTTAAATCGGTTTTTTTGAATGCTGTGCCCCGCCAGCCGTATTTTCCACACGGGATAGCGGAGAGATTCAAGCGGAAACAGTTTCAAATGCCTTGTAGTAAGGCTTGCAGAGGGGCAAATTCGGCTTGAAATGGCGCAAGGGTAAAAATAATAAGGGTAGAGGGATAAAGGGCGAAAATAGGCTTTTAAAACGTGAATAGACAGAGAAAATCGCCCTTTGTTCTTTTGGCGAGTGTCGGGGCGGTGTTCTTATCAGGTAAAATATATTCTGTTTTGGACTGCTGCCAGTCATAGCGATTGTACTTTTGTCAATAAGGCATCCTGCAATACTTTTGAAAAGTTGATGCTTTTTTCCTCACAAAGAGTATTCAGCCACATGGGGATGCTTAAAGTCTTTTTTACTGCCTTGTCGCTGTGCTTCCTTGCATATTCGGTCATATCCACCAATACCATATTGACGAAAGCGCTTTCCGCAGCGGATTCCATTTCAAATTCTTTCAGGATGGCAGCAGGATTGATTTCGCCTAATGAACTGGGAGCCGGGAGGGGATCGCCTTCACGCAGAGCAGTAAACAGATGCAGACCGCAGGCATCTTGAGCCATGCGCATAGCGTCCGCCACATTATCCCCAAAAGTTGCGAGGTTTCCCAAATCGGGGAAGATTACTGATATTTTGCCTTCTTCCTCATAGAAAACAGCCGGGTACACATAATTCATAAATCATTGCTCCTTTCCGTGTAATCTATATTATTTGCAAGGGCAGGAGCTTGTTACAGCCTCGCCTGCTTGAGTATGGATTTAACAATACTTTTCGGAATGTCACCTGGATGATTCGGGACGCTTACTTTTCCGGGCTTTGTTGGGTGTTTGTATTGGTAATGTGAGCCGCTTATGTCTGACACGTACCATCCATCATCCTTTAGCATCCGGTCGGCTTCTCTGAATCTCATGTATGTTTCCTCCTTAC
>CAJTZX010000071.1 GCA_910584345.1 uncultured Eubacterium sp. | reverse complement strand
AGTGTTTTTGCGGCTTTGTCCGTCCCTGTGGCAGCGGTAAAAAATCTGCTTTGAATGCTTCAATAACTGACTGTGCGCCACCACACACATAACCCAGGCTACTCAACGATGTATGCACCATAACAGTCTGCACTTTTCGGAGACCGATATCCTTCAAAGCAGTCGTAATATCGTCCGGAGTAACCATCTTTCTTTTTTCTATTTTAGTATTCCTCGTTTCTGCTAAAATTGTACCATGTTTACTTTATAATTCAATTGACACTACTGTACACCAAGCACATGAAGTTCTTCCTTCACCTGTACAAAATTATGAAACTGAATCGTACTCCATCCGAGCTCTTTCGGATAAACAAGATTCGCCGCATTATCATCGATAAACACGCATTCTTTTGGCAAAAGCCCGTATTTATCCATAATTACGTGATAAATCTCCTTTTCAGGCTTAATATGCCCTGTCTCAAAGGAAAACACAGCTCCATCTGCCAGAGGCAGAAAACTAAGCCCCTCTTCTTTCGTAAGCTCATACGTCCTTCTGGCATAATTTGACAAAATATAAACGTCATAACCACTTTCTTTCAATGACTTCATCCAAGATTTTGCATATGGATACTGCTGAATCATTCCAGACATATGATCCCAAAAAAGCTGAATCTGCTGTCTGTAATCCGGCGCATTTTCTATAAAACCTCTCAATATCTCTTCATCCTGTTTGGTACTGCGGTCATATTCATTCCAATCCTGCGTACGTACAGTAGCATCTGCTACTGCTTCAAAAGCTTCTCCTGTAATACCCAACTGTTTTAACAAGTCTTCCCAGCAGAAATCAACGAGTACCATTCCCACATCTAAAATTATATTTTTCATGATCTGCAATCCTCAATCTCTCTATATTACCAGTCTATTGACGTTTGATAATATCCGTCCTGGACGGCCCATTTGAAATCATCGTAATCGGATATTCAATCTGAGATTCTATAAATTCTATATATTTACGGCAGTTTTCCGGCAATTCTTCATATTTTTTAATGCCTGTGATATCACATTTCCATCCCGGCAGCTTCTTATATACCGCTTTTGCCTTCTGCAGCTTTGCCGTAGTCGGAAATTCCGTCGTTATTTCACCTTCGATGTCATATCCGACACATACAGGAATCTCGTCCAGATATCCAAGCACGTCCAATACGGTAAATGCTACATCTGTTGTACCCTGCAAACGGCAACCATATTTGCTTGCCACACAGTCAAACCATCCGACTCTGCGCGGACGTCCTGTTGTTGCACCATATTCACCGCCATCTCCCCCGCGGTTTCTTAATTCGTCCGCTTCATCTCCAAAAATCTCACTGACAAATGCTCCGGCGCCTACCTGACTGGAATAAGCTTTGCACACTGTAATTACCTGCTGAATCTCATATGGCGGTATTCCGGCGCCTATTGCTCCATAGCCTGCTAAGGTAGGGGATGAGGTGACCATTGGATAAATACCATGATCCGGGTCTCTTAACGTACCAAGCTGGCCTTCCAACAGGACTGTTTTCCCTTCTTTTAATGCCTGATGCAAATAAGCAGAGACATCTGTAACATACGGCTCCACCATCTGCCTGTATTCCTGTAATTCTGTCATGAGATCATCGGCTTTTAGCAGCGGCTTATGATAAAGATGCTCTAGCTGCACATTTTTAATCTCGCAGACACGTACTGTCTTTTCTAAAAGCAGATCTTCATCAAACAGTTCACTTACCTGAAAGCCAATCTTTGCATATTTATCCGAAAAAAACGGTGCAATACCGGACTTGGTAGAACCGAATGATTTGCTGCCAAGCCGCTCCTCTTCATATTGATCGAACAGTACATGGTAAGACATTACGATCTGCGCCCGATCTGAAACAAGAATTTGAGGCTGTGGGACTCCCTGTTTTACAATAGAGCCGACTTCCTGAAACAATTTACGGATGTCTAATGCTACTCCATTTCCTATGACACTTGTTGTATGACCATAAAAAACACCGGACGGAAGCGTGTGCAGCGAAAATTTTCCATAATGGTTTTTAATCGTATGCCCTGCATTTGCTCCTCCCTGAAAACGGACAATAATATCAGCATGTTCTGCCAGCATGTCCGTTATCTTACCTTTCCCTTCGTCTCCCCAGTTCGCACCTACTACTGCTTTTACCATCAATACTTACCTCCTGTGAATCCGTTTTTTTCACAAAAAAGACAGGTTGTAAAAACCTGTCTGATCTGTTTTTGATCTGTTTGTTACAATTTCGCCATAGACAGACATTTCATGCTGACCGGCATATTGTAATTTTTTCCGTTTTTACTTTCTGATTATACACGACTCCGCTTAAGAAGTAAAGCTTTATTCTGTAAACTTGTGAGAACATGCAACCGCTAACGCCCCTGGTCCGATATGACAGGATACGCTTAAAGACAACGGATTGATGATACACTGATGGTTTTGAAATACTTCCTTGATTTCTTTTTCAAACTGCAGCGCGGCATCTTTGTCATACGTATAAGCGATGTCGATATACATATTGCTGCCGCTCTCATCTCCAAACCGGTTTTTACAATCGCTAAGTATTGCTTCGATCATAATGCTTTTTGCCTGCTTGACAGTCCTGGCCTTTGCAAATGCATCCAGCTTTTCTCCCTGAATCTGCAGCACCGGCTTAATGCGAAGCAAAGTTCCTAAAGCTGCAGCTGTTGGTGTAATCCGCCCGCCTTTTTTCAGATATTTTAATGTATCTACCATAATGTAAATACTGGATTCGAATTTTTCACGCTCTAACAGCTCTTTGATCTCCAACGCATCTTTTCCTTTTTCCGCAAGTGCAAGCGCATCCATGACAGACCGCCTTTGTGTAACAGAAATGCGCTGGTTATTTACAACCTGCACGCGTCCCTGATAAGACTGTGACAGCATAAACGCCGTTTCGCACGAGCTGCTAAGCCCTGATGACATTGGAATGTGCACAATTTCATCATAATCTTTTAACAGCTTATCCCACAAATCTGTTACATCACCAACTGCGGGCATTGAAGTCGAGATATCACCGCCTTCTGCCAGCTTTTCATAGAACTGCTCTTGCGTCAGATTCACATCTTCATAAAAAGTATTTCCCTGAATATAAAAAGGCATCGCTATGACTGTAATTCCCAGCTCTTTTGCCTCTGCCTGTGTAATTCCGCTGTTTGAATCAGTTACAACAGCTATTCTGCCCATTTTTATAACCTCCATTTCAAAAAATTATAAATCATTCCATAAACTTTTGTTCCTATTAGTCTGCCCTGCAATGCATTGTATCACACCTGAAAAATACTTACAAGCAAAAGCCGTCTGAAATCACCCAGATTTCAAACGGCTTTTATAATTCTTATTTTTACTTATCACATTTTTATATCGTAATTCTTACATCATACCCATGCCCGGATTTCCTGCCGGCATAGCTGGGGTATCTTCCTTAATATTTGCTACAACAGATTCTGTTGTCAATAACGTAGCTGCTACGGAAGTTGCATTCTGCAGCGCGCTTCTGGTTACTTTTACCGGATCCAAAATACCTGCTTTCACCATATCTACATATTCTTCTGCAGTCGCATCAAAACCAATGCCTGTCTGTGAATCTTTTACTTTGTTAATGATAACTGCGCCTTCCAGGCCGGCATTTGCTGCGATGTAGAATAACGGAGCTTCCAGTGATTTTAAAATTACTTTTGCACCTGTCTTTTCATCGCCTTCCAAAGATTCTGCAAGATCTGCAACCTTCTTAGATGCGTGAATATAGGCAGAACCGCCGCCTGCAATAATACCTTCTTCTACTGCGGCTCTGGTAGCATTTAACGCGTCTTCCATACGCAGTTTGCTTTCCTTCATCTCTGTTTCCGTTGCAGCCCCTACACGGATAACTGCTACGCCGCCTGCCAGTTTTGCAAGTCTTTCCTGTAATTTTTCTTTGTCAAATTCAGAAGTTGTTTCTTCGATCTGGCTCTTAATCTGGTTGATTCTTGCGTCAATATTAGATTTTTCACCCATACCGTCTACAATCACCGTATTTTCTTTCTGTACTTTTACAGATTTTGCACGTCCTAACTGCTCTAATTCAGCATCTTTTAATTCTAAGCCTAATTCAGAAGAAATAACCTGTCCGCCAGTCAAAATAGCAATGTCTTCTAACATAGCTTTTCTTCTGTCGCCATAGCCAGGCGCTTTTACAGCTACTACATTGAAAGTACCGCGCAGTTTGTTAACGATTAATGTTGTAAGTGCTTCGCCCTCTACATCTTCTGCAATGATTAACAGCTTTGCACCTGTCTTAACAACCTGCTCTAATAATGGAAGAATCTCCTGAATATTGGAAATTTTCTTATCTGTAATTAAAATATATGGATCTTCTAAAATAGCTTCCATTTTATCCATATCTGTTGCCATATAAGCGGAAATATAGCCACGGTCAAACTGCATACCTTCTACGAGGTCAAGCTCTGTCTGCATCGTCTTAGATTCTTCAATGGTAATAACACCGTCTTTGGATACTTTTTCCATTGCATCTGCTACCAGATTGCCGACTTCCTCATCACCGGCAGAAATTGCTGCAACTTTGGCGATGTGATTCTTACCATCTACTTTCTGGCTCATTTCCTGCAGAGCTTCTACAGCTACCGTTGTTGCTTTTTTCATTCCTCTTCTTAAGCTGATTGGATTTGCTCCGGCTGCAAGATTTTTAATGCCTTCTGAAACCATTGCCTGTGCCAGTACGGTAGCAGTTGTTGTACCATCGCCAGCTACATCGTTTGTTTTAGTTGCAACTTCTTTTACAAGCTGAGCGCCCATATTTTCAAACGGATCTTCCAGTTCAATTTCTTTAGCGATCGTAACACCGTCATTTGTGATTAAAGGTGCGCCATAAGATTTATCTAAAACTACGTTTCTTCCTTTTGGTCCAAGTGTTACACAAACAGTATTTGCTAATTTATCTACGCCAGCCTCTAATGCAGCTCTTGCTTCTGCACCGTATTTAATTTCCTTTGCCATGATTATTTTCCTCTTTTCTTTCTTCTATATTATAATTCACTTTTCGAAATCTCTTCTTTTCGAAATCTCTTCTTCTCGAAATCTCTTCTTTTCGAAAAGCCTTCTTTTTACAAACTCTTCTTTTTACAAACTTTTCTTTTTACAAATCTTCTTTTTTATTAAAATTCATTTATCAGGATTGTTACCAGTTTGTTTATTCAACAACTGCGAGAATATCATTCTGGCGGACAATGATATATTCTGTTCCGTCAATCTTTACTTCTGTTCCTGCATATTTAGAATAAATAACCTTCTGACCTTCTTTTACCTGCATTGTAATCTCTTTCCCATCTACGACGCCGCCTGGCCCAACAGCGATTACCTCAGCTTCCTGCGGCTTTTCCTGTGAGGCACTTGTTAAAATAATGCCTGATGCGGTTGTTTCCTCTGCTTCACACTGTTTTAATACGACTCTGTCTGATAATGGTACTAATTTCATGAATATTTCCTCCTTTTTCATCACTCTTTTTTGAAAACGCTTCTTTTTCCATTCATATCCTATGATCTGTTTCTGTTATTAGCACTCGCTTGTTTTGAGTGCTAACTGATAGTTCATATCATATGTTTTTATCTTTCGTTTCGCAAGTATAACATTTTGTAATTATTATAATATTTTTTCGTTTTATCTCTTACTATCTCTTCTTATCTCTCTTTTTCTCACTTTTTACAATTAATTCTAAAAAAATTATGAATTCTATAAAAAACTATTTTATAAAAAAGAAGCTCTGAAACATGGTTTAACTATGTTCCAGAGCTTTATTATCATATTGCTTTTTATTTAAATCTTCTCTTGTGCCATTCTTTAGTGCATGATATGCTTTTTTAAAATCATTTCTGCGTACAAAAAAATCGAACTGTAACTGATAGCAGGCCGTATTTTGATAGATATGCTGCAAATGAAGCAATACAGGACCATCTTTGCGCATCCAAATCCGATAATCAATCTGTGCGTTTTGCAGCAGTCTGCAATAGTTCACATACTGTTCTTTCTGTACTGTACAAGTAAGCAAATGCCAACAATCTTTTTTCTCTTGTATTTTTTGTTTCATAAAAAACAGTTCCTTTAAAAATAAAAATCTCATTGTTATGCCTTCCTTTACGATATTATTACTTAAGGAACTTTTTACATATATTTTATGCCAGTTCCTAATCTAAATTATTACTGTATTAGTATACTATTATTATCATTTGTATTATAACATTTTTAATGCTAAAGTCAATATTCTGATAATACTATTAGTGCCACTTTTAGAGAATTACTTTCAATTATAATAAAAAGAAAACATTTGACTTACCCTGGGAGGATCACTTTATGCCACTGGATTATAAAATACTTGGCTCTAATATACAAAACCGAAGAAAAGAACTGCATATCACACAGCAAAAAATGGCAGATGATTTATTTCTGTCATTAAGCTTGATTAGCAAACTGGAACGCGGTGTAAAGTCTGTCAGTCTGGATACCCTTTTTCAAATCGCAGAATATTTGAACACGAATATTGCAGTACTTACTTCGGATCCGAACAATCCAAAAGTCCAGCATAATAAGCTAATACGCGATATTGATATGATGCTGGAAGATATGGATAACCGACATCTTCGCATTTTAAATAAACTGATGAAAACGTATATGGATCAGATACAGGAAATTTATCCAAAATCGGAACCGACACAGAAAAAACTCTCAGAATAATTCCCAACAAAAAAACACAGCTCGGCATTTTATTTCTTCCGAACTGTGTTTTATTGATTTTTGCTATTTCAGCATACCTTCTAATGCTGCTGCCGCCTCTTTTAGCGCATCGTCAATACCAGCAGGATTCTTTCCTCCGGCTTGTGCCATATTCGGACGTCCTCCCCCGCCGCCGCCAACTTTTCCTGCCGCTGCCCGTATCAGATTTCCTGCATGCGCACCGGCTGCCATTGCATGTTCTGTCGCCATTGCAACCAGATTTACTTTTCCGGCTGTATCGGATGCAAGCAAAATAACCCCTTCACCTAATTTGGCTTTCCACTGGTCTCCAAGGTCACGCAGTCCGTTCATATCTACGCCGGACACTTTTGCTGCAAGAAACTTGATTCCTTTGATTTCCTGCACCTGATCCATCACATCTCCAAGCGCTTCTTTTGCTGCCTGTGATTTCAATGACTCATTTTCGCTGGCAAGCGCTTTCATTTCTGCCATTAGATGCTCTAGTTTTTCAATTAAGTTTGCCGGTGTTGCTTTCACCGTTTTTGCTGCGTTTACAAGTGTCTGCTCAATGTTATCATAATACGCAAACACAGCATGAGACGTTAATGCTTCTATACGCCGTACTCCTGCCGCAACACCGCTTTCTGAAATAATTTTAAATGCCGTAATTGCGTTTGTATTGCCTACATGCGTTCCGCCGCATAGTTCTACGGAAAAGTCTCCCATACGGACAACGCGTACCGTCTCTCCATATTTTTCTCCAAACAAAGCCATTGCACCTGTTTGTTTTGCTTCATCCAGTGTCATGATATCTGTCTGAACAGCAAGCGACGCCGCTATTTTTTCATTCACAAGCGCTTCTACACGGACAATCTCCTCTTGTGTCATCGCTGAAAAATGCGTAAAGTCAAACCGCAGCTTGTCCGGTGTCACCTCGGAACCAGCCTGCTCTACATGCGCTCCTAACACATCCCGCAATGCTTTCTGCAAAAGATGTGTTGCACTATGATTTTTTTCGATCCTTGCTCTGCGTGCGCCATCAACTTCTAACTGCACGTTATCGCCTGTTTTTAACATACCGCCCGTACATATTCCAATATGGCCAACTTTGCCGCCCAGCAATTTTATTGTATCTTCTACTTTAAATTCTCCGTCTTTCGTCCGAATATAGCCCGTATCGCCAATCTGACCGCCCATAGCTGCATAAAACGGCGTTTTTTCTACAATAACCGTTCCACGTTCACCGTCAGATAATGCTTCGGTAATCTCCGTATCCGTCGTCATAACCGTAATTTTAGAACTATCTGACAGTCTGCCGTAACCTGTAAATTCGGTCGTAATACCCGGATCAATCGATTCATAAACCGTTACGTCAGCGCCCATATAATTTGTAGCTTTTCTCGCTTTTCTCGCTTTTGTACGCTGCTTTTCCATACAAGAATAAAAACCGTCTTCATCTATCGTGAATCCTTTTTCCTCTAAAATCTCCTCTGTTAAGTCTAAAGGAAATCCATACGTATCATACAGCTTAAATGCATCTTCACCGGAAAGCGTTTTGCTTCCTTTTTCTTCCATTGCCTTTTGCATATCCGCTAAGATCGCAAGCCCCTGATCGATCGTCTTATTGAATTTTTCTTCTTCCTGCGTCAGTACTTTAAATATAAATTCCTTCTTTTCTTCCAGCTCCGGATATCCGTCACAGCTTTCTGTAATTACCGTATTGCTGAGCTTTGCAAGAAATGCACCTGAAATGCCAAGCATACGCCCGTGTCTTGCCGCGCGCCGGATTAAGCGCCGCAGGACATAGCCGTGTCCCTCATTCGAAGGCATAATGCCATCGGATACCATAAATGTAGCAGAACGGATATGATCTGTAATCAGGCGGATCGAAATATCATCAAGATCATCTGTCTGGTAAACTTTATGGGACAGCTCACACACCTTATCACGAATCGCTTTCATCGTATCGATGTCAAAAACAGAATCTACCTCCTGCATAACGACCGCAAGACGCTCCAGCCCCATTCCTGTATCAATATTTTTCTGTGTCAGCTCTTCGTAATGTCCTTTGCCGTCACCATCAAACTGCGTAAATACATTATTCCAGACTTCCATAAAGCGGTCACAATCACAGCCTACCTTGCAATCCGCCCGTCCGCATCCGTAAGCTTCGCCGCGGTCATAATAAATCTCGGAACACGGCCCGCATGGACCCGCACCATGCTCCCAGAAATTATCGCATTTTCCATCCTCATCCCGATAAAATCGTGTAATCTTCTCCGGTGCAACGCCAATCTCATTGTTCCAAATTTCAAATGCTTCCTCATCTTCTCCATAAATAGACGGATAGAGCCTGTCTTCCTCAAGTCCCAGCACTTTTGTCAAAAATTCCCACGACCATGCGATCGCCTCGTGTTTAAAATAATCTCCAAACGAGAAATTACCAAGCATTTCAAAAAAAGTCAGATGTCTTGCTGTCTTGCCAACATTTTCAATATCCCCTGTACGGATACACTTTTGACAAGTCGTCACACGCTTTTTCGGCGGTATTTCCTGTCCGGTAAAATACGGTTTCAGCGGAGCCATTCCGGCATTGATTAACAATAAGCTGTTATCATTATGGGGTACTAAAGAAAAACTCTTCATTGCCAGATGCTCTTTACTTTCAAAAAACTCTAAAAACATTCTGCGTAATTCATTTACGCCGTAACTCTTTTTCACACTGTTTGTCCTCCAAATGCTTTATCTGCGGCCGGTATTATGAATCCGCACTGTTGATGTATTTTTCGCGTCTTTGTTTTCACGAAGCGCTTTGCCTGCTTTTACACCGAGCAGCGCAATCACTGCGTAAATGATGGCTTTTAGCACATATTCCATAAAACTGCCTAAAAATGCTGCCATAAGAAACTCCTCCTGTTCTTTTTTCTGTTTTTATTTTGACACCTTCCTGTATTTTTATAACAATGTAGACAAGCTGCCCTGTTACATACTTTTTATGATCTTTCCTAGAGCGTGTTTGAAAAATCATTCCCGCGATCTGCACTCCCCACTTTGCGGAGAATTCATCCCAAATTTAGTCAACATAGCCCACTATGACTCCTAAATTTGGGATAAATTCTCCACAAACTGTGAAGCACATCTCACAGAAAGCATTTTTCAAACACGCTCTAGCGATCATTAACCGGAAACGATGCATATGTGAATTATTATAATCTTCTTTGCACGTTATTTCAACTCATTTTCTTTTTCTATCGCAATTTATCCGATTTACCGTTACTATTCACCATAAAATAAAAAAACGCCAAGCTCCGATACCCGAGAACGATATTGTTATAGCTGCATATATTAATAGGGAAAACAGGACTCAGGTATTTTCATGGATTATATTGACAACTTTTCTTCCTCCAGAAGACCGGATCGAAATGTGATTCGCGTATTTTCTGCGCTCATCGAGGATATTACCAGAGACCGCGGCACCGTTTTTGTAACCATTTCCTATACGAACTGTGCCGGATGCAGCACGCCGTCGGACACTGTTCGGCTTGTGGTAAATCAAAGCACCGATATCTATGATGAGCAGGGCCGCAATATCCGCCCAAACGAACTGGAACGTGGCATGACCATAGATGCCAGTTTTTCTTCTGCTATGACAAGAAGTATTCCACCCCAGGCGCAGGCATTTTTTATACGAATAACCGAACGTCCGGCTCGATCTGTGACTACTACAGGCCGAATTGCAGAAGTTAATACCAGAAATAATTTTATCATTGTGCTGACCAGCCAAAACCCATCTTCTGCAATACGGTTTCATATTCTCCCGGATACTGTAATATTGGATCTCTTTGGAAGACGAACCCGCCTTTCTGCATTACGTCCAGGATTTCGCGTACGGGTAGAACATGCGTCCTTTATGACGGCAGGCATTCCACCTCAGACAACTGCTTTTACCGTTCAGGTTATCAGATAACTCCTATGAAGCAGCGGGATTTTTATTAAGTTAAAATTTATTATTTTCAACATATGCGGTTAATAAACGGCAGACAAACTTATAAATTCAGGACTTTGCATTTACTGCAAAGTCCATACAAATCATTAAAAGGCGCTATCTGACAAATAGAATTCAACAATTTTTAGAGAAAAAGAAAAATCACAAATGAATTGTCCCACATTCTTTTATCATTTCCATAAAATAACGATGCACAGACAAATCCCTGTTTAATTCCGGATGAAAAGCGGTAACCAGTATATTGTTCTCTCTTGCAGCAACGATTTTACCGTTAACTGTTGCAAGAACCTCTGTATTTGCGTACACAGCCTCAATATATGGTGCCCGGATAAAAGTCATGGGTATTTTTCCAATCCCTTTAAATTCCGATTCCGTATAAAAGCTGCCAAGCTGTCTGCCATAAGCATTTCTTATGGCGGTAATATTCATGACAGCAAAATGAAGCCTGTCATCGTTTTTAATCTCTTTCGCCAAGAGAAGCAGCCCTGCGCAGGTTCCAAATACCGGCACTCCATCTGCAATTTTCATTTTCAGTGATTCAAAAAGATCAAGTTCCCGTAAAAGTTTTCCCTGTACAGTACTTTCACCGCCAGGAATAATCAGTCCGTCAAAAGCCTGCTCAATATCTTTTCTCTGCCGGACTTCAAAGAAAGATACGCCTAGCCGCTCCAACATCTGCTCATGTTCCATAAAAGCGCCTTGCAGAGCAAGTATAGCGATTCGCATAACTTATTTTCCTCTTTCCGCCATTAAAAGCTCTATCTCCTGCTCGTTGATGCCAACCATTGCTTCCCCCAAATCCTCTGAAAGCTCGGCAAGTATTTTGGCGTCACTAAAGTTGGTGACCGCTTTCACAATTGCCGCCGCCCGCTTTTCAGGATTTCCTGACTTGAAAATACCAGAACCGACAAATACACCTTCCGCACCAAGCTGCATCATAAGCGCCGCATCAGCAGGCGTAGCAACACCACCCGCTGCTTCTGCAATTTTTGCCTGTTTTGGCGTCGTGACATCCATGATGACACCGCCTTTCAACATTTAGGCTAAATTCCTGTTTAGTTCAAATCTGTTGTTTTCCATTTTATCATCCTTCTTTCATAAATTTTCTTTCACATTACTCCCCATATGAATTGCTTTCCGATAAAGATAAGCAATGATACATGGAACATAAAAGTCTTTTTCCCGTATTCGTTTTGAAAATTTGATTCTTAGCATTTTCAACCGATTTTTCTGAATACTGATTTTCTCCGGCGTTTACCAGATAATCTGCTTCCAGTAATATTTGATGTTCTATACCGTTTACATCCGTATAAGTATGATGGTGGGCTACAATCCATGAAACACGTTGAATAATCTTTGCCGATACAGACAATTCTTCTAAAAATGCTTTTACCAGCGGCGGGCTTTCCAACTCCTGTTTTTTACCATTCGTATCCCCATACTTTTCACGGCAAAGAGGGCAGGAAATATCATGTACAATTGCGGCCAGCTCCAATATCTGCTGTGCATTTTCATCCAGTTTTTCCTGTACGCCGATTGTTTTTGCCAAAGTATATACATTTAAAAAGTGAGATATGTCATGAAAATTTCCTTTGTAAAAATCCAGCATTCTCTCTATAGCCATGTCTACAATCAATATATTTACCTCCCATATTTCATCTGTTTCCTAATCTGTTCAGATTTCAGACTCTTTTTTCGCTTTTATTCCAACCATTCTTTAAACCATTTCAGCTTTTCATGGTCATTCATGATGTTTCCCCGTAATATCGCTGGAAGAAACCCGATAAACACAAGTTTTCTTCAACATTGTTTCCGAAAATTGAAACGTATCCTCGCTCTTTCCTAAATGACGGATCATACAGTTCAGAGCGTGTGCTTTTTCTTTCAAATCCTCTATAAATTCTGCCTGTCCGCTGCCCATTACACTGTCATATCGCCAGCAGCAGGCACAAGGGTTTTCTTTCGTTCCGGTTATAAACTCGTTTACACAATCCATCTGAAAATAAATGTTCGGGTTTTCTTTGAGAATGTCCATTTTATGCCCCTCATAGGCACTGTGGAAATACAAAACCAACCCATCGCCCTGCCTTTCATAGCCGAAATTTAAAGCCACAACATAAGGCTTTCCGTTATCAACCATGCCGACATGGGCAACGCTGCAATTACGGACAATCTCAAAAATCTGGTCCAAATCAGTCACTTCCCTGTCTTTTCTTCTCATTATTCGCCTTCCTTTCTTTTTACCATAATATTTTTCCGGTCATTTTACAAATAGAAAGTTTCATGACCACAGTTGCCTTTCACATATTGAATAGGAGTTCCCATAGGGAATATGGGTGATATGCGCCCACTGTAACCCGGATAAAGTATTTTTCCACGATATTTTTTATAATATCATCAGATTGGTTCTTCTTAAAGTTCCAATTTTTAAAAATTACATAGAACCAATTTCAAAAAACAGATAAGTGAGGACAAATGAAATGCTTACCTATGAAACAATTACATTCCATACGCCTTAACGCTGTCATTTCTATCTTGTTTTTACATTACTATATGCCCTTTCAGCTGGCTGTCAACCTCCCGTAAATAAAGTTCCGATACTTTCACCATTTACTATCCCATATAAAGATGACGGGTTTTTCCCATTTGTAATGATTGTATCTATTCCCTGCTCTGTCGCATACTGGGCGGCTTTTAGCTTTGTCCTCATTCCCCCTGTTCCACGTCTTGAGCCTGCCCCGCCCGCCATTTGATACATCTCGTCCGTAATCCTGCCAATTTTGGATATTAAGTGAGCCTGCACGTTCCTGTGCGAATCGCTGTCATACAGACCGTCGATGTCAGAAAAAATAACCAATTTATTTGCCTGACATAACACTGCCACAACAGCTGATAACATATCATTATCCCCAAATAACTGTTCCTCTGACTGTATTTCATCATAGCTAACAGAGTCGTTCGCATTTACAACAGGTATAATGCCCATTTCAAGCAGGGTGTTGAATGTATTGATTAAATTTTCTCTCTTTTTTTCATTTGTGACATCTGCACTGCTCAATAAAATCTGGCCGATTATCTTGTCATAATCCTGAAAGAATTTGCTGTACAGGTGGATAATGCTGCACTGTCCGACAGAAGCCGCCGCTTGTTTATGCCTGATACTGCTTGGTCTGCTTTTTAGGCTCATTCATTTCACACCTCAATCATAACTGCCTCATGCTTTGCAAATGGCAGAAATTTTTTCATTATCAGTTCGGTTTTTATCTTCATATACCCTGTTGTCGTTCCGTCACTGCAACCGTAATATTCCCCGTTCGCAGCTTCTTTGTCAAATACTAGCTTAACCCTGTCCGCTGTGTCCAAAAGCACACTGAAAACAGTCGCCGCACCTATCTTCGTTCCCAGTATGGATTCTTTGTTGGAGCGTGGCAAAGGCGGCGTTAAACTGACCTCTGACGGTCTGAAACTGCTCCCATATGCCCAAAATGTCTGTAACGAATATTTAAAACTGCAAATGCAGGTGTCGGAGTTAAACGGACTTCATTCGGGTTTGATACGCATAGGGACTTTTTCAAGCGTTGCCACGCACTGGCTCCCAAAGGTCATCCTCTTGCTGATTGTGACCGATTTCCAGTCAATGCCCTTTGCGACTATCCTTTTATGCTTTTGGAAAAAGGTGCAAAGGCAGAAATATCAGAAATATTTGAAAAATGTAACCTCGCCCCTAACATCCATTTTACAACCTGGGATGACTACGCTATTATGTCAATGCTATGTTCCACTATTCAGCTCCAGAGATCGGTCTATCTGCTTCAGCCCCATTTGAGTGTAATATTATCAATGCATATCTGAGGGGAAGCATTGTTTTTATCTATTCCCAGTGGGTGGCAGATGAACGGAAAATACCGTTAGAGCGGATTATTCAGCTCACAACATGGCTGGTTTCACAGGGAATCAGAAAACTAAAACTATCGGAATAACAAGTATTGCCGGCACAATTCAAAATCTGATCCTCAGATATTTTTCTGATAAAAGAATCATACAGCAAAAATCACAAAAAATGCGCGGTATCTACCTACCGCGCATAATAATATTATTTTACTGCACCATTTACAACACCATTTAAAATCTGCTTCTGACAAATA
>CAJTZX010000070.1 GCA_910584345.1 uncultured Eubacterium sp. | reverse complement strand
CAGGAATTATCCTTGTTTATGGAATTAGCAGACGCACGAATAGTATGATAATGTAAAAACACATTGCACTTTGAAAGTGGGCGATAATATTATGAAAATACTGTTGCTGACATTTAATGAACATGAAGAAAAAGCGATTGACAAAATCTTAGCAACAATCTCTGACTGCATATCGCTTGAAGCCGTACAAACTATCCCCGTCCCTGCTCCGAGAATGTCTTTTCCGGGACTGGAAATAAGGCAGAGCCAACACAGAGTAATTCAAGGCGGGGAAGATGTCAACCTTACCCGCCTTGAATATAATACCCTTGTACTCCTTGCTTCCAATCCCGGCATTGTATTAACACGGACACAGATATTTGAAGCTGTTTGGAGCAGGGTGTGTAAAATAAACTGTGTAAAACAACACAGATTATTCGACACACCCTTATTTTTATATGGGAAAAAGTTTTCGACAAGGCTGTGCATAATTGGAAGAAATTGGCAGACAATATTTTTGGAGGTAAACAATTATGTCACAGGATTTTAATTATCAGGAAGCGTTATTACAATGTAAAACCATGGAAGACATTACGGGAAAAGACGGGCTGGTGCAAAAGATTATCAAGGATGCCGTGGAGCATATTCTTGGACAGGAACTGGAAGATTATATTTCCCAAAAGAACAGCAGCGGGGACAAAGTCTCGCGCAATGGTTCAACTACTAAAATATTACGGACAAAGTTTCCCAGGAGGCAAAGGACTGGTACTGCAGGACACTGGACAGCTTTTACCCGGTTGTATTCCTTGACGCCGTGCATTTTAAAGTCCGGGAGGAAGGCCGTATCGTGACGAAAGCCTCTTATGTGGCCTTGGGCATCAGCGGGGAAGGATTTAAGGATATTCTCGGTATATGGATTGGTGAAAATGAGGGTGCGAAATTCTGGCTGAAAGTATGCAATGAGCTGAAGAACCGCGGTATACAGGATATCCTGATCGCCTGTATAGACGGTTTAAACGGTTTCCCAGACGCAATCCGCACCGTATTCCCGCAGACACGTATACAGCTTTGCGTCATCCATCAGATCCGCAATACCATCAAATATGTTTCTTACAAAGATCAGAAAGCATTTATGTCTGACTTGAAGAAAGTATATGGCGCAGAAAGCGAGGACATAGCGTTAAGAAACCTGGAAACAATGCAGGATGTCTGGAAGAAATATGGAGCTGTGTTAGATAACTGGCTGGATAAGTGGGACAGCCTGTCCACATATTTCTGCTACGGATACCGGATACGCCGACTGATTTATACCACCAATACGATTGAGGGGTTCAACCGCCAGCTGAGGAAAGTGACAAAAAGCAAGGCTGTATTCCCAAGCGATGATGCGCTGCGCACACTTCTCGATTCCTTCCCCAAAGACTATGAAGCTACAGGATATGTGATTTAGGGATTGAGCATTTATTTCAAACCTTACAGTACATATTTAATCTTCTTTGTTGTGGACGATTCTACCATTACGGTAATCCGGGTCTTGAAAGACCGCATGTATTAGCAATCGATTATTAAGAAAATGCAGAAATTCAACAGATAGATTTACTTCAATTCTCTCGTTTTGGTGAAGCCCTCCGCATCGTGCAGGATCATCTTGATTCTACTTGATTCTAGGAATTTATCTGTTTAGCAGTTGACCCATGCTGAAGCTCTCTATTTCCTGCAGCTGTGTTGCAAACAATTTTCGAACCAGTCTTCCTCTAATATCGCAGCAAACCTCAGACTCCAATCTGCTTGAAAAATATCCGAAAAGATAAATACTCAACATTTTGAACAGATTGATGAAAATAAATCCGAAAATAGTATGATACACAAAAATCCACTGTTTTTGTAAAGTAGCATCTATGATACGCTGGATATAATTAACCTGATACAGGTTTAAAATAATCAGCACCAAAGACAAAAACAAAATAAGAATCATATGCGATAGATACTTTCGCAGATATTCATACGCCCATCCGACAATATACTTTAATGATAAATCAGTCATTATATAAGCCCTCTTTCATACAAGAATTCATACATATTTTCTTAATTGTAAAAGAACTATTTTACAACTGCAAGTGGGCAAAACAGTTATAACCAAACATGAGAAAAGATGCCTGCCCCTTCAGGCAGACACCTTTTTCTTAATTGTATATAATTCTTTTTATTGTACTGCTTGACAATCCATACTGCAGTGCCAACTCGTCAACAGAATTCCCTTCTCTGAATAACGTCTTTATTTTCCGGTTCCGTTCCTGATAAAAGGTTTTAGAACCGCTTTCTGTTCCCCAGCCAGCTTTTGTTCCCGCTTTGGGAACATATAATATATTTCCGCCGCTGTAAGTTTGTAATTCCTGCAGTAATCGCTCAGGTAATATTTCTGCTGCATTTATATATTTCATTTCTGTACCCTCATTCATATATAATTAAAATTTAAAATATTGTTTCAGTACAGAAAACAGCAGGGCATATGGCAGTGTGTCATATTATGTTTAAACATTTTTTACGCCCATACAGATTTCCATATGCCTGCTCCTCTGCATGGGTTCCATGGACATGGCAAGACCGTCTCTGAACAAAAGTCTTTTCTTTTTATTCAATGATATCACCTCCTCAATGAGCAAAGCACACCTTCATTTTTAATTTTTTCTATGGCTTCCTGAAAAGTATTCGTGATAACGCGATATGCATAGATTTGTGCAAATGATTTTCTGGTTCTTTATACCAGACAGTGATGCAATATTGATGTTTCATTCATCAACCGTAATATTCCATTCGGCAGGATTACGGTCGCTATATTGATAATAAAAGAGAGCTGTTTCCATACAAAGGACTGCATCTGGAAAAAGCCGATTGATGATCTTAACCTCCTGTCCATCAAAAGAATCCACCCAATGGTAATATCCCCATTTTATCTTTTCAATCAGTCCTTCATCTAATAATTTCTGAATATCAGCATAATATAGTTTATAAGAATCAAGTTCAGCGGTCGTCATAATACAATCATGGTCAAAAAAATTCTTCTGACAATATCTATCACTTTTTCCTCAAGCATTGATTACACCTCTATTAATCCACACAAAAATATCTCAACAATTATGTGATTTGTTATAGCATATCTTCTTTTTTATAAAAAGTCAATGATAGCAAAAACAAAATATCAGAATGATATCATGCAAAGGTCATTATGAAGATAAAAGAATGGGAATCGTGATATAGCCGTTCAGCTGGGGCGAATGGATTTGCGGGTTTTCCGGATGTAAATAGCTTTTTCTCATAATTAGAGCCTGTAGGAAAAGAGTTTCTTCTAATGGGTAGATGATACATGTGGGTAGATGATATATGTGGGTAGATGATACATGAAAAAGGGGAGGAAGAATGCAATATGGCAGAAAAGAGAGATTTCATAAAAGATGTAAACGATAACAGGAAAAAGCAAAGGGGTTCAAACATGTATCTATACATTGTTTGGGCCTCTTGCTGTTGAAATATGAAAATACAAAAATAAAATCATCAATCCAGATTTAAAATTTCTTGTCTGAGTTTAATTAATTCTTCTTCGGAAAGCATATCTCTTTTCTTGCAACCTTTAAAACAATAACGGAAATTTTGCGAACATTCCGGATGTTCTTTTCTGCATTTTCTTGCTTCATGAATACTTTGCAGCAGCCAGATAAAATTTCCGATAATACAAAAAGCTACAAATCCGTATTCAAGCATTGTTTCCACGGTGATCGTTATTTGATGCATATGAGGACCTCTTTTCTTTTTATTATTTTTGTACAAAATAGCATCTGTTTATTGCAGACTATTTTGCGAATAAATATAGTTCACTATTATAATAATCCAATTCAGACATAAAGTCAATGTAAAATGTAATTAATATTGTGTAACAATTCAAAGGGTTATCTGAATTGTTACACGACGGAATATGATACTGTGAACATAAATCTGCAAAAATGTATGAAAAATATTGATTTTGGGCAGATTGTCCGATATAATGAATGCAGTTTATGTCGAACATAAGCAGATAAGAAAGCGAGGATGATAAAATGGGATTTTGGAAGAACCTGAAATATGTATTATCGGATGAATGTAATGGGCTACTGCGTCTGCTAGTAGATCATTATAACAGAAGATCCGAGAAAAATGAAAAAAGTATCAGGGATATTCTCGTAAAAGTACAGCAGACAATGGATGCACAGGAAGTATTAGACAGTAATATGAGTGATTCCTATCAGGAACTTCGGGAAAATAAAGATGCCATTGAAAAGGTATCCACGCAATGTGAGTCAGTTTTTTCCCAGTGTGAAACGATGATTTCACAGATTAGCCAGATGGAAACGGAGGCTGCGTCCAGGGGGCAGGAGATCGAGCAGATTATCGGCCAGGAATTTGAGAAACAAAAGGAAGAGATCAAAAAAGGCAATCAGATGTTAGCTGCCAGAATTCGGGAAGTATATGCATATCTGGAAGCTGTAAACGAGCCAGATCCGGATGCGCCGAATGTCAATGATTTGCTGGCGCGCATAGATACTTTGGAACAGAAGAATGCCGAATACGAAAGCAGACTTGCGGCGGTAAGTCAAGAATTAGATGAGGCGAAACAAGCGTATGACGCTGTAGATAAAAGCTTTCAGGAAGAAAAGCGCAAAGCATTCAATTTATCGAAAAAGCTGGTACAGGCAAATGATAAGATCAGTGATTTGCTGGACCGGGTAAAAGATCGTTCCTTGGAAAATATGCTGCAGAAGGATGAAGTTCAAAGTCCGTTCATGATTACGCAGAATAAGGAGAAATATACAATTACGGCCGGGAATATTCAGATTATGGTAACCAGATTTGCGAATACAATCGTTTTGGATCGCTTTTTTGAATCAGTACCGGATTACGATCCATATAAGAAAATGTATCAGCGTTATCAAAAGGATATTCGCACAACTGCCAGACAGTTTACGCCAAAATCTGAGCTGGAGGATGTATTGCGGGCATTTGTTCAGGTCGTACAGGAAGACCTGATTGGAAAGATGGTGGAAGCATTGTACCGCAGGATGAAGTCTGGGAAGGCCGAGTTTGAAGAAAAGCTCTTGTCTGCGTTAAATCAGTATTTGGAAGCAATCGGCTTTTACTGTAGGGACGAACTGCGCATAGGAGAGATTTTCAGCGAGAAAGATTTGGATGATATGGACTGTATGGAAGATAATCAAACGCAGGGAAAAGAGCAGGGAGAGATATTGGAGATTGAAACATATCCATATTACATCAATTATATTGACAAAGCAGGCAAACGGAAAAAATTGCATACAAAAGGAATGATGACGATTGCAGTGTAGTTATGTTTTGAATGCTTTATCAAAGGAGTTCTGATTCATGGATTTTAGACATGAGCTTGTTCTGCCAAATGAAGATCTGCCGTTTCGGCTGTTTGTGTTTGAAGGAAAAGATGGCAGTTACAAAGTATCCAAGCATTGGCACCGCTCTATTGAAATCTTTTTGGTACTGGAAGGAAGTATTGACTTTTATATTGATTCCAGGCTTTATCGGCTTGGGCGGGAGCAGTTTATTTTAGTGAATTCTAACGAAGTTCACAGCATAGATTGTCCGGAGCCTAATTTTACACTTGTCTTGCAGATTCCAAGAGGGTTGTTTGATACTTATATCGAGGATGTCGATCATTTGCTATTTTCTCGCTCCTGTCAGAAAGATGAAGCATTGTCCTGCCTTATTCGGCGGATGCAGAAAGCATACGAGCAAAGACAGACCGGATACTTGCTACAAATCTTAAGTGATTTTTATCAGATTATGTACCTGCTCGTTGCAGACTACCGGATTCTGGAAGTAGACGAAGAAACAAAAAGGCAAAACAGAAATTTGGACAGGCTTTCTAAAATTACAAATTACATCCAGGTAAATTACAGAGAAGATTTGACATTGGAAGGTGTTGCGCATATTTTTGGATTTTCTCCGGCTTATTTATCTAAGATGTTTCAAAAATATGCAGGCATTAATTATAAGACTTATGTATCTGATCTGCGTACACAGGCCGGATATCGTCTGCTTATGAATACAGATATGCCGGTTGGTGAGATTGCCATGGAGTGTGGATTTCCAGACAGCCGCAGCTTTGCAAAAGCATTTCGGAGACGTTTTGGAGTGCCGCCGGCAGAGTATCGGAAAAGCAGGATGAAAAGTAACAAAGACAAAAAAGTGACATAACTGCGACAAGTTTTCGATTGCATATCCTTCTTTGCGTTTCTATAATGTATGTATCAAATACATGTAGAAAGCGAAGGAGGATTTTTTATGTTTCAAAACATTCCAAAAGTAAAAGCCGGTATTGTAGCTGTCAGCCGTGACTGTTTTCCGGAAAGTCTGTCGGTGAACAGACGCAAAGCGTTGGTAGAAGCGTATCGTGCAAAATATGACGAGGCGGATATTTATGAATGTCCGGTCTGTATTGTAGAGAGTGAGATACATATGCAGCAGGCATTAGAAGATGTAAAGAAGGCAGGGTGTAATGCGCTTGTTGTATATCTGGGCAATTTTGGGCCGGAAATTTCAGAAACATTGCTGGCGAAGCATTTTGAAGGGCCAAAGATGTTTGTGGCAGCAGCAGAAGAATCCGGCGACAGCCTGATTGGCGGGCGCGGAGATGCATACTGCGGTATGCTCAATGCAAGCTATAATTTAAAGCTGCGCAATGTACGTGCGTATATTCCGGAATATCCGGTTGGTACGGCCGCAGAATGTGCAGATATGATTCATGAGTTTTTGCCTGTTGCACGTGCGGCAGTCGGGCTTAGCAGCCTGAAAATTATCAGCTTTGGTCCACGTCCTACGAATTTTCTAGCCTGCAATGCGCCGATTAAACAGCTGTATAATCTGGGTGTTGAAATCGAAGAAAATTCAGAACTGGATTTATTTGAAGCATTTCATAAGCATAAAGACGATGCGCGTATTCCGGATGTAGTAGCGGATATGGAAAAAGAGCTGGGCGCGGGAAACCAGAAACCGGAGATTCTGCCAAAGCTGGCGCAGTATGAGCTTACCTTATTAGATTGGATTGAGGAGCATAAAGGGTACCGCGAATATGTATGTATCGCAGGAAAATGCTGGCCGGCGTTCCAGACACAGTTTGGGTTTGTGCCGTGTTATGTAAACAGCCGTCTGACAGGAAGAGGGATTCCGGTTTCTTGTGAAGTAGATATTTACGGGGCGTTGAGCGAATTTATCGGCACATGCGTCAGTGAGGATGCAGTGACGCTTTTGGATATTAACAATACGGTTCCGGCGGATATGTATGAAGAAAGCATAAAAGGCAAATTTAACTATACATTGAAAGATACTTTTATGGGATTCCATTGCGGAAATACATGTTCGAGTAAATTGTCTGCCTGTTCCATGAAATATCAGATGATTATGGCGCGCACACTGCCGGAAGAAGTGACTCAGGGAACACTGGAAGGCGACATCGTTCCTGGCGATATAACATTTTTCAGACTGCAGAGCACAGCGGATGCAAAGCTGCGCGCTTATGTGGCACAGGGCGAAGTGCTTCCGGTTGCAACGAAATCGTTTGGATCCATTGGCGTATTTGCTATTCCGCAAATGGGCAGATTTTACCGTCATGTACTGATCGAAGGCAACTATCCGCATCACGGTGCGGTTGCATTCGGACATTTTGGAAAGAGTCTGTATGAAGTGTTTAAGCTGATCGGAGTAGATCCAAAAGAAATAGGATTTAATCAGCCAAAAGAGATGCGTTATCAGACAGAAAATCCATTTGAATAAAAACAGGAGAATGAAATGTTATATATAGGTATTGATCTGGGTACATCAGCGGTAAAGCTTCTTTTGATGCAGACGGATGGCGCCATAGAAAAAATCGTATCAAAAGAATATCCGCTTAGTTTTCCGAAGCCAGGCTGGTCGGAGCAAAATCCTTCGGACTGGTGGCAGGCATGTGTGGCAGGTATCAAAGAACTGACGGCAGATGCAGACAAAAGCCAGGTGGCGGGCATCAGCTTTGGCGGACAAATGCATGGCCTGGTTGCATTGGACGCGCAGGATCAGGTGATTCGTCCGGCGATTTTGTGGAATGACGGCAGAACGATGGAAGAGACAGAATATTTGAATGAGGTGATCGGCAGAGATAAGCTGTCGCAATATACGGCTAATATTGCGTTTGCAGGATTTACGGCGCCAAAGCTGCTGTGGATGAAAAAGCAGGAACCAGAGTTATTTGCAAGAATTTCTAAGATTATGCTTCCAAAAGACTATATTGCCTATAAACTGACGGGAGTGCACTGCACAGATGTATCGGACGCTTCCGGTATGCTGCTGATGGATGTAAAAAAGAAATGCTGGTCAAAAGAAATGTTGGAAATATGCGGGATTCAGGAACAACAGCTGGCACATATTTATGAAAGCTATGAAGCAGTCGGAACGCTGCTGCCAGACGTGGCGCAAACGTTGGGTTTACCGGACACAGTGATTGTAGCTGCAGGAGCCGGGGACAATGCGGCCGCAGCAGTAGGTACAGGTACCGTTGGCAATGGCAGCTGCAATATTTCACTTGGCACAAGCGGCACGGTTTTTATCTCCAGTGATCAGTTTGCGGTGGACAGTCATAACGCATTGCATGCTTTTGCTCATGCAGACGGGCATTTTCATCTGATGGGATGTATGCTCAGCGCAGCATCGTGCAATAAATGGTGGATGGAAGATATTTTGCAAACAAAAGACTTTGCAGCGCAGCAGGAAGGCATTACAAAGCTTGGAGAAAACCATGTGTATTTTCTGCCATATTTAATGGGAGAGCGTTCGCCGCATAATGATCCAAAAGCGCGGGGGACATTTATCGGTATGACGATGGATACGACACGTGCAGATATGACACAGGCAGTGCTGGAAGGAGTGGCATTTGCTTTACGGGATTCACTGGAAGTTGCAAAGCTGCTTGGCATTCAAATCGAACGTACAAAAATCTGCGGCGGCGGTGCAAAGAGTCCGCTTTGGAAAAAAATGATTGCGAATATTTTGAATATCAAGGTAGATACGTTGGCAAATGAAGAAGGGCCTGCGCTTGGCGGTGCAATGCTGGCAGCAGTTGCAAACGGGGAGTATGCAAGTGTGAAGCAGGCGGCTCAGGCAATTGTGAAAGTGACGGATACGGTGCAGCCGGATCCAGAGCTGGCGGCACTGTATGAAAAGCGTTATCAGACATTTCATGAGATTTATCCAAGGCTGAAAGAGATGTTTCAGAATATGGCTTGATGAAAGCAGAATAAAGATAACGGTTTGGCGGGTTATCTAAATAGTTTATAAAACGAATGATCTGTGAATATGAATGAATTATGAAAATATTAGGCTGGTCTCACTGATAAAATTTATCAGTGAGACCAGCTTTTTACATATTAATAAAAATCAGGTAAAATTTTGTAACTTTTTTTGGGGTGAAAGTGTTATTTATTATGAAAGGATGTATGGGAAGATATTTCGATGAAAGAAATTTATGCTCCAGAAAAAGGGAGGTTTTGATGGAAGAAAAGGATGGATTAATGATAAGGAATTTAATAAAGGAATATGGGACGGAGGTGATGAGAATATGTATGATTTATCTGAACGATTTTCAATTAGCAGAGGATATTGTACAGGAAACGTTTTTGAAATTGCTGCTTCATTATGAAAAAACAAAAAATACGGAAATACTGCAAAAACCATATATTTTAAAAACAGCAATGAATCTTTGCAAAAATCAGATAAGAACACGCTGGTTTAAAATGATAAAACTTAGAGATGTTCCGGATCAACCGTCAAATGACTTTCCGGGGGATTTGAAATATGACAGGGAAATTATTATTCAAAAGATCATGGCTATGAAACCGATCTATAAAGAGGTGATTTTATTATACTATTATCAGGAAATGTCTGTAAAAGAAATTGCCGGTATGTTAAACCTGAAAGAATCTACTGTAAAAGTTCGGTTAAAACGGGCGCGTGAATTATTAAAACCTGAGTTAAAGGAGGTATTAGACTATGAATGAAATAAAGTCTTTGATAGATGATGCAATGGGAGATATTGTAGTGAATGAGGAAGCAATGGAACAATTCGTGAGTAAAAGGATAATTATTTATAAGAGAAGAAGGAGAGGAAGTAAAATATTTTTCATTACATTTCTACTTCTGCTTTGTACAATGCCTGTAGCAGCAAAAAGTATCTACAACTGGAAAATAAACGTGAATGATAAAAAAACATTAGTTTTGGATGAGATGAAAGTGATTAGTATTAACAGTCATGTTAATAAATATGAAGATTTGAAAAAGACTTTTTTTGCAATGGAGGAATTAGAGAATTTTTTGGGGGTTCATTTTCTGCAATCACCTTATGCCTTGGATGAGCAGATTTGTCGTATAAGATACCAAAAGATTGGACCAGGATATAATTCTGTAAATATTTCTGCTTATATACCAGGAGATGCTCAGAATATTGTTTTTGATGATGAATCAAGAGGTGATATGGCTTTATATACTTGGAATGCAGGTAATTTATATAAAAAACCATTTGATTTGGAAATCTTATTTATATCTGATAAAGAACAACAGAATTTTGGATATGATTTTTTGGGGATCTATGAATTTGTTGAAAAATATCAGTCAAAGCAGGGATATACTGTAAATATTCTTAAGAAAGGTGATTCTGTATATAAAAATGGCATACAAGCGTATATTGCAGTTTTTGTTGCAGATGGTATATATTATGAATTGTCTGGAATATCGACGAAAGATGAATTGATAAAAATTATTGATTCATTTAAATAGATTTAAATAGTGGAATATTGGTATCTCGTACAAAAAATAATCCACGGTTATGTTTACCTGTTTTTCCGATAGAACATGGCAAAAATTCTATGTACCATGGTATAGCATGTTCAGGGCGTTTTGGCCATTTGGTAGGGTACACTTCCGGTTTTTGCCATGCACTCTCGAAAAAATAATCTGCTTATTTGTTTATCAGGGCGAGACTTTTATTCTATATGATAAAGGCATTTAGGTTTGGGAGGTTGATACATTCCTCCATATGAGGCTAATCCTGCCCCTAAGATAGCGACTTTTTCAATCATGGATGCAATTGCAGTTAGTAATGTTGTCATAGTGATACTCCTTTCAATTTCAAGATGTTTCATGTCTATTTTCTAAATTTCCAATAATAAAGAGAACGGAAACAAGAAATACAGTGTCAAATTCTAATAGAAAAATAAACACATTTAAGAAATATGTTATAATAGAAATAAGACAATATATAATTAAAACTGTATGGGCATGGATTTTATTTTTATACAAAGATATTTCGCTCAATGGATTATTTGTATTTCTGCAGGGGGCTTTCCACCATAGATATAAAATCCCTAAGAGTGCCGATGGCAAATAAATATGTAGTAAATGATATTGTAATGCTAGTTTTGAAAATAACATTGTTATAATAAAGCACAAATTTGTATAAATATAACATTTATGGTATGTATTTGCATGATATCCTCCGGCACAAAATCTTATGGGCATGAAAAAAAGTAGAAAAATGATGCCATATATGATATCTGTAAACCATGATAGGGCCAATATGGATATGATTGAGGCAAAAGTCGACAGCGTAAGCTGAAAGCCATAAATGAAAATATCTGTTTTATCAAATTCTATAATATGTTTCTTTACGAAGTAATTGGTTAAATACTTTGAAATGTTCAGAAGCATTGTGTTCACATCCTTTCTGAAGACGACTATAGCATACTTAAAGATAAAACTACGTTCTGTCCCTAAACTGCAAGAAAAAGTCCGCAAATTGAAAATGAGATAAAAATAATATAATGGCGGACACTATTTTGCAGTTTGAGGACAATGAATTTTCAGATCAATTGTAATGCTACAATACGATTGGATCCTAAAGTATCGTAGTATGCTGATTTAGGAAAGCTGGTGATGGAAATAGAAGTGGACATTGAAAAGTATCGTACCAATATCGAAGCAATTAAGATAGTATTTCATACATTGTGTTATGCGGAATTAAGTATAAAACAGTGCATCAAAAAGGTGATTTCTTATCTTGTGTCGTATTATAATATGGAACATGAAAAAAAATACCTCATTTGCGGCGTTTTACATATGCAGGCATATTTAGAGATGGGGTATGATTATGATGATAATACGGAATTGTTTAATTTTGTTTTAAAAGAACTGGGAACAGATCGAAAACAGATGTTTCCCAAAAAGTTTTATCGGTCATATTCGATCAAACTTAATAAATCACAAGTAAGAAGCATGATAGGAAAATGGAATGCTGCAAATTGTATGCCAATAGCAGAAGTGGTTGACGATATTATTGATAAAGTGAAGAATCATAAGGAAGGTATTTACTATTATCAGAATTCAGGAAATAAAAACTTAACATTTGATGAAAAAGCAAAAGTAGATACCTATGAGCTGGTCATTAAAGAAAATGATTGTTATTTCTGCGATATTAGGAAAAAAAAGTATTTTACTTTTATACAATGATGTGGTAAATTATTTAATGATATAGTTTGCTGAATAGCAGTCGGGATCAAAATATATATATCGATAGCATACTGCGATACAATTGTTAACAAATAAAAATAAGGATAATATTTCAACAGTACCTTATCCGGAAGTTTACGATAAAGGAGAGAATGATGATAAAGATAGCTGTTTGTGACGATGAGAAATCACTGGTTTCAGTAAATAGAAACATTGTTGAAGACTATATAAGAGATAAAAAAGAAGTTGCAACGATTGAAGAATATAGCAATGGAGAATTTCTTTTAGCAGATGTTCAGGAAGGGATCTACTTTGACTTGATTCTTTTGGATATTGAGATGCCTCATAAAAATGGGATGGAAATTGCGCCTCAAATAAAAAAATGTCTGCCCAACGCACTGATTGTCTTTGTAACTTCACATTTAAAATATGCGATAGATTCATTTGCCTTATCAATTTTTCGATATGTGCCAAAGCAAGAGCTTCAGTCCAGATTAGAGCAGGCATTGCATGATGCTTTTCATTACATAAAGTTGGAACAGAATGATGTATACACGATTCAGACGCAGACCCGGTTGGAAAAAATACTGCTGAAAGATATATTGTACATTCAAAAAAGCGGGAAAAATGCAGTCATTATAACATTTAATAATCAAACGAAGGTTAGAAAAAGCTTGTCCCAGGTATATGAAGAATTAAATCGAAATGAATTTATATATATTGACAGAGGGTGTATTGTAAATATTATACATATTATGCAGGTAAAAAATGGCGAGGTTGTTTTAAAGAATGGAGAATCACTTGCTGTCAGCAGATCACATGTCCAGACAACGAAACAATTAATCAATGAGTTTTGGGGGAAAGAACTTTGAAAGTACTTATTATGGTTATAGAGACATTGGCAACGATATTAGAAGGGTATATCGGAATAATGTTTGCAGGTCTTTTATTAGAAAGCAAATACGAAGAAAGAAAACTTAGACTGTTAGCTGTGACAGCTTCATTTTTTCTTGCAGTTGTTGTCAGTTTGTTAAATCACGTAGAGTTGTTTTCGTACATAACAATAGTTTTTGGCATCGTCAGTATATCTATCATAGTGTTCATTTTATACAAATGTAAATATTCACATGCATTTATGATTATATGCTTTTATTTTATGTGTTTGAATTATCTGGATTTCTTAGGCATTACTTTAGTAGGTGCAGTATTGCAGGATCCGGATTATTCCAATTATGTAGTTACAACGTATGGCTTTTTACGAATTCGTCAAATGTTTATTTGTAAAGGTTTGCTGGTGATCGCATATTTTTGTGCAAAACGATTCATCAAAGGAAAATTTAAAACAAATTCCTTTAAACAATATATGATTCTTACATTAGCAGGAGGAATAGGAGTTATCTATCTTATTAATAGTTCATTGGAATTGGTAAATTTCGAGGATGTGGTGAATTGGATTGTATTTAGTGTCATTATAGTACTTAGCTGGGCTTTGGTTTTATTATATGAAAAAAGCAAACATGAAGAAGATATGACAAGGTTTATGGAAATGAGAACTGCTTTACTGGAAGAAAATTATAAAGGATTAAGTGCGGCATATTCCGCAAATGCAAAGGTTTATCATGATTTTAATAACCATATAAATGTATTGTATCAGTTCTTGATAAGATCCGATTCCCAAAGTGCACTGGAATATTTGGATAGTATCAGTGAACCAATGAAAACTTTGTTAGAGCATACATGGACTGGCAATGAAGTGATTGATGTTATCATAAACAGTAAATTAAAAAAGATGCAGGATTATAATATTAAAACGAATATTAATGTGGAATTTCCTAATAATAGTGATATTATGTCAAGTGATATATGTACAATTTTGGGTAATTTATTGGATAATGCAATCGATGCTTGTCAAAGAAATCAGAATAAAGAAAATAAATGGATTAATATTACGATTAGAATAGTTAATGCTATGCTTATTTTTAAGATTGAAAATGGAAACGAAGTAGTTCCACAAATAAGAAATATGCAGTTGGTGACATCGAAAGAGGATGAGCGCTTCCATGGATGGGGATTAAAAAGTGTTGCTTCTGCAGTTGAAAAATATGAAGGTGTTATACAGCATACAATAGAGGATCATATATTTCAAGTCGTCGTATCGCTTAATTATAATAGGATTGAGAAATGTCAGATGTAAAGAATACAGGCTAAGAAGGATAAAACTTCTTAGCCTGAATTCTTTTTTAGGAAGAAATTAAAAAAAGAATTCAGACTTTGAAGGAATTATGGAACGATTGTTTATTACGGAATCTAAGAATTTTAAATTAAAATTTCTAAATAGAGCCGAAAAAGAACAGAAAGCGGTCAAAAGATTTTATGAGATATTTATGGTGTATGATAGACTTATCAAAAGGAAAGGAGATAAGCTTTATAGATGAAAGAAAAGGTTAACATGGGAGATCGGATTATGAATCCAAGTCAAGCAGGTGAAAGTCTTAAATTATTAGTCGGATATAATTGATAAAAATCTAAATGAAGACAGTCAATGACAGAACGAGGACAAAGTAAAAAAAGATATACTATTTGGTATATCATAAGACTATAAAAATAAGAAAGCAATTTGGTGAAATGTCAAGAGGAAAATAAAAAAGATTTTCTTGAAGA
>CAJTZX010000069.1 GCA_910584345.1 uncultured Eubacterium sp. | reverse complement strand
GGAGTTCTTTGGAACACCAGTATTTTCAAGGGCTGTGAATTTCCGAGAGTACTCCAACATCGAAAGGAGGTGCTAGATATGGCAATTTATCATATGCAAGCCAAAGTCGTCAGCCGTGGTTCCGGTCGGTCTGCTGTTGCTGCTTCTGCTTATATGAGCTGTAGCCGCATGTACAATGATTATGACGGCATCCAGCATGACTATACCAGAAAGCAGGGGCTGATCTATCAGGAGGTGATGCTTCCTCCAATGGCCCCATTGGAATGGAATGACCGGGAACAACTCTGGAATGCTGTGGAAGAAAACGAAAAGACCAAAGACAGCCGACTTGCAAGAGAATTTGTTGTCGCACTCCCCGTTGAGTTGGATAAAGACAGCAATATTTCTCTTCTTCAAGATTTTATTAAAAAGAATTTTGTAGATATGGGGATGTGTGCTGATTTTGCCATTCACGATACAGATGGTCACAATCCCCATGCACACATTCTTCTTACTGTCCGACCATTAAATGAAAATGGAACATGGCAGTATAAAACTGAAAAAGAATATCTCTGTATCAAAGATGGGGAAGAAAAAGGATTTACTGCTTCTGAATTTAAAACTGTTCAAAAGCAGGGATGGGAAAAGCAGTACCGCTATAAAGTCGGTAAAAAGAAAGAATATCTGACTCCATCTTCCGCACAGGAAAAAGGATATGAACGGATTGATAAACACCCCAAGAGCAGCCGATATGGCAAACAGAATCCTATTTCCGAACAATGGAACAGTGATGAACAACTCCATATCTGGAGAGCAAACTGGGCAAATGCCGTAAATAAAATGCTTGCACGTAATCAGATAAATGCTAGCATTGATCACCGCAGCTTTGCAGATCAGGGAATCACCGAACAGCCAACCATCCATGAAGGCTACATTGCCCAAAATATGGAAAAGAAAGGCATGATAGCAGACCGCTGTGAAATCAATCGTCAGATTCGTGCGGATAACAAAATGCTCCGGGAATTAAAAGCAAAGGTAGCAAAACTGGCTGAAGCTATAGAAAAGTCTATTCCAATAATTGCAGAAACATTGGAAGCAATCCGAAATCACATGATTTTTACACAATATCATTTGCTCCACAATGAGATGCAAAAAGAAGTGATCCATGACTGGATGAATCATTTTAATCCAATACTGAATAAATACAACACAGTTAAAAAGAAACTCAAAGCTAAAGTTACGGAACGGAAAGAACTGAATGTACAAAAGGATAAAACCAGTATTTTGAATCCCATCCAGCATATAAAATTAAATCAGCAGCTTACCACTATTACCGAAGAAATCGAAGAACTGAAATCAAGGAAAGAGCAGCTAATCTTCCAGGCAGAATGCTCTACCGATAAAGATATGACGAATCTATCCAAAAAATATGACCAGATGAATAAAAATCTGGATATCCTGGATTCTCAGGACATCTCGCTCAAAAAACAGCTTGAAAAAGATGCCGCCGCTTTCCGGGAAGAAAAATTTCGTCCTGAACCAGAACAGTATACAGAATTGCTGGACACCCGAATCCAGATACGTCCTGATTTTCGGGATAAGCTAATCGAACAGCTCAAAGGTACTTTCGGTAAATATTATGACTATCACCGCCGTGATATTGCCGCCAATGAGGTAGATTATCTCAATGTGGAAGATCCTGATGTTTTTTCCCATCGTGCCTGGGAACTTGAATATCAGAGGAAACAGGAGATGCAACGAAATCAGCCTGCTCGGACTAAGAAAAAATCATATGATATAGAATTGTAATTTTCTAAAAAAGGCGCATGGATCGGATCCATCAAATCCATACGCCTAATTTACACATTGTTATTATTCTTTCCGAATCCTTTCAACAATGCTTTCCCGACTCATCTTTTCAAACTGATACTTTGGTATCACATACGCAATCCCAACCAAAATCGGAATCATAAGCACACATGGCACTATCGTAAGATGCAGCCGGAAGAAAAATGCCGTACCGAGTGTATTTGCTAAAATCTTCTCTGCCCCAAACACAACTAATAATACTGCAATCACAAATGCGCCTCCCAAATATAGGAATCCCTCAGTCACTAGCATTTTCGATACCTGTTTTTTCGTCATTCCAACAACTTCCAAAAGCGCCAGTTCCTTTTTCCTGCTGATTACAGAGGTTGCTGTTGTATTAAAGAAATTCATAATACCGATAAATGCTAAAATAACGACAAGAAAACCACCGATCATATAATATTTGCTGACAAACTGCTGAAAACTCTCCTCCATATCCAATACAGAAAAAACATTGATCATATCATTTTCTTTCAAAATATTTTCATCAATGTATTCTTTTATCTGCTTGTCCTTGCCCTTCTTTGCATCGATGGCAGCATACATGGCTGATTCATTTCCCGTCTGGGTAATATACTCATCTTCTGGAACTAATACCGTAATATAGATAAGGTCTGCATACGGATAATCCAATGCATATGGCATCAGTGCTTCTCCAATGACTTCGTAATCTTTTTGGTTTCCATTTTTGTACTCCATCTGAAAAATATCCCCAGTCTGATAATAAGAAACCGGATGCTCTGCATATTTATCACCATAATCTACAAGCACATAATTTCCGCTTTTAAATGTATCCCAAGAGCATTTTTCCCCTCTCCATTCTAATTTGTCAAACACCGACTCGCTGATTCCGAGAAAATGAACACTTACTGTATTGGAAGCCTTTGCATCTTCCCAAACCTGTTCTTCATAATCGGTCCAGTTTTTTTCATATTTATCTGCGAATGCTTCCCATGTTTTCAGAAGTTCCGGCTCCATCTTGTGGGTTTCTTCAGAATAATACACATATCCTGTCTTAGCACTATCAGGACATTCGTCCAAAATCTCTTTGATTTCAGGTGTAATACCGTTGAAATTCGTATTTGACAAACTTCCCGTCATCTGATCCAGTTGAAAATCGGAAGCTAAAAACACTTTTCGGTAAGAATCAAAATCATATCCCTGCACCAGCATCACGATACAGTTGACAACCACCATAGAAAGAGCGATAGAAAGCATAACAATCAATCTCTTTTTCCAATTTCGTAACACATTTTGAACTGCCATCCCCCACCAGGTTACAGAAGTATTCTTTTTTATTTTCCTATGTGACTGCTCTCCTTCTGCCAAACGCAGAGCTTCCACAGGCGAAACTCTTTCCACCATTTTACAAGCCTGCAGACTGGAGAGATACACCGTTAAAAGCGTTAAAAGTATCGCTGCAAGGAAAATCAAAGGATTTGCTGATACTACTGTCTGAGCCGTTTTTCCTGCCTGTGCACTAATTTCAGCATCTGCAGTCAAGGACGGAGCCATACAAAGACCTGCAAGATAACCACAAAGCAATCCGATTGGAATGCCAATAGCTGATAATCTCCACGCCTGCATACGTACAATTTTCTTCAACTGCTTTCCCGTTGTCCCCACATTCTTTAACAATCCGTAAGCCCGGATATCCGTTTTCACAGAAATGTTAAAAATATTATAAATAATCAGGTATCCAGCTAATATGACAAATAGAATCATTATAATTAAAGAAGAAAATGAAAATGAATCCTCTTCAAAGAGATTATATGCCGGATTGACTTCCATTCCTGTCCCAGCTTTCGTAAATCCCGCTGCTTTGGATATCTTTTCCGTTTTCTTTTCCAGATTCCAAAGGTTCTTGTACCAGACAGAATACTCTTTCCCTCCATTGTAGATGCCATTTTCTAATTCTTCCTGCGTAACGGGATAACGATTCTCCTTTGCATAGGCTTCGGATACCCAGACCATCTGACCTAAAACAGCTTTATCCCCCTGCCAGAATCCACATATCTGAAACGTATCTGTCTTATATTGTTTCAGCATGGGATTTACTTCCCAGGTCAGCGTTACTTCTTCCCCAATCTTTGGTGTAACACCCAGAGATTCCAATATCGTGCTGCTAAGTGCTACTTCATTTTCTTTCTCCGGCAGTCTTCCTGTAGTTGGCAGACAATTAAAACTTTCTGCCATATTTTCATCTGCATATCGGACCTCTACGGAAAATCCAAACCGTTCGTCCATTCCAGCTCCCAGAAAAATACCGGAACCATATCGTTCCACATCTTCATCCTGTTCTATTGTTTTTTGCAATCTCTCCGCATCTTCTTCTGACAAATTCTGCGCAATAGCATGGGATGAATCCATAAATTGCTTAATTTCCGTTGCTCTTTTGGAAAGTATCATGGATACACTCCCCACAAAGAGGCTTGTAAATAACAGTGATGTCAACATGATTGCCATAACAGCAATAATATTTCTTGCTCGGTTCATTTTCATAAAACGTTTCGTCAATAATCGTAACGTTTCTTTATTCTCTACTTTTACCATATAATCGCCCTCACTATACCAAACCACTGTCTGAAACAATTTTTCCGTCTTCTATCTGTAAAATCCGGTCTGCCATCTGGGCAATCTCTTCATTATGGGTAATCATAACGATGGTCTGGTGAAAACGCTTACTGGTTACTTTCAGAAGCCCTAATACATCCTGACTTGTTTTCGAATCCAAATTTCCAGTCGGCTCGTCAGCGAGCAAAATGGCTGGTTTTGCAGCTAAAGCCCTTGCAATTGCCACTCTCTGTTGCTGTCCACCGGATAGAGCGCTTGGCAGGTTTTCCAATTTTGTCCGAATACCCAGTGTATCAATAATTTCATCTACATAACCTTTTTCTACCTTTTTTCCATCCAGTTTCACAGGAAGAACAATATTTTCCCATACATTCAACATCGGAACCAAGTTATACTGTTGAAATACGAAACCAATATTCCTACGTCGGAAAATGGTAAGCTCTTCATCTGTCATATGGCTTAAGTTCTGTCCATCTACAATTACCTGCCCAGATGTTGGATTATCTAATCCTCCAATCATATGAAGCATCGTAGACTTTCCGCTCCCAGAAGTTCCAACAATCGCTACAAACTCCCCCTTTTCCACTTCTAAATTTACACCATCAAGGGCTTTGACTTCTGTTTCTCCTTGTCCATATATTTTTCTTAAATTCACTGCTTTTAATATATTCATGCCATCCTCCCATCAAAAAAGTCTGTATTGATCTTTACAATACAGACTTTATCATAACAATGTCTCCATCTGGTTTCTGAAATGTCACAGTTTTGATACTATTCCTTCTTTGCTATCGGAAGAAACACAGAAAATGTAGAACCTTTTCCTCTCTTTGATGTCACTTTTATATACCCCTTTTGTGCCTGAATGATCTCTCTTGCAAGGAATAAGCCAATTCCTACTCCTGGCTGGTCTGCCACTGACAGACTCCGATAAAACCTTCCAAATATCTTTGGTATTTCTTCTTTTTCTATTCCAATGCCATCATCAATGATATCGATCTTTACAAAGAAAGAATACTGCTCGGCTTTTATCTGAACATTTTCCCCACATGATGTGTACTTAATCGCATTGTCTACTATATTTCCAAGTGCTTCCACAGTCCATTTTGCATCACACATAGCATGTAAATCCGTGTCAAATAGATTCAGGGAAATATCCTTCTCCATTGCTTTTACATTAAACTGCTGCTGTACGGATGCAAACATCTGTGCAATAGCAGTATCCTCCGGATGTACTGCTATAATTCCGCTCTCCATTCGTGATAATTTGACCAGTGATTGTATCAGAAAATCCAATTTCTCCGTCTGCTCCAAAATGGTAGCTATCTCCTCTTGATTTTCATTACTCACTTCAGAGAGTATTTCTCCATAGACTTTCAGATTTGAAATGGGAGTCAGTGTCTGATGCGCAATATCTGAAATAAGTTTTTGTATCACTTCTTTCTGTTCCTGTTGATTTTTTTTTGCCAGAAAGCTACTGTCTATATATTGTTTCATGCTGTTTTCAAGAGCAGAATACTTTTCCTCTGATATTTCTGTCCGTTCCAGTTCTCCATCTATTGCACAATCCAGCATTTGCTGCAACCGGTTAAAAAGCTTTTTTTCTTTCTGATAAAAAAAGCTGTACCAAAAAACTCCGCTCAGGACAAATATAACTACAATCAACATAATTGTTTCTATCATCCATTCACCGCCCATGTATAACCAATTCCATAAACCGTCTTGATATATTCAGGCTTCTGCGTATCATCTTCTAATTTGTCTCTGAGGCGTTTGACTGCAACAGTCAGAGCATGAGCATCCACAAACTCTGTATCTCCCTGCCATACCTCGTCAATCAGATATTCCCGTTTCAATACTTTTCCTCTGTTTTCACACAGCACTCTAAGGAGCTTTTGTTCTGTCTTACTAAGTTCAATAGGTTCTCCATCTTTGAAAAATTCCATTTTATCGAAATAGAACTCAAATCCATCAAGCTCCATAGAATTTTTAGCTGCTGCCTCTTTATTTCTAAGCTGCACAGACACTCTTGCACGCAAAACCATCAAGCTAAACGGTTTCGTAATATAATCATTTGCCCCAGCTTCCAATCCTGTTACAATATCTACTTCCATGTTATTTACTGTAAGCAGAATAATCGGCACCTGACTGTTTTTCCTTATTTCTCTTACAAAATCAATCCCATTCCCATCCGGCAAGTTCACATCTAACAAAACCAATGTGATATCTTCCTTTTTCAAGATCTCTCTAGCCTCCTGCAAAGTTCTGCACTGATAAAAGAAATAAGCATCATTCTTTAAAGCCAGACGGATTCCATCATTTAATTTTTTGTCATCTTCAACAATCAGTAACTTTTCACTCATATTTTCTCTTCTTTCTTACAAATTACGCTAATTGTATCATTGCCAGTTTTATAAATCAAATCATTAAGTCAAAATCTCCGACAGAATTTATCTTATAAACAGCCAAAAGCTCCCGAAGGAGCTTTCTACGCTTTAAATATACACTAATTCTTTCAACACAATCTCTTCTGCAGCATTCCGGATACTATTTACCGCCCTAACCCATTCCATCTGATCACGAGCTTTCAATTCTTCCGTAACGCCTTGCTTCTCCATCATCTGACGCACCAGAATACCCATCCTCTCCTGTGCTTCATCGTCCACAGCATTCAGATGTTCTGTTAATCTGTCTTCCAACATATACAGGAATACATTGCCGGACGATGCTCTTTCAGATACGTTTTCCGAATCATTCCATATTTCCCATAATGCGGTTCTTCATCTGTACTGACAAGATTCGGATAGTAAATTCCGTCTGCTCCCAGTGTGTAGGTTCCACCCATTTTTTCAAATGTGCTTTTCATGTGTTATTCCTCCTTGAAATCAGCGATATCCTTAGATCATCGCAAAATATTTCAGGGCAGCCTTGATAGCATCTTCTTTCTCTTTCGGACACTGTGGCACTTTTGGATTTTCTGTCTTTGGCAGATTATAGTTCTCTCCTACTTCGATTCCACATTTCCTTTTGATTTGAGAAATATATAAATTTGAAACCTTCAAGCCAAATTCTTTCAGCACATAATCTTTGATTTCCTGATAGGTCGCTTTCGTCTCTGCACTGGTTGCATCCAGCTCATCTAAGTCTAAGTCGATCTCTATCGTGTCATCTGGTTTTTGTTGGGACAAAAGAACAACTGTCTCAACGTGATAAGTCCCCGGAAACAAATCCACACACCCCCCTCTCACAACACAATACCCACATTCCTGCATTACCTCTAAATCCCTCACCAAACTCGTAGGCTTACAAGATATATATACCATCCTGTCAACCCCATAATCTAATATTTTCTTAAGCGCCTTCGGATGCACACCTTCCCGCGGAGGATCCAAAATAATCATATCCGGCCTCTCGTTAATCGTTTCCAACACTTTCAGCACATCCCCCGCAATAAACTCGCAGTTATCCAGTCCATTTAATTTTGTGTTTTCGCGAGCTGCCTGTACTGCTTCTTCCACAATTTCAACGCCAATTACTTTTTTTGCCGCAGGCGCCATCATCTGTGCAATTGTCCCTGTCCCTGAATAAAGATCATAAATTACTCCTGCCTTTCCATCTTCCGGCGTTTTCAAATACTCCCTGACCGTTTTATATAATACTTCTGCGCCAAGTGAATTGGTCTGAAAAAAGGAAAAGGTAGAAATTTTAAATCTCAGTCCAAGTAATTCTTCGTAAAAATATTCCTGACCATATAATACTTCTGTTCCCTCATTTTTTACCGCATCTGCAACGCTGTCATTTTTTGTATGCAAAATACCTACAATATTCCCTTTCAGCTGTAACTGAAGCAACGCTTTTTGAAAGCCTTCTAAAAGCTCTGGTTCTGATGTTGTCCCGCAACTCTGCGTTGTTGTAATGAGATCGATCAATATTTCTCCGGTCTTTGCTGCTTTACGCACTAACAGATGACGCAAATAGCCAATGTGTGAATTCTTTTTAAAATAACTCACTTGCTCGTTGGAGAAATACGCACATGCTGTTTTTAAAATCTGATTAAAATCTTCATCTGTAATTACGCAATGATCTACCGTAACAATGTCATAAAAACTGCCTCGCCGATGCATTCCCAGAGCAAGCGGCCCGTCCTTGTATTCATCTCCAAAAGAAAATTCCATTTTGTTGCGGTATCCGAATGGAAGCGGACTAGGTTTGATTCCTTCAAACCATGTTTGATCGGGAGCTTTTACAACTGTCAGCAACATTTCTTTTACTTGTGACTCTTTCAGTCTTATTTGCTGCTCATAATTCAAATTTTGATATGTACAACCACCACAGCTTCCAAAATGCTCACAGGCAGTTTTTTCCATCTCCAAAGGAGACTTTTCCAATACTTCGAGCAAACGGCCTTCACATTTTCCATTTCTCTTCTTTTGAATGGAAAAACGTACTCTCTGTCCTGCTACACCGTTTTTAACAATAACCTTTTCCCCCTCTTCCGTTAAGACCATACACTTATTTGGAAACTCAACTTTTTGTATGATTCCTTCACCAATTTCACCTTTTTTCATCTCTTTATCCTTTCCATATTTTATATTCCACATGCCGAAAGATTTGTCATCTCCTAAAACAGCAGCCCTTTTATCATGCACATGATTAAATCGTCAATCTTATTGATACTCCGGAGAAATGTTTAAAGCTTATATGAATTCACTCAGCAAAAAACCGGCCGGAAATCTCTTTCCGTCCGGTTTTTCATTTTCTTATGAATAATCTGTCGATATTCTTGGGTTACTCTCTAATGTTTTTTGACTTTATTCATCCGTTTTTATCTGTTTTTGATTCGTTTTTGATCTGTTTCAGCTCCTAATTGATCTGATTTGATCCTGTTTTGATCTGTTTCGACCATTTTTTGATCTGATTTGATCCTGTTTTCATCTGTTTCGACCATTTTTTGATCTGATTTGATCTGATTTAATCCTACTCTGATCTTTTACATCATTATTTGATTTATTTATCAGTTTTTGGTCTTTAAATGATGATTGATGGATAATAATTATTCTTCCGTCATCTCATCTGTAATGGTATCATCTGATGCTTTTTCTTCTGATGTTTCTGATGCAGATTCTTCTTTTTCGTCTTCGTCTTCAAAGAAATCATCGTCAAAGTCGTCGTCGAAATCGTCTTCAAAATCTTCCAGATAATCCGGTGCAAAGAAACGATACAAACCATAAATTGCTGCTGCCGCTACGACAATGATGCCAAGCCCTGCAAAAATCCATACTGCTTTGCTTTTTTTCTTTTCTGTTTCGTCTTCTTTTCTTAGAAGATCCCCAACCTTTGCCACATTTTCAGACAGTAATCCATGTAATTCATCCAAGCGATTCATACTACTTCTTCTCCTTTCCGCTCTATTTGAAAGCACGGTTTACCCGCACTTCACTTAATCTATATCATTATAACATATCTTTCCCAGATAGCGAGAAAAAATTTACATTTTATTGTTTTTTTATAAATAATGGATATTTTATTTTAGATATGGTACTTACAGTAATCATTTGATTACTGTTTCTACACTTTTTTTAACTTAGCGAATGCTGCAAACATTTTTTTTATTCCTGCTTGATGAAACTGTACGGTCACCTCATAATCACGTCCGCCGGAAACAATTTTAACAACCATTCCTTCTCCAAATTTCTGATGATGTACGAGATCACCTACATCATAACCCAATGCATTTCGAATCCGGCCGTCTTCTGGTATGCCGGATAAATCTGCAGGAGCTTTTTTATCTGCAGATAATGTCTGATCAAACATGGTATCTGTCTGTGCATTCGACTGCAAGGCCATTGGCTTTGCATGAAACAATTCCGTTGCCTGTTGAAATACCGATGTTTTTTGCTGCGACTGGAAAAGCTGGCTGTTTGACCGGCCTCGCTGTCTGTCATCCGGCTGCTCCATTACTTTTGCGGGTATCTCTCGGACAAATCTTGAAACTCTGTTATATTGGAGCTGCCCGCGTACCATTCGCTGTCTTGCGCTTGTCACGGTCAGATTTTTCATAGCTCTTGTAATACCTACATAAGCCAGACGGCGTTCCTCTTCAATCTCTTCCATTGCATCATCGCTTGTAATTGACATATAACTTGGAAACAGTCCATCTTCCATTCCTGTCAGATAAACTTGCGGAAATTCCAGGCCTTTGGCGCTATGTAACGTCATCAGTACTACACGGTCACTATCTGAGTCCAAATCGTCAATATCAGCTACTAGTGCAACTTCTTCCAAAAATCCTGACAATGTAGGCTCTTTTTCGTTTTGTTCATAAGTGAGCGCTTTTCCCTGAAGTTCTTCAATATTTTCTATTCTTGCACGAGCCTCATCTGTATCTTCTGCTTCCAGTTCTGTCACATAGCCTATGGCATCGATAATTTCCTGCAAAAGCTCTGATACAGAGATGAATTCTGTTTTGGAACGCATTGCCTGTATAAACGTCACAAATGGTTCAATCTTAACGGCTGCCCTGCCAAGGGTAGAAATTTCTGATGCAGCGCGTAATGCTTGATAAAAACTGATTTCATGCTCATTCGCATAAGTCTGTACTTTCGCTAATGTAGCTGCTCCAATCCCTCTCTTTGGTACATTAATAATTCTGCGGACTGCAAGATCATCTCTTGCATTGTCAATTGTCTTTAAATAAGACAGCAAATCTTTAATTTCCTTTCGCGCATAGAAATTCACACCGCCAACCATTTTATATGGAATATTTGCCATAATAAAATGTTCTTCAAACAGTCGGGATTGTGCATTGGTGCGATACAAAACTGCACAGTCCTGATAGCGCAGGCTGCCATCACGCATATGCCCGCGAATATCTGATGCAATAAACTCTGCTTCATCCTCACCTGTCTCAAACTGCCGAAACAATACTTTATCTCCTGCATCATTCTGCGTCCAGAGCGCTTTTTCTTTCCGCCCGTAATTATTTGCAATGACTCCGTTTGCTGCATCCAGTATATTTTTTGTAGATCGGTAATTCTGTTCCAGTTTAATTACGGTTGCATTCGGGAAATACTGCTCAAAATTTAAAATATTTCCAATATTGGCGCCGCGAAATTTATAGATCGATTGATCGTCATCTCCAACTACACATAAATTTTCATATTTAGATGCAAGCAGACGGACAAAATTAAACTGTGCCGTATTCGTATCCTGATATTCATCTACCATAATATAACGTAAACGGTCCTGATAATATTCAAGCACTTCCGGATCCATTTGAAATAATTCTACTGTCTTCATAATCAAATCGTCAAAATCCAGCGCGTTATTTTTATGAAGCATCTGCTGATATTCCGTATATACTTGCGCAGTCAATGCTTTTTCATAATTTCCATCTAAATGAGACCGATATTCTGCAGGAGAGATCAGTTCATCCTTTGCATGAGAAATTCTGTTCAAAAAAAACTTCTCCTTATACAGCTTTGTATCAATCATCAAACGCTTGCAAATATCTTTCATCAGCTGCTTTTGATCATCTGTATCATAAATCGTAAAGTTCGTATCATAGCCGATGCGATTGATAAAACGTCTTAAAATCCGCACACATGCAGAATGGAAGGTAGATACCCAGATACTTTCCGAACCATATCCTACAATATCATCGATACGCTCCCGCATCTCGCCTGCAGCTTTATTCGTAAAAGTAATGGCCATAATATGATATGGATTTACACCTTTTTCTTCTATTAAATAGGCTGCCCGATGCGTCAGCACTCTTGTTTTTCCAGAACCGGCGCCCGCCAGAATCAATACCGGTCCTTCGGTTTGACAAATCGCCCGCACCTGCATATCATTCATATTTTCATACATGAATCAAATTCCTTCCGTCTTTCTTTTTATAATTTTGTATTTTGCAATCTTATCTGTATTATGATTCTTTCCATCTGATCCTATTGGGTAACAACTCCATAGGTTATCTGAACGGTTACCCTATTTGATCTATTTTATATTAACTTAGCTTGGACAATCCGTCAACTGTTTATATTTATTTAAGTATTCAGAACGCTGATCCGTTACGAACTCTCAACTTTCTCTTGCTATCTAATTTTGATTACTATATAATCAATCATAGAGGTGATTATATGACAATAGATGAAAAAGATCTTTTGAACAGTATTCTAGCCAGTCTGAACCGCATTGATTATATCAAGCCTGAAGACATCCCTAATATAGATCTGTATATGGACCAGGTAACGACATTTATGAATGAACAGCTTGCCGAGACCAAGCGATACCCAGATGACAAGATACTGACAAAAACGATGATTAATAATTATACAAAAAACAACCTTCTGCCAGCGCCGGATAAGAAGAAATATTCCAAAGAACATTTGCTGACGCTCATTTTTATTTATTATTTCAAAGGGATTTTAAGTATTAATGATATCCAAAATCTTTTAAATCCAATTACTGACCGCTATTTTTCCAAAAATGGTGATCTGGATTTGACTGCAATCTATGAAGAAGTGTTTGGCTTGGAAAAAGAGGAAGCCGGTATGCTTGCAAAAGATATTACCCGCAAATTCAATACGAGCAGTCATACGTTTCCCCAGGCTCCACCACAGGAGCGGGAAATTCTGCAGTTGTTTTCTTTTTTATGTATGCTCAGCTTTGATGTATATGTAAAACGTATGCTTATTGAAAAAATTATTGATGCAAAGCTTATGAAAAAGCCGGAAGAAAAAAGCAGGAAAACTTCTAAAGAAAGCAGAAAAAAATAAGATTCCTCATCATCAAATAAATCCGGGTTCTTATATTCGCTTTCAAACGACATGCTGTAAAACGAATATTCAGAAGCCGGATTCTGTTAAATTGTATCTTTCATTTATTGCTCATTCTCACTTAAACGTCCAATGACCAGGTCATATCCATCGTGTCCGTAATTCAATGATCGATTCACTCTGCTGATGGTTGCTGTTGAAGCCCCTGTGGTCTCTGCAATATCCATATACGTTTGACTGTTACGCAGCATATGCGCCACTTCAAAACGCTGTGAAAGCGCCTGCAGCTCATTTACTGTACACACATCTTCAAAAAAACGATAACATTCTTCCCTGTTTCTAAGAGTCAGTATTGCATCAAACAACCGATCTGTTGCCTCCGTCCTGAGATCTTTACCCATTCTCCCCCACTCCTTTTGTTTCAGTCCATATTAAGTCTGTTGTATATATTTTGTTGGAATGTATCCAGAATAATTCTTTCCTTTTAGCGCATATTTGATCTTACTCCACTTTGTCCCTGCTACAGTTTTACTATTGCCTGTGATCGTAACTTTTGTTCCATTTGGAATCGTTCTTTGTATTTTATAATTCAGCCCTGCTCCCGAACGTACATTTACATTTTTCGTTGTCTTTCCATACGTATAAATTGTTACATAACTCCCTGACAAATAGCCCGTGTAAGACTTTCCATTTTGACTGTAAGTGACTTTATACCATTTTTTATCTAATGTAGACAGCGTAAATTTATAAAATGGCAGCCCTGTTCCTGAAGGAACGACCGCAACAGAAGGATATTCTGTACCTGCCTGTTCCCTTAAATGCACATTCGAAGTTGTCTTTAAGCGGAAGGAATGCTCACGTTGAGTATGCGCCGTTAGAATATCTGATTCTGTGCCATACTTCATATTTCCATCTTCATCCAAAAGAAAAGGAACTACTTTATAATAATACTGGCGTCCTTCTGACTCCATAACGGTTGCATCGGTATAGGCTGTCACTTCATTCCAATTAATCGTTTTCAGCTGCTTATAAGCGCCACCGTAAGACTTGCTCCGATAAATCTTGTATCCATCTGCTTCTTCAAGCGGATCCCACTGAATCGTAATCTCAGTAGTATCATGATCTGCCATCGTAAGCCCACTGACCGGGCCGAACCCTTCTTCAAAATCATCCGGGTCCAAATCCGGATCTTCAATCTCTCCGGCCTTGCCGGAATAAAAGAAATTGCAGTCTACATTTCCAACGATTCCATCTACCTGCCCGGTACTGGAATACTGCCAGTATATGTAATCTCCCCTGTAAGTTGTCTTCGTCGTATAATTTGCCAGCCAGCAGTCATAATTTGTCAGCTGCGCTACATCAAAAGAACTGTCCAAAAAATTCGGGCTTCCATAATACATTGGCGTATAACCTGCCTGCCGGATCATGTCTGAATAGGCGATTGTATTTTTCGTCACCTGTGCTTTTGACAGTCCATAGGCACGGTATGCATTGGAAAATGCCTCAAAATCATAGACAACTGGAAGCGTAATCATATGCTTATAATCCGAAATCAGTTCCAATGTTTTCTTTGCTTCTTGTTTTGCCTCACTTGTAGTAATTGAATTTGAGAAAAAGTAAATACCTACTTCAATCCCTGCATCGTATGCTCCCTGAATATTTTTCTTAAAATACTCATCTTCATACATGGCAAACTTATCTGATAACGCAGTATATCCACAACGGATAAATACAAATTTAACCCCTGCTGCTTTGACTTTTTTCCAATTAATCTCCGCCTGCCACTTAGAAACATCGATTCCATTTACAATTTCGCAGTCGCTAAGCTGTGCCGCATGAGTATAAACCAATCCTGTAAACGGACTTTTCGTCGTCTTTGCTTCCACACTGTTCAGCGAAAACGGTGCAGACTGTTGTTCTTTTCCATTTTCCTTCTGAAACAACATTTTAACATAATCCGGATCCTGCTCATCTGGTACAAGTTCATCCGGCGTTTTTGGAAGATTTTCCTGTGTTTGTTTCATACTTGGATTTTCATTTTGATTTATATCTTGCACCTGCGGAATTTCTGCTGCTGCAAAATATCCGACTGGCTGGATGCATGCTAACATGCATCCAAGTGCGCCTGCTAAAATTCTTTTTTTCTGCATCGTGCGTTACTCCTTCTATCCTTAGTTCTGTCCTTAGTTTCCCTTAATTTTCAAATTGTCCTTATGATCCTTTTATGTTAAGAAACAGATCTATGATGTTTCTGATTCCCAATAACTGTTCAGGTTATATTTACCAGATTCTAATCATAAGTACGCTTGATTAAGGTTACCTTAAAAGGTACGAAAGAGTATTCCATTTTTTACGTGTCGATTGCCGGAAATTTATGGAAAGATACGTTTGCACTTGTACTTTATTTTTGCTGCATGGCAGATACTATTTGTGAAATTCTGTTTACTACGTCTTCAATATTTTTATTTACTACCGAACTGCGTTCTGACAGTTTGCCCACTTCACTGGCTACGACTGCAAACCCTGCGCCAATATCTCCAGCTCTTGCTGCTTCGATACTTGCATTCAAAGCCAGTATTTTCTGGCGGCTTTGAATCGAACGCAGCGTTCCGGTTTCTTTTTTGATGGTTTCTATCAGTTCATTGGTCTCGCTTACGCCGTCCACGAGATTTGTAAAAATTTGCTTCGTCTGATTTCTCGCATATTCAGCATGAATAAAACTGTTTGCAACACTGTCAAGCATATCGACAGATGCTTGGATGACTTCTTTGGAACGGACATTTACCTTATGTATCGCTGTCATATAATCCTTTTCATTTATGCCCAGCTCTGCCGCGATTTTTTTACATTCCTCTTCATCCGGATTAGAAGGCATCACCTGTCCGCCTAACACACTGCCTACTTTTTCACCGTTCACAATCAAATCAACTGCAAAATCAACCAAACCAGCATGGCAATGATAAACGCCCTGCGCTTCTTTATCGCATTTCTCACATTTAGCATTTCCTTTTGGATTTGCTCTCATCGCCTTGCAAAAATCAGTAAAATTACACTACTTTACAACTTTATAAATGATACCCCTGTTTCTTAATTAGCTGTTTTA
>CAJTZX010000068.1 GCA_910584345.1 uncultured Eubacterium sp. | reverse complement strand
ATCTATTCTAAGCAATTCCTGTAAAAAACAACTGAGTTTCACGGATTCAGGAAAAGAGCTAAAAATATATCCATCGCAGGCAAATTATTTAATGTGTGAGATTATGAACGGAACTACATCAAAAAATTTGGTTGCAGGATGCTTGGAACGGGATATATTGATCAAAGACATATCGGGTAAGATTAAGAATGGAAAGCAATATATAAGAATTGCTGTGAGATCTAAGAAAGAAAATAACAGATTGGCTGATACTCTGAAACAATTACTACAAAAAACATAAATTGGTGAACAATTTAGATTAGGGGATTGGAAAATGGATGAGAAAGAAATAGATTGGAAACAGCAGGCCGTAGATATATTATTAAATGTGATTGACAATGGTTTAATGGATGAACAGGCGATTGGGAGGTTTACATATTACTATATGTATGCGCTTTGGGATACCACCAGTAAGCTTGAAAATGGAAGAGAGATTTATTGCAAGATCAAATCATATCTTGAGAATATAAATATACGGAGATTACGTAAGCAAGATAAGATAATTGTAGGCTTTATAGCTAATTATTCTGCAACTTGGATTGGTGATGATCTTTACCGATTGTTAGAGCAATCAGCAAAATTTGAGCCATATATATTTTTAATAGCGAATCATGTCAGGGGACAATCAAATGAACAGATTATAGAGGAGTATGAAAAAAACCTAAAATATTTTCAGTCAAGGAATTTACGTGTAGTCCAGACTTTGAATTTTGATACTGGTGTGCAATATACATGGGAACAAATTGGAGTAAAACCACAATTGTGTATTTGGTTAACGCCATGGATAGATTTGTTTCGTGAACATTTTTATTTGATGAATTATTCCTTAGATATTCTTCATACATATATTCCATATGGATTTATGATAGATAATAATAAAAATGGAAATTTATTTCAGGAAGAATTTAATATGTGCATTCATAATGTATCCTGGAAAATATTTGAAGAAACCATTTCTTCTGTAAAAATGGCGGAAAAATATGCATTTGTTGGGGACAGCAATGCAGTTTTTACAGGATATCCCAAGATGGATGCATTTTATAAAAAGGATATGCCTGATAATAGTATATGGGATGATCTTTTACAAAAATCAGGAAACCCTGATGCAAAAAAAATAATTTATGCTCCTCATCATACTTTAGTAAATGAAGTTATTAATTTCTCGACATTTGCATCAAATTATTTGTATTTTTTGGAAATTGCCGAAAAATTTCAAGATCAAACTGTATGGGTATTTAAACCTCATCCCCAATTAAAATATAAAGCTGTCAGGGAAGGTGTTTTTAAAAATGTAAGTGAGTGGGATGCCTATTTGGAAAAGTGGAGAAAACTAAAAAATGCTTGTGTTGTAGAAGAAGGGATGTATCATAATTTATTTTTAAAATCTGATGCTATGATTTTAGACAGTATTTCTTTTTTGGCTGAGTATCTGTATGTACATAGGCCGCTTCTGGTTTTAAGAAAAGAAGGGCAGTATTTTAATGATTTTGGGAATAAATTAATGGAAGTTCATTATAGTGTGCAGGGTACTGATAAACAATCAATAGAAGAATTTATAGAGAATGTTGTACTAAATGAAAATGATGTAATGAAAAATGCAAGAGAAAAATTTTTTATAGAAAATTTAGATTATGTAGATATGCTTGGGCAAAACGCAGCTGCTAATATTTTTGAACACATCAGCAGGGAATTAGACTGTTAACCATAATGGCGTAAAGAGAAAAGAATTATCCGCAGAAATAAAGGGTATATGGCAGGGAGGATCAATGAGATATGATAAAAGTAGCATTTATTGTGTGTTATAATCATACTGCATATATGAGAGAATGCATGGACTACATTTCTTGGTTGAATGTTCCAAAAGGAGTAGAAACGGAGATTATTGGAATTACAGATGCAGAAAGTTTAGCTGCCGGATATAATGCTGCAATGAACTCTACTGATGCAAAATACAAGGTTTATCTTCATCAGGATGTTTTTATATTTCATAAAAATTTTATTCAGGATATTATAACAATTTTTGAAAATCATGTGGAATACGGAATGATTGGCGTTATCGGGAGCAATAGAATAGTTCCGGATGCATTGTATTGGATAAATTGGAATATTGGGAAGACATTTGCCTGGGATGCTTTGAATACAGGAGTTGTATCTTTAAATGAAGTGAAAGGTTCATTGGAGAGTGTAAAAGCTATTGATGGTTTAATGATGATAACTCAATATGATATACCTTGGAGAGAAGATATATTTGATGGTTTTGACTTTTATGATATCGCACAGAGTCAGGAATTTTTACAGGCCGGCCATAAAGTAGGTGTCGTAAATCAGATATATCCATGGTGTCATCATGATTGTGGAGCAAGTAAACTATCCACATATGATTTTTATAGAAAAAGATTTTGTGAAGCTTATAAAGAGGCAGGATATGTTTATGAAGCTAATGATCAATTGATTCTCAGAAATAAAAGAAATATTGAAATAGAACGTATTATGCTGGAGATTGAAGAGGCATTTCAATTAGAAAATTTTGAACTGTTAATTTCAGTTTTAGATGCACTGATAAAATATTATCCTTATGATACAAAAATTTTAAACATTCGTGCGATTGTGGAAGTGATATTGGAAGAAAGAGTTAATAAGGTAGAGCATGGTTTTTATAAAAGAGGAATGACACTCGATGATTTGTTGGAGAAATATACGCTATACAGGTTTTTTCTAAAGCGTTTGGAGTATGATTATCCGATAGAAACTTTACAGGATGTTTTAGAACTGATAGCAGCCGGGGATGGTCGGTTTGTGGCAGAAAGAGTAATTGCAGGACATACTGTTTATAAAAAGGAGATTGTCATTGAAAAATTAAAAATGCTTCGAGAGATGCAAATAGGAGGTTTTTTGTGAGCGCTTCCAACGATAAAAAAATAGCTTTTATAATATGTGTCAACGATATAAATAAGGTTACAGAGTGCATTTATTATTTAGACAGGCTTAAGGTACCAAAAGGTTTTGAGAAAGATGTGATAACGATTCAGGATGCACCATCAATGGCTGCCGGATATAATGCAGGAATGAATAGTTCGGATGCAAAGTATAAAGTGTATATTCATCAGGATGTATTCATCATAAATCAAAATTTTATGATCGATTTGTTAGAAATATTTGGTAAGGATACCCGCATTGGTATTGTAGGATGTATCGGAGCTGTGAAGTTAGGGAAAACTGCGATGGCTGTTTCATCATGGGATACCGGTAAAGTAATACATAATTGCATACCAATGTTAATGGAAGGCGAAAAGGAAATTACAAACGACTACGCAGAGGTACAGGCGCTGGACGGCCTGCTTTTAGCTACACAGTATGATATTCCATGGCGGGAAGACATTATGGATGGATGGGATTTTTATGACATTTCGCAATGTATGGAATTTGCACGAGCCGGCTATAAAGCAGTAGTGCCCCGACAGAAAACAGTTTGGTGTTTTCATGATAATAAAAGCAGCGATATGTCAAATTACAGCTATTATCGCCAGCGTTTTATACAAGAATATGCACAAGATGGCTCATTTGAGATGTCAACACCCTGGGAGGGTACTTTAAAATATCAAAATATGAAGCGGCAGACGATTGAAATTATGGAACAATTAATACAGGCAGGTGAACATGAACAAATTCATGAAATATTTAAGGATCCGGAAAACCGGAAATATGTACATTTAAAAGAATATGAGATTATTGCGGATGTAGATTATTTGGAAAGGAAGGCAGGGGTATGCGAGACGCGGCGGCTGTGGCAGTGTGGAATGGATGCATCTGAAATTATTATGCGTGTACAGCAATTAAAGTATTGGATAAAACGTATTGAACATCAGGCTGCGGATACAGTGCAAACAATGGAACAGGTAATGCAGGTATATTCCGTTTATGCGGTTATAGAGATTTTTATAAAGTATGTAGTGCGTACAGAATATACATTTCGGGAAATAGCGCAATATTATGAACAAGGGGACTGGACGCAGGAAGCTGCCATATGGCGGCTGATTATAGAGCAAATATAGTATGATGCAGACAGATATTGGTTTTCAAATCTTTATTCGCAAAGAAATATATATAAAATACATTGGAGTAAGCAATGACAACGCATAAAATATTATACTATACATGGGCTGAAAATACTTTTCAGGATTGTACAAAAGCTATGCTCAGTCTGGGTTTTACTGTAGATGTTATATCTGGTAGGATAAAAAACTATGATATAGATGAAATTTTTATGGAACAGTTAAAAAAATATTGTACAGCACAGCCATATGATTGTATTTTTACATTTAACTATTTTCCGGTAATTTCAAGAGTTGCCGCGGACTGCCGGATTAGATATATTTCATGGATTTTCGATTCACCGCATTTTACTTTAGACTCTGTCACTTTATCTAATGACTGTAACAGAGTGTTTTTGTTTGATTATTTACTATATGAAAAATATCGTAAAAAAGGTATTCGGACAGTTTACCATATGCCACTTGCATATCATAAACCTCGCCTGGAAAATTTTGTTCAAAGTATGCAGCTGCAGTATGAGCATGAAGTTACTTTTTTAGGTACCCTGTATGATGACGCATACGATTTTTTTAATCAAATCAATTATCTTCCTCCCTATTTAGATGGCTACATTCATGCTGTCATGGATGCACAGCAGATGATTTATGGATTTGATTTATGTGATTCTTTATTTGGTCATGAGAAATGCCAGGAAATGGCGAAATACGTGAAAGTAGATTTAGGAGACCAATATATTGATTATCAGGATGATTTGTTTCGAAATATGATACGTAAGAAAATAACTGTTATGGAACGGCGAAAGGTACTCGATCTGATTGGGCAAACATATCAGGTAGATTTATATGCTCCAAAGGAACCTGTCAGCTTGCCGGTAAATTACAAAGGATATGCCGGTTATATTTATCAGATGCCTAAAATTTTTTATACAAGTAAGATTAATTTAAACATTACCCTTCGTTCCATTTTATCCGGGATACCTCTTCGTGTTATTGATATTCTTGGTTCACATGGTTTTCTTTTAACGAATTATCAGATGGAATTTACACAATATTTTCAAAATGGAGAAGATATCGTATGGTACGAAAGCAACGAAGATATGATGGATAAGATTTCTTTCTACCTTTCCCATGACAGTGAACGAGAGCGCATTGCACACAATGGAAACCTGAAAGCGCAAAAATATTTTACTTATGAAAGGCTTCTTCCCGAAATATTTGATATAGCTTTCAGATAGTAATACTATTTGACCGATAGGTTGAGTAAAGGAGTTCCTTATGAATGTAGAAACATGTACAATTGTGATTCAAAGTAAAATTTCTTCACAAAACCGGTATTTGGAATTTCTGGATATTTTACTGGATGAAACTCTTATCATTGGGACTGTTTATATTCCCAGGCAATGCTTAAAAAAAGTCAGTGTGCTTAATGAACGGTTACCAGCCAAACAAAGCTATGAATTTCTTTTAAGGCTAGCGTGTATATATCCGATCTGTATTACTGATACAGCTCCAGCTAATTTAGATTCTTATATGATTTTATCTCCAAAGGAAGAGCCTTTAAGTGAAGACGGATTAAAAACAGATTGTTATATCACAGCGCTTTATAAAAATATATTATTGGAGCATCATCTATTTGATAGTGCGGTTCATAGTATTTTGAATATTGCAAAACAATTAGATTGCTATGCACAGACAATTGATTTTTTAGAAGACATGCTTTGCAGGCGTTTTGCTTTCGAGTATTATTATCAGGGCAGCCAGCCATTTTTGATTTATACTGGTGATGTGGTATGCTATCATATTTTAAGCGTATTTGCTGATTATCTGGGTATGGCGTTAGAGCACCAAGGATATTTGGTGGAATATTTTGATTTGTCAAAAGAATCGCATATGGATGCCGCCAGATACATTGATTGCAGTTTTCAGGCTATTATTGGAATTCAATCTTATATGTTTTCTGCACGTTTAACAGATCAAAGTTTTCTTCATGATAAGATAAACGGGCCAAAATATAACTTTGTATTCGATCATATTAATTCCTTTCGGCAACATTTGGAACAAACGCCGAAAAATTTAACAATATTATCGCCTGACCTGAATTATGTGCTTTTTGGCAGGAGGCATTATCTGGTAAACGTCCGTTTTTTGCCTCCGGGAGGAATTTTAAAGCCTCTTGAGACTACAAAAGAACGTATCTACGATATTGTTTTTATTGGTAGTTATGTGGATAACACAAATTATGTAGCTGCACAGATTCAAACGCTAAATCGTCCAATGCGTTTTCTTCTCAATCATTTCTGGATGTATATGCGTAAACATCCAGATTTACCTGCGGAAGAACTTCTCCAACGGGTGTTAGATCATGACGGAAAAGTAATTTCAGATGCAGATTTTAAAGATTTATTGTATCGATTTCATCATTTTACATTATATATGGCATATCGATATAGGACGAAAATAATTCAAGTATTGATAGAGAATGGAATAAAAGTGGATGTATTTGGTCAAAGCTGGAAAACTTGCCCGTTACGCAATCATGTAAATTTTGTATGGCATGAGAAAGATTTAACAATAGATGAAAGTCTTGAGATATGGCAGCAATCAAAAATAGCACTGAATATTATGTCCTGGCATAAAAATGCAATTACAGAACGTATTATTAATAGTATGCTTCAAAAAGCGGTCGTACTAACAGAGCGTAATCCTTATCTTGAACAACAGTTTAAACAAGAAGAGGATATCCTTTTTTATGATTTGGCAAAACTGGATCAACTGCCGAAAATCGTCCATTCTTTTTTAGCATCACCAGATCGTTTAGCTGATATTAGTGAAAATGGATATCAGAAAGCTTTACAGACCCATACATGGAAGCATAGGGCAGAAGAAATGATAACGATGGCGAGACAAGATGCTGCATCTATGTATTTATAGAATTAAAAATATAAATAATAGCAAATTTGTGAAAAGACCGAGAATGGAAGTTCACGGTCTTAACTTTTTTTCGTAGAATCAAGAGTTACAAAAAATTTTCAAAAAAATACTAATAAGCATTGAAAAAATACAATAATGGTGGTAAAATGAAATCGATATATCTCATTTGCGACATATTTATATTGTACGTATTATCATCTTTTGAGAATCAACAGTATAAATTACAATATAAATATATAATACATATGAGAATATCAGAGTTATACAAATACAAACGAGGAGGTCAAAATTATTAAATGAAGGAAGAATATGTACTGAATAAAGTGACGCAGCTTTTAGAAGAACGGGGATGGACGTTGTATCGTTTGGCAAAAGAAGCCGATATTAGTTATTCAACTTTGAGTAATACATTTCACCGTAATAATGTGCCGTCAGTATCAACACTTATGCGTGTATGTGATGGATTAGGGATTACTTTATCAGAATTTTTTGATGAAGAAGGAACAGCAGTGAAAAAGCTGACAGTTGCAGATCAGCAGTTATTAGCAGATTTTCATCGTCTTCCGAGGGAAGAAAAGAGACTTGTCAATGCCTATATGCAGGGACTGCTTAAAATTTCTTCTGCACATGCGAATGAAGATGACATACAGCCTTCATCGGATGATGAAGGAGAGGCGGTCGGCTTATAAATTTATCATTTGACCAATAACAAAAAAATGCGTAACCGGAAACATCATGTGTTTTGGTTATACATTTTTTTGTTTTATAGGAAACTTGAAACAAAAATTGACAAACCCTTGATTTACAAGGGTTTGTCAACGTTATTTAAGGCAATTTCAGCTATTTTACTACTAATTTACTACTTTTGGCAAAAAGACTAATTCGATACAGTTATCATAGTCAGACATCCCCTCATGACCACTAAATTTATATCAGATTATTCGTTTCATCCACAGTCTTTTCTATATTATTTCTACGCTCACATAAAGTAGTCTGCATTGCATACACATCATCATTCAATTTTCTAAATCCATAGAATCTTTTAAACAAAAGTTCTCTGAAAGAACCAATCTCCTGATTTGCATTATGCGATAACCTTGCGATCCTCTGTATAACTTCCCCCCCTTCTGGTAGTGTACAAGCCAAATCTATATATCAAAAAACTAAACGGTATATGAGCCAACAAGAAGCCACTACGAAGTATTTATAAACTGTAAAAAGTGAGGTCTTGTACCCCGCATGTGATATTCTGACTGTTTCCACTTGAATACGCCCTGCGGGCGCGGGTTCGTTCCTGTAAATATACAATCTACAGGAGGAAATGAAGCATGAATGAAACAATAAGCAAAGAGCAGTTTGCGGAGAAGGTACTCCAATATGTCAGGGAGGCATTACCAGAGGAGCTTGCAGGGGTAAAGATACGTTCTGCCAGTGTAGACCTGTGGGATGGCGGCTCCAGGACGGTACTGCTGGTCATACGCCCGTGGACGGATATCATAACGGGCTTCTGCCTGGATAGATGGTACAGGGCGTACTTAGACGAAAAAAAGACAGTAGAGAACGCTGCCGCAGCCATTATCAACGACAGCAGGCTCTACCGTATGCCGCAGGTGGACGGCCTGGATATGGATGGTTGCGTTCTCTTAATTCTCTGATCCTGTGTGCTATCATCTGTTACCAGTCCTTTTGTGGTTAAAGTTAAAAGTGTCTGGTAACAGAGTATCATACAGACAGTCTGATATCAATAGTGATAATTCTAAAAGAATTCTAAAAATAGCTGGCAGAGCCATCTACCTTTGCCTGTCACGCATATAACGCACCATATCGTTTAATATCTTCACACTTTCATCATCCAGTTCGGAAATGTCAAGCACTGCCCTGGACTCCAGCCCAAGAATATAGTCAGCGGACACAGAAAAAAGCTGTGCCAGCTCCACAATATACATTGTAGATGGGACAGAAATGCCCATTTCCCAGGCATTCACACTGCTGCGTGTGATGCCAAGCCTTTTTGCAACCTCGTTCTGTGTCATGCTGTTTGATTCCCGTAGTTCCTTAATCTTATCAGCTATCATAATTTTTAACTCCTTTTTTAATTTCAGAGTAAAACAGTTAGCTGGATATTTCATTACCATAAAGCAAACTAAACGAACATATGGGATATGCAATATTCTAATATGATACTTCTAGTTGACATAAGTTTAAAACGGTATTATAATCTATCTTAACATTAGTGTCGGTCTGGACGGGATGAAGCCAATCAGACAAGGCAGAAAGAGGGAATGACTTAAAAAAGAGCAATATAAGGCTTATGAAAGGATCGGATATAAAGAAGCTGAAGATAGGGGGATCAGGAACAAAGCAATGAGGAAGAAAAAACTATCAGCGTTTGTATTATGTACTCTTATGGCGGCAATAGCACTGTCCGGGTGCAATAGTAAAAAAGAACGGCCAGAGGAGACAGTACCAAAAGAGGAAGAATATGAAACGGATGACGACAGCTATGAGACATTCGAGACGCTTCTTCAAAATCTGGAAACAGGCTTGAATGAAGGAGACGTTGTAAAAATGAAGGAATCATTTGTAGGAGGAAATATATCAGGGGCATTTCTGACCGTATCAGGCAATTACATACTGGAATTTGAACTGATTGGAATTTTGGATGATGTAATACTGGAAGGTGATGAAATAGAACAAACTCTTATGAAAGATGACCTGATAGGTGAAGAATACGAGGAATATGCCAGACAGGCAACGAAAGCATGTATCCTGGAGGTTGCGGTTGAACAGACAACGGCATCTGGTGATTCTGTCCAGAGCAATGACGAAACACTTATGATTGCTTTGAAAATAGAAGGGAAATGGGCAGTTGTTCCGTGGATTTCATAAAAGACTGACGGGATTCTTAGGCAGCACACATGAAAAAGGGTAGTTTTATTGCAACAATATATTATATTTATCAACTTTGAGAGGAGGCAGAGACCTTAACATGATGCAAAATAATCCTAAGTTCACTTCTTGCCCGCAGCTCAAAACGGGCAGAAGCTGGACACAAATCATTCTGCAAAACAGCTCATAAATATGCTGTTTTGCAGAAACCACACCTAAGCCTTGAAATCATGAAATTTTTAAAAGTTTCAATACTTCAGGCCAGGAAAATCAACAAACGATAACAACACAACCACAACAATCATAGCATCCGACACACAGTTAACAGCAACAATACACAACCAAAACACAAAACAAGTACATGCACGTTATCATTCTCTTTTACTTTTTATGCGAACGGGTTTAATTTTGAAAATGCTTTACAAAAAAAAAAGCAGAAATCAAATAATCTTAAAAAAAATACAGCTTTTGAAAGGAGCGTAAAATCATGAAATCTAAAAACACATTCAAGAAATTCATTACATGCATGCTCATTGCTGCTATTGCAATCACTGGTATCAGCCTTGAATCAGTAACAACGGCAAATGCTGCAACTACAGCATCTTATGTCCAGAAGTGGGGAACAGTCACCATGAAGCCTGGTGACACAAAGAAAGTCATTGTGACAGACAATGACGGCAATGACATTACCACTAAGTACAAATGGACTTCATCTGACAAGAACATTGTAAAGGTCAACATGGACTTTGTCAGCCAGTCAGACCTTACCGAATGTCTGGAACTTATTGCAGCAGGCTCTGGCACAGTAACTCTTACAGGAAAAGCAGTAAGCCTTCTGGAAGACATTACTACAATCCAGCTTACCGTTACCGTAAAGATGGCAGGTCCTACAGCAAAGCAGAAGAAATGCAAACATAAGTTTACTGTAACAAAGAAAGCCACTTGCGAACGTGCAGGCGTAAAAACCTGCAAGAAATGCAAGCTGCAGAAAAGCATCAAGCGTACAGACCATAAGTACGTGAATACGACAATCAAAACAACCGAGTATGACGGATATGAATATATCGTCATGTGTTCAGGCTGCGATTGCGAAAACAAAGCTGTATGTCCCGGTAACTGTCCAACAGCCTGCGATTTCACCGTTGTTGTAACCACAAAAGAACGTGGCAACGTCATTGACTATCCATACCACTATGACAGGGTACTGTACGTAGAAGACTACGGCGGAGCCGGACTTGACTACTACACATGGAATGATGCTATCGAAGAAGCCACAGACATCATACTGTGGCATGCCATGTACGACTTAAAGTCAGACATGCACGGTGCATGGGAAGACTTCGAATGGGCTTATGGCGAGCACGAAGTAACAAAAACAATCAAAGTGTGCAAATACTGCAACAAAGAAAAATAAGCTGCAGCAACGCACACTCACACAACAACAAAAACCGTTCCCTATGGCAAATACAGCCGGGGGAACGGTTCTTTTTCTTTCATCTTTAATCTTCTTACATACACTATATCGAACCAATATTGACATCACTCTACAAAAAAGAATTACAAAATAATACAAATACATGCACAATCGAGAGAATAATTGAAAAGAACACCAGTATGAAAAATGGTGTTCTTAGTGAATTGTGAAGTTTGCCCGTATCAATGAAGGTACGGGTAAACTTTATTTTTACACTTACGATCACCATCAAAATATGTTATAATACAATTACAAATTACGAGAGCAATACAAAAAATCAGAAAGGAGAACTGCAACCATGCTTCAGTTAAAAGACAAGAACAATATGCCATGCGGTCTTGATGTCGGATACGACATATGCAAATCAAATCAAAGACTCTTTGCGCTCGCAATAGATAAAGACTTCGATGACGAAGAGTTTGCAGAAAAATATATGAATTCCGAATTCTGCGAACGTGAAATGGATGCATTATATTCATTCTTCCATATGTCTGATACAGCATACACCATGAGCGTCTTACTGGATGAGATACATCCCAAAAAGAACACAAGGCATTATAATCCAGATACCATTGAATGGATTGGTTGGATGTATAAATATCTACAACTACGTTTTGAAATACCAAGCAAAGAAATCTATGCGATACTGCCATTTAAAACAATGCTTGGCTATTATGCGGGTATGCACACACAGGATCCAGAATATTTCGTAGAACATATCCAAACAAAATTTGAAAGGTAATAACTTTTTATCTCGCTTTTCTGCTTATCCCATTTAATACTAACCACAACTAATCCAATCTCAATATTCCAAAATCCCCACAAAGATGACATAACACAAGCACAAAGCACGAAAGCAAAACAAAAAATAAACCAATTCTTTCTTACAAAAACCCATACACATGCAAAAACAAGAGCGAAACAAAAAAAAAAAACATAGAAAGGAACAAATCTATGAAAAACAAAGAACACGAAGCCATCATTGTCAAAGAAAACAGCATTACACTTGCGAAGGACTCAATCATAATGGCAACAAACGCAAAAGTAAAGATCCTTTCCAAGAAATGGGGCAAGCCGAAAAAAGAAATCGACGAAGGAAGCCCTCTCTACGACGGACTTAACGGGTACACAACCTACATCTGGAAAAAAGGCAAAACGACAATCAAATATATCATTCCTGTTGACAAAACCTTCTGCGATTTTAGAAAACATATCGAAATCTACTCTTCTGATAAAAACATCAAAATATTCGGAATCAAAGTCGGCATGGAACGAAAAAAGGCTGAGAAAATCGAGAAAAAACTCGGAGACTATGCTCCATATTATGAGTGTAAGAACGGAAAAGTTAATTATATATATTGTGGTCTCAACATGGAATAACAGCATTGCACACAACAACAAAACCGTTCCCTATGGTCAATACGACCGAGGGAACGGTGTTAGGATAGATAATAGAAAGGATTGGTAGAATGAGCATGATTAGCGAACAGGTACACTATTTAAGAAGTTTAGCAGCAGACCAGACACCAGAAGCCTTATATGAAGTATTTGGCGCATTAAACGAAGCCGCAGACACCATAGAATCCTTATCCGCAAAGTTGGCAGATATGGAGCGACCAGCGGAGGACTGCGGAAAGGAATTATTAACGATTATATGAGGTAAAATCATGAGCTACAGAACCATTGTAATAACAAACAGCTATAATGTAGCACTTTTCAAAACCCAAAAGTGCTACATTCTCAGAAAAAGTGTTACATGACCTGTTTCCTACATCCTGAAATCATATCACTACACCAGAGTCATGTAACAGAATGCCCCTCTGACCTCGTATCAGCCCCATAGAACAACTTTAACACCAACAGCCTAAGAATATATGACTGGAAGTAAAACATGGCTTAAAACGCCATATACGACGTCACAGAGATATCACGTAAAATAATCGAACTCCAGTTCGCCCTTTTATATAACAAAATCTCATACACTTAAAAACATAACACAGCCACCTGACGCACAGAATACCTCTCTGACCTCGTAGCAGCCCCATACAGCCACTTTAATACCTATACCCTAACATCACTATACCTAAGTGCAAAACATCGTTTAAATCGCCGTATACGAAGCCACAGGCTAATATCCCACAAAACCATATCATGCCATCCGGTAACACATTTGAAAAAATGTAGCACTTTTTTTTGAAAAGTGCTACAAAATTAGCAAAAGTGCTACAAAAAGTGCTACACCTAAAATGCTGTATTTACAAGGGTTTATTGACTGTTAAGTGACCATTTGTAGCACTTGTAACACTTTTATTTAAGTCAATTATAAGGGAAAAATATAAAAAACCCATATTTCTTTTATACCCCTTGTAGTTTTTATATATTATATAGACTTGAGAAAAAGTGCTACAAGTGCTACATTTTGACGTAATAAATTTCATAAACCCTTGTAAACACTGGTTTTATGGTACTCTGATAGCCAAAATAAAACTGCTACAGAAAGTGCTACAATTTTTGTTACTAACATGCCATAAACCCTTATAAACAAAGGCTTTACACCATGTAGCACTTTTCAAAACCCAAAAGTGCTACATTTCCAGAAAAAGTGTTACATGACCAATTCTAATATACCAAAATCACATCACCATACCAGAGTTATATCACAGCACACCCCTCAGACCTCGTAGCAGCCCCATACAGCCGTTTTAGTTCAATCACATAAGAATGTTACGCCTAAGCACAAAACACCTCTTAAAATGGCTTGTGCGGCGTCTGGCTGGCATGTCCTGCACAGGAACCAATATCATGCTCACGCATGCGGGTGAACGCATGAAAAAAAGATACAACCAGAAGGGAGATATACTATTTATGAATAAAATAATCTTAGCAGGACGTTTAACCCGTGACCCGGAAATCCGCTACGCCCAGCAGAGCAATACAGCCATTGCCAGATACACACTTGCCGTGGACAGGCTGGTGAAACGTGAGGGTGAGCCGCAGGCAGACTTTTTACGTTGCGTGGCATTTGGCAGGACTGCGGAGTTTGCGGAGCAGTACTTGCGGAAGGGTACAAAAATTGCAGTTACAGGCCGCATCCAGACGGGCAGCTACACAAACAGCGACGGGCAGAGGGTATATACCACAGATGTGGTAATCGAATCACAGGAGTTCTGCGAGAGCAAAGCTGCCTGTGTACCTGCAGCACAGAACTCTTTTGCCGATAGCACTTTTATGCCGGATGGACAGGACGAATCCCAGTACCAGTATTTCAACTAAAGGAGATGCACTTATGGACAATGTGACACCGGAAACTTTATACAAAGAACTGAGTAAAACGGTCATCGGGCAGGAGGGATATCTAAAATCCCTCAGCAATGCTGCCTGGCTGCACAGCCTGCGCTACCAGCATTATAAGCATACAGGGGAGGCGTTAGACAAGCCCAAGCAGAACATCCTCTGCATTGGCCCGTCTGGCACAGGCAAGACGCTTGCCGTAGAGCAGCTTGGCAGGCGCTTAAACCTGCCCGTGGTCATCGAGAACGCAAGTATGCTGCGTGGCGAAGGATGGAAAGGCAGGAGCGTCAGTTCCATCATCGCCCGCTGCATTGACGCTGCCCCGGATAAGAACGAAGCCGAGGCAACGCACAGCATTGTATGCCTGGACGAGATCGACAAAGTTTTTAAGTCCCGTCCGGGCGACCAAAGCTTTCTCCCGGTTGACAACCTGCTCACGTTTATGGCTGGCAGCGTGGTCGTCCATACGGACAACAACCGCACCCGTAAGATGGACACATCCAGACTGCTTATTGTCTGTCTGGGTGCATTTGAAGGACTCGAAGACATCATCCGGGAACGGATGGCGGGCAAATCCAGTATTGGTTTTTCTGCCAAAAAACCGGCAGAGCTGCCAGAGGGAAGCCTGCTTCCGTATGTAACAGAAGATGATCTGCATACATACGGCATATCCCACGAGTTTCTCGGCAGAATCTCGCTTATCACACACACGAACCCGCTGTCGCTGGAGGATTATAACCGTATCCTCATACAGTCGGACGCATCCCCTGTGTACCAGTATGACAGACTGCTCCATAAAACGCTTGGTGTCCATGTTGGTATTACAGAAGAAGCCGCCGCATGTATGGCCCGGCAGGCAATGGGCAGTAAAGAGGGCGCAAGGCTTCTTGCCCGGACGGTTACAGACCTCTTGCAGCCAGAGCTCCACACGGTTGCAGGGGATGCCAGTGTGGACAGCATCGAGATTGGATGCGGAGTAGATAACAGTCTGGTTGCTTACCAGACGCACATGGGACGTGAGGATCTCTGGGAAGATTTCTGTACCGGCTCGCCGGAAACGGACAGCCAGACGCTCTCCAGCGTGCCGCTGTCCTGCATACGTGGACGCAACGAGATTGTGGAGCTTGCAAAGAGCATAAAGGACGCATCACCCCGGAAAGTGCTTCTGACGGAAGAAGAAACCATAGCTGCGGTCTATATTCTTGCTGCCGCCATCGCTTTTCAGCTGGTGGAGAACAACGGGAAGGGCATGACAATGGACCATGTAGCGCAGATGTTAGACAGGTTCTATGACCCGGACACCAGAGACATGAAGTGCTTCTGTGTACATCCGCTGGAGCATATAGGCGCAGAGTTTTTTATCGAGGCAGAAAAGCATGTGCGGGACTGGGATACGAAGATCGTGTATGCCAGACAGATGCTTTTAGACTATTGCAATGCGTGGGTATGCAGCCATGGGCAGGCGGAGCAGTAAACGCCTGCCTGCTGGAAACTGGTATGGGTATCTGTATCAGAAATATTATATAACGCCTGCCTGTTTGGAAACGGGCAGGCGTTATATTTGTTTCGGGCGAATTTTGGGAATTTATAGAAAGAAGATTCTGTTCTGGTTTCTGATTTAGTTTAGTACACAGTAACCGTACACACGGGATTTGATGATTTTGATTTATTGATTTTATACACTTTGATTTCCCTCGGTCACAAAAATGGTATAACAGTAAAATACATCTCATTCAATAGTACTTAAAAATTACTCTCGCTATAAATATTAAATCTATTTCCTTAATCCGTAAAACTTATTAACCCAATTTCTGGCGTATACCCGATAAATAC
>CAJTZX010000067.1 GCA_910584345.1 uncultured Eubacterium sp. | reverse complement strand
AGAAAAAGGGAATTTCTGCTTAAAAAACGGAATTTCCCTAAAGTAAATGACATTGGTTCACTTTTGAACCCTCCCACTTTAGTTAGCGGTTCCATTACTTATGGATATGGCATTTCGGCTGCGAATCTGACAAGCACAAGTTTTGGAGCGAAAAAGCAAAGGCAAAGAATATTACGCCAGGCCGTACCATCCGGTTTGATAATGGCGGCCATGTGCTTGTGGTTCATGGGGTGGTCAAAAATTCAGATGGTGTGGTTACAAAGATTAAGTATACGCATTCAAACGGCAGTAAAGGATCGCATGCCAGTTGGATAAAGATTGGCGATGAAACAAAAGATCTGGACTGCTATTTTCAAAAAATTTGATTGATTAAGCCTGGATTTCAGGGTATAATGGGATTGAGGTCATATACCTTTCGGGAATGGCTTTTGCGTTTCCTTCCATAAAGACGGTATCTCGCAGGTTATTGTGAATTTAGAGGCACAAAAGGATGAACCGACAGGATACCATATCTTAAACAGGGCAGTATTTTATGTGAGCCGCCTTGTTTCCTCGCAGAAGGAAAGGGATTTTGTCAAGACAAACTATAACGACATCAGGCGTGTATTCAGTATTTGGGTGTGCATGGGCATGGATGAAAACAGCATGGCTTATGTGCATCTTGTGGAAGACGATCTGCTTAGTTCCTATTCGTGGAAGGGTGGGCTTGACCTGTTAAATATTGTTTTGATAGGTATATCAAATGAACTTCCAGAGCATGATGAGAAGTAAGAACTGCATCGTCTGCTGAGTGCGTTGCTTTCGGCGGAATTGACTGTTGATGAAAAATTAGGGATGATCAAAACAGAGTACAGTATTCCGGTAGATGATAAATTGAGAAAGGATATGAACGCTATGTGTAATCTTTCATAGGGAATCAGGGAAAAAGGCGGGGCAGAGAGAGAATAAAAAATAATTTTGAATATGCACAGGAAGGGCTATACGTTAGAGCAGATAGCGGAGTGTGTGGAAAAGACGATTGAGGAAGTAGAGGATGTCATCAAAAAGCGGGAGCCTGTGCTGGCATAATCAAAGGAACTTAATAACACAAGCAGTGGATTTGTTTTTATTATAGAAAACAATTCGCTGCTTTTTCTGTTTTCAACAGGGACAGTCAATCTAATTGTATTTTTGCGGTATCCGAGCGGGATAGAAAGGTAATGGGATAAAGAATAACAAAAGTCTCTGCGTTGACGAATTCGTCTGCCTGTGGTAAGATTTGTTCTGGTTAGTAAGACAGAAAATAATTTTAGGACAGTCGGAACGAGAGGAATAAAACGATGTCGTTACAAGGGCAGACAAAAGAACATACAAAAATAGAAATCAGGGAGCCGAAACATTACAAGGTCATTATGCACAATGATGACTTTACATCTATGGAATTTGTCGTAGATATTTTAATTCAGATTTTTCATAAAGACCAGCTCGAAGCAGAGCGGCTGATGCTGCTTGTGCACAAAAGCGGCAGGGCAGCCGTAGGCGCTTATCCGTATGATCTGGCGGTTACGAAAGTTCAGACGGCTTCAGCCAGAGCTAAGGAAGAAGGATTTCCGTTTCGTATGACAGTTGAGGAGGCGTAAGATGCAGGTATCAGGTGAAGTGGCTGAAATGATAGATACGGTGTTTCTGCTGGCAGGCAATGCGCGTTTTGAATATGTGACGCCAGAGCTTATGTTATATGTAGCCTGTCAGAACAAGGTGTTTGCAGAGGCGTTTGAAAACTGTGGCGGAAAGATTCAGGAATTAGACAAAAACTTAAAGACGTATCTGGAAGAATATATGGAGCGTTATGAAGAGGATGCAGTTTGTACGCCGCAGCTGTCTCAGGGAACGGCAAGGATGCTTTCCTATGCATGGGAATCAGCAAAGAATAGCGGCAGGACAAAAGTGGAGCTGCCGCATATGGTTCATGCAATGTATGACCTGGAGGAAAGCTATGCAGTATATTATATGCGTCTGCAGGGAGTCGAACAAGCCGATCTCCTGCAGGAAATGCTTTTGATTGGTGAAAAAAATGAAAGCAGCAGCAAACGGTTTACACGAGTAGAAGAATCAATGGAAACAGAAGAACAAGGCGATTCGGATACACAGGGAGCTTTCTGGCAGCAATATGCGGTATGCTTGAATGATTCACTGGAAGGGGCACATCCGCTTATTGGAAGAGAGGATGAGCTGGAGCGTACGATGCAGATTCTTTGCCGCAAAGAGAAAAATAATCCTCTGCATCTTGGGGAACCGGGAGTTGGAAAGACAGCGATTGTATATGGGCTTGCAAAGCTGCTTGAAGAAGGAAAGGTTGTGCAGCCTTTGCTTGGGGCAAAAATATTTTCCTTGGATCTTGGAAGCCTTTTAGCAGGCACACAGTACCGCGGAGATTTTGAAAAACGGCTGAAAAAGACGCTGGACAGTATTTCCAGGGAAGAAAAACCGATTATTTATATGGATGAGATTCATAATATTGTAGGTGCGGGCGCGGTAAACGGCACAAGCTTTGATATTTCAAATATGTTAAAACCATATTTGTCAGCTGGTCATATTCGTTTTATTGGGGCTACAACGTTTGAGGAGTATAAAAAGCACTTCGAAAAAAGCAAAAGTCTTGTAAGGCGTTTTCAAAATGTGGAAATCAAAGAACCCGATTTTCAGGATGCTGTTTATATACTAGAAGGTCTGAAAGAAACATACGAAGCGTTTCATGGCGTTGTTTATGAAGAGGGTGTTTTGGAATATGCGGTTTCTATGAGTGATAAATATATACAAGAACGTTTTTTGCCGGATAAGGCGATTGACCTTATGGATGAGGCTGGTGCGTATCGGCGGATGCATCCGCTAAAACAAAAAATACAGATGGTAAGCAAAGAGCTTATCGATGAGATTGTGGCAAAGACATGCCATATTCCAAAACAGACGGTAGAACAGGATGAAATAAAAGCGCTTGCTTCTTTAGAAGAAAGACTGCAGCAGCTTGTATATGGACAGGATGAGGCGGTTACACAAGTAGTCAATGCGGTAAAATTCTCAAGAGCCGGATTACTGGAAGAAGATAAACCGTTAGCAAGTTTGTTATTTGTCGGGCCAACCGGTGTTGGCAAGACAGAAATTGCAAAATGTCTGGCGAAAGAGCTGGGGATCCGTCTGATTCGTTTTGATATGAGTGAATATGAAGAAAAACATGCGGTAGCGAAGCTGATTGGTGCACCGGCAGGATATGTGGGATATGAGGAAGGAGGACTTTTAACGGAACAGATCCGAAAACACCCGCATGCGGTGCTTCTGCTGGATGAGATTGAAAAAGCGCATCCAGATATTTATAACATATTGCTGCAAGTGATGGATTATGCGACGCTTACCGATAATCAGGGCAGAAAAGCGGATTTTCGCAATGTTATTCTGATTATGACTTCAAATGCAGGTGCAAACAGGATTGGAAAACCGGGAATTGGATTTCAGGGAGAAGATACTTCTGCAGATGTTGTTTTAGAAGAAGTCAAACGAATTTTTCAGCCGGAGTTTCGCAATCGTTTGAATAAAATTGTAGCATTTCATAGTATGAATTCCCAAATGGCAGAACAGATTATTGAAAAAAAATTGGGAGAGCTTCAAAAGCTGCTGGCACGCAAAAAGATAACACTGTTGACGGATGACGCTGCAAAACTGCTGGTTCGGAAAAAAGGCATCAGTGCGGAATATGGTGCAAGAGAGATCGAACGTGTTATCGCAGGTGAAATCAAACCGCTGTTTGTAAATGAGATTTTGTTCGGCAAATTAAAACAAGGTGGGACATGTGCTTTGACAGCTTCAAAAGAACAGTTTGAACTTGAAATTACGAGTAGTGCTGACATTCAGACAGATCACGGGAATGATTTTTCAAACACGCTCTAAAGCGGATGCATGATTTTTTCAGAATGAATCAAATGATAGGAGTGGAGGATAAAATGCCGGTTTATCGTTTAACAGAGCATGAGATTTCATTTCCGAATCCTTTGCTGGCACGCGCTGACGGCCTGCTTGCAGTGGGCGGCGATCTGAGTGTGGAGCGCCTTCTTTTGGCCTATACGCATGGAATCTTTCCATGGTATGAGCCGGGAGAGGAAATTTTGTGGTGGTGTCCGAAAGAGCGGTTTGTTATTTTTCCAAATGAGATACACGTATCGCATTCTATGAAAAAGTATATGAAAAAGCACCGGCTGCAGCTCGTATGCAATCGTGATTTTTCATATACGATGCATTGCTGCCGGATGAAGCGGGAAGACAAAGAGGGAACTTGGATTTCGGATGAGATGGAGGCTGCGTATGGACGTTTGCATAGGGCAGGGTATGCGGTCAGTGTGGAAGTGTTTGCAGATGGTGCGCTGGCAGGCGGGTTATATGGTGTTTCTATTGGCAAATGCTTTTTTGGAGAGAGTATGTTTTCGGAAAAGGAAAATGGTTCTAAAACTGCGTTAATATTGTTTGCACAACAGCTGGAGCAGCAGAAGTTTTTGCTTATTGACTGTCAGTTTCATACAGAGCATTTGGAGCGAATGGGCGGGCGTTATATTTCCTGGGAAGCATATAGGAAGCTGCTTAGAAAGGGTTGTATGTTAGATTGAGTATTGAGCGGGACAGCGGACGAAAAATTTATGATGTTCCGATATCATCTTAATGGAAGTGGATCATGGGAGAAACAGTATGAATAATGAGCATTCTGCATTTCAAAAAATTATGGATTTTCATCCAGATAATATATATGTATATGAAGAAATAAAAAGAAATCTGTGTGTACTGGTCCCGTTTATAGGCGCCGGATTTTCAGCGTTTTGTTATGGAACATGGAAACAGACGATCGAAAAATTAATATGCAAATTAACAGATGAAAAAAGCATTGCAGAAATAAATCGTTTATTAAATGCAGAAGAAAACTATGCTAAAATAGCGCAAATTCTGGCAGAAAAGAGAACATTGTTTAATTTAAAAAAAGACATAGCATTATTGTTTTCAGAAGAAAAAATGACGGTTGAAAAAATGAGGCAGGTTCAAAAAGAACCGGTCTACATTCTGCCTAAATTGTTTCAGGGATTAATGTTAACTACTAATTTTGACTGTATGTTAGAAAAGGTTTATGATCTGCATGGAAAAAAACTAAGTGTTTTTCATCCAGGTCATACAGAAATGTTAAATTATTATTCTCGTGAAAATTTAGAATATGGTTTATTTAAACTTCACGGATCAGTTGTGAGAGGTGAACTTGAAGGAAGTACGCTGGTTTTTACAGAAGATCAGTATAAAAAACATTATAAAAAAGGAATGTTATTGTATGAGACTTTAAAGGCTTGTCTGGCACAAAAGGCAATACTGTTTTTGGGGTGCAGCCTTTCACAGGATAAAACGTTAGAAGTTCTAAAGACAGTAATGCAACCTGGGATGAGCTATTATACAATTATGGAATGTGAGCAGGAAAAACGGGATGAAAAAATTAGGGAGTTAGGTGAGAAGCATATTCGGGCTATTTTGTATAAAAATGGGCAGCATGAATCAGTCAGAGTTATTTTAGAACATCTTTTAGAAGAAACAGATCCTGAAGCGTATCATAAATTATGCAGGCATATTGGAGCACAAGATCAAAATGTATTTGCAAATCGTTTTACATATAAATCACGTTTTGTTCCAATGGTTGGTCGTAAATCGGAGCTGGATCAATTGCTGCATTTTTTTGAAGATGAAAGAATGTTTCTTTGGTGGGCAGTTATCGGTCCAGGCGGCAGCGGCAAAAGCAGACTGGTCTACGATTTTATATGTGAATATCTTCCAACAGGCTATTCTGTTAAGCATATTCAGCTGGAAGAATATACGAACCTTTCAAAGTTAAATAGCAGTTTAACTGATAAATGCTTTCTTATAGCAGATTATGTACAGGCATATACCAAACAGTTTGCAGATTGGATAGAATATTTAGCGGAGAGTAAACGCAGTTTGCCTTTGCGTCTTTTGCTTATCGAGCGTGCAAATGAGTCAAGCGAAAATGAAGATAATTTTTGGGGAAAAGATTTGTTTCGGAAAGATTTGGTATGCAGATCCTGCTATTGTATCGAACAAAATACACTAAGCTATTCATATAATCGAAATCAGCCAAAGTTTCTTTTTTTAAAAGCTTTGAGTGATAAAGAGCTTATGACAATTATGGAACGGTATTTTCAGTCAATGAAAAATATATGTGGTTTTGTGCCGGAAGAAATGAGAATGAAACGGAGTGAGCTGTCGACAGAAACGAAAGAAATGCTGTTAGAAAAATTGAAAATGATTGATCCGCGTTTGCATCGGCCACTGTATATTTTACTGCTTACGGATGCTTACTTGTATATGGGTAATCCCGAAAAATGGAGCAGGAATGAGATATTGCAGTATGTTGTAGAGCATGAAAGAGAACAACTACGCAAGGCTCTTTTACTGATGAAAAATGATGCGAGAGAAGATGAGAAACTGTTAGAACTGTGCATAAAGATAAAATGTATTGCAACCATTCTTCAAGATGTAACTTTGCAACAGTTACAGGATGAAATCTGCAGCGATGATTGGGGAATAATTGAAAAAAAAGCAGACAGCTTTCCTTCTGTAAAAAAATTTTTCCAAAGGATAGGATTAGCAGAAGGTAATTTTATATTTGCTGTTAAACCGGATTTAATTGGTGAATATGCTGTATGCAGATGGCTTTTGGAGCAAGAAGAGAAAATGGTATATGATTTGCTTATGATTTTATGGCGTTTTCCAAAGCGAACCGCAATGTTCTTTGAAAAACTATTTAGTGATTATGAAGATTTGCTGAACAGAAAGCCTGAATATTGGAATTTGTTTTTTCCGGATGAGGTTACGTTAGAAGATTATGCGGTACAAGCATATGCCCGTTTATTATCTATTGCAGTCAGAAAGTGCAGAAATTATAAGCAAAGTTTCCGTATGTTAAATCTTTTAATAGCTATATACGAACAATGCAAAGCAAATACGGATATACAAGTATTAATGGCTAAAGGATTCGTTAATTTTAGCGATAACCATTATCATGAGCCAGGAAGTTATATTATTCAGGTGATGGATCTGGAAAGAAAACCGCCTATAGCAAAATATGTTATGGAAGACTTAGAAAGAATATATAAAGAAAATCCGAATAATAAAGAACTGGCAAGAATTATTGCATACAGGTTAGTTGCTCGTTACACAGTTAACGGTGAAGAAATTAATTTAAGTTTTAAACAAGATAGATTCATTTTAACAAATCTAAAAAAAATTATGGAAGATTTTCCAGATGATAAGGAAATAGTAACACTATTTGCGTTGGAACTGATTCGTTTTAGCGCTAAAATAAATTCTGCGGCAGAAGCAGTTGATATTGTGGATGATTTGAAAATGCTTTATGAAAGATATAATGGTAATGCGGAGACTGCATTGTACCTGGCTATGGGACTGCATAATCTTGTTGCGGTATACGCGGACAATACATATATTGCATATTGTATTACATATCAACAGCTGTTCTATCAAAAATATGGAAGCTATGAAAATTTTGCAGTTGAATTGTCAAGAGGAATCGTGAATTTATGTGCCAGGCAGGATGCCGTACAAGCTTTAGAAAGTGCAACTTTTTTAAAAGAAATCTGTGAACAGTTTGACAATAATTTGAAATTAGAGGAAAATCTGGCGAGAAGTCTGGTAAATTTGAGTGCAAAACAAGATGATTTACAAAATGAAGAAAATATAGAGCATTTGTTCAGACTTTATAGAAAGTATACTGACAAAAAGGTGTTTTTAGAAGAATTGACATTTGGATTAGTTAATACAGCTGCCAGCAAGAAGTTATCTCTGGCTGAAAAAGCTATAAAAAATCTAATGGATTTATATGTGCAATATAAAGATCATAGAGATGATGCATATATAGTAACAAGTTTGGCTGATGGACTTGTCAATCTGAGTGGCAGACATAATGTTTCAGAAGCTGCCAAAAGTTTGGAAATTATGCAGGATATTGTTAAGGAATCTGCTGATTCTGTAGATTTGACAGAAGAATTTGCATGTGTTCTTGTTAATTTGAGTGCAAAACAGGATGCTTTAGAAGCCAAGGAATGTATACAAAGGCTGAAAGAATTTTGTAAGGATACGGAAAATAAAACATTAAATGCATTACTTGAAAAAGCGAAAATGAATTTAAAGCTGAAACAAACTGTGCCCTGTTCTGAAATGCAGACATTGCAAGTGATAGAGAAAAGGTATTGCACTTTAATGACAGGATATGTAATGCATGCCCCTAATTATTATAATAGTAATAAAGGCATGACTATTGTTACAGTCAGTAAAATTGAACATGTTAAAAAAGAAGAGATGTAAAGGGTAAGATCATTTATTTTGATTATAAAAATGGAGCATACGGGAGTCGAACCCGTGGCCTTAACAATGCGAATGTTACGCGCTCCCAACTGCGCCAATGCCCCATAGACTCAGTATAACATAATTATCAAAATTTTCAATACTTAATTTTATTTTCGGATCATATTTCATTTTTGTTTACTTACCAGCTAAACATTTCCTGTTTTGCTGGGACCAATACATAATCGTTGCCAGGAATCCGGCAATCTGTCGCAGGCAAACTTTCCATATGCCGGATTCTGTTACTGTAAGTTCCGTAGGTGCGAACAGTAACAATGTTTCAAAACAGTAAGGTAATTAAAAGTGGCGATAGATATCGCTTTATATTTTTCTCCGCGCTGCTCTGCTTCATAGATAAGCTGGTTATATTCCCGGATTGCTTTTTCACGTACTTCGTATTCTTTTCGTTTTTGTTTTTGTTTATCCTGGCTAATGAGCTGCAGCTGGTCGTAAGCGCTTTTTATATAAGGATCTTTTTCAGCAATCATATCAAATTCCTCTCTTTCTTCCGCATTGATAAATTTTGCTCACAATTCAATACCGCTGCATTCTTTGCGCAATTCTTTTGGCAGCTTTGGCAGTTCAAAAAGTACAAAATCAAGGATGCTGACACATTTTTTCAGCACATCATATGTCTACCCCCCCCTTTTTTCCAGCTGATCTGCATACATTTTTTATCCTCTTTATGTGCTTTACGCAGATGAGAGTTTAAAATACGGGTTTCCCTGATATCGTCTGGTTTTAAATGAAGTACAGCGGCCAGAAATCCAGTGCGGGCTTTTGCATCTTCCATAATTTCTTTAAAAGCAAAATCGATTTTGGGTTTCATTAAAAAATCGGTCATAGGATCTTCTGTTTGTTGCGTTTTTGGTCTTTTTTTGATTATAAATGAAAATATTGAATTTCCTTTGATTTTTATGTAAAAGAAGATCATATGCGCCCTTTATAATTTGTTTATATTTAATTTATAAAAGCTTCATAGTTTCTTTGAAAATAATTTGCAAAAACATGTTGACAAAGAAAATAGGGAGTGTTATCTTAGTCATATCGATATTAGCACTCTAATTCATCGAGTGCTAACAAAAGCAATTCATATAAGCTGCCTGCATATGATAAATCTGGCAGCGTATGCAGTAATAGTAACAGAACAGGCTGTGTAAACTATTACTGGTCATTATGTATGATATTAAGTAAGAAAGGCTGTGAGTGTACTTTTATGGAGGGACTTGATGAAAGAAAGACCAGAATCTTAAAAGCCATCATAAAGAATTACCTGGATACAGGGGAACCGGTTGGTTCGCGAACGATTTCAAAGTACACAGATTTGCATTTGAGTTCTGCGACAATTCGTAATGAAATGTCTGACCTGGAAGAATTAGGATATATTCTCCAGCCGCATACCTCAGCAGGACGGATTCCATCGGATAAGGGTTATCGGTTCTATGTAGATAACCTGATTGCAGAAAAAAATCAGGAAATCAGCGATATGCAGAATTTTGTGATAGAGCATACCGAAAAGATGGAAAAGGTATTGAAAAAAGTCGCGAGGCTATTGGCAAATAATACCGAATATGCGGCTATGATTACAGGCCCCCGGTATCATCGCAGCAAATTGAAATTTATCCAGTTATCCAGAGTTGATGCGGGTCAGCTGCTTTGCGTAATTGTTCTGGAAGGAAACATCGTAAAAAATAAAATGCTGGAGTTAAATGAGGAGCTGACAGATGAACAGTTGTTAAAGCTGAATATTCTGCTGAATACGAGCTTGAACGGGTTGTCCATCGAACAGATCAATCTTGGCACGATATCCGTACTTAAAGATCAGGCAGGCATTCACAGCAAAATTGTCAGCGATGTGCTGGATGCGGTAGCAGAAGCAATTGGTGAAGATGAAGACCTGCAGATTTATACGAGCGGGGCGACCAATATATTTAAATACCCGGAGCTTAGCAATTCTGAAAAAGCAAGTGAGTTTATTTCTGCTTTTGAAGAAAAGCAGGTACTTGCAAATATGATTACCGATAAACTAGGGGAACAGGAGCCGGGAACCGGCATCCAGGTATATATTGGAGATGAAAGCCCGATTAAAACGATGAAAGACTGCAGTGTTGTAACAGCGACATATGAGCTGGGTGACGGCATCACAGGGACGATCGGGATTATAGGCCCCAAACGTATGGATTATGAGAAAGTATTAAATAACCTGAAACATTTAAAAAAACAGTTGGATGGTATTTATCATAAGGATGAAAAGCCTACAGGTGGTTAAAATAGAAAGGAGCAGGACACGTGGAAACGAAGAAGGAGCAAATAGAAGAAGATATCCTGCAGGATACGGATACCGCAGAGAATATGGAAGAGGTGGAAGTAGCAAACGGGGATGATGAGCAGGATGCAGATCTGACAGAACAGGAAGAGTCAGCGGCCCAGGAGGAGGAAGAGGCAAATGATGAGCAGTCCTGTGCGGATGCATCGGAAGCGGATTCTGGCCAGCCCGGCGGAAAAAAAGGTTTCTTTAAGAAAAATAAGAAAAAAGATAAAAAAGATGAAAAAATAGAAGAGCTGACCGATCAGGTAAAGCGTCAGATGGCAGAGTTTGACAATTTCCGTAAACGAACAGAGAAAGAAAAGACACAGATGTATGAAATCGGTGCCAAGAGTATTATTGAAAAAGTGCTTCCGGTAGTAGATAACTTTGAACGTGGTCTTGCGGCTGTGCCGGAGGAAAACAAAGACGATGCATTCGTAGACGGCATGAATAAGATTTATAAACAGATGATGACGATGCTGGAAGAAGCTGATGTAAAACCGATCGAAGCGGTCGGCAAAGAGTTTGACCCAAATCTGCATAATGCGGTGATGCAGACAGAAAGCGAAGAGTATGAATCTGGTATTGTCGCGCAGGAGCTTCAAAAAGGATACACTTATCGCGACAGTGTAGTAAGGCACAGTATGGTAGCAGTAGTCAGTTAATGAAATATTTTCATAGAAATGTCTTAGGACATCAATTTTAGGAGGAATGAACAATGAGTAAGATTATAGGTATTGACCTTGGAACAACAAACAGCTGTGTAGCTGTTATGGAAGGTGGAAAACCAACCGTTATTGCAAATCAGGAAGGCGCAAGAACAACACCTTCTATCGTAGCTTTTACAAAGACAGGCGAGCGTCTTGTTGGTGAGCCTGCAAAACGTCAGGCAGTAACGAATGCAGAAAAGACCATTATTTCTATCAAGAGAGATATGGGTACAGATCATGGCAGAACGATTGATGATAAAAAATATTCACCACAGCAAATTTCTGCAATGATCTTACAGAAGTTAAAAGCAGATGCAGAAAGTTATCTGGGAGAAAAAGTAACAGATGCGGTTATTACGGTACCAGCTTACTTTAACGATGCACAAAGACAGGCGACAAAGGATGCAGGCAAGATTGCAGGTCTGGAAGTAAAACGTATTATTAATGAGCCGACGGCTGCAGCGCTTGCTTATGGATTGGATAATGAAAATGAGCAAAAGATTATGGTATACGATCTGGGCGGCGGTACGTTTGATGTATCTATTATTGAAATCGGTGACGGCGTTATCGAAGTATTATCAACAAACGGTGATACAAGACTCGGCGGTGACGACTTTGATCAGAAAGTAACAGACTGGATGATTGCAGAGTTTAAAAATGCAGAAGGCGTTGATCTTTCGAATGATAAGATGGCGTTACAAAGATTAAAAGAAGCAGCAGAAAAAGCAAAGAAAGAATTATCTTCTGCAACAACGACAAATATCAACCTGCCGTTTATTACAGCTACTGCTGAAGGTCCAAAGCATTTTGATATGAACCTTACAAGAGCAAAATTTGACGAGCTGACAAGAGATTTAGTAGAGCGCACAGCTATTCCGGTGCAGAATGCGTTAAAAGATGCCGGACTTACGAACAGTGACATTACAAAAGTACTTCTCGTTGGCGGTTCTACACGTATTCCTGCAGTTCAGGACAAAGTAAAACAGCTGACAGGCAAAGAACCAAATAAGAGCTTAAATCCAGATGAATGTGTAGCAATCGGAGCTTCCATTCAGGGTGGCAAGCTGGCCGGTGATGCAGGCGCAGGGGAAATCCTTCTTTTGGATGTTACTCCGTTATCCTTATCCATTGAAACAATGGGTGGTGTTGCGACGAGACTGATCGAGAGAAATACAACGATCCCGACAAAGAAGAGCCAGATTTTCTCTACAGCAGCAGATAATCAGACAGCCGTAGATATCAACGTTGTGCAGGGTGAAAGACAGTTCGCAAGAGACAATAAGTCGCTTGGTCAGTTCCGTTTGGATGGTATCCCTCCGGCACGCCGTGGTGTTCCGCAGATTGAGGTTACTTTTGATATTGATGCAAACGGTATTGTGAATGTATCTGCAAAAGATCTTGGCACAGGCAAGGAGCAGCATATTACGATTACGGCTGGTTCGAACATGTCAGATGACGAAATCGACCGCGCTGTAAAAGAAGCTGCAGAATATGAAGCACAGGACCGCAAGCGTAAAGAAGCGATCGATGCAAGAAATGATGCAGATTCGTTTGTATTCCAGACAGAAAAAGCATTGGAGGAAGTAGGCGCAAGCCTGGATGCGGCTGACAAGGCGGCAGTTGAGGCTGACTTAAATGCATTAAAAGCTTTGCTGGAAGCAAATCCACAGGCTGAAAATCTTACAGATGCGCAGGTAGATGAAATCAAAGCGGCAAAAGAGAAGCTGACAGAAAGTGCACAAAAAGTATTTGCAAAGATGTATGAAAATGCACAGGCAGCACAGGGCGCAGGTGCAGGTCCAAATCCATCTGACTTTGCAGGCGCAGCAGGCGGCGACGCAGGCGCACCGGAAGACGATGTTGTAGATGCAGACTTCAAAGAAGTATAAAACAAACAGAACAAAGGTAGAAGAGCAGTTAGAACGAAAAAAAAGAAATAATATTGTGCAGGCAGAGGAAAAGTTATGGCAGAGCAGAAAAGAGATTATTACGAGGTTCTAGGGGTAGCAAAAAATGCCGGGGATGCAGAGATTAAAAAAGCTTACCGCGTCCTCGCAAAAAAATACCATCCGGATATGAATCCTGGTGATAAAGAAGCAGAAAAGAAATTCAAAGAAGCTTCCGAAGCCTATGCGATTTTAAGCGATCCGGAAAAACGCAGACAGTACGACCAGTTTGGCCATGCGGCATTTGAAGGCGGAGGCGGCGGAGCCGGAGGATTCGACTTCTCAGGTATGGACTTTGGTGATATTTTTGGTGATATTTTTGGCGACTTTTTTGGTGGTGGCAGCAGACGAAGCAGCAACGGCCCGATGAAAGGAGCGAATGTACGTGCTAGCGTACGGATTACGTTTGAAGAAGCAGTTTTTGGATGCGAAAAAGAATTAGAGTTGGTATTAAAAGACGATTGTCCACAGTGCCATGGAAGCGGTGCGAAGCCTGGAACGAAACCTGAGACTTGTACAAAGTGCGGCGGCAAGGGTAAAGTAATGTTCACACAGCAGTCACTGTTTGGCATGGTTCAAAATGTACAGTCCTGTCCGGATTGTCGGGGAACAGGAAAAGTAGTAAAAGAAAAATGTCCGAGTTGCCATGGCAACGGATATGTTTCCAATAAGAAAAAGATTTCCGTCAGCATTCCGCCAGGAATTGACAACGGACAGAGCGTACGTATTCGGGAAAAAGGAGAACCGGGCGCGAACGGAGGGCCAAGAGGAGATTTACTTGTAGAAGTTATTATTGCGAGTCATCCGATCTTCCAGCGGCAGGATATGAATATTTATTCTACAGCACCAATCTCATTTGCACAGGCAGCGCTTGGCGGAGAGATTCGAATCAGCACGATCGATGGTGATGTATTGTACAATGTTAAGCCGGGGACACAGACAGATACGAGAATTCGTCTCAAAGGCAAAGGGGTGCCGTCCCTTAGGAATAAAAATATCCGCGGTGATCAATACGTTACACTTGTGGTACAGGTACCAACCAGCTTAAACGCAGAAGCGAAGGAAGCGCTGCGCAAATTTGATGAGGTCAGCGGCAGTTCTTTGAAAGGCCAGGCTGATGCATCCGCAGGGAACGGGAAAAAAAGCGGACGCAAAACGTTTATGGATAAAGTAAAGGATGTGTTTGAAGATATTTAAATGACGCATCGGCTTTTTAGACAGTGGCAGGAGAAAATCCTGCCGCTGTTTTTGTGTGCAACAATTTAAGATAAGTTTGCTTTTGGCTTCTCGGAAAGAGTGATTATATGATAGCAACAAATTTTGAAAAAATGGCGATTTGTGTTATACTTGTGTCATGGGAACATGGAAATCAAAAACAGGCATATCATGCCCTTTGGGTACAAGTATTTGTTGTAGTATCACATAATATTCGTATGTAAATACAGGAAGAAACTGCTTGCATCAAAACAGAGCCAACAATGTCTGTTAGTAAAATCGCAAATGTAATGAAAAGTTATACAATATATCACATATGGGAAAGATACCCCAAATTATCTTAGAAAACATTTCTGGAAGGGGCATACATTCTGAAAGAGGTAAAAGGATGAAAATAGACAGGTTAATTGGAATTTTATCGGTGCTTTTACAAAGGGATATGGTATCTGCTCCTTATTTAGCGGAGAAGTTTGAGGTTTCCAGACGGACGATTCATCGTGATGTTGAAGATCTTTGTAAGGCAGGAATACCGATTGCAACTCGTCAGGGAGCGAACGGCGGTATTTGTATTATGGAGAACTATAAAATAGACCGAACGTTGCTTACCAATTCTGATATGCAGGATATTCTTACGGGACTTAGAAGTCTCGACAGTGTGAGCGGAACGAATCGATACCAATGCCTGATGGAGAAGTTTTCAAAAAATGAATATGAAAAAATCGCTGATAGCCATATTGTTGTTGATCTTTCGGGCTGGGACAAATCATTCGTTTCAGAAAAGATAGAACTTTTAAAACAGGCAATTGAAAAACATTTGAAAGTTACTTTTCAATATAGTTCTCCCATTGGTGAAAGTGAACGTGAAGCGGAACCGTATCAAATTATTTTTCAGTGGTCTAACTGGTATTTGTGGGCATTTTGCGTCGTAAGGCAGGATTATAGAATGTTTAAGCTATCCAGGATGACTAAGCTGAAGTGTTCGGATGAAACATTTGCGAAAAGAGAAAACGCCGGATATATTCGGCAAGATCGTTGGGATGCTTCCGGTGATGTAAAAGCGCTCATAAAATTTGACAAATCAGTAAGGTGGAAAGTGATCGACGATTTTGGAGCCGAACGGCTGCGTTACGATGATAATGGAGATCTATGGCTCAGCTATGTTTGGGTCAGTAAGGAATCGTTTTTTTATCATATGCTGTCTTTTGGGAATAAAGCCGAAATTGTTGAGCCTGTAGAGTTTCGCAACGAGTTTTGTGATTTTGTAAAAAAAATATTATTAAAATATCACAAAACATGACATATAGTTGTCATATTTTGTCTGATATACTTGTTTCAATAAATAAGAAACGAGGTATCAGCTATGAATTATGAAATTGTATGTTTGGAAGAAAAAAACGTAGTCGGTTATTTGGATCGGACGAATAACTCTTCACCTGAAATGGGTGCGGTAATCGGCGGCCTTTGGCAAAAGCTTTACGCACCTGAAAATTGTTCAAAAATCAAAAACCGTGTAAATGAAAAAGCGTTGGGTATTTACACGGATTATTCTTCTGACGAATGCGGAGATTATACGGTTATGGCTGCTTTTGAGGTAAAAAATAGCGAAGAACAGACTGGCTTTGCATTGAGAAAAATTCCTGCCGGCAAATATGCAAAATTTGTTGTGAAAGGAAATATGCTGACTGCTGTACAGGAATTTTGGCAGAAGCTTTGGGACATGGAACTGGAACGTTCTTATCTATGCGATTTTGAGGAATATCAAAACGCTGATCCTGAACATGCCGAAATACATATTTATATAGGACTGAAATAAAGGTCAAATTTATTATATGACGCCGCCTGGTTTGACGCATCAAAGTACATTTTTCTATAAAGGTGGAACACGTTTACAGAATATGAGTATGGCGGAGCAGACTTGCAGATGCGACAGAAAGAAACGGTAAAGAAAGAATTCTTTACCGTTTCTTCTTGATATTTATTTTTTGAGATCATATATTAGCAGGAAGAATAGAGTCATAAGCGATAATATTGGAGTGAAACCAGCCGGAGTTTTACCTTGAAGACCGAAAACCCCAGATATAATAGTCAACAGACTAAGCAGAACGACTATTCTGCATAATATTTTTTTCATTGCTCGCATTCCTTTATTTTTTGAATCATTTATCATTTTTTGCTGATGTTTCTTTGGTTACATTATCTTTTTGATATATCAGGGAGTATCCGGTTAACGCAAATATTCTGTAGCCTTTCATCTATATCACGTCTGTTGAGTGTGTCAGTGTCATAGATACATGATAAAGCTATATTTTTGAAAATACAATTAACTACAAACTTATAATATTATATAATTTTATAAATGTCAATAACTATTAGAAAAGCAGGATACTGATGGTAACTGGTTACTATTCACGGGCAATGTCATTTACTTTAGGGAAATTCCGTTTTTTAAGCAG
>CAJTZX010000066.1 GCA_910584345.1 uncultured Eubacterium sp. | reverse complement strand
GGAACAGGAACAAGAAACAAGGGCAGCTCCCCACCATCCGGCGTCCGGGAGGCCCAAAAGCAACACTTTGTCTAAACTGTTACTTGTCCACCCCCGTGAATAGTAACGATTTACGTAACCGTTCAGATCATGTGTTTCATATTATGGATTCCCGGATGCTGAGAGAGGGCGTTTGCCTGGTCTGCCTGTGTCCATACCCGATAAAGCGGGACATGCTATTCCAAAATACTAAGAATCACTAAGAATTCTGGAAAAGGAACCAGAAGCCAACGCGGCTCCCTGTCATCCGACGTCCGAGAAGCCAATATGCAACATATAATCTGAACGGTTTTCTTAAAAAACTTCTATTATAGAAATCTTTCAGCGAATCACCAGCTTCTTTACACTGCTAAATGTTCCATACTTGCGAACGCCATCTTCTCCTGTCACGTAAGCCCGGACTTTATAATAATAGATTTTGCCGCGTTTTTGGCTGATTCCGGAGTATTTTTGGGACTGACTGTTTTTTAATGTCTTGATGCGTGTATAAGTCCCGTTTTTCTTTGTGCCGCGGTAAATCTGATAACCGTGTACTCCTTCTTGTGGCTGCCAAGTAAGAGCTGCTTTTGCAGATTTAAGCTGCCGCAAAGACAATTTCGTTACTTTAGGTGGTGCAGTAGTCACCTTGGCGATCGGGCTAAATTTCCCATAAACTCTGGTGCCTTCTAATGAAGTTTGATATGCACGTACTCGAAATGCGTATGAGGTTGCATATTCCATCGTTTTGGTATAAGACGTCTTTTCTGCGTTTGCAATTGTTTTTACTCTTGTATATCTTTTTATTTCTTCTTCGTAACGATAAATCTGATATCCGTCTGCTCCTTCGATACGGTTCCATGCAAACGAAATTTTACTGCTTTTATTTTTTGCGGAAAGCGTAAGCTTTGGCGCCGCTTTTTTTGTAAAATCAGATGTTTCATCCGGCGTTTGTGGGTTGTCTGTTATCGTATCATTTGGCAATTCCGGCGTTGTAGAAGGGTTATCCGGTGTTTGCATATCTGGGTTCGCAGGTGTTACCGGGTTGCCCGGCACATTTGGAGTTACCGGATAGCCTGGGATTTCCGGTATCGTCGTATGATTGGAACCATTTGTATCTGTGCAGATGACGGGTCTTACACCTGATAGTGGAACAACCTGTACAGACTGGCCGGTATGATTGATGTACCGTAATACCGGCTGTTTGTCGTCAGAGGACGGCACTCCTGTAAATGCAGCCTGTATTCTAAAAGACTCGCTGGAAGGAGACAGATTCAATGTGCCTATCACTGCCTGATTTCCTCCCGCAAAAATATCCTGGTCGGCTTTTTCTGATATAATAATATCTATCAAATAACTGCCGTTTTGTCCGGTTATGGCTGCGCTGCGAACTCCATCCGGCTTTTGGATACTTAACACGTTCTCCGCAAACTCAAACGATGGCTCCTGCATCTGTCCTTCCAATACGGAAACGGTCAAAAAGAAGCGTACAGAAGTAATCGCTTCCGGTTCTTCTTGTGGCTTTTGTAGTGTTACTGTAATTTTTTGATTTCCAACCGTAAGCTCTCCACCAGCGTCTGCTGATACGATATGCGGAGGAAACAAAAGTATTGCAAAGCAGCACACGATCATACGAAAAATACTTCTTTTTATTTTTTTTCTCATTTTTTCTGTCCCTCTTAACAAGCTCTTTCGCAATGGCTAAAAAGAGCTTCCTGTCAATGTGATTTCCGGCAATACGGCAGGCAGTTCTAATAACTGTGTATCGCTGACAATACGTTCTGCTTCCATTGTCTTCGCATCATCAACGCGATATAATTCTCCGCGTATTCCCTGAAGGTTGCGAACCGTCGTTTCGTCCCAATCTCCCGGTTCTATATAATAGACCCAGGTGCCGTCGGATGTTTCACCCAGATTGCCGTCTTTTGGATCCGGTGCAAAAATAACTTGTTCTGCATGAACTTCTTTGTCTTTTGCGCCGATCACATTTCCATCCGTATCATACAATACAATCACATTATAAGCAGGATTTCCTTTGTAGGTTCCCGTAAACACAAGAGAACCTTTTGGAATCACATCTTTTGTTCCGGTTCCATATGGATAATCCGCTTTTAATATTCCGACTGCAGGTTTTCCACTTTCTGCTGTTAAGAACTCCAGATGATCTCCAGACGGACCGCAGATTTCAATTTCCTGAATAGCAGCTGGACCGGATTTTTTGAATGTCAGCCGTATATATCTGGCGTCATAAGTACCAATCCAATGTTCTCGTTCCGTTTCTTTTACAGCATCAAACCACACGTCTGTCTTTTGCGTCTCTTTTACATTTTTTAGCCCTGTGTAGTCTTTCTTTACTTCCAGCCAGTCGTCTTGTCCGTTTTGACTGACCTCTATCGTAATCGAATCAAGTTTGCTTCCTTGATATTTCAAAGCAGTAACCGCTTCTATGCGATGCATATCTATCGTAACGGAAGCAGTATCCACAGTATGGTCAGCCGCTTCCTGATACGTGCCTTCTTTCGTCGTATCGTTATCAATGATGCGTGCAATACTATTTACTTTTGCAGCTTCTACACGACCTGGATCCTCTGCGTCATAACCGCTGTCTGGATGATCGGCATCTGTTGGAATATCGATATCATCTTCTGATATCATATTTGTCTCCGTAATTGTCCAACCAGATTTATCTAATATTCCGTCTGTTTGGATTTTTACAAAACCTGCGTCTGCCGCATTTGAATAGTTTAAAAATTTGTCAACCGCACGCACCTTATAAGAAAGCACGCGGTTATTCACTGTACTCACACGATCTGTAAATATGGTAGAATCGGCAGTATCCATTGGCTGGAAGCCGATCACCCTAGACTCTGTTTGTCCATTGTTAGTCATACTACGGATAATCTCATAACCAAGAATAAGCTCCGGATTCTGATTCGTCCGCATCGTAATCGTTACTTCGTTGGATCCTGCCTTTACCGAAGCGGTAACTACGTCTTTTTCTAATATCGTATCCGTCTGTTCTTTTTCTTTTTGGTCAATCCGATAATCCCTGACTGCATCATTGACATAATAAATCGCTTTTGTTTCTTTCTCAAATTGATTGGCATATTTTATCGTCGTCTCATCTGCAACCATACCCCACCGTTCAAAAAACGTGAGAATATTCTTTTCTGCCGCAGCACATGCAAGCCGCATCAAGTTCTGGTCTGTGCCGCCGTCTAATGTAACTCCGCCCTGCGGGGCCGCTTTTGGATTTCTGGCATAAGTGTCAACTCTTGCAAAGAATAAGTTATCAAACTGTTCTTTTGCATTCGTGTAAATACGCGCGTCGTTTTTCTCATTGCCATATGCCAGATATAACTGCCAATACATTGCAAGCTGGGTCGCCACATTCGATGAGCGTCCGATCGTTTTGGAGGTAACTTTTTTATACACCTCGTCATATGAAAAACGTGTGGTTCCGTCTGCAATTTTCTTCATCAGCTGTGCAAAATAATTATTGGTAACCTCTGCAATGGCATAAGAACCCTGGTTAATATTGTGGCCAATCTCATGTGCAATTCCCCATCCAAAGCTGTTCCAGCTCTTGGCTGCTCCTGCCAGCGTTGCTGAATCCCATTCAATGCCGATATGGTTTCCGGCCGCATACATAAAAGCTCCGGCAAACATACGCATATAACGAATATTCAAATGTTGGGAAGGATACCTGTGAATCTTTTCTGTATCAGTCCCATCGCTTAATCCCTTATGCTGATAAAACAGTGTCATCATCTGCTCCATCGCCTGCAAAGACTGATCCAACTGCGATACTTTTTCATCCAGGCTCTTATCTTTTCCAATTCCTGAAAGAACCTGTGATGCCGGCAGCGAATACATCATTTTTTCCATTAAAATATCCGTTGCGTTCAGAATACAATTCGCTGCATCGTAGGCTGCATCCGTATGTTTTGTACCTGTATGCACATTTTGATGTTGTGTATCCAAAGAAGCCGTGTGCGCCTCTAACTCCTGTATATAAGCACGAATTGCCTCTGTCCGTTCGCCTGCGTTCTTACCATATACATCCAATACCGGAATCGGACTGCCGCCGCTGATACGGACTGCATAGGCATCTGTATCACTGGTTCCGGTATATGCTGCGTAAATCTGACCGCCGCGTTCTGCTTCTTTATCTGAAAGCTGCGGAACTGTAATCATATTTCTGCCAACCTTAAGATTGACAATGCGTGCCAAACCAGACGATTCCGCATGATGTTGTGTAAATACAAGCTGAAGCTGCGCTGCATCTCCTGTTCTTTTTGTAGGATGCCCGACATATACAAGCAGCGTTTCTTTGGCATAAGCTGTCCTGCCAAGCGGCTGCCATGCATTTAATCCACCAAATCCCAAATGCCCGTCTTTTTGCGCTGTAATCTGCGGATGAATCCTGCGGGCAGCATCCAATCCGGTTGTCAGTATTTCTTTTGCTGTCTGAATCTCCAGCGCTAGCTCTTGATAAAGCGGATGTTTTTCACTGCTTTCAGCATCCGGGGTATCCAGACGGTTTTCTAATGCCTGTATTGTTTGAAGCGTTACATCGTCACGAAGTGTCATATGCATTTCATCCGTATAGAGAGCCATAATCTCATCTTCCAGAGAATCATAGCGATAAAAACGGATTTCTCCGACTTTCATCTCCTCTCTTACATAAGAGCGTCCGATGCTCATTTTAATTTTATTGGCTTTAATCGTTTCATCTAATTTTACGATATAATATGGGTTATCATTCACATCATGCTTTTCCAGCAGACGCGCCCCTGCGATTTTTTCATTATGTGCGTCCGCCTCATTCCAGTATTCAATCCGTACGGTATCAAAACCGGCTTTTTGGTCTGCCGCTGCGAACGTAAAATAGTTCATCTCGTATTCCTGATCCAACGTAATGGTCATTCCCTTGGTCGCAGCCGGGTATTGAACGCCGTCTTCCCAATCAACCTTGCTCCAATAAGATGCATAATCGTTATCTACAAGACCAAGTCCGCTGTTTTTCTTTGTATCCAAAGGACTGTTCACCATGCTTGCATCACTGCCGCCAATCACAGCATCTACGATGTGTGCCGTCACCTGCCCGACGCCATTTGGTGTATTTAACAACCGATAGGATGGCAGAACCGGCGCTGCCTCTGATCTGGTCACTGCTTCTGATACAAGCGACTTGCCGCTCCAGCCAAATTCATTCCAGCTTGTGACATAGACAAGATAAGCTGCATGCTCTTTTAAACCGTTGATCGTATAGCTTGTCCCATGAAGCCTTCCTGTCCCCTCTTTCGTCTGGACAAAACCCTTTACGGCCGGCTCATATTCTGCCGCATCTTTTTCTTTATAATAAACCATATATCCATCCGAATCATCCATGTCCTTCCAGGATACGGTAATCGAACGGTAACCGCCCGCAGCCTTTACATTATCCGGTGCAGCCGGCTTTGCCTGCGGCAGCGGCTTTGCAGTCTTTACTTGTGACCATGGACTTCTCCAATCACCATTTACCGAACGCACTTTCAGCGTATAGTCTTTGTAATTTACAAGGTTTTTCTGATTAATAGAAGAAACCTCGTAAGAAACATCCGAAACGGCAATTACCTGTGACTCTACCCCGCTTTGATTTTTGACCGGGCCCGAAATATACAGTTCATAACCGGTAATATTTTTTTGTGCGCTCCAGGCTACGGTCAGCTTTTTACTGCCTGGCGTAACTGACAAAATATCCGGTATATCAAGCTGCGGAGCCGGAATGTGATCTTCCATATGGTTGATAAATGTCACCTTTGCAATTTCTACCAGATTTTGCTCCTTTTTGGTCGTTCCGGTGATACGAATAGATACCCTCTTGACTGCAATCTGCCCGCCGAAATCCAGCACAAGCGAACCATCTGCTTCCGTACTGATTTTCTCTCTGTTTTCTCTGAAAGAAAATGCAGCAATCGATGCATTCTCTTGTTTTTCATACAAAGATATCTGACGAGTCTTCTCTGTTCCATCTGCATCCAAATAAACAATCGTAGCAGTACCGTCTGCAATCTGGCTAACGGTACTGCTGCCATATATCTGCTGTGGAGCTTTGATCGTCATTCCTCCCAGCTTTGGCGCCTGCTTTTCATTTCCGTCGGTCAGCGCAATCGTAAATTCTACCGGATGTTCTTCTGAAATCACACTACCGCTTTCATTTTGCAGCTTTACGCTTCCTTCTTCCTGAAACATAGCTTCAAATCCTGCGCTATCTATCAGTTTCGTACCAGATTCTGCCGTAACCGCAGACGAATCCACAGACCAGAGTTTTTCAACAGCGGATTCCTGTTTTTCATCTTTACTTTGTACCAGCAAATTTAAATCAGCCAGATCTACTTTGCCGTCATAATTCAGATCACAGGCTTTTTCGTCCTTCCCTGCTCGTATTGCAGCCTGCAAAGCGTTGGAATCATCCTCATCAATATCGCCGTCTCCATCCACATCGCCAGACCTTAACCATCCTGGTACCGCACTGCTGCCATTTTGTATTTTCGAAGAGCAGACTTTTATTTTATGTATCCATCCGGCTTCAGTATGTATCTGCTGTGTATAAGAAGCAAATTTCTCTGCCTGGACACTGACTGTATAGTCCCCTTGCGGCACTTGAAATATTGCCTCGGCGGATGCATCTTTTGCAATAGTAAGCTCCTTTTGATCGTTCCTGCCACTTCCATCGCTGATCTTTACAATTACATTTCCTTCATATGGAAACCATTGTGTAGATGCTACCTCCACCTCCAATGTACTCTGTTTCATGTCTGTCAATACGGCATTCTGCTGCGCACCATAGGCAGGCACATAGTAGCCGGCACACGGCCCAAGCGCCAGGCAGGCAGACAGCAGCGCCGCTGCGAATCGTTTCTTCATAAACTCTGTTCCTTTCCTTTGCTTTATCTGATTCCTGTCATTTCCATAGATTAGGAAAGCGGGAAAATAGTGCCACTATTCTAGCACAAATGCGCATAACATACAATCACCAAATTTTCCTTTTTCTTTGTAAATATAAAAGTAACGTAACAGTTCAGTTCATGTCGTGTATTGCTGTCTTTGCTCATAAATCTGCTCCTTTACATAAAAATTGAACGCATAGACTGGTTTTCTATACGCTCTAACGCTGTGCGACTTATTCTATTGTAATTGTGGCTATCGTCGTTTAAACAAACTGGAAGTTAACCTTTTAAATAACTATCAATATCCTTCCGCAATTGTGAACGTTTCCCAGTTCCAGTAAAAAGTTTTTTTAAAGGCTCAATCACTAAAAGGCTGCCATTTACCGTCTGATAAGAAAGCCTGATATGAAAATAATTGATTTGTTCTATGACCGCCATAAAATACAGTAAAATTCCAACAATTATTCCAGATAAATCTTCTTTTTCAAGAACCGCAATGATAATTATTGGCAGATAGGCTGTTAATAAAATTACATTTATCCATCTTAATTTACTGTAAATCCTGCCAATTTCAAAATTACTTAACGCCGTTTTTCTTCTTACCATTCTCAACTTATTACGCCAATAGAAGCTGCCCTCTACTACTATGACAGAAAATATCAACAATGGATAAAACGAAATCCAATTTAATTTGAACGCGTTCTTTCCAACATCCATATCGATAATAAACTTTGTTGCGAAATACATTCCTGCAAACATTAACACTCCATATAGTTCAAAGTCAGCTAAGAAATTCAGTTCTTTTTCAATGGGTCTTTTCTTTAACTGTGTTGCCATATAGTTTTATCTCCTTTATATCATCTGTAATTTTCAATTTTTACTGCTAACAGAATACCACAATCGCACTCATATTTCTATCAAATTTGTATAAAATGTGCATACCCTTTCATCTCCCTTTTTCTGGCTCATACATAAATCAGGCCATAAAAAAACGGAACTGTATCCTTACAGCTCCGCTTTTTTATAACCTGATCGGTTTCTGATATATGATTCCTCTCTCAGTTTCACTTTACAGCGTTTCATATAACACGCAATCCCATATTTTAAAATTTTATCCACTCCGTTTTCCCGGAGTTCTTCATCATACTTCCTTTCTTCTACCTGCCTTAACGCCTTTTCACAAGCCTGATAAAGATTACCGTCATTGGCATACTTAACTTCAATAAGGATAGCCATTTCACTGTTTTCGGTTTCTATGAGGATATCGCTGTACCCTTCGCCGGTTTCCTGATTGGACGATACGTACCATTCCTCCTTCACACCCAGGATTCCAAGCAGTATTCCATGATAAAAGTTTTCTTTCCTCGCCTTCCTCACAAACGTATCCCGGATACTGATGGTCTTTTTCAGGTAGCTTTCAAAAATCTCCTCTACGTTTTTTTCCTTTCCATTTTTCAAGGCATTACAGAACCGGCTCAACGTATCGCCGTCTTTTGTAACACTCTCTTTGAAGCAGTCCATAATCTGTGTCTGAAAAATATCCCGGATTTCCAAATTTGGTATCGCAAGTTTATACCGTTTTATATCAACCCTTCCACGCTGCGTTAAATATCCGGTCATAAATAAGAGACTCCAGACGTTCTCTAAAGACTGGTACATTTCCGGATAGATCATCTCCTGATGAATCTCTTTCGTGATTTCCCCACCGGCGAGCAGTTTTTCAATCTCACGTTTGGTTGTAAGATTGTCAGACATCTGAACAAATTTCTTGACAGCATCGTTACTGCTGGTATTGATCCAATAATTTTCCGGAGACACATTTGCATGGTCTTTAATTCTATCACAGTGATTCAATACATCCCACGGGCAATATACTTCTACGTTGCCAAACTGATACCCGTCGTACCAGCTTTTGATTTCTTCATAATGATCTTCTGTTTCATAATACTTCAACATTTCTCTTACTTCCGTATCCGTAAAACCAAAATATTCATCATAACGTTCATCTGTGATTGATAATACTTTCAGATTATTCAGACCAGTAAAAATGCTCTCTTTGGAAATACGCATACACCCCGTCATCACTGCAAATTTCAGGCTGTTATTCGTTTTTAATGTCTGTTCCAACAGATTACGGATTAGAAATATCATCCGATCATAATACCCGTTTTCAAATGCTTTTGCTAATGGGACATCATATTCATCCATTAAAAGAATTACTTTTGTTCCATAATGTTTCTCCAACAATTCCGATAATATTTTCAGTCCACCACAAAATACAGACTCGCTCATATTACTATTCAAAAGTTCCTTATATTCTAACTTATCATAATCACTTAAAGAGTTGCTTTCCAAAAGAAACTGAACATTACGGGCTGCTCTTTTCATGATCTGAACCGCAAAATCAAATGCGCCTTCATAAGTAGCAGCATTGATTCCTTTAAGGGAAACTGAAATAACCGGATACTTCCCCATATACTCTTCACACTGTTTTGCATCTTTTGAAATTTTCAATCCATCAAAGATACTTTTATCTCTCTCTATGGAAAAAAAATGTTCCAGCATACTCATATTTAAGGTTTTCCCAAAGCGTCTTGGTCTGGTAAAGAGATTTACCATTCCTCCATTACGGATCAGTTCTGAAATCAATCCTGTTTTATCCACATAATAATAGTTATCATGAATCATCTGCTCAAAATTTTCTATTCCCACCGGAAGGCGTTTTCTTTCTTTACCCATGTTATTCACACTCCTTCTCTACTGGCAATATTATAACAAAGATACACGCAAAAGCCTATACCTAAAAACCTGTTGCAGTATCATAATACGTTCCTTACTGCAACAGGTTTGTAAAAGCTATTTTTTTAATCTCTAAAATCTTTATCTCTTTCTAAAATGGTTCCAGAATCTGCGGCAATCTTAAATTCATACTCATAATTGCCTTTCACCACTTCAATCTCATAAACTGCTACACCATCATCTACATCATATTTTGCCTGATACACAACTGCACCCGGAACTTCCTTCAACGCGATTTGCTTTGCTTTTTCCATACCGATATCCCCATTCTGGCCATTGGATGCAGATACGTTCACAAGCTTCCATTTGCACTCGATCAAAGCTCCGGTTCTGGCATGATATTTCAGCGTATAATGCTTCTTTCCCGCCGTCATCTTAACCTTATAAATATCAATGCCATCGTCCGTTTTCTGTGAAACAGCAGTAATCGTCCCATCTTTTACCTTTTTAAGCGCAAGTTGTCTGCATTTATCTTCACTGATAATGGAGCGGCTGCGATTCGGGCTGACAGTCGTTTTTTCCCAGCCATACGCAAGCATTTTACCATCCGATGAGCGGTACGTAATCTCGTATTTTTTCGAGCCTTTGACCAATTCAATCTCATAAACCTGCTCTCCGTTTTCACGATCCATATCTACCTCTGTTACTACAGCATTCGGTATCTTCTGCAATGCTTTTTGCTTTGCCTGATTCGCACTGGAAATTCTTGCTGCCACAGCACTGTCTGCTCCTGCCAGGCTACCTGTCACAATCACTCCTGCTGCCAGTAAAACAGCTGCTAAACTCTTTCTTACTTTCATCTTTCTTTCCTCCTGCATTTTTATTCATTTTATTATTTTCCAATTTTAATCAGAATGATCCATCAGCTCTGCTTCCCAGCTGCGAAAAGCTCCGCTGTAGGCATCAATTTCAAATTCATATTCCATGCCGTCGTATCTGATTTTGCCCTCATACTCGATACGGCCATCCTCATGGTCGGTCTCAAATTCCCAAATATCATCCATGGAAGCACCCGGCACCTGCGCCAATGCCAGTTCCATAGCTTCCTGCTCCGTAATGCTGCTATCCTTCTTTGCATCTTGCGGCACAACGGACTCTGTATCATAATTATAACTGACTACTTCTCCTGTAAATGCGTCAATCTCATAATCATACTCTTTGCCATCTGCCGTATAAAACTCTGTTTCATAAACTGTTTTGCCATCATCCTGATCCAAACTGCATTTTAGAAACGATACCTGTTCGTCTGTCAATCCGGCATGTGCTAATGCTCTTGTTTTTGCTTCCTGCTCTGAAATCATTCCTGTCTCCGTCTGATTCCCGCCATCCGTACGGATTTCGTTATTTGCAGCTTCGTCCGGTATAAGATCATCTGCCGCATTTCCTTTCTGCTGTATCGCGGTATCCGGTACATCCGCTTCAATAATCACTCCTGTAAGGGCATCGATATCATATGAATAATCTGCTCCGAGAGCGGTAAACTCTACTTCATAATAATCCTGCCCATTTTGCTCTGACATATCTACAGACGTAAACTCAGCCTGCGAAGCAGCTATGCCAGATGCTTCCAATGCCAGGCTTTTTGCTTGGGACGCGCCGATATATTCCAACTGCCTTTCCTGCCTGCCACAAGCGCTTACCAGCAAAACAGCCATACCGGTCGCACACAAAATACTTTTTTGCTTCATGAAATGCTTTCCTTTCTGAATTTAATTGTTGATTCGTTTCATAAACAAATCTTAATCTTAAAATATGAAACGTACATGAAATTGATAAGAAAAATATAATTGATCCTTATGGAATCTTATAAAACCTTATGAAACCTTCTTTGCCGGCAAATGCAAGATAAATAAGCTGCCCACATGCAACTCACTTTCTAATGTCATATAGCCACCATGAATCTTTGCAATCTGCTGCACCATCGGCAGCCCCAATCCAGCTCCCATCTCTTCGCTGTGGGCGGCATCCGCCTGATAAAATCTCTGCCATATTTTTTCCTGGTGTTCTGGAGCAATTCCTGGTCCGTCATCCTGCACCATAAGCTGTACTTCGTCGCCATACGACCGGACGGACAGCCATACATGGCCATCTGTGCGCCCATATTTCAAAGCATTTTCCACCAGATTTATCACAAGTCTTGACAGCAGTCCAGCATTTGCCTGCACTTCTATCAAATCACCATCTTCAACAACGACATGTCCTGCATCAAATACCTGTTCTGTGCACAGTCTGCGAAGAAAATCTCGCAGCTCCAGCGTCTCCATACAGATCTGTTCTGTACCCTGCTCCAACCTTGTCATGCTTAGAAGCTGAGAAATAATGCCGGACATCTTCTCCGCCTGACGCTTAATCATATCCAATGATTCCTGTCTGTCTTCCTGCGTTTCGTCATACTTTAGCGCATACTCACATGCTCCTTTAATAATAGATACTGGCGTACGCAGCTCATGGGAAGCATCTGCCGTAAACTGTTTTTCTGCTTCAAAAGACCGTTCCAACCGTTCGAACAACTCATCAAACGAACTGCCCAGCCTGGAAAATTCATCTTCCCCAGGCGGAAGGCCGATACGTCTGGATAAATCGCGCGCCTCATTAATTGCTGCAGCCGTAGCATTGATAGCATCCAATGGCTGAAAAGCTCTGCGTATAATCCGATAACTCCCTACCGCAGCCAATGCCATAAAAAAAGGAAGCGTTATCAATGCAACTTTTAACAAATGATACGCAGACATTCTATTATCCGGCGCTTCGATCAGACCACGCACCCATACCCCATTATCCCATCCGTCTGAAACCCATAGATCTAACATGAAATATTGTATTTCGCCTGCATCTATCATTCGTACCAATCCGTTTTGAAAAGGTTCACCAAAGACAAATGAGATCGGAATCTGCCCCGCCAGCAAAGTTTCCTTTTTACTGTAAATAAGCATCGTCACTCCATTTTGATAAAACCGAAACCCTTTTCCAAGCTTTGGTTTTCCCTGCTCCATGTGAATCTGCCCTATCCGATTTCTGACTGCTGAAACCAGCTGATCTTCTGCCGTCTGATCGGAAACTCTATTGCTGATTGCCATCATAAAAATAACCAAAAGTACAGCAAGCAGCGCTGTTAACATCGTAAGCCAAAATACAATCTTCGTTTTTACTGAAACTTTTTTCATAAACGATCCCCTGACTCAGCCGCCCGCAGCACCCAGCCTACACCACGTATCGTATGAATCAGCTTGGTGTCATAACCATGGTCAATTTTTTTGCGCAGACGGCTCATATAAACATCGATATTATTCGAGTTTCCGGTATACTCATAGTTCCAGATTTGATTTTCCAGCTGTTCTCTTGATAATACAATTCCCTGATTACGAATCATATATTCTAAAATAGCAAATTCTTTTGGTATCAACGGAATATCCACATCTCCCCTTACCGCTGTCCTGCGTCTGATATCTACTACCAAATCCGCAACTGTAAACTCATTGCTTCGGCTGCCGGCATATTTGCGTGTCATAGCTCTGATCCGAGCCAGCAATTCATCAAAATCAAACGGTTTTACGAGATAATCATCTGCACCCAAATCCAGCCCTTTCACACGATCCGCTACAGCGTCCAATGCTGTCAGAAACAGTACCGGCGTATCCATCCCTTCTTTTCTCAGCTTTTTTAACAGTCCATAACCATCCAGTTTTGGCATCATCACATCTAATAAAATGGCATCATATTCTGTACCAAGCAAAAAATCCAGCGCTTCTTCTCCGTTCAAACAGCCGTCTACACTATATCCGGCCTTTTGCAATGTCTTTACAATCAATCGGTTCATATCTTTTGCATCTTCTACTACTAATACTCTCAAGATAAGCCTCCTAACCTATCAAAAATACCCGCGAACTGCTTCCGGCATTTTGATAAAATAAAAAACGGAAAACGCTGGTTTGCAGGCTTTCCGGTTATATCTGTAGTTATTTTGTTAAAGAATGGAATAGACGGGAATCGAACCCGTGTCCAAAGATCCCTCCACCGTACTTCTACGAGCGTAGTCTATGATTTGACATTCCCTCTGCGGTACCCGCACAGACACGGTTACCGTTTCAGTAGCTTCATCATACGCCTGCATACGCAAAGCTTAGTATGCATCGTTTCCTACATCGTCGATGCCTGGATTCTGATGTGTAGGTGCATCAGATCAGACAGCTGCAACTAGGCAGCGTATGCTAAATTATCGTTAGCGTTTAATTTTAATTTTGAGAGTTTACGCATCTCCTGCGGCTCGCTTCTCCAGCTTTAAAACCCCTGTCGAAACCTTTACTATCCCATATGAAGTTGTAACTGTGTTTACTATTATAGTCCCGCCTTTTAAAAAAGTCAAGAATTTTTTATCATGCAGCACTGAAAATATCTTTCATTTTTTCAGCACAACGGAGAAATTATCAAAGATGCTATGGAAGATTTTAAAAAAGTACAGAAACATATGTTGTCAGCAAGAAAAGATCGACAGCGCCGTTCAAAAATCAGGCGCGGATTCACCTGTCAAGATAATCCAACAATTGCCTTACAATGCAAAAATAATCCAGATCTTCCATAAACATTCGATTTAATTCCCAAGGCGCCTCATTCAGCTCTTTCCAACCGCTTGCTTTATTTTCAGCTGCTACGACTGAAGAACAACCGCCTACCGTTCCCGCTACAAATACAGGAATTTTAGCCTCCTGCGCCAGACGAATCTCTTCCCGTATTCCTTCCTGGGATTTGTCTTCTTTGATTTTTCCTCCCAGACAAATGAGCGCCGCCACTTCCTTCCTCCGCTGTATCATCTTTTTTCTCATATCAGACAAGCTTTTTTCAACGGATCCTTTTTTTTGTGTTTCGATCAGATTTGCATGCATTTTAAAATGTTCTTTTTGATCGGTATATTGGTCTTCGAACCATTTCGAAATATACATCTTTAATTTTTGTTTGCTGTCATTTGTCTCTGCTTCTTTGGCTACTTCAAAAAATATTTCCTGAAAAGTCGGGTGTGAACCAAACGTCAGACAATATCCATCCCGAATCACTGCACTGGCAAAAATAATGAGCGCATCTGTAAGACTCTGTTTACAAATCTCGTCTCCATCAGGAAACGCTCCGGAAATTATAATTTCCATATTTTCTTCCTTTCCCTGCCCTTTTAAATATCGGCTCCAATTATCATAAAATCTAGCCCAGGACTCTCCAATTATAGGATCGTAATTTTTTCTTTCCACATAACTATTATTTAATATAAGCGCCGAATCATACGCAGTACCTTTTTTTCGGATGATCTCTTTATAATTGTCAATATCTGTCTGTAAAGGTGTCCTGCCATATAACTGAAAATATTGTACGATATCCCGCTGGGGATACTGATAGTTTTTTCTTGGAACAGTCACTTCATAAATCAAATTTGTTTTCTGAATTTCTTTTATTCTGTCTCCAAACAGGCTTTTTATGCTGTTTAAATAAACAAATACTTCTCTGTTTCGCCGCATAATCGCTTCAAAAACCGTCTGTAAAATCTCATCCGTTATTTTCACTAACCTCTCTTCTGACTCAAAATCCGAAAAATGATATTCCAGATTTGGATTTTCCGCTGGCTTTATCCGAAGCTTTGAAATATCCGCATTTTCAATCCGTATCCAGACAACCGGAATACTTTTTAGCAATGCATATTTCAGTTCCTTTTGAATCCATACAGATTCCGCTGATTTTTCCGTATGAATAAACAAAAAAGCATCGCTGTTTTCCATCGCCTTGTCTATCACATTCTGCGCCGCTTCCCCTACCTGGACATTTATGATATCCCGAAAAACATTGGACTGTTTCGACTGCTGTTTGATTCTGTCGCACAAGTTTGCCGTAATTTCTTCCCCGTCCAATCGCCTATGACTGACAAATATCAGCCCACTATTAGAGTACAGCATCGGCATAGTTCTGGAAATAATTTTTCTTACACAATCCTCTGCAATGCTGCTTAAATAAGTGTCTTCCAGGTTTCTGCATCTAAGCTGTTCGTATACGTCATAGCTTTGATATTCTGCTATCTTCTCTGCCGGCATTCTGGTTTCTTTCTGTAATGCAATCGGAAATATGGATGATTTTTTCTTTTTGGCTGTATTCAAAAAATTCTGAATGTTTTCGCTCATTTTTCTGTCGCTTTTATCATTAAATAATATAATAAAGGAGTTCTCATTGATTTCTCCTTCATACATGTTGATATTAAAACTGTTGACACAGTTAACAGATGCATAACTTTCCAGCTTCGCTTTTACCGTATGCGCAAAAGGCTCAGCCTGTGTTGTACACTCCATTGTCATATCTGGTTCTATCATATAAATTTGCATTTCATCATCCTCTTTTGACTAATCTTCTAAACCTTCCGCTAATATTTTTTGTCTGATCGAATCTCCTCCTGACACCATTTCATCAATCAATCTTGCCAGTTCTTTCATATGTATTAATAATTCCTGTAATTGCTCATATTCGCCTTTGCCAATTCTTAAATAGTAATTGATTAACGATTCATACCAGGTCATGTTTTCTTTTCAGTAACCTGCAAAACTCACGATAAGTGATTACCTGATTTTCGTTCTTTATATAAAACTCCTTTCCTATATTCATCTGCATCACATAAAAAATATTTAAATTTTTACTAAAATCTACTACCAGTTTATTTATGAGTTCCAAAATCTTTGTATCATTATGGTGGAAATGTTTTATAAAAGGCATACCATTTCGTATATTCTGTAAATAAGCAAAAAGACAGCCTGTTAAATAACATGATGATAGCAGATAACAACCATCACCCGCAAACCAATCTTCATTTTTATCCAGAATATCTATTGGGTCATTAATAGATAAAAGATCTTTTCTTCTTTCATCTTTCTTCAAAATTTCATAGATACGATAGTAATTTTCTGCTAACATAAATCTGATTGGTTCCATATAGAGCCTGCAAAGATGACTTTTTTCATCATTTAGCGCTTTCTTTTTTTCTCTGTTACTTATCAGTGTTTGAGACAGTATGACCACAAATATTGATGTACTTGCTGCAATGATCGCATTCCACAATTCAACAGTCATCATTTTTAATCCCCTTTCCACTAAAACCAATCTCTGAACAGTTTAAAAACAATCTGCATATAAAATTCTTCTTTATCATTAATGACAACGTTAAATCCTTTATACATTATGATTCCTTCCTTTTTATCTGCTCTACACTTTCAATATCATTCCCATATTCTATTTGGCACATATTCCATATAATAAAATCATGATATGAAAAATTTATCCCAAATTTAAAGACATCTCCCGTCTCTTTCAACTATCTGTCTCCATTGTGGACTATGAAACGAACTATGTCAAGCAAAATATATATTTAAATCTGCAATCATCCATACATTGCTACAATTCTGCTGCATCCGGTAAAACAAAAGAGCGGCATCACTGCCGTTCTTTATCGTAGAAAGCTTCCCTCAAATCTTTCTGCTACTTGTTTCAGCCATTTCCTGACAGGGAGATGCTGGGGACACATTTTTTCACATTGTCCGCAACCGACACAAGCGCTTGCTTTTCCGAACTGCTCCGCGAAATGTCCATACAGCATGGTCTGTGCTGTCCACGCCTTTGTTTCAAGTTCCTGCATATCCGCATTATAGAGAGAGAAGTATTTAGGAATGGCAATGTTCACAGGGCAGTTATTGGTACAGTAGGAGCAACCAGTGCAAGGGATTGTGACGCTCCTGTTGATAATTTCTGCGGCTTTCTGCACTACCGTAAATTCGGCTTCTGTGAACGGCTTGAAGTTTTCCATGTAAGAAAGGTTGTCCCTAAGCTGTTCCATGTCGCTCATGCCACTAAGTACCAGCATTACATTATCATGGCTTGCCGCAAAGCGGATCGCCCATGAAGCCACTGACATATCTGGGGCGGCTTCTTTCAACAGGCTTTCCGCGTCTGCGGGAACTTTTGCAAGCGTCCCTCCCTTGACAGGCTCCATGACAATGACAGGCTTTCCATGCCGCTTTGCCGTTTCAGCATTTTTCGTTCTGAACCTGCATTGCGTTGTTTAGTTTACTGATACACATATCGGTGTATTTCTCCCAAAGGTCTGTCATAATCTGTTGTTCCTGCTCTGACAGGGATGCAAAGGTTTCTAACTCCGCGCGCTCAATCGCTGGAACGACAGCACTTTGAAATTCCCGTCCCTTTTTCGTCATCCTAATGGAACGGGAACGCTTGTCCCGCGGATTGGGGGCTAAATGTGATATATCCCTTTTTTTCAAAAGAAAGGATTACTTTGTTGACTGTCTGCTTTGGAAAATATAGGGTATCGCATAGTTCTTTCTGTGTCGTCCCGTCGTCTATCAACTGCAGGATAAACATGGAGATATAGGTTAAGTCCTGTTTCTTTGCAAACTCCTCATACACATGGTTCAGCCTTTGCAATGCAGGGTAAAATCGTTTTAGGTTTTTCGGCCTGTCAATCTCTTTTATATTTTAGTCCCCTTTTAGACTAAATTATCACAAGCATTTGAAAAATTCAAGAGGGTTTGGGACGCTTCTATTGTGTAAATGAAGGTATAGTTACTATTCACGGGCAATGTCATTTACTTTAGGGAAATTCCGTTTTTTAAGCAG
>CAJTZX010000065.1 GCA_910584345.1 uncultured Eubacterium sp. | reverse complement strand
CCACTGCGGACATGGCTCTGAATCTCATACCGGAAAAACTACAGTCACAGCCTGTTAACATGTTGTTAAGATATGTAAAGGAGTCATTACCTGTATTTTTTGAAGATATAGGTAATGAATATACAGAGTGAAATGCATAATTATTTTGATAAGAACCTTATTTTTGTATAGTGATTGATTATAGATCATTGTAGTTTGTGTCAATTACGAAATTGCACGGTGATAACAGAAATGTTAGTAGAGATATGGATAAGTTTCCGCCTACGGACGAGAGCATAAAAAGGGTGATGGATTAAGTTGGACGAACTGACTGGGAAATGACGTACTTCCTGTCGTCTCGTGCCATACAGAGTGTGTGGTGGAAATACAAAGAAAGCATACTTAGATAAAATGTGTTGTTTCAAAAAAATGGATAAGTTTTGCTCTGCCAGATAGAAACGCATTCATATTGACAGCCTTACAGTGTATAGAAAAGAGCGATCAAGGCAGTAACAAATAAAGATACGGGGGACATCTCGAATGGCATTAACAGAAAAGGAAAAGATTTGGTTTGAAAGATTGTATACAAAAGTAGAAAACATGGATGTTAAATTGGAAGCAGTGGAAGAATGTAAAAAGGATGTATTATACAGGCTTTTACAATATTCATTATTTGAAGAAAGTTTAAACGATCAGAATGATATGAATGAAGATGGATTATTTGAATATTTATGGTTTGAAAACTATTTTACGGAAGAAGGAAGAGATGCATTTTTTATAAAGAAGAAGGAAACAAATAAGCTTTTGGGATTCGTCATGATAAATACCTATGTGCAGAAATTCGCTTTCGGTCATAGTATAGCAGAATTTATGGTATTGCCGAAGTTTCGAAGAAATAATATTGGTAAGAAAGCAGCAGTTATGTGTTTTGACAAATATCCCGGAAACTGGGAGGTTTCGCCATCCTATGGAAGTAAGCAGGCATATTTATTTTGGGAAAATGTATTGAAAGCATATGTGGGTAAAAATAGCCGGTATGAAGACGGCATTTTTTTGTTTTCTAATTGTGGTAAGGAGTGAAGCAATGAAAAATTCTTATTGTTTTTTTGAAAACAGAGATTGTAAATACTTTCCATGTCATAAGGGATTAAAGGAGTTTAATTGTCTATTTTGTTATTGCCCCCTGTATCAATATGAAAAGTGCCCAGGAAATCCCCAATATATGGACAAAGAGCATGGAAAGCTGAAAGTGTGTACGGATTGCACTTTTCCGCATCAACCGGATCATTACGATGCAATTGTAAAGTTGCTGATGAAACATTAATATTCCTATTGACACGATGGGAAAACTAGGATATACTTTCACTATGCAAAAATCCTATCAAGTAACTATGAAAACGGATGTTTCTTTATGGCTGTTTCCATAAGTGAAAATGGATCATGTACAACAAGAGAGTATGGAGGAAATGTATCATGGCAAAGAAAGCATATAATAACAGACAATTGCGGTTTGAAACATTACAGCTACATGCAGGACAGGAACAGCCGGATCCGGTTACAGATGCACGTGCAGTACCAATCTATCAGACAACTTCTTATGTATTTCACAACTCCGATCATGCCCAGGCGAGATTTGATCTGACAGATGCAGGGAATATTTATGGCAGACTGACAAATCCTACGCAAGATATCTTTGAACAAAGAATTGCAAAGCTGGAAGGCGGGGTGGCTGCATTGGCAGTAGCATCAGGAGCAGCAGCAATTTCTTATACGATTCAAAATCTTGCGTTGGCAGGTGGTCATATTGTTGCGGCAAAAAATATTTACGGAGGCACTTATAATCTATTGGCGCACACGCTGGTGCAGTATGGGATTACAGCAACGTTTGTAAATATTTCTAATTTTGATGAGGTCAATGAGGCTATTTTGGAAAATACGAAAGCGGTCTTTGTGGAAACATTGGGAAATCCAAATTCAGATGTTACCGATATAGAGGCAATTGCCAAAATTGCTCATGCACATAAGATCCCACTTGTAGTAGATAATACGTTTGCAACGCCTTACCTGGTACGGCCTATTTCTTATGGTGCAGATGTTGTAATACATTCTGCAACGAAATTTATTGGCGGACATGGAACAGCGATTGGGGGCGTGATTGTAGATGCTGGCAGGTTTGACTGGGAGGCATCCGGCAAGTTTGAGCATATTACAGAACCAAATCCAAGTTATCATGGAATTAGTTTTACAAAGGCAGTCGGGGCAGCAGCATTTGTAACCAGAATACGAGCGATTTTGCTGCGGGATACCGGGGCAGTGCTTTCCCCTTTTCATGCTTTTTTGTTTTTACAGGGATTAGAGACATTGTCGTTAAGAGTAGAGCGGCATGTTGAAAATGCGTTGAAAGTAGTACAATATCTGAATCATCATCCGCAAGTAGAAGCAGTGCATCATCCTTCGGTAAGCAAAGATTTGCAACAGCAGGAATTATACAAAAAATATTTTCTGCATGGTGCAGGTTCTATTTTTACTTTTGAAATTAAGGGCGATGCGCGCAAGGCAAAAGATTTTATTGACCATCTGGAGTTATTTTCTTTGCTGGCAAATGTTGCAGACGTAAAATCACTCGTGATCCATCCGGCAAGTACGACACATTCGCAGATGGCGGAAGATGAACTGTTGGGTGCGGGTATACGGCCAAATACGATACGGTTATCTATAGGGACAGAGCATATTGATGATATTATAGAAGATTTGAAAGAGGCATTTGAGGCGGTAAAGTAGCCGATGCTGTCTTAGCATAGAGCAGAAAGGAAGTATATTTCATGGGAATCTATAAAAATGTTACCGAGTTGGTTGGAAATACACCAATTTTGGAACTCACGCATTATAGAAAAAATAACAGTTTAGGAGCGGTCATTCTTGCAAAATTGGAATATTTTAATCCGGCTGGAAGCGTGAAAGACCGCGTTGCAAAAAAGATTTTATTGGAAGCATTGCAAAATGGCAGCATTCATAAAGATTCGGTTATTATAGAACCGACGAGTGGGAATACCGGTATTGGGCTTGCGGCAATTGCAGCGTCGCTTGGTATACGTGTGATTATTACGATGCCGGAGACAATGAGTGTGGAACGGCGTAATCTGATGAAAGCTTATGGGGCACAGCTGGTGCTGACGGATGGCGCCAAAGGGATGAAAGGAGCTATTGCAAAAGCAGAAGAGCTCGCCGCAGAAATAGAAGGAAGCTTTATTCCTGGCCAGTTTGTAAATCAGCTGAATCCGCAGGTACACCGTGAGACGACTGGACCGGAAATCTGGAAAGATACCGATGGAAACATAGATTTTCTGGTAGCGGGTATAGGCACTGGTGGTACGATTACAGGTACAGGTGAGTATTTAAAATCAAAAAATCCGGAAATTAAAATTGTGGCAGTGGAGCCATCAGCTTCTCCGGTTTTATCAGAAGGCAGACCGGGAGCACATAAGATACAAGGAATTGGTGCGGGATTTGTACCTGAGACGTTGAATACAGAAATATATGATGAAATTATTCAAGTAGATCATGAGGATGCATTTGAAAAGGGAAGAGAGATTGCAGGTACAGAAGGTATTTTAGTAGGGATTTCTTCAGGTGCGGCTCTTTGGGCAGCAACGGAGCTGGCAAAACGCCCGGAAAACAAAGGAAAAACAATCGTAGCAGTATTTCCGGATACGGGAGAAAGATATTTGTCTACGCCGATGTTTGATTATTAAAAGGAGGCTGAGAGGATGAAGCTGGCGACAGCATTATCAGAAAGAGCGGATTTACAAAGCAGACTTTCAGAGATTGGAATGCGGTTGAATAGTAATGCAAAAGTGCAGGAGGGTGAAGAACCATCGGAATCTCCCGATGCGCTCATGGAAGAATTAGATCGCACAATCATCAGAGTAGAGGAACTGATGACACGTATTAATTTAACAAATAGCCGTACAGAACATGACGGGAGAACACTTACGGAAATGTTGGCTCATAGAGACTGTTTAAAAAATAAGATTCAGATTACACGTAATTTTTTAGAGAATGCCAGCAATAAAGTAGATCGTCTGACACGTTCGGAAATTAAAATCAAAAGTACGGTGCCGGTAGCTGAGCTGCAAAAGAAAGTGGATCTGCTGGCAAAAGAACTGCGGGAAACAGATGAACAGATTCAGGAATTGAATTGGACGACGGAGCTTATATAAAGGCTTTTATAGAGCCAGACGGAATAAATTTTTTGGTAACTGTTTTATAAGCAGGTAATCTGACAGGGTGGATGTGATCTCCGGCGGCAGAGAAGGTGCCGTATGCTGGCAGAGGCGTGGGCAGCCTTAGAAGGTTCGATTCCTTTTGTTACAATGCATGCCCTGTATAAAAACATGTGTATTGTTATATTTTATATTTACTACCATAACGTCAGCTGTCAGATGAGGGAGGGAATGGGGATGAAAACAGCATTTATTTCAGGAGCTTCGCATGGGATAGGAAAAGCAATAGCATATCAATTGGCTGCGAAAGGCTGCCATTTAGCTCTGAACTGTAAAAACAGCCAGGAGGTGTTAATAGAAATATGCCGGGATTTGGGAAATCGGTATGGGATTATGACTTTACCTCTGATGGGGGATATTGGAGATGCGGCAGCGGTTAGTCAGATGTTTACGAAGACGCGGGAGTATTTGGGAACCGTAGACTGGCTGATAAACAATGCCGGCATTTCACACATTGGGTTGCTGAGCGAGATGTCGGTGTGCGATTGGCAGACGGTACTGGATACGAATTTGTCCTCCGTATTTTATTGCTGCAGGCAGGTTATTACAGGAATGGTGCAAAAGAAATCAGGAAAGATTGTCAATATTTCTTCAGTGTGGGGAGAGGTGGGCGCTTCCTGCGAAGTAGCCTACTCTGCGGCAAAAGGCGGCGTCAATGCGCTGACAAAAGCGCTGGCAAAAGAATTGGCGCCAAGTGGAATTCAGGTGAATGCGATTGCATGTGGATGCATTGACACACGCATGAACGCAGATTTTAGTCAACCGGAGCGGGAAGAATTAGAAAATGAAATTCCGGCGGGCAGATTTGGAACAGCGAATGAAGTAGCGCAGCTCGTGTGGCAGTTATTGTCAGGAAATGACTATCTGACAGGGCAGATTATACGATTGGATGGAGGTTGGATTTGACTTTTGTCAGATGATACGTTATGCTAAAATATATTACAAGGTGAATCCAGAAAAGGACTGCTGGAGGGATGTGATATTTATGGCGATGGCAGAACGTATTCGGTATCTGGTAAAAAGACATCCAAAAAACAGACAGGAAATTGCAAAAGATTTGCATATTTCTGCAGATAGTCTTGGAAGTTATATTACCGGACGCCGCTGCCCGGATGTAACTATGGTTAGAGATATGGCAATCTATTTTCAGGTATCAGCAGATTATATTTTATGTGTTACTTCAACGAAGGAGGATACTCTCACCCAGCCGTCGGCGGAACAGGAACAAAGTTTGTTGAATCTGTTTCGTGCAATGACGCCAATGCAGAGGGAGATTTTTTTGCATAGCGGATATGGAATTGTAAATTATACTTCTATACAAAAAGTACTCCCAGTGATGGAAGTTCCGTGGGAGCATACTTAGCTGTAAAGGCAATAACCGAGTACATCTAAAGACGAACGAATCCTATATGTGCTAAATTACTTAGCAGCATACAGGATTCGTTCGTTGGGCTACAAAGCCGGAAAACAGGCAGTCAGATCATCTCTTCTCATCTAAGAATGAGATCATAGACTTGCTGCGGGGTATCTGCAATGATAGAAGCACCGCATCTTTGTAAAAATTCCGCATTTCGAAATCCCCAGGATACTGAGATACAATCAAGTCCGGCATTGGCGGCTGTTTGAATGTCAACGTCAGAGTCGCCGATATAGACAGTTTCTTTCTTATGGGCATTTAATTCTGCCAGTGCATTTTCTACCATATCCGGTGCAGGTTTTCTTTGGATACCTTCTTTTTCACCAATGGCAGACTGTACAAAATCATGAAAATGAGTTTGATTGAGTTCTTTTACAGCGTTGTCCGGTTTGTTAGATACGATTGCTATTTTGCATCCAGCTGATTTTAAAGCTTGCAATAAATCTTTCACACCATTATAAGCATGTGTTTTATCTTCACAATGTACCGTATAGTAGGAGCGGAAGACAGAAAGTATTTCTTCAAAGTCAGGATTTTCCGTACCGTCTGGCAGTGCGCGTTCGATCAGCTTGCGTGCACCGTTTCCGACAAAATTGCGTATTTCATCAATTGTGCGGATCGGATATCCATATTGCTCTAATGCATAATTCGTAGCATCCATAAGATCTTCCAAAGTATTTAATAAAGTTCCATCCAGATCAAAAATTACAGCTGAATATTTCATTTGTAAATTCCTGCTTTCTTTTTTATTTCATTCGGGTACCGCTCGGACCGATTCCTGCGGATCGCATGTTATTAACAGACAATGGCATGATGCAGCAGATAATCAACCCAGAGCGTATAATAGTCTGGCATAACATGCAGGCCGTCTGTTGTATAACAGGACTGCAGATTACCATTTTCGTCTGCGTAAATTTTGTCAATATCCAGATAAAAAACAGATTTCTTATCTGCTAATGCACGAGAGGCTTCATTTCTCAGCGACAAATTATGATTATTTAATGAGCCTTCAAAATCCTGCGTCCCATAGCTCATTGGGATATTTCCTTGAATATAAATAATAGCGTCTGGCTGCGTCTGGCGGATCGTATCCAGAATATTCTGATACTGTTGTGTAAACCAGTCAGAGTCACCGCTTGCGATATCATTGATACCGATCATAATGTATACTTTGCTAAAGGAATGCAGATGTAATGCATCTCGGACAGAAATCATTCTGCCACCTTCATTCACGATCCGTTCGGATAAAATATCACCGATACCGATCCCTGTTTTAGCATAATAAGACGCATTAGATAGTAAATGGCTTTGTAGCATACCTACTGTCCGGGAATCACCGATGAACAATGCATCCGAAAAATAATCTTCGGTAACGGTACAGAACTGTCTTCTATTTTTGCCTGACTTTTGCTTCTTTTTATGGTCAGAAGCATTTTCTGATTTTGAGTCATTTTGTTTTGTTAAAAGATCAGAAGCATTCTGCGTGTCGTCTGAGACTGTGTCAGACTGGGCCTGTGGTTCCGGTTCATGAATTGGATCTGTCTGCTGAGGAACGGACAAATTGGCTGGCTGAGAAGGGGAGGTGTCCTGCGGCTGAAAAAGCATATGCCGTTCACTTGTACCGATGGAAAGATTTTCATCATTTGTGTGCAAGGCAGTCTCATTTGTCAGAGCTGCGTTATCTGTAATGGTAGAGTTTGTCTGCACTGCTGAGTGCAAAGCTGCCTGATTCGCGGAATAAGCGTCTAAGACAAACAAAATGAATGATGTTAATGCGGTAGTTCCAAATAAGCCGAACAAAATTCTTTTTGCAATAGTTGCTTTTTTCACTCTTTTGATTTCACCCTTTCTTGCTTGTTTGTGCCGGGTCATACCGTCACGCTCTTGTTGGACAATGACTGCTGATTAGATCATAACATAAAAGAGCTGGCAGATAAAGACTTGTGGACAATTATGAAAATATTTACAGGCTTATTGACATGATGTCCTAAATTTCTGCTTTTATAAAATCCATTATATACATTTTTCGGCAAAAATAAACAGATCCGTTAGATGTGTTTGCATATTTTTTTCAACTTTGTGAATATTGTTACAAAAGTATATTATTTTATTTTCGCTTTTTCTACATTTTGATATGAATGGAAGCAAGAAAGAGTTTTCATCATTATTTTAGTTCTGCTTGTGTATAACAATCCTTTTTGTATTGCAGCGGCAGAGGTTCGGATACGATATTTTCATAACGGTAAATGCTTAGCAGTATTCCAAGCAGAATGCATGTATGTAGCATACCGTTGCCGCCATAGGAGATTAGTGGCAAATACAAGCTGCTTACAGGCAGCAGTGACAAATTGACAAGAATATATTCGAACGACTGCATAATAAAAACGAGGCTGCATCCAAGTCCCATCATCATGCCAAGCTGGTTTTTCTGATGTATGGAAACAGACAACAGCTTCACGCCAAGCAGCACAATAAGTATGATAAGCGCTGCAGCAGCCAAAAAACCAAACTTTCCAATGAGATATGTCAGGAGGTAATCTGTTTCAAAATCCAGCGGTGAGCCAGTCTTGAACAGTTCTGTATTTTTGCCGATAAGATGGCTTGTGCTGATAATGTGGCGGATGCGAAAATCGACATATCCTGCACCGGTTCGAAAAGCTGCCGGGTTCATCCATGCCTGTATCCGGTATCGTTGATACACAGGCAGATTCAAAAATATAAGTGCACAGAACGCAGCAAACCCAGTCAGAATTAGTCCAAGCGTCCTCAAACGTAACGATTTGCTGATCCATCCTTTGAACGCAGCAGTGCAAAGCATGAAAATCAAGATGATGGATATATTGATGAACACGGACAAATGCACTTGCCGGAATGCGAGACAAATAGGAAGTATGGTATATAAAGCAAGCTTCCAAAGGTCATGCGGCCTGCATCTGCGGAAAGAATGGAGCACAGCGCCATACAGAGGCAGATACAGGTAAAAAAAGAGATCCATACGAATCTGGCAATAAAAAAGATCGATTTGTGGGTAGCCATGCATCGTATTTGTGTTTCCAATTAAAAAAGAAAGCAGTAATATTCCCAAACATAGAAATCGGCTGTATTTTGCGATTTGTGTATAATCAACAAGGTATACGATACATAAAACAAGAAAACCAATGACACTGTACAAGCATTGTTTTTCAAAAAAATAACTTCCCATGGCGGATAAAGATGAGGAATAAATCGTATATTGCAGAATAATGCCCGCAGTACATAGTACAGCGATCATTGCAAGTGCACTCCATGCAGGTTTTGGTTTATGCAGAGTATCCAGGGCAATACCGGTTTCTACTGGGTCGCCCATATCCGCGACAGCTTTTTCCTCTGCCTGTTCTTCTGTCATACCGTCGGCTATGTAGTGTTGTTTCTGATCCTGGATATGATCGGATACTTCCTGACGGATGCATTCTTTTGCATGTTTTTCACGGATTTGCGCAAGCAGTGTTTCCATATAATTTTTCTCCATGATGATGTCTCCTTTCAATGACTTTTATTAAATTCCTACATAAAGCACATTAGCAACTGCCTGTGCATAGGTTTCCCACTCCTGCGTTTTTTCTTTCAGATATCGCTGGCCGTTTTTCGTAATTCGGTAATACTTACGCACTTTGCCATTGCATTCGGATTCATAAGAGATGAGCAGATCTTTTAATTCAAGAGAATGCAGCAGGGGGTATAGAGTACCTGCTTTTAATTCAAAGACGTTATTGGAGCGCTGCCGAAGCAGATCAATCATTTCGTAGCCATAGAGATCCTTTTCTTCTAATAACCGCAGGATTAAGATGGCAGTGCTGCCGGAAACCAGACTCTTATTGATAGCCATAGTAATACTCCTTTCTTGATAAATTATATAGATGTTCTATATATAAAATAATTATATATCGAAAATCTATATATGTCAATCATAATTTGCAAAAAAAATAGAATGGGTGTAATCACTCATTCTATTTCCCGACTTATGCTTGCGGAATTATAAAAACATATATGATTCAATTGACCATCTTGAAATTATGGTAAAAAATGATTCATCATCTGATCGACTGCAGCTGCTCGAAATCCCATAAATTTTAATATATTTCCAGCTATATAAATACAAAACTGATGAAAATAAAGAAAGGCAAAGATAAGAGCTATGCCAAACATTATGCCAGTTATCAACCTTCGTATATTTCTGCTTTCATAAGAAGTCAGCCTTTGCAACATACCGTCTATAATAAGAGGCAACATCATAAGTATTACAATTCCAAATTGTGGAATACCGAACATACATACAATGGGAATGCCGACAAGAATGCCAATCAGTTCTCCAGTACATCTTGCGCAGATAGGAAACGGTTTTCCATGAAAATGGAAAGACCGCTCCGGCATAGCGTGACAGCCGCATAAAATACGCAAAAATGTTCCCGCTTTTTTACCAATATCTGAACGTCTGGAATTACTCCCGAAGGAGGTTTTCTGCTTATACACCGAATGCAAGAGCAGAAGCGCCAATAATTACAAAAACAATAATGTAACTTACCACTCCGAGAATTACGCTTACAAGTGCCCCAATACCAGCTGCTTTCGCTGTCTTAGGCTTTTGGTCTTTCCATACTAAAAATAAAATTAAACCTACAACTGGAATACAGCAGCCTAACAGGCCCCATAAAAATCCGCCATTATCATTTGACTCCATAACTAACTCCTTTCGATTTCTAAAAAAATAATAAAATAAGTTGAGGATTTATAAAAAATTTATAAATCCTCAACCTATTGTACAGGAATTGTCGAAGATTGTCAATATAGAATCCTAAAACAGCGAATCATTATGTAATTAAGCAATTTTAAATATTTCGATACTTTGTTTCATTTCAGAAGATAGTTCCCCCAATTCTTTTGTCTTGATGGTGATTATTTGAAGCTCCTGGTATACACTTTCGACAGAGGCAGTTATTTCTTCGACACTGGCAGCATTTTACTGTGCGGCTGCGGCAGCATTTTGAACGGCTGCAACCATATTTGAACGGACTTCTTCCATTTCGTCTGTTTTTTCACAGGATGCTTTTATGGCAACGGGTTATGATTTTTTAAAAGTTTTTGAAGTTCTGAATAGTCTTGTGACGGATTTTTTTGTCTGGCAATTTGAATGAGTTTTAAACCAAGCGTCTGATACATGTTCTGATCTTCCTGCTGCAGGCATTCCAGATGCTTCTGGACGGTTTGTATATCATTGCGTTCAATAGGGCCAGTCAGTGCGGACACACAATCCTGCAGTAAAATGTTTTCAATATTTTGAAGCACGAGTTCTTTTGTAGCATTTCTGGCGGCTTCCCTGGAAAAACCACATTGTTCGAGCAGACGATAGCCGGTATCTAATACAGCGACGACCTGATTGCTGAGAATACTTGCGGCAGCATGATATTTTGGCTTACAGCTGCCATGAATGCGGCAAACGGTATTGCCAAGGTTTGTAAAGAGATCAGAAACAGCCTGTACGGCCGGTTCACAGCCCTCTATGGTAAAAAATGCATGTTTCAGCTGTTCATAGGAAGTAAACCGATCGCTGAATGGGAGCATCGGATGCAGGGAACAGCCAAAGGCATTTGTCTGTGTGATTCCAGAAAAAGCGTCAGATGGCAATGCACCGCTGCAGTGGCAGATGATTTTGCCGGCGATTGGAAGGGAGCGGATTTCTTCCCAGGTACGTATGATGATTCCGTCCGGCGTTGTAAGAAACAAAAGGCTGCTTGCAGATACAAGATCTGACAAATTTGCAAATTCTTTGGAAGATGTAAATGCAGCAGCGCTTGCAGCCGATTCTTTTATGGTATCATAATATCCGGCAATGTGAAGTCCAGATTCTTTTAAATATTTTCCGATTGAGCAGCCAACGCGTCCTGCTCCGATAAATCCTATTTTCATAACAACACCTTTTATAAGCTTTCTTTTAAATATATGAATCTATTACCCAAGTGTCAGCATCGTATCAACACAGCGGCGGGCTTTTGTCATTACATCATCCGCAAGGATAATCTCTTCTCCGCCGGTTCCCTGCATGCAATGATAGACATCCATTAAAGTAGTAAGCTTCATATTGTTGCAGACACAGTCTTTGGATAATGCATAAAACTGCTTGTCCGGACATGAGAATTGAAGATGTTGAACGATACTGTTTTCTGTTCCGATGATGAATGATTTTGCGGAGCTGTCTTTTGCATATTCCATAATACCTGTAGTGCTTCCGACATAATCTGCCTGATCGGTAACTTCCGGCAGACATTCTGGATGTACGAGCAGCTTGGCATCTGGATAGAGACAACGCATTTGTTCGACGTCTCTTTCATGGATAGAGGCATGAGCGGGGCAGCCGCCTGTAACAAGCTGTAGATTTTTTTCTGGAACCTGTTTGGCAATCCATGCGCCTAAATTACAGTCAGGGATAAACAGGATATTTTGGCTTTCCAGATTCCGAATAATTTTCACTGCGGAGGATGAAGTGACGCATACATCACAAAGTGTTTTCAGCTCAGATGTTGTGTTTATGTAAGCGGCAACTGTATAGCCTGGATAAGTTTCCTTTAAGGCAGCCAGTTTTGCAGGAGATATCTGTTGCGCCATTGGACAACCGGCCTGCGGATGCGACAGCAGTACTTTTTTTTCGGGAGAGAGGATTTTTACCGTTTCAGCCATAAAGCGAACGCCGCATAATAATACTGTTTTCTGATGAGATTTTGCAGCTTGCTGACTGAGCCCATAAGAGTCGCCTACATAATCAGCGATTTCCCATATATCCTGGCTCTGGTAGGCATGGGCCAGAATGCAGATATCATGTTCTCTTTTTAGCTTTAGGATTTGATCCTGAATGGTTTTTGTTGTATTCATAAGTGATGCCTTTCCTGATTTGTAAGATTGCATTGATTATATATAATGGCGCTGTCTCTGTCAATATATATGTGTATTTAATTAAGTTGACATGTGTCTTGTCAGGTGAATGTCCATGTGATATAATGTGCGTATTGCGAATCCCAAAATGGATGGCTGCAATGTGGTGGATAGTTCCTAAGTGCAAAAGTATAATTTTCAGAGAAAGAGAAGGGTATCTAATGAAGACAGATATTTTAATAATTGGAAGCGGATGCAGCGGGTTGTACTGTGCACTTCATCTGCCAAAGGAAATGCAGGTTACGGTCATTACAAAATCAGACTTGGAAAGCAGTGATTCATTTCTTGCGCAAGGCGGGATTTGTATGCTTAGAGATGAGTCGGATTATGCAGATTATTTTGAAGATACGATGCGTGCAGGTCATTATGAGAATGATAAGACTTCTGTAGAGATTATGATACGATCTTCCAAACAGGTTATTGAGGAACTTCTTGCATATGGGGTGGACTTTCAGAGAGAAAAAGATGGGGGTCTTGCATTTACGAAAGAAGGGGCGCACTCCAGAAGCAGGATATTATTTCATAAAGACATTACTGGAAAAGAGATTACAAAAAAGCTGCTGGCTCAGGTAAAAAAGTGTTCGCAGATACAACTGTTGGAGTATACGACCATGCTGGATATTATTACGAAAGACAACAGTTGTTATGGGGCTGTAGTTCGAAAGCCGGATGGTGAAATAGCAGCGATAGAAGCGGCATATACGGTATTTGCAACCGGCGGAATCGGCGGATTATATGAGCACTCCACAAATTTCCGGCATTTGACAGGGGATGCGGTTGCGGCTGCGCTGCGTCATAAGGTTGCGGTGCAGAATATGAACTATATCCAGATTCATCCGACAACGTTTTATACTCCTGACAAGGAAGAGCGTCGGTTTTTAATTTCAGAGTCCGTCCGTGGAGAAGGGGCATTACTATATGATAAAAATATGTGCCGTTTTGTTGATGAACTGCTTCCAAGGGATGCGCTTACAGCTGCAATACTGGCTCAGATGGAAAAAGACGATATGCCATATGTATGGGAGGATCTGCGGACGATTCCTCCAAAGGAACTGCAGGCGCATTTTCCTAATATTATTGCACATTGTGCACGCAGGGGGTATGATGTTACAAAAGAATGTATACCGGTTGTTCCTGCCCAGCATTATTTTATGGGAGGCATCCGTGTAGATTATCATAGCCGTACTTCGATGTCAGGGCTGTATGCGGTTGGGGAAACCGCATGTAATGGTGTGCATGGGAAGAATCGGCTTGCAAGTAACTCACTATTAGAAAGTCTTGTATTTGCAAAAAGAGCAGCAGATGATATAGCTATAAGACGAAAGACGCTGCGGACGGATTCGTTTTGTGTGGCAGACTTAAAGCAATATGAGAATTATAAGAAAATAGAAGCAGAAAACAAAAGAAGTGTTCGCCAGGAAATAATGGCGCAGTCGTCAAAATCAATTACAAATGAATCATAAAAAGGAAGGAATTAAAAATAATGTTTGATCCGATTACAATGAAACTGAATGTAGACCCGTTGTTATTAAGTGCACTTCAGGAGGACATTACAAGTGATGATGTATCGACGAATAGTGTGATGCCTTATGCACAGACAGGAGAAGCGGATTTGATCTGTAAACAGGATGGGATTATTTGCGGACTGCAGATTTTCGAACGTATATTTACACTTTTGGACGGGGAGACAGCGACAAAATTTTATGCAGCAGATGGGGATGTGATAACGAATGGCCAGCTGATAGCAAAAGTTCGTGGGGATATCCGTACAATTTTGAGCGGTGAACGTACTGCGCTGAATTATTTGCAGCGAATGAGTGGAATTGCTACTTATACACATGCGGTTGCCGGTCTGTTGGATGGAACAAATATCCGGTTGTTAGATACAAGAAAAACTTCGCCAAATAACCGTATATTCGAAAAATATGCGGTGCGCACCGGCGGAGGAAATAACCACAGATATAATTTGTCTGATGGTGTTTTGCTCAAAGACAACCATATAGGCGCTGCGGGCGGTGTGAAAAAGGCAGTACAGATGGCAAAAGAATATGCTCCTTTTGTACGTAAAATTGAAGTCGAAACAGAGACAGTTGCTATGGTAAAAGAAGCGGTGGAAGCGGGAGCTGATATTATTATGCTGGATAATATGTCACAGGAGCAGATGAAGGAAGCAATTGATGTTATCTCCGGCAGGGCAGAAGTAGAAGTATCTGGAAATGTTACAAGAGAGAATATTGCCAGATTAACGGAGCTTGGAGTAGATTATATATCGAGCGGAGCATTGACGCATTCTGCGCCGATTTTGGATCTTTCCTTAAAAAATTTACATGTTGTGACGCAAAATTCGTAGGATCTATCGTTTGGTGCTACCATGTAACAGTTTCAGAGGGATCTGAACTGTTACATGATAACAGGCAGGGAAGGGGATATGGCAGATGAATGGAGAACAGCGCAGAAAACAGCTGATGGCTCTGTTATCAGATAGCAGCACACCGATTTCAGGTACGGTGCTTGCCAGACAGATGCATGTTAGTCGGCAGGTAATTGTACAGGATATTGCATTATTACGGGCAAACGGAGCAGAGATCTTATCTGCCAGCCGTGGATATTTGATGATGCAGACAGAACATCCTTGCAGTCGGGTGTTTAAAGTACTGCATTCTGATGAGGAAACGGAGCAAGAGCTGACAATGATTGTAGATCTGGGTGGAAAAGTCAGGGATGTGTTTATCTACCATAAGGTATATGGGGTAGTTCGTGCAGATATGAAAATACGATCACGAAAAGATATACAGGAGTTTATGGAAAATATTCGATCTGGAAAGTCCCGCCTTTTAAAAAATACGACCTCAGGATATCATTATCATACGATTGTAGCAGAGGATGAGCAGACATTGGACGTGATTCAGGAAGAATTGTTAAAAAAAGGAATGCTGGCGCCTTTGCAAGATGACGAGCCGGTTGATTTTTGGAGCCGTGTAGGGAACTTTGAATCATCGAAATAAAAAAGTTTTGGATTCATACGAAATTCATAAGGACATGATATGATGTAGGCAGTAACAAAGATCATTAGCAATGGAATAAAATTTAGAAAGGAATTGTTATGCAGACAGATTATGATGTGCTTTTTTTAGAAGATGAACCTACGATACGTGAAGTATTAAAAGAATACATGATGATATCGGGCTACAAAGTTACAACAGCTGAGCGAGGTGACGATGCAGTAGAATTGCTAAAGCAGAAAAAATTTGATGCTGCTGTTTTGGACATTATGGTGCCGGGGAAGAATGGGTTTGAAGTGCTTGCATATATTCGAAGTCATATACCGGACATGGCAGTCATTATGCTGACAGCCTTAGACGATGAGAAAACGCAAGTGCAGGCATTTAACCTATATGCTGACGATTATATTATAAAGCCCGTATCTCCGATTATATTATTAAAACGGATGGAAACAGTGCTGAGGCGGACAGCTGGGGTAGTGCAGCCAAAGGATACTCCGGTACAAAGGGGGATTTATTTGCAGCAGGAAGCGTACTGCGCATACTACAGGGGAGAAAAGCTGCCGCTTACGCTAAGTGAATATCTGCTTCTTCAGGCGCTTTATGAAAAGCCGAATATGGTATTTACGAGAGAGCAGCTGATTTTGCGCATTTTTAATGAAGATTATATTGGAAATGACAGAATTATTGATGCTCATGTGAAAAATTTGAGAAAAAAACTGCCCATACCATGTATTAAAACAGTGATTGGAGTAGGCTATCAGTTTGACAAGGGGGCAGATCAATGAAGGAACTGGGACGAAAAAATCTTTGTTATAGTCTTTTGCTGGCGGTGGTGATGATGTTGTTTCTAATCGGATATTTTATCTGGATGCTTCCATCTTTATATGTATCTTATGCAGAAGAACAGAATTTAGAAGCAATTAAGAAACAGCACCAGGTATTTATGGAAACAGGTACCTATGATGAGGTGTATGTCAAAAATCCAACGGCCTGTATGTCTGTGAAAATTCCATTTGAAGAAAATTATATCGAAGCAGCATCCAAAATCATAACGTTAAAAGTTTCAGCTTTAGATCAGGAAAAAGAAACAGCGGAACTAATGAAAGATATCCAGGCATTCGTCAAAAAGTTTCGATTTAAAAAAGTGAAGAAAGCAGATGAAGCCGATCCAGAATCTGAACAAATTTTTACAGATCAGCAGATTAGAGGCGAATGGGATAACCTTTTAAAAAAAATAAAAGAAATTTTTACAAAAGTAAAGCTTCCGATGCAGACAAATATTGTTTATAAGCAGGCAGAAGAAGGGCTGTTCGACAGAGAATCCTTTCGTATCCATACAGTGTCCGGACATGGAATTATTGTGGAGGCTACTGTATTTGATCAGAATAATCAGTATACGAATTATCTGGCTGTGGAACAGGTCTCAGATGGAATGGTGTTTTCAGTGCTTCCGGTTATTACGCCGCAGATGGAAGAGATTCGGCCGATTGTCATGCAGAGTGTGCCAATGCTTGGGGCTGTACTTTTAATACTCGTACTTATTTTTTCACAGCTTTATTCAAGTGGAATTGTGCATCCGGTGTATCAAAAGCTGCAGGATATCAATCACAGCCTGCTGGAAGAAAACGAGCGGCAGGAGATGTTTTTGCGGGCATCTTCTCATCAGCTGAAAACGCCGGTAACGGCAGCTCTTTTATTATTGGATGGCATGATCGGACAGATTGGGAAATATAAAGATCGGGAGAAATATTTACCAAAAGTAAAAGAACAGCTGCTTTCTATGCGCAGAATGATTGAAGAAATACTGTCATTGCATAAAAGCCGCGGAAAACTCAGCAAAAGCCATATCAATTTGTATGTAATAGTTCAGGCGCAAGCGGCTTCCTATCAGGTAGCTGCAGCTGAGAAGCTGCTGGATATTTCCATGGAGGGAAATAAGGAAGCATGTATATGGACAGATGGTGATATTGTAGTAAAAATTATCGATAATTTATTGTCAAACGCAGTCGCTTATACTCCACAGGGCGGACGCATTGCTATTTTCGTTTCTGAGCAAAGTATCATGATCCGAAATGAAGGCGCAGTAATTTCGCAGGATATGCTCCCGCATATTTTTGAGCCGTTTGTATGCGGAGAACATAAATCCGGCACACATGGATTGGGACTTTATATTGCGTCATATTATGCAAAGATGATATATGCAGCACTGGATATTCAAAACCGGGAGAATTGTGTGGAAGCGGTCTTAAATTTCCATTAGGGACGGTGATTTGATGTTGCGGGCTGTATTTGTTTCTGATATGCAATGCGGGGACTTCCGTCAGTGACATATATCCGGCCGCATTTTATATATCCGTTGCTTTCCAGAAGATGCTGCATCGTACGGTTGCATTCATGAGTATCTATTCGAATATTAGGAGCCAATGTTTCGCAAAATGCAAGGCAGCAGCGGAAGATGCCTTTTTGTGTACCGCAGCTGGCGATCCGATGTATCGTTCCGTATGTATCATGATTCAACCAGCTGCCGTTTTCGATTCGCTGGTAAGTCGGATCGTCGCCGATAATAAAAGTAAAGACACCGGCAATGTCGTTAGAAATCGGATCGATAATGACATAGCTGCTGCCGTTTTGTATATCGTTTTTTATGAGTTCGGGAGACGGTTTGTCTTCTCCCCATTGATCGGGATTTCCAGATAAGCGCATTTGCTTGCGTGCGTATGCATAGATGGAAAGAATTTGATCCAGATCTTTCATTGTAGTTTTTCGTATGTTCATATAATAATCCTCATTTCATTGTATTTTTGATTTTATAATACGATTATATCCAGAATTTATGGTGAAAACAATCCTGATTTTATGTTTCATGTTATCTTCATACATAATTCATATGGTTAGAGTATATTGAATCTAAAGAATAACACTTATTATGAAAGTCATTTTTTATGAAAGTCATTTTCTATGAAAGGAAGAGATTACTTATGCTGCTGAAAATTGAAAATCTGACCGTACGATTTGGAAAATATACAGCTTTGGATATTTCTGAGCCAATCTGTATTGAAAAAGGGGATCGTATTGGCATTATTGGTTCGAACGGCGCCGGGAAAAGTACGCTCATTAAAAGCATTCTTGGCCTTGTGCCATATCGTGGAACAATCCGAAGCCGCCTAAAGCCGGAAGAAATTGCTACGCATATGCAGTTTAACGAATATACGGATCATGTGCCGGTCCGGTATATTATGGAAGCTGTGCTGCAGACACATATTGCACAAAATCAGGAATTGAGGGATCTGATCGATTATTTTGAATTTGGAGACTGCCTGAAAAAGAAATACTCTAAATTATCCGGAGGTCAGAAACAGCGTTTTACGATTATTATGATATTAATGCAGGATGCACCGCTGACTTTTTATGATGAAGTGACTTCCGGCCTTGATTTTGAAACAAGACAAAAGCTTGTGGAAAAATTAGTGGAATGGTATCAGGGCAAAGATTCCAGTCTTTGTATGGTATCTCATTATTATGAAGAGTTGGAGCAGCTTGCAGATAAATTGCTGATCCTGGACAAAGGAAGGGTCATTGATTACGGCTATCGGGAAGATCTGTTTCAAAAATATTGTAAAAGAGCGGTGATTGTACTGGACGCATCTGAGAAGAACCAAAAACTGATATGCGGATACAGGAGACTGGCGTCGCCGGAACACTTGATTGTATTGTCCTGTGCATCAGAAAAAGAAGAACAGGAAATCATAACTTGTCTGATTGAACATAATGTGAATTTTAAGCGAAGCAATCACGATATTGAAAGTATATATATGAACGCGAAAAAGGAATATGAGATGAGACAGGAGGAAAATCGTTATGCAGGGTAAGATGACAAAAATTGTTACGCCACAGATGTTAAAATTTCAAATGCTGAATGTGATTGGAAATCCATATGTACATATATTTGGGGTAGTATTTCCGATTGTATTGGCATTGTTAATAACTCAAATAGCAATCTCGGAACTGCCGGGAGATGAGATGGCGCCTATGGTAACGACTTCGATTTATCTGGGAATGGGAACAATCATTCCCATGGCAGTATTGCTCATGGGATATTCCATAAGTTATGCACAGGAGCTGTCAAAAGGGATACCGGAGCGGATGCAGCTGTTTGGAATTAAAAAAAGCGTAATTTTTTGTAATAATATGATTGTTCAGACAGTGTTTTTGATCGCGGCATTTGTAATATTTTTTCTGTCGGGATATATTTTTTCACAGCTTGAACGTCCGACTATATCCGGGTTGGTTATTTACATTTTATGCATGATCGTATTCAGCATGATTTGTCTGTCACTTGCACATGGAATTGCGTGTCTTTGTAAAAATTTCGGGAGAACATACTGCGTCAGTATGCTATTATATTTTGCGTTTATGATTTTAGGAGGCATGATGGGCATATCTTATGATAATTTGCCGGGATGGGCGCAGATAGCCGCTAAGCTATTGCCGGTCACATATATCAACAGGGATTTTTATCAAATCTGGACAGGGCAACCATATCATTATATGCCAATGATACAATCCTTTTTATTTTTTGGAGCAGTGTCCGCAATCATTTTATTTCTTGCCTTAAAAAGACCGTTCGGTGTATATCAGAAGGATGAAATGATGTAACATTCACACCCAATGTCATTTACTTAAGTTTTTCATAGTCAGACTTTGCGCCTGGCGGAATGGTTTTGCTGGCTGGAACATCCTCTGAAAGGACGTCAAAGGGGCG
>CAJTZX010000064.1 GCA_910584345.1 uncultured Eubacterium sp. | reverse complement strand
TAAAACAGCTAATTAAGAAACAGGGGTATCATTTATAAAGTTGTAAAGTAGTGTAGAAATTATATAGTAATAGAAATTTTATAGATTAAGAAAATATTTCATAATGACAATACAGGTTTACAATGTTATACTGTATTTGTATCAAGAAGGATCATCTTGGTCACAATGTTATATGACTACATGTATGGGTGCTGAATTGACTGTATATTCATACAAAAAACAGATAATAGGAATAAAAAAAGTAAAAAAACCAGAAAAATATGGAAAATATTCCTAAAAAAACAACAATTTAAAGCAAAAAAATCGTGTTCATTGTGAAGCAAATATGATACAATGATTTGGATAATAAGGACCAGGGGGCTGGGGAAATTGAATGAGTGATAAAAATGAAGGCTTGAATGACCGGCTTGCACGTAAAAAACGAGTACAGCGGATGAAGACGGGATTAGTCTGGTTTTTTATAACGTGGCTGTTGGCGCAGACATTGATTTCGATTACACTGATTGCAAAAGTGCACTCGCTTCAGGAGCAGATTGATATCATTACTGAGAATACGATTCGCAGCCAGCAGGTAGAGCAAAAAGAGAATCAGACGTTAAGTTCCAAAGATGCATTGGAATCCGCAACAGGAAAAGAGAGTAATAATGGCGAATCAGCGGATCAAATCCGACTGTCGGCTAAAAACGCAGGACAGGTGATGGCTGGTGCAGATCAAATAAAAAAAGCTGAAAAACAGACAGAAACGAAGGATGATGTCCAAAAGGTATATTTGACATTTGACGATGGACCGAGTAAAAATACGGAAAAGATTTTAGATATTTTGGATCAGTATCATGTAAAGGCAACTTTCTTTTTGACAGGCAGAGAAGATAAACAGTCTATGAAGTTGTATCGGGAAATTGCAAAGCGGGGGCATACAATCGGAATGCATTCTTACACTCATAAGTATGATGAGATTTATCATTCTGTAAAAGATTTTGAGCAGGATTTAGATCGGATTCAGAGCCAAATCGAAGATGCGGTAGGGACGAAGTGTTCTTTATACCGATTTCCGGGAGGCAGCAGCAATCAGGTCAGCAAACTGGATATGAAAGAATTTATCCGCGTTTTAAAAGAAAGAGAGATCACATATTTTGACTGGAATGTAGAATGCGGAGATGCAACTTCCCATCAATATGCAGTTCAGGAATTAGTTGACAATGTTATGAAAGACGTTGTAAAGTATCATACGTCAGTTGTGCTGATGCATGATGCGGAAAATAAGCCGAATACGGTAAAAGCTTTGCCGCGTATTATTAAGCAGCTTTTGAAAATGGATGCAGAGATATTACCTATTGATGAAAATACAACGGTTGTGCAGCATGTTTCGTCAGAAAGTGTGGAAGACTGACTACATACGGATAAATGGAGGTAAGAAATGAGTTTTTTTAAGGATTTCAAGGATGATCTTTCTTTGGCAGTCAATGAGCTGCTGCCGGGAGAAGATTTTGAGATGGAAGAAGAACTGGAAGATTCTCCGGAAATGATGGTAAATACTTTGGAGGGAGATCTGGACATTGAGTCTGAGCTGTCAAAGCTGGACGGTTTGTTAGAACATGTGGATAAGGACAAAAATAAAAGTGAGTCTGTGAAGCATGTGCAAATAGAACCGGAAGAACCGGTGCTTGAAAAGCCAGCGGCAGAAAAACCGCAGCCAGCGCCAAAGCAGCAGCCGGCCGCGCCAAAACCGCAGCCATCGCCGAAACAGCAAGCTGTGTCTAAAGAGCAGCCAAAGGCAGAACAGAAAAAGGAACCAAAACCGGAGCCTGTGAAGGCTGCACAAAAAGAAAAGTCTATTCAGGCAGCGCTTAGAAGTTTTGATACGATTTTAGAGCCTGAGAAACCGGATGAGGAAGAGGACGATCTGCCTTTTGATTTTGACGCGCTCTTAAAAGAAGCAGAAGAAAAGCCGCAGCATGTACAGCCAAAGCCACAGGTGCAGCCGCGTCCGGCGCAGCCTAAAAATCAGCCTGCGGCAGAATCAAAACCACAAAGCAATCATCATAATTTTGATTATAAGAAACCAAGCACAACAATTAAGGAGGAAATACCAATGAACGAAGAATTGACAAAGGAGATGGCAGTATCTATGGAAGATGATCTGTCTACAGATTCACTGGAGGTTACTGACGAAGTATCTATTATTACAACCGGAACTACAATTAAAGGAAATTTGACTACGACAGGTTCTTTCAGTATCAGCGGCCGTGTAGAAGGAAACGTACAGTGTAACGGCAAGCTGGAAGTGACCGGTACAATCAAAGGAAACAGCTCTTCTTCGGAAGTTTTTTCTGATGCAGCTAAAATCGAAGGAGAGATTATGAGCACAGGTACGGTAAAAATCGGCCTTGGCTCTGTTGTAGTAGGAAATATTGCAGCTACATCTGCAGTAATTGCAGGTGCGGTAAAAGGCGATATTGATGTACAAGGCCCGGTTGTTGTGGATACATCTGCAGTGATTGTCGGCAATATTAAGTCCAGATCTGTACAGATTAACAATGGCGCTGTGATCGAAGGCTTCTGTTCCCAGTGTTATGCAGATATTGATGTGGATAGCCTGTTTGGAGAAAAGAAAGGCAAATAAAAAATGATGAGAAGAGTTCTGTTGAAATTAAGCGGGGAAGCTTTAGCCGGGGAAAAAAAAGCCGGATTTGACGAAGAAACTGTATGCGAAGTTGCAAAACAGGTAAAGAAACTGGTAGACGACGGCGTACAGGTTGGGATTGTAATTGGCGGCGGCAATTTTTGGCGCGGCCGGACGAGTGCATTTATCGACCGTACAAAAGCAGATCAGATTGGGATGCTGGCAACGGTGATGAATTGCATTTATGTGTCTGAGATTTTCCGCTCTGAAGGCATGAAGACAAATGTTCTGACCCCGTTCGAATGCGGTTCTTTTACGAAGCTGTTTTCGAAAGATCGTGCGAACAAATATTTTGCCCATAATATTGTTGTATTTTTTGCCGGAGGAACAGGACATCCGTATTTTTCCACAGATACGGCTGCAGTTCTGCGTGCAGTGGAAATCGAAGCAGATGGGATGTTGTTAGCAAAGGCTGTTGACGGCGTATATGATTCTGACCCGAAGCTGAATCCACAGGCAGTTCGTTATGATACGCTCTCAATTGAAGAAGTGATAGAAAAGAAATTGGCTGTAGTTGATTTAACTGCTTCCATTTTGTGTATGGAACATAAAATGCCGATGTACGTATTCAGTCTGAACGAACCGGACAGTATTGTAAAAGCGTTAAGCGGCAGTTTCAATGGAACGGTAATTACCGTATAGCGGGCAGGAGGTTTTTATGGACGACAGGTTAGTTCAGTATGATGATAAAATGCAGAAAACGATGCGGAATTTACAGGAAGAGTTTGGCAGTATTCGTGCTGGAAGAGCAAATCCGCATGTGTTGGATAAGCTACGTGTAGATTATTATGGTACGCCTACACCGATCCAGCAGGTTGCGAACGTCAATGTGCCGGAACCAAGAATGATTCAGATTCAGCCATGGGAGCCTTCCATGGTAAAAATCATTGAAAAAACAATTCTTACCTCTGATCTTGGCATTAATCCGACGAATGACGGCAAATCCATTCGCCTTGTCTTCCCGGAGCTGACAGAGGAAAGACGTAAAGATCTGGCAAAAGACGTAAAGAAAAAAGGTGAAGCGGCGAAAGTAGCAGTCCGTAATATCCGACGTGATGCAAATGATACGTTTAAAAAGCTGGGAAAGAAAGAAGACGTTTCCGAAGACGAGATCAAGGAGCTGGAAGGAAAGATCCAGAAAATGACAGACAAATTTATTGCTGATATTGATAAGGCGGTTGAGGAAAAGACGAAGGAAATTATGACTGTTTAGCGATAATCGGGGAACATAGCCGCGGCGATGTTCCCTTCTTTTATTACCGGAAAGGAAATAAAAATGAATATACCGCAGCATGTTGCCATTATTTTAGATGGAAACGGAAGATGGGCAAAGAGTAAAGGAATGCCCCGGAACTATGGACATAAAACAGGAGCAAAAAATGTAGAAAAAATCTGTGACGTCGCAGGACATATGGGAATCAAATATCTGACGGTGTATGCTTTTTCTACAGAAAACTGGAGCCGCCCGCAGGCAGAGGTAGACGAACTGATGCGTCTGCTTGGCAGCTATATGAAGACTTGTTTAAAGACGGCGAAAAAAAATAATATGCGTGTACGGGTGTTAGGGGATATTTCCCGCCTGTCGCCGCAGCTGCAAAAGCAGATACAGGAGTTAGAAGAGGTGTCCAGCCAATATGACGGCTTTTATTTTCAGATTGCATTAAATTATGGCAGCCGGGATGAGATGATGCGTGCGATGCGAAAGATGTATGCAGAAATAGAAGATGGAAAGCTTTCCAAAGAGGAGATTACCGAAGAGGTATTTTCCCGATATCTGGACACGGCAGGGATTCCAGACCCGGACCTGTTAATCCGTACAAGCGGAGAACTGCGCCTGTCTAATTATCTACTCTGGCAGCTGGCTTACAGTGAGTTTTATTTTACAGATGTACCGTGGCCGGATTTTGATGAGGAAGAATTAAAAAAAGCGGTTGCGGCGTATAATCATAGAGAACGAAGGTATGGGGGATTGATGGTGTAAAAGGTATAAGGAGAAGCGTATGTTTAAAACGAGGCTTATCAGTGGAATCGTACTAGTAGCGGCGGCTCTGGTTTTGATTATTACAGGCAGAGAAATTTTGCTTGCTGCAGCTTGTGTGATTTCACTCATTGGTATGTATGAACTGTATCGTGTCTATCGTATGGAACGGACAGTCGCGGCATTTGCCGGATATCTTGCGGCTGGTTTGTATTATTTGGATTTATATGTGTATTGGATTCCAGAGCAAATGGTATTTGTAATCGGTTTTTTAATTGTACTTTTGGCAATCTATGTATTGGCGTATCCGAAATATCATGCGTCACAGATAACAGCTGCATTTTTCGGTGTGTTTTATGTGGCGGTTATGCTTTCCTGCGTGTATCAGGCAAGGATGATGGAACAGGGGGCATATATTGTATGGCTGATTTTTTTGTGCTCCTGGGGATGTGATACATGTGCGTATGTGGTTGGCGTAAAGTTTGGAAAACACAAAATGTCTCCTGTACTGTCGCCAAAAAAATCGATAGAAGGTGCAGTCGGCGGTCTTGTTGGAACTTTCTTGCTGACTGCGTTATATGCGTCTGTGTTTCGTGCGCAGATGGGAATAGCATTCGGGCAAATTTTTGTATTAGCGGCAATCAGTACAGCCGGTGGTTTGATTTCCATGATCGGAGATTTGGCGGCGTCTGCTATTAAAAGAAATTATGAGATCAAAGATTATGGAACGCTGATTCCGGGGCATGGCGGTATTTTGGACCGATTTGACAGCGTGATTTTTACAGCTCCGGTTATTTATTATCTGGCAAAGTATTTGTTGTAGAAGTACTTAAGAAAGGTTTGAAGAATATGAAGCATATAGCGATTCTTGGTTCTACTGGTTCCATTGGCACACAGACGCTTGCGATTGTCAGAGAGCAGAAAGATATCAAAGTCTGGGCGCTGACGGCCGGAAAAAATATAAAGCTGCTGGAACGTCAAATACGGGAATTTCAGCCAAAGCTTGCAGCGGTTTGGGAGAAAGCGGATGCCGTAAAGCTTCGGGAGAACGTACGAGATCTGCCGGTGCAGGTCGTCAGCGGGATGGACGGACTCCTTGCTGCAGCGGTTCTTCCACAGGTTGAGATACTTGTGACAGCAGTCGTTGGCATGATTGGCCTGCGTCCAACGGTGGCTGCAATTCGTGCGAAGAAAACAATTGCGTTAGCAAATAAAGAAACGCTTGTGACAGCGGGGCATTTGATTATGCCGCTGGCAGAAGAATATGGCGTGCCGATTCTTCCGGTAGACAGTGAGCACAGCGCTATTTTCCAGTCATTAAACGGCGAAGCCGGGAATAAGATTCATAAGATACTGTTAACGGCGTCCGGCGGGCCGTTTCGTGGAAAAACCTGGGAAGAGCTTATGGATGTGCAGGTGGAAGATGCGTTAAAGCATCCAAACTGGAGCATGGGAAAAAAAATTACGATTGATTCTGCCACTATGGTTAATAAAGGGTTGGAAGTTATAGAAGCAAAGTGGCTGTTTGGGACGGATTTAGACCAGATTCAAGTAGTCGTACAACCGCAGTCTGTGATTCATTCGATGGTGGAATACGAAGATGGAAGTATTATGGCACAGCTGGGAACGCCGGATATGCGTCTGCCAATTCAGTATGCATTGTATTATCCGATGCGGCGGCCATTATCTGGAAAACGGTTAGATTTTTTTGCACTTGGCAATATTTCCTTTGAAAAACCGGATATCCGTACATTTGACGGACTACGGCTTGCGTATGAGGCATCCGGACGCGGCGGAAATATGCCGACGATATTTAATGCGGCCAATGAACGGGCAGTTGCAAAATTTTTAGACAGAAAAATAAAATTTTTGGAAATTACACAGGTGATTCAAGAATGTATGGAAAACTGTGCATATATAGAGCATCCGAATCTGGATGAAATATTGGAAACAGAAAATACTGTTTATGAATGGATAGAAAGCAGGTGGTAAATTGAACATTATTTTAGCGTTGGTTATTTTCAGCATTATTATTTTATTTCATGAGCTGGGACATTTTTTGCTCGCCAAGCACAATGACGTGAAAGTGAATGAGTTTTGCCTTGGACTTGGGCCTACCATTGTGGGATTTACAAAAGGAGAGACAAAGTATTCTTTAAAGCTGCTGCCCTTTGGAGGCGCCTGTATGATGGAAGGCGAAGATGAGGCCAGCGAAGATGACAGGGGATTTAACAACAAATCTGTACTGCAGCGGGCTTCTATCGTGGCTGCAGGGCCAATTTTTAATTTTATTATGGCGATTGCGTTTTCGCTTATTCTGGTAGCAAGCGTTGGCTTTGACCGTCCGGTCCTCAGCGAAGTAATGGATGGTTATCCTGCAAAAGAAGCAGGGCTTGCGGCAGGCGATGAAATCGTAAAACTTGGCAACAAAACCATTCATTTGTATCGAGAGGTATCTCTTTATACATATTTCCACTCCAACGAAACGGTGGAAGTAACGTATAAACGAGACGGAGAAAAGCATACAACCGTACTGACGCCAAAATACGATGAAGAAAGCGGCAGATATCTGTTTGGTTTTTATGGAACGACAGCGCGTTCTAAGGGGACGCTGCCAGAGACATTAAAATATAGTTTCTATGAGGTGAAATACTGGATTTGCGCTACGGTGGAAAGTCTGGGGCAGCTGTTTACCGGCCATGTGGGAATTAATGAAATGTCCGGGCCTGTCGGCATTGTAAAAACGATTGGCGATACTTATACCGAAGTAAAATCCAGCGGTGCGTTTATGGTCTTTTTAAATATGCTAAACATCTGTATCCTGTTGTCTGCAAACCTTGGTATTATGAACCTTTTGCCGATTCCTGCGTTAGATGGCGGCAGACTGGTATTTCTCGTAGTAGAAGCGGTCAGAGGCAAACGGATGGACCCGAATAAGGAAGGGGCTGTAAACCTGGTATTTTTAATGCTTTTGATGGCGCTGATGGTTGTGATTATGTTTAATGATATTCGTAAGATTGTGATGTAGCAAAAGAGCGGCAGATCAGATGCAGGTTTTGGGAAGAGAAAACCGGAAAGTGTGAATCCTTATGGAAAGAAAAATTACAAAAACAGTGAAAATCGGCAGCCGCGTCATCGGCGGCGGAAATCCGATTTTGATTCAGTCGATGACAAATACAAGGACAGAAGACATCAAAGCTACCGTTGCACAAATCAAGCAGCTTTGCGATGCGGGATGTGAGATTATCCGCTGCAGCGTACCGACTATGGAAGCGGCGAAGGCTCTGGAGGAAATCAAAAAGCAGGTGGAGCTTCCGGTTGTGGCAGACATTCACTTTGATTATCGTCTTGCAATTGCCGCTATCGAGCATGGAGCGGATAAAATACGTATCAATCCCGGAAATATTGGTTCTGCTGATCGGGTGCAGGCAATTGTGGATGTGGCAAAAGAACGCGGTATTCCTATTCGGGTCGGCGTCAACAGTGGGTCATTGGAAAAAGAGCTGGTTGAAAAGTACCATGGCGTTACGGCAGAAGGAATTGTAGAAAGCGCATTAGGGCAAGTCCAGATCATAGAAGATATGGGATATGATAATCTGGTAATTAGTATTAAATCGTCTGATGTGTTAATGTGTGTACGAGCGCATGAGCTGATTTCTGCACAGACGGATTACCCGTTGCATGTAGGCATTACGGAGGCAGGGACAATTATCAGCGGCAATATTAAGTCTTCGATTGGGCTGGGGCTGATTTTGCATCAGGGAATCGGGGATACGATCCGTGTTTCACTGACAGGGGCTCCATTGGAGGAAGTCAAATCGGCAAAGCTGATTTTACGTACACTCGGCCTTCGAAAAGGAGGGATTGAGGTTGTTTCCTGTCCGACATGCGGCAGGACGAATATCGATCTGATCGGACTGGCAAACCAGGTGGAGGATATGGTAGCGGATATTCCTCTGGATTTGAAGGTGGCAGTTATGGGCTGCGTCGTCAATGGGCCGGGGGAAGCAAAAGAAGCGGATATCGGTATTGCCGGAGGACGTGGCGAGGGACTATTGATCCGTCGTGGAGAAGTGATAAAAAAACTACCAGAGGAGGAATTGCTGCCGGCATTGCGGGAAGAGCTGCTGCATTGGAATGAGGGATAGGACTGCAAAGTAGTTTGGATTGTTAGGAGTGATAAATATGGAGAAAAAATTTTTTGAAGTATTTCCTGTTTTGAAAGTCAATCAAGAGATGCAGCGGCTTCTTTCAGATACGCAGGTGCAAAGAGTCGTTTCCAATCCGGCCCGAACGCGCCTGCGTGTGTATCTGCATGGAACAAGGCTGATTCAGAAAAAGTATATTTTTCAGCTGGAGAATCACATTAAAAACCAGCTGTTCCCAAAACAGGAGCTTACGGTAAAAATTATAGAGCGTTATCAGCTTTCCACGCAGTATACGCCGGAAACGCTGATGGATTTGTACAAAGACAGTATGCTGGAAGAGATGAAGGTGTACAGTCTTTTAATTTATAACCTGTTTCGCTGCGCCAGGGTGGAGTTTACAGCACACAACCGTATGAAGCTGTATCTGGAAGATTCTATTGTAGCAAAAAGCCGGGCGGACGAGCTGGTGGAGATCTTGTATAAAGTCATGCGTGACCGATGCGGCATGGAGCTTACGATTGAACCGGTGTTTGAACCAAAGAAGGATAATGGCCGTAAAAAAGAGAGCGACAGACAGATTGCATTTGAAATTAACCGGATTCTGGGCGGGTATCAGCAGACGTCACAAGAAGGAGTGCAGGATGTGAGTGTATCAAATACGAACATAGATGAGAATTCTGCATCTGAAAGTCTGACGCCGCAAGCTACCGGGCAGGAGTCAGGCAAAGCGTCAGAAATGCCGCAAAAATCTCAGAATTTTCATTCGGCGGCACAGAAAACGTCAGCGGCAGGTGCGATGCGCAGACCTGGCGGCCCGCGCAGAGAGTATCCGCTGCGGCGCTCTGACAATCCGGATGTTGTTTACGGCAGGGATTTTGAAGATGAAGCGATCCCGATTGACCAGATTGAAGGCGAGATGGGAGAGATTGCGATCCGTGGAAAAGTGCTGGCAGTGGATACAAGAGAGCTACGCAGCGGGGAAAAGAGCATTGTAATTGTAACGCTTACCGATTTTACGGATTCGATTGTAATTAAGATATTTACAAAAAATGAACAGCTGGAAGAACTGCTTGGAGAAGTAAAAAAAGGAGCGTTTTTAAAAATAAAAGGCGTGACGGCATTTGATCGTTTTGACAGCGAACTGACGCTTAGTTCGATAGCGGGTATTAAGAAAATATCAGATTTTGAAGAGCATCGAATGGATACAAGCCCTAAAAAGCGGGTGGAACTGCACTGTCATACAAAGATGAGCGATATGGATGGCATTTCAGACGTTGCAGATATTATCAAGCAGGCGGTCGCATGGGGGCATAAAGCGCTTGCGATTACTGACCATGGTGCAATTCAGGCGTTTCCGATTGCCAATCATGCGGTGCCGGATGGAGTAGATTTTAAGGTTATTTATGGGGTGGAAGCGTATTTAGTAGATGATTTGAAAACGATCGTGTTTGAACCGAGGGGACAAAGTCTGCTGGATTCCTACGTCGTATTTGATTTAGAGACGACAGGACTTAGTCCAAATGCACATAAAATTATTGAAATCGGTGCGGTAAAAGTTATCAATGGGAAGATCGTGGACCGTTTTTCGAAATTTGTCAATCCCAAAGTGCCGCTGCCGTTTGCGATTGAAGAGCTGACGAAAATACGCGATGATATGCTTGTCAATGAACCTGAGATTGCCCAAATACTGCCGGAATTTATGGAGTTTTGCGAAGGCAGTATTATGGTTGCCCACAATGCAGAATTTGACATGGGATTTATCCGCAAAAACTGTGAAGATCTGGGACTTGCGTGTAAGTTTACGGTTGTGGATACGGTAGCAATGGCGAGGTATCTGCTGCCGAGTTTAAACCGCTTTAAGTTAGATACGGTAGCGAAAGAACTTCATATTTCACTGGAAAATCATCATCGTGCGGTAGATGATGCAGAGTGTACGGCTGAGATTTTTGTGAAATTTATACAAATGCTTACAGAGCGTGGCATCCATGATTTGAATGAGCTCAATGAACAGGGCAGAGCGACACCGGAGCAGATTATGAAGATGCCGACGTATCATGCAATTATCCTTGCTACAAATGATTATGGCCGGGTTAACTTGTATCGTCTTGTATCCATGTCGCACCTTACATACTTTCATAAACGGCCAAGAATACCGAAAAGTGAGCTGATGCGTTACCGTGAGGGGCTGCTGCTTGGTTCTGCCTGTGAAGCCGGAGAACTGTATCAGGCGGTGCTCCTTGGCAAATCGCAGACAGAAATTGCAAGGATTGTTAATTTTTATGACTATCTGGAAATACAGCCAAACGGCAACAATGCATTTATGCTGCGCGAGGAAAAATATCCGGTAAATACGCAGGAAGATCTTTGGGAGATTAATAAGCAGATCGTGAAGCTGGGGGAAGATTTTCGAAAACCGGTCGTTGCGACGTGTGATGTGCATTTTTTAAATCCAAAAGATGCAGAGTACCGCAGAATTATTATGGCTGGACATGGATTTAAAGATGCGGATGAGCAGGCGCCGCTTTTTTTGCATACAACCGAAGAGATGTTAAAAGAATTTGCCTATCTTGGCAGCAGTAAGGCAGAAGAGGTAGTCATTACAAACCCGAACCGGATTTGCGATGCCTGTGAAAAGATTTCTCCGGTGCGTCCAGATAAGGCGCCGCCGATTATTGACCATTCAGATCAAATGCTGCGGGATATTTGTTATAACAAAGCGCATGAGATGTATGGAGACGATCTGCCGGATATCGTATATCAAAGGCTGAAGCGGGAGTTAAATTCTATTATATCGAATGGTTATGCGGTGATGTATATTATTGCGCAAAAGCTCGTATGGAAATCGGTGGAGGACGGATATCTCGTTGGTTCCAGAGGTTCCGTCGGTTCTTCCTTTGTAGCTACGATGGCAGGTATTACCGAGGTGAATCCATTAAGCCCGCATTACTATTGCGAAAGCTGTCATTTCAGCGATTTTGATTCGGAGGAAGTGAAAGCTTACGCCGGGCGGTCGGGCTGCGATATGCCGGACCGTTTATGTCCGAAATGCGGCAAGCCGCTTATCAAAGCAGGATTTGATATTCCATTTGAGACATTTTTAGGCTTTAAAGGAAATAAAGAGCCGGATATTGATTTGAATTTTTCCGGTGATTACCAGAGTAAGGCACATAAATATACCGAAGTTATTTTCGGCGCCGGACAGACGTTTCGTGCGGGGACGATTGGCACACTGGCAGATAAGACAGCGTTTGGATATGTCAAGCGCTATTATGAAGAGCGGAATATTCATAAGCGGTTTTGTGAAATTAACCGGATCGTACAGGGATGTGTCGGCATCCGCAGGACGACAGGGCAGCATCCGGGCGGTATCGTAGTGCTTCCGATGGGAGAGGAAATCTATTCCTTTACGCCGATTCAGCATCCTGCGAATGATATGTCGACCGATATTATTACAACACATTTTGAATATCATTCCATTGACCATAACCTGTTAAAACTCGATATTCTCGGACACGATGATCCGACGATGATCCGTATGCTGGAAGATTTGACCGGGCTTCACGCGACGGACATTCCACTGGACGATCAGGCGGTGATGTCTATTTTTAAAAGTACGGATGCATTGGGCATTCAGCCGGAAGATATCGGCGGCTGTACAGTTGGATCGCTTGGGATTCCGGAGTTTGGCACAGAATTCGTAATTCAGATGCTTATCGATACAAAACCGCAGTCTTTTTCAGATCTGGTGCGCATTTCCGGCCTGTCTCACGGTACGGACGTATGGCTTGGAAACGCGCAGACGTTAATTGAGGAAGGAAAGGCTACGATTTCCACGGCGATTTGTACGCGTGACGATATTATGATTTATCTGATCGGGATGGGGCTTGAAAGCGAGCTTTCTTTTACGATTATGGAATCGGTGCGTAAAGGAAAAGGGCTAAAAGACGACTGGATACAGGCAATGAAAGAACATGACGTTCCTGAATGGTATATCTGGTCATGCCAGAAAATCAAATATATGTTCCCGAAGGCTCATGCAGCCGCTTATGTTATGATGGCCTGGCGGATTGCTTACTGTAAAGTGTTTTATCCGCTTGCTTATTATGCGGCATATTTTTCCATCCGTGCAACATCCTTTAACTATGAGCTGATGTGCCAGGGCAAGGAAAAGCTGGAGTATTTTATGCGGGATTATGAAAAACGCAAGGATACGCTGACCAAAAAAGAGCTGGATACGATCAAGGATATGAAGATCGTACAGGAGATGTATGCCAGAGGCTTTCAGTTTTGCCCGATGGATTTAAATATTGTAAAAGCGCGCCATTTCCAGATTATAGACGGAAAGATCATGCCGGCGCTCAGCGCGATTGACGGGCTGGGTGAAAAGGCGGCGGACGGCGTAGTGGAAGCAGTCAAAGACGGGCCGTTTTTATCAAAAGATGATTTCAGGCAGAGATCCAAGGTGAGTAAATCGGTAGCGGATTTAATGGGAGATTTGGGGATTTTAGGAAGTATTCCGGAGTCGAACCAGTTGTCGATTTTTGATTTTGCATAGAAAATTAAAATATTGCACAAAATCCAATACTTGAAATTTTCATCTAAAAGTAATATGATAGATATGTAAAAAATGCCGAAAATCATCGTGCATAGGAAATCACATTTGTATATATTGAATGTGGCATTGAAAACAAATCAAACGTACAGGGTGGATGGGAATGAAAGATTTATTACGAATCAGAGAAGAAATCGATCAGGTAGACAGTGAGATTACACAGTTGTATTTAAAACGTATGCAGCTGACAAGTGAAGTCGCTGAATACAAAATTCAGACCGGAAAAAAAGTATTTGATAAAGAGCGTGAACGTGAGAAATTAAAAAAGCTTTCTTCACTTGTGTCCGGCAGTTTTTTAAAACACGGAATTCGGGAATTGTTCGAGCACATCATGTCGATTAGCCGTAAGAGACAGTATCAGCTTTTAACAGAGCATGGCATAGAAGTTCCTAATGAATTTACAGAAGTAACAAAAATCTGTGCTGAGGGCAGCCGCATCGTTTTTCAAGGTGTGGAGGGCGCTTATGCGCATATTGCAATGAACCGGTATTTTGGCTCTGAAACCGACAGCTTCCATGTGGATAGTTGGCGCGAAGCGATGGAAGCGCTGAAAAGCGGCAGAGCCGATTATGCGGTGCTGCCGATTGAAAATTCCACGGCAGGAGTAGTGGCGGAAAACTATGATCTGCTCGTGGAATATGACCATTATATTGTAGGGGAGCAGATTATACCGATCAGGCATTGCCTGTTAGGGCTTGCGGATGCAGAGCTTTCAGATATTACGAGTGTATATTCCCATCCGCAGGCGTTGGCACAGTGTGACCGTTATCTGCAGACGCATGAAGATTGGGACTGTGCGACGGAGAGCAATACGGCGGTTGCCGCCTGTAAAGTGAAAAAATCCGGAAAAAAACACAAAGCTGCCATTGCCAGTGAGCTGACCGCACAGCTCTATGGCCTGAAAGTATTGGAAAAAAATATTCAAACGAACAGCGAAAATTCAACCAGATTTATTATTGTGACGAATAAAAAAATATTTCTAAAGGGCGCAGCCAAAATGAGCATCTGTCTGGAAGTAAAGCATCAGAGCGGTTCTTTGTATCATGCATTATCGCATATTATTTACAATGACCTGAATATGAATTTTATCCAGTCCAGACCGCTGAAGGAACGGGAAGGATCGAACTGGCAGTATCGGTTTTTCATTGATTTTGCAGGCAGTCTGAATGACAGCGCCGTATCCAATGCGCTGCGCGGGCTGGCGGAGGAATGTGAAAGCATGAGGGTGCTTGGAAACTATTAGCGCTGAAAAATAATTGTTCGGCATCATAGGAATATGGTTACCTGAAAAGGAGAAAGAAGGATATGGCAATTACAACATTTGCAGCAATTTATATCGGCTCTTATGAAGTGAGCCTAAAGATTTTTGAGTTGTCCGGAAAAAAGAAAATTCGTGAGATCGATCATATCCGTACAAGATTGGAGCTTGGTCGGGATACCTTTCATTCAGGTGTGATCGGCTCTGATCTGGTAGACGAGCTGTGTGTGATTTTAGCAGATTTTGCTAGAATTATGCAGGGCTACAAAGCAAAAGAATATCGGGCGTTTGCGGGAAATGTAGTCGGTGAAGCAAAAAATATGCTGTTTATCTTAGATCAGATTAAGACGCAGACCGGACTGAATGTCGCAACGCTGAGCAATTCGGAACGGCGGTTTTTGACGTATAAAGGAGTAGCGGCAAGACCGGGATTTGATAAGATGACAAAAGACAGCGCGGCAGTTATTGATGTAGGCGGCGGCAGCCTGCAGATTACGCTGTTTATTAATGGGCGCGTTGTAACGACGCAGCACTTGGCAATTGGAACGATGCGTTTGATGGAAATGTTGTCTGATATTGAACATAATGTCCTGCATTTGGAAAATCAGCTGGAAGAGCTGGTAGATAAAGAACTGGCTGTATTTTTGGCACAGTATATGCATCCGGGCGAAGAAATTAAAAACGTTATATTAATGGGAGATTATATCTCAGAAATTATGCGCAAATTAAGCAAGAGCGGCGAAACGCTTACTGAAGTGGAGGCGCCGAAGTTTATTAATTTTTTGAAAAAGCTGGATAAAAAAAGTGTAGAGGAAATTTCTGAGATTTTAAATCTGTCCAATGAAAAAGACATTCTCGTACTTCCGTCTGTTATTTTATATGCCAAGCTGACACAGGCGATGCATGCGCAAACGATCTGGTTTCCGGATGTGGATACAAGCGACGGGATTGTATATGATTATGCGCAGTCGCATAAAATTGTACATACGTCGCATGATTTTGAAGAAGATATTTTATCTGCGGCAAAAAATATGTCGATGCGTTATATGAGCTATTCACAGCATATTGATGCATTAACAGACATGTCCGTTCTATTGTTTGATGCATTGAAAAAAGTGCATGGCATGGGAAAACGGGAACGGCTGCTGTTAAAAGTAGCGGCTATGCTGCATGACTGCGGAAAATATATCAGCCTTGCAAACAGTGCGATTTGTGCATATCAGATTATACGCGCGACAGAGATTATCGGTCTTACACATTTGGAGCGGGAAATGGTGGCAAGCGTTGTTTTATACAATTCATCCGCGCTGGATCCATACGAGGAGCTTGCGGACCGCATGGATCAGCGCAGTTATTTAATTGTGGCAAAGCTGGCGGCTATTCTTCGTGTAGCCAATGCAATGGACCGCAGCCACAGACAGAAGTTTAAAAACGTCAGGGCAGTGCTGAAAAATAAACAGCTGGTCATTACGATCGAAACAATGAGCGATATCGCATTGGAAAAAGGACTGTTAGAAGCAAAATCAAAAGCATTTGAGTCGATTTTCGGAATAAAGCCTGTGATGAAAGAAAAACGGGTCTATACATAAGGAGAGGGAGGATTTCATGGAAAAGACAACTGAATATGGAAAGCCGGAATATTTTGAAAACCGGGAACTCAGCTGGATTAAATTTAACCGAAGGGTATTAAATGAAGCGCGTGACAAGACGATTCCTCTGTTGGAACGGTTAAAGTTTATCAGCATTACATCATCAAATCTGGATGAGTTTTTTATGGTAAGAGTGGCATCGCTCAAAGATATGCTGCATGCGGGCGTGAAAAAGGCAGATATCGCGGGTATGGATGCGTTAAAGCAGTTAGAACGCGTCAATGAGGATACAAGAGAGCTGGTGAATCTGCAGTATTCCACCTATAACCGGTCGCTGCTTCCGTTAATGAACCAGGAAAATATTTATATTATAGATGCATATGAGAAATTAACAGAAGAACAGGCTGCGTTTGCAGATGACTATTTTGAGAATGAAGTATATCCGGTGCTGACGCCGATGGCTGTGGATGCCAGCCGGCCGTTTCCGCTGATTCGGAATAAATCGTTAAATATCGCCGCAGTTATCGAATATAAAGGCGCAGGAGGATTGCTTGACCACAAGGCGCAGGAAGATGAGACGGATGCAGAACTTTTAGAAGAGGAATCCGGCGAAGACGAAAATATGCAGGATTGCGGAAAACCGGATAAAAAAGACAAAAAAGAAAAAAAGAAAAAGAAAGGCACAAAGCCTGAATTTGCTACCGTTCAGGTACCGAGCGGCATGGCAAGGCTGGTTCCGGTGCCGTCCAAAAATCCGGACGAAAAAGTATTTATTTTATTGGAGCAGGTAATTGAGAAAAATATAGATAAGCTGTTTTTAAATTATAAAGTCTTATGTGCGTATCCGTATCGGATTATGCGTAACGCTGACTTTTCGATTGACGAAGATGAAGCGCCGGATTTATTAAAGGAAATTCAAAAGCAGCTGAAAAAAAGGCAGTGGGGTGAAGTGATCCGTCTGGAAGTGGAAGACGGCATTGACAAAAAATTGCTGGAATTTTTAAAAGATGAGCTGCATGTGGAAAATAAGCAGGATATTTTCTATATTAATGGTCCGATTGATTTTACCTTTTTGATGAAGATGTATGGGCTGGACGGCTGCGATCATTTGCGGTATGAGCCGCATAAGCCCCAGCTTGTGCCTGAGATCCTGCCGGGAGAAAATATATTTGAAGCAATTCAAAAAGGAGATATTTTGCTGCATCATCCGTACCAGAGCTTTGGGCCTGTGATGGAGCTGATCCGTCAGGCGGCAAGCGACGAACAGGTGCTTGCGATTAAAATGACGTTATATCGTGTCAGCGGTAATTCTCCGATTATTGCATCACTTGCGCAGGCTGCGGAAAATGGTAAGCAGGTTACGGTGCTCGTAGAGTTAAAAGCGCGTTTTGATGAAGAAAATAATATTGTCTGGGCGAAAAAGCTGGAGCAGGCAGGCTGTCATGTGATTTATGGAATTGTCGGCTTAAAAACACACAGCAAAATAGCGCTGGTCGTAAGGAGAGAAGATGAAGGAATCCGCCGTTATGTGCATCTTGGCACCGGAAATTATAATGATTCCACAGCAAAGCTATATACGGACTGCGGGGTGCTAACCTGTTCGGAAGCAGTCGGAGAAGACGCGACAGCTGTCTTTAATATGCTCTCTGGCTATTCAGAGCCGCTTAGCTGGAATTCACTTGCGATAGCCCCAATCTGGCTGCGTAAGAAGTTTTTAAAGCTGGTTCATAGAGAGACAAAGAATGCCAGAGAAGGAAAGCAGGCGTATATCCGTGCAAAAATGAATTCGCTCTGCGATCAGGAAATGATTGAAGCGTTATATGAAGCATCTTCGGCTGGTGTAAAAATTCAGCTGTTAATTCGGGGCATCTGTTGTCTGCGTGCAGGGATCAAAGGTGTCAGTGAAAATATTCATGTGCATTCCATTGTTGGAAATTTCCTTGAGCACAGCAGGATTTTTGATTTTTGCAACGACGGGCAGCCGGAAGTCTTTATGGGCAGTGCCGACTGGATGCCGCGTAACTTAGACCGCAGAGTTGAAATTGTATTTCCGGTCTTAGATCAGGAACTGAAAAAGAAAGTACTGCATATTTTGGACGTGGAATTTGAAGATAATGTGAAGGCGCATGTACTGCAGCCGGATGGTACCTATGAAAAGATTGACAAACGAGGAAAGATGCTTGTCAATTCTCAGGAAATTTTTTGCAGGGAGGCGGAGCATTTAGTGCCAAAACAGGATAAGGCATATAAAGACCGCGTGTTTGTTCCGGCGGAACCGGTAGGCTAAAATATAAAAATAAAACCGCTTGTTTCAGACATCGAATGGGTGTGAAGCAGGCGGTTTCTTTTGAGCATAGTTTTCATGACAGATATGTAAAAATAAAAGATGTAAAAATAAAAGATGTAAAAATAAAACCATTTTAGGAGAAAGAAAAGATGGCTGGAAATTATAAAATTTTATTTAGTGATCTGGATGCGACACTATTAAATGATAAGAAAGAAATAGAAGCAGACACGATGGCTGCCATTGACCGAATGCTGTGTCAGGGATATTTTTTTGTTGCCTGTACAGGTAGGCCGTTAGCGAGTGCGCGGGCGGTGGCAAAGCGGTATGGACTGGATCGGAAGGGGTGTTATATCACGGCATATAACGGCGGCGTGATCTACGATCCATCTTTGGATCAGATGATTTCTTATGCTTCCATTCCACTTCCTGTTGTGCATACGATGTTTGCCAGGGCAGAGAGAGTCGGGCTTTACATTCATACGTATGATAGAACAGACGATACGGTGCTTTCTCTGCGCCATACGAAAGAGCTGGATGTCTACATGGGACATACCGGGTTGGAACCCAAAACGGGGCCGAAGGTGCTGGAGCAGATGACAAGGGAACCCGCAAAGATGATTGTGATAAGTCTTACAGATCATGAACGGCTGGAGCAGTTTCAAAAGGAAAACGCAGAGTGGTCAAAGGATGTTTTAAACAGTTTTTTTTCCTGTGAGCAATATCTGGAATACTGTCCGGCAGGTATTTCCAAAGGAGCGGCTGTTGAAAATTTATGTGCGTATTTAAAGATACCAGTAGAAGCATCTGTTGCGGCAGGAGATGAACGCAATGATATAGCAATGCTAAAGGCTGCCGGAGTGGGTGCGGCTGTGCATAATGCGCATCCGCTTGTTAAGGAAGCCGCAGATTATTTATGCGAAAAAAATCATAACGAAGGGGCAATAGGAGAGCTGATACAAAAGTTTTTTTTATAAAGTTTTATATAAAGTATTTCTATCAAGTTTTTATCCGGCAGATGTTCGAATTGTGTCGGTGCGAAACATTCGTCTGTCTTCATGAATAGACATAAATCCGCCTGGTCATTTCATATACTGTTTAGAGTGTGTTTGAAGCTGAATAAGATTAGCACTGGTTTTATCACTGTGAGCGCGTAGGTGTGAACAGTAATCTGGTTTTGCAGGAACAGGTATGGGAGGATGAATCATGCATGTGAAGAAAAAGTACAAAAAGAAATGGTGGGCGGGTACACTTCCATTGTTTATTTTTGTGGCAGCAGGAATATATGTAATGGATTCAGCAGGTATTACAAAAAATACAATATTGGATGCAATTTCGCAGGCAGTACAGTCAAATCTTGGATACCAAGCAGTGCGCAGTTGTATGCCTGTTCTTGCTTATGACGCCGCATCGTCTGGACAAAAGACGATTTATGAATATCTTGCAGACAGTATGGATGAAATGCTTCCGATTTATGGTTATACGAGAGACGAAAAAAGCCGTGTGGCGGTCGGTAACCTGGGACTGCCGGGAGAAGAGGACAGCTGCAGCTATCAGGGGATGCAGGAGATTGACGCATGGAATACTGCTTTGCTGGAACAGGAAAATGAGCAGGCAGTACAAGAACAGATCGATCTGCAGGGAATCAAGGAGACAGAAGATCGTTCTATATTAAGCAGTCAGACGAAACCGTCACAAGCTTATACAGCTGGAGAAAAAGTAAAGAAATTTTCAAGACAAAAGCTGAACGATTTTGATTATCTGCTCCAGAATTTTTACAGAGTGGACAGTACGACGACGACAAACAGCAGTCAGCTCAATGCTGCCAAAATGTTGGCAAAAGATATGCGGATAGATAAAAAACAAGAAGGGCCGCAGATCCTTATTTATCATACGCATTCTCAGGAGCGGTTTGCAGATTCTAAAAATGCGGCACAGTCCGTAGTAGGACTTGGCGATTATTTGGCAAAGATTTTAGAACAGACATATGGATATCGGGTGCTGCATCATAAGGGAAAGTATGACATACCTGACCGTGACAATGCTTATTCCAGAGCGGCTCCGGCGTTGGAGCAAATTTTGAAAGAAAACCCAGGTATTCAGGTTGTGATTGATTTACATAGAGACGGGGTCGCGGAAAACACGAGACTGGTGGAAAAAGTGAATGGAAAAGATACGGCAACGATTATGTTTTTTAATGGGCTGAGCCATACGACAGCGCAGGGAGATATCAGCTATTTATATAATCCCAATCTGGAAGACAATCTGGCGTTTTCTTTTCAGCTCCAACTGGCAGCGGCAGAGTACTATCCGGGATTTTCCAGGTTCGTCTATCTGAAAGGATACCGCTACAATCTGCATTATCTGCCTAAATCACTGCTTGTAGAGGTCGGCGCGCAGACAAATACATATGAAGAGGTCATGAATGCAATGGAGCCTTTGGCGGATGTATTGGATAAAGTGCTGACGGGAGGTTAGCGTTCACTCCCAATGTCATTAACTTAACGGATCCCGAACGACTCTGCACCTGGCGGAATGGTTTT
>CAJTZX010000063.1 GCA_910584345.1 uncultured Eubacterium sp. | reverse complement strand
AAAACAGCTAATTAAGAAACAGGGGTATCATTTATAAAGTTGTAAAGTAGTGTTTCTGAAGTAAATACAATCTTTAATAAAAGTTTTAATACACAAAAGCACTCTCTCATTGCTAATCATTATTTTAATGAATGTCCTCCCAATTCTCAACAGTGGAGTCCATTGCAAGAGGCTATTCTTCAAGCACAAAGACATGCCACAAAAATTTCAAATTAAATTTTTGTACCCAAATCGTACCCACCGCCAATTTAAAAATCCCCGCAAGTCCTGATTTTTCAAGACTTGCGAGGATTTACCCTCTCACTCGAACTCAATCGTCCCCGGCGGCTTACTACTCAAATCATACACCACCCGATTAATCCCTTTCACCTCATTCACAATCCGATTCATCACCTTCTGCAGCACCTCAAACGGAATATCCGCACATTCTGCTGTCATAAAATCTGTTGTTGTCACCGCACGTAGCGCCACTGCATAATCATATGTCCGCTCGTCTCCCATTACTCCAACCGATCTCATGTTTGTTAACGCGGCAAAATACTGACTCACTGTCTTATCCAATCCTGCATTTGCAATTTCTTCTCGATAAATCGCATCAGCATCCTGTACCATCTTTACTTTCTCGGCTGTCACCTCTCCTATCACCCGAATGCCAAGCCCTGGCCCAGGAAATGGCTGGCGGCTGACCAGATATTCCGGTATGCCAAGCTCCCGTCCTGCCTGTCTTACCTCATCCTTAAACAAGAGGCGCAGAGGTTCTATGATTTCTTTAAAATCCACATAATCCGGCAGACCGCCTACGTTGTGATGTGACTTAATCGTTGCAGATTTACCAAGACCAGATTCAATCACATCCGGATAAATTGTCCCCTGGACAAGAAAATCCACTGCTCCAATTTTCTTTGCCTCTTCTTCAAATACACGAATAAATTCTTCTCCGATAATTTTACGTTTTTCTTCAGGTTCTGTGACACCTGATAATTTTTGATAAAACCGCTCCTGTGCGTTCACGCGGATAAAATTCAAATTATATGGCCCATTTGGCCCAAACACGGCCTCTACTTCATTTCCTTCATTTTTGCGCAAAAGCCCGTGATCTACAAATACGCAGGTCAGTTGCTTTCCTACGGCCTTTGCCAAAATTACTGCTGCTACGGAAGAATCCACGCCGCCGGACAGTGCGCAGAGCACTTTTCCGCTTCCGACTTTTTCACTGATACTTTCGATGGTGTTCTCTACAAATGAATCCATCTGCCAATCGCCTTTGCAGCCACAGATGCGATAGACAAAATTGGATAACATTTTCTGACCTTCTGCTGTATGCATAACTTCCGGATGGAATTGCGTTGCGTATAAACCACGTTTTGGGCATTCCATCGCAGCAACCGGACAAGCTGATGTATGCCCAATAATATGAAAACCTTGCGGCGGAGTCTCAATATAATCTGTATGACTCATCCAGCACACCGTATTTTTTGATACAGCGGCAAATAACTCGCTCTCTGACTCAATTGTTACTTCTGCTTTCCCATACTCGCTGATCGGCGCTGTTTTTACGCTTCCACCAAGCAGATGTGCCATTAGCTGTGAACCATAACAGATTCCAAGAATCGGGATTCCCATTTCAAAGATTTCCTTACTGCATGTCGGCGAGTCTTCCAAATATGCACTGTTTGGCCCTCCTGTAAAAATAATTCCTTTTGGATTCATTTTTCTGATTTCTTCCACTGAAATATAGTGAGGATGCACTTCGCAGTATACATTGCATTCCCGCACACGTCTTGCGATCAATTGATTGTATTGACCTCCAAAATCCAGTACAATGACCTTTTCCTGATTCATTGTTATCCCCTCTCTTTTGCACCTTTTTATTTTGCACTTTTTTACTTTCATTTCAATACTGTCTGCAGGATTGATAGCATTTAACCTGCACAACACTTTTTATTCATTATAAATTACACTTCGTTGAAACACAAGCTACTTTTTATAGATATATTTCAAAAAAAGATAACGGAAAGAATGCCAAAGTATCGTTATCTTTTACACTCTTTTCGTTATCTTCCCATTATTTAAACGAATTGAACAAAATTTAATTTTTAATTAGCAGATACGTCCAACAACTGCGGTAATCAGCTTCTTAAACTGTTCTGCTACCCGGTCTGCCGTCTCCTGCACTTCTTTATGATCCAATTGTTGTGCAGACATTCCAGCTGCCAGATTCGTAATGCAGGATATTCCGCATACTTCCATTCCCATATGACGGGCTGCCATCGCTTCACATGCCGTACTCATTCCTACTGCATCTCCGCCCCAATTTCTGCACATACGAATTTCTGCCGGGGTTTCGTACGCCGGGCCTGTAAGCTGGACATAAACCCCTTCCTGCAGATAAATCGAAAGCTTTGCTGCTTCTTGTTTGATCATCTCACGCATAGATGCACTGTATACTTCGCTCATATCCGGGAATCTGACACCTAATTCATCCAGATTTTCACCGATCAGTGGATTTGGCACTCCAACCGCAATGTGATCTGTAATGAGCATAAAATCACCCGGTTTATAATCATAATTGACGCCTCCGGCAGCATTTGTAAGAATCAATTTTTCTGCTCCAAGCATTCCCATCAAACGGGTTGGAAGCACCACGTCTGACATTGCGTACCCTTCGTAATAATGGATTCTTCCTTGCATAATCACAACAGGCGTTTCATTTACATAACCGAACACAAACCTTCCTTTGTGACCTGCTACCGTAGAAACCGGAAAACCTTCAATCTGCGTATAGTCTATGGTCTGCTCTATCTGAATCCCATCCGCATAATCTCCCAATCCGGAACCTAAGATTAATGCCACTTTCGGAACAAATTTTGTTTTTGCTCTTACACTTTCCAGGCATATTGCTAACTTTTTATAAATTTCATTCATACGTCCTCTCCTTTTTTTAAACTAATCCAAGTCAATTTTTAAAGAAACAATTTTCTTTAACCGATTGTATTGATCTTGATTAATGACTATTTTATTGCCCTCTTTTGTAATCAAATCATCCTCTAAAAATTTTTTCACACTTCTGCTGATGCTTTTTACACAAAGTCCTGTTTCATCCGCCAGGTTCTGCCTGTTTCCCTTAATATACAACATTCCATTTTTGCCATATCTTTCAAAACGGTCTACGAACAACATCGCCAGCCTGTCCGAACCTTGCAGAAACAAAAATATCCTGCTGTTCCGTCCTTCTCTCAGCAAATATTCACCGACCAGTTTTGCCTCATACTTCATTGCACGGATATCAGAGTACATCCATTTCTCAAATTTTGACCGGGAAAGCTTCACAGCTATACATTCCGTGATCGTCCGCAGTGTTGTTTTATATACATCCAAATCCATGACAAATTCCATACCGCCAAAAGCATACAGTTTATCAAACTGCATATAGTCATACGGTGTCCCATAAACACGGTAATCGGTAGCTTCTATAATGCCTCTCCCAATGAAAAATATAGTATCTGCCGGCTCACCTTCTCTGACAAAGACCTCTCCCTTTTTCAGTTCATCGATTATTAACGCATCAAACAGCCACAGCGGCGCACTTTTAAAGTATTCCTGAAACTGCTCCTGCTTTTCTCTGTCGATGTTATTTAGAAATGGCAACGCATCATATAAAGGTTTATGCTTCATACTTGTTCTCCTTTCGTTACCGCACATCCGAAACCATGTACGATAACATCATTTTTTACGTCACTTTTCTGTCATCCGGCCGTCTTTCCTGCAGCTGATGTTTCATTCCGTATCTGTAGCTCAATATTTTCCTGACTCAAATGTTTCCCGCAAATGCCAACAGGAGAACATACTGCTTATCAAACATTTCATGGTGATACAAATTGTTCCAAAATAGATCTGCCAATCGTACCTTTCGGCATCGCAATTCCAAAATTCTCTGCAACAGAAGCGCCAATTACTGCAAAGGTATCTTCATTTTTCAAAGCTCCCCCACCAGACATTTTTTTTGAATAAGCAATTAGCGGAACATATTCTCTCGTATGATCGGTGCCAGTATAAGATGGGTCATTACCATGGTCTGCCGTCAGTATGAGCAGATCATCTTCTTTCAGTTCTTCCAGCAGGACACCCAGATTTTTATCAAATTTCTCAATTTCCCTTCCATAACCTTCCACATTTCTGCGGTGTCCCCATAACGCATCAAAATCTACAAGATTGACAAAACATAGTCCATGAAAATCGCTTTTGCAAATATCAATCGTCTGCTCCATCCCGTGTACGGAACTATCCGAATGATAAGTCTGCGTAATTCCCTCGCCGCAGAAAATGTCATTGATTTTTCCAACCCCGATCACATCATATCCGGCATCTTTTAAACCATTCAGCACTGTCGGCCCGGTTGGTTTTAATGCATAATCGTGTCGGTTGCTTGTGCGTTTAAATTCCCCCTTCTTTTTACCGATATATGGCCTTGCGATGACACGTCCGACTCTCCACTCATCTTTCATCGTAATTTCTCTTGCTATCTCACAGCATCGATACAAATTATCCAGATCAAATGTCTCTTCATTCCCACAAATCTGCAGCACGGAATCTGCAGATGTATAAACGATCATGGCTCCGGTTTGAATCTCCTCTTCGCCGAGTTCTTCAATAATTTCCGTGCCGCTGGCGCTTTTATTGCCGATCACTTTTTTTCCGCACTGCTTTTCCAGCTCCGCAATCAGCTCAGGCGGAAATCCCGTATCCGTAAATGTCTGAAATGGCTTTTCTGTCTTAATTCCCATCATTTCCCAATGTCCGGTCATCGTATCTTTGCCGTTGCTTGCTTCTCCCAAACGCATATAACGGCCTATCGGGCGATCAACCCCATGCATTTTTCCTGCAGAATGCAAATTCAACATGCCCAATTTTTGCAGATTCGGTATTTCTAACGTTCCCATTTTATCCAAAATATGGCCAAAAGTATCTACCCCCGAATCCCCGAATTTTGGAGAATCGGGCATTGCCCCGATCCCAAGGGAATCCAGAACAATAACAAAAATTCTTTTATATTCGCGCACTTTTCCATCTCCTTAATTTTCATTCAGATTCGCCGGCCCAAAACCTTGTGGAAGCAGCTCTTGTAATGTAAACACATCATAATGGTCTGCTGCTGTCGCAAGTATAATCTGAAACTGCTGCGGGTCACAAAATTCCATCATCACCTGTCTGCAGACGCCGCACGGAGCCGCATAATCTGTCAACACTCCATCTTTTCCGCCTACGACACAAATAGCCTGAAATTCCCGTTCCCCTTCACTGACCGCTTTGAAAAAAGCCGTCCTTTCCGCACAATTCGTCGGTGTATAAGCTGCATTTTCAATATTGCAGCCTGTATATATTTTTCCGCTTTTCGTTAATAATGCAGCTCCGACTTTAAATCCGGAATATGGGGTATAGGAAAACTGAAGCTGTTTCATTGCAAGCTCAATCATTTTTATTATCAAATCTTTTTCCATATGGCTGTCTCCTAACTTTAATAGCCCGATGCATTCTCATTTTTCACTATTTTAATCATTCGGCTTGTTCCAAGACGATCTGCGCCTAACTCAAGAAACTGTTCGGCATCATTCATCGATGAAATTCCTCCTGCAGCCTTTATTTTTACGTCAGCGCCGATATTTTGCGCAAATAATTTAACATCTGCAAACGTCGCTCCTGCTGTGGAAAATCCTGTCGATGTCTTAATATAATCTGCTCCTGCCTTTGTCACAATCTCACACATCTTTACTTTCTCTTCATCCGTTAAAAGGCATGTCTCAATAATCACTTTTAAAATGTTATCCCCGCAGGCTGTTTTTAAGATACGGATTTCCTCTTGAATATCATCATACTTTTTGTCTTTCAGCCAGCCGATATTAATGACCATATCAATTTCTGACGCACCATTTGCGATCGCATCTTTAGTTTCAAATTCTTTCGTTTTCGTAGTCATATATCCGTTTGGAAAACCAATCACTGTACAGACGGATACCTTTCCCTGCACATAATCAGCTGCCTGTTTTACATAGCTGGGCGGAATACATATCGATGCTGTTTGATATTCCATCGCTTCATCGCATATCTGCCTGATTTCATCCCAAGTAGCCGTCTGCTGCAATAATGTATGATCTACATGTTTTAAAACTTCTCCTGCATTCATGTTTAAAACCTCCTGTTTTTCTGTTTTACAATTCTTTTCAACTATAACAAAACTGCTGTTTGTGAAATGCACTTCACGGTTAGAGCCCATAGTGAGTGCAGGCCGCAGTTATGCTTTTTGCTGATCTTTTTGTATGAGATTGCGAATCGCTTCTACCGCTACCTGAATCGCCATATCCGTATCATGTACTACCGGGTTGTCCATCCCCAGTCTTTCTCTCTCCTGATTGGCAACGACAAGGAAACAAGATCCTGTCCGCACATGCAGATAACTTGCTACTACAAACAATGCTGCAGATTCCATTTCAGACGCCAGGCAGCCAAGTCTTTTCCATGCTTCCCATTTATTCATCAATTCATAGCTGACCGGTTTTGTCTCCGGTTCATGCTGACCGTAAAAAGCATCTTTGCACTGTACGACCCCTGTATGAAATGAATATCCTTTTTTCGATGCAGCGGCTACCAAAGCATTTGTTACATTCAGATCCGGCACTGCCGGAAATTCAATCGGTGCATATTCTTTGCTCGTCCCTTCCATCCGAATCGCACCTGTGGCAATGACAACATCTCCGCTTTTTACTTCTGTCTGCATCCCTCCGCATGTTCCAATCCGAAGAAACGTATCCGCACCGCACCGATACAGCTCTTCCATTGCAATAGATGCCGACGGGCCACCGATACCAGTAGAAGTCACACTGACTTTTACCCCATCCAACGTTCCGGTATAAGTAACATACTCCCTGTTATCTGCAATTAATATCGGATTATCAAAATATTGTGCAATCTTTTCACAGCGTTTTGGATCTCCTGGCATAATCACATAACGGCCAACTTCGCCATGCGCTACCTGAATATGATACTGTCTGCTTGCATCCTCAGAATAATTCTTCATATCTGATCTCCTTTCCCTGCTTTTTCATATAATCTCTTTATTGTTCTGATTTCGTAACAGTTCAGATAACCGTTGAACTGTTACTCTGTTTCTTCTGTTTTTTCTATTACTTCTATTTTTGTATCCATCGTTACCTTTTTGTTTTTGTCTGACCTTTAACGCTGACCTTTATCATATGGAATGCCCTCTGCTTTCGGAGCTCTTGATTTGCCTGATACAAAAATAAGCACGATTAGCGAAATAATATATGGCAGCATATTATAAACCGTACTAGGCAGTTTCAGGGCAACCAATGCATCAAACCCCGTATAAACGTTTGATAAGGCACGGAACAAACCAAATAGCAAAGCTGCAAGCCCAATATTTACCGGCCTCCATTGTCCAAAAATCATAACCGCCAAAGCCAAAAATCCAAACCCAGCGACGCCGTTTTCAAATTTCCATTCACTTACGCCTGCTGTAATATACACAAGTCCGCCAAGTCCTCCCAACGCACCGGAAATTAAAACACCTGCATAACGCATTTTATATACGTTGATACCTACCGAATCTGCCGCCTGCGGATGTTCCCCACATGCACAAAGTCTTAAGCCAAATTTTGTCTTATACAATACAACATACGCCGCAATCAGTACAAGCAGTGCAATGAGCATAAACCAATTAAATTCAAATCCCCCGATATTCATAATAAATGCTTTTTTCGCCTGTCCATATGCAACCGTAGAAGACACATTATCTACGCTTTCAGCTGTATTGATCGCTCTGACAAGAACGACTGCTGCTGCAGGAGCCAAAAGATTTAATGCTGTGCCGACTAATGTCTGGTCTGCATTAAATTTAATCGCAGCTACACCTAACAACAATGAAAAAATCATGCCGCATAATACACATGCGAATATTACTAGCAAAATCACAACTGCTGCAGGCATTCCTGCCGGAAGGTATTTCATTGTCAATGCACCACCAAGAGCGCCAATTACCATAATGCCTTCCAGTCCAATGTTAATAACACCACCATGTTCGGAAAAGCATCCGCCCAGCGCCACCAGCACAAGTACGGAAGCAAAGATTAACGTATACTGAATCAATAACAACATTATGCTGCGCCCCCTTTCCGTTTCTCGTCTTTTTTATCCAAATACCGGTTCAGCCATACTTTAAAGAAAAGCACAAAGCCGCACAAATAAATAATAAACGCGGAGATCAGATCTGATATCTGGGAACAATACATCGTCTTATCCACATACGTACCGCCGCTTGTAATGTGCTGGATAAAATACGAGGAAAATACTGCTCCGATTGGATTGGAACCGCCTAAAAATGCTGCCGCAATTCCATTAAATCCCATCGCCGGAACCGACGTCTGCTGTACCATCCACTGTTCAATACCGGTCAGATAGAAAATCCCTGCTCCAAATCCGGCCAGTCCCCCGGCAATTACCATCGTTAAAATGATATTTCTTTTCTCCCGCATTCCACAATATTTTGCCGCGTTTTTATTCATACCGGTAGCTTTTAATTCATAACCGAATTTTGTCTTCTCCAGTACGATCCAAACAAGTACTGCCATCAAGATTGCCAAGGGCAGACCGATCGTAACAAACTGGTTTTTAGAAAACAGCTGATCTAACCCCATATTTGGAAGCAGTGCGCTTTTGTTTGTACTGGAAAGCGGTTTTGTATAAGGTGTCGACTGTTCTTTCACATTTGTAAGCAGCATATTGACACTATAAAGGCCAATCCAGTTCAGCATAATGCATGAAATAACTTCATTTACATTAAAATACGCTTTCAGCGCACCGGAAATACCGCCAACGATCGCTGCTGTCACAACTGCAGCAATCAGACAGATATACCAAGGCATTCCCCATTTCAGTCCGCAGTAAAGGCAGGCCCCCACACCAATCACATACTGTCCCGCAGCCCCAATGTTAAACAACCCTACTTTCCATGCAAACAATACAGATAAGGAACACATAAGCAGCGCAGAAGATTTTACAAGTGTTGTCCCAAAATACATTTTTGCTGCAGCCGCACTCGGATAATATAAAAAGTTTTTTAATATCGCAACGATTGCGTTTCCCGCCCCGCTTGGATTAATAATCAATAATACGACATATCCGACCAGCAGGCCGATAATGATACAGAGCAGTGAACCTATAATCGTTTGAAAACCACCGTTTCTTAAAAGGGATTCTTTTTTTTGCTTCTGATTCATCTGCTTACCCCCTTTCTCTTCGATCCTGCCATGTAAAGACCCAGTTCTTCAACGGTTACTGTTTTCGGGTCAAATTCTCCCACAATCTCCCCTTCGTACATGACAAGAATCCTGTCTGAAACATTCATAACCTCATCCAGTTCCAGGCTTACAAGCAGTACCCCTTTTCCGGCATCTCTTTGCGCCACCAGCTGTTTGTGGATATATTCAATCGCACCTACATCCAACCCTCGTGTCGGCTGCACGGCTACAAGCAGTTCCGGATTTTTATCAATCTCCCTGGCTACAATTGCTTTTTGCTGATTTCCGCCGGACATCGCTCTCGCTTTCGTAATCGGCCCTTGCCCGGAACGTACATCATATTGTTGGATTAATCGGTTTGCATACTCACGGATTTCTTTCCGTTTTAAAAATCCAAACTTACTTGTAAACTGCGGTTCAAAATACCTTTGCAGCACAATATTATCTTCTAAAGTATAATCCAGTACCATCCCATGTTTATGACGGTCTTCCGGAATATGGCTCATACCGGAAGTCAAACGCTCACGAATCGGCAGATTCGTAATATCTTTCCCATTCATCGAAATCGTACCGTTTACCAGCGGTTCCAGCCCGGTAAGCCCATAGACAAACTCTGTCTGGCCGTTGCCGTCAATGCCTGCAATACATACAATCTCTCCTCTACGTACTTGCAGCGATACATTGTTGACTGCATTATTTTTATGATGTTTCGATGCAACGGTCATTCCTTTAATATCTAGCACTACATCTTTTGGCTGCGACGGTTTCTTCTCTACGACAAAATTTACGTCCCGCCCTACCATCATGGCAGATAGTTTTTCCGGCGTCGTATCTTTGACCTGCACAGTTCCTACGTATTTTCCTTTTCGTATTACGCTGCATGTATCTGCTGCCTGCATAATTTCTGCCAGTTTATGCGTAATAAACAGGATACTTTTCCCTTCTGCCGCCAGATTTTTCATAATCGTTAAAAGCTCCTGAATCTCCTGTGGCGTAAGAACAGCTGTCGGTTCATCAAAAATCAATATTTCGTTGTCCCGATAGAGCATTTTTAATATCTCTGTTCTTTGCTGCATACCGACGGTAATATCTTCGATCAAAGCATCTGGATCCACTGCCAATCCGTATTTTTCAGAAAGCGCTACAACCTTTTTGCGAGCTTCCTCTTTTTGCAAAAATCCCCCTTTTGTCGTCTCAACGCCAAGAATAATGTTATCCAATACACTAAAGCATTCCACCAGTTTGAAATGCTGATGAACCATTCCTATTCCCAAATCATTGGCGTCGTTCGGATTATTAATCGTCACTTTTTTTCCGTCTTTGTGAATCTCACCTTCTTCCGGTTGATACAGTCCAAACAGTACGCTCATCAAAGTAGATTTTCCTGCGCCATTTTCTCCAAGCAGCGCATGAATCTCGCCTTTTTTTAATTGTAAAGTGATATTATCGTTTGCAATGATACCCGGAAATCTTTTTGTGATGTTCAACATTTCAATTGCATACTCAGCCATCCTTTACTTACCTCCTCTCGTTTTTTGGCATTTTTATTAAGAAATTGTATCAAAAAGGAGCAGGTAAGCCCCGCTCCCTCTGCTGTTATAGTCATATTCTTTTGTTATTTAATGCTGCCGTAATCGTTTACTTTAATAGATGTTTCCGGTAATGCCGTAATATCATTGGATACTTTTACTTCTCCATTGAACATCGCTTTGACAAGTGTACGATAGTCATCTTCTGAGAATCCTTCGCCCCACTGTGTAGTGCTGATTGGAAGCTGTACAAAGTTCTCTTCCGGATTTTCAGAAACAAGACCAAGATTATCAATCTTTCCTGCGTAATTATTCCAGTTTCCAGCCTGAATCTCCGTAAGAACTGTATCCACAGTTGTTGCAAGCCCCTTCATTGCTGAGGTAACTGTCAGACCTTCTTTTGACTGATCGATAATCGGAGACTGATCGGAATCAACACCAATCACTTTTCCATCTGCTTTTACTGCTGCCTCTACTGCAGATGTAAAGATACCGCCGCCGCATGCAAATACAACTTCTACACCTTTTGTACCATACCATGTATCCATCGCCGCTGTAATATCGGCATCCCCATAGAACTGTCCACCGCATACATATTCTGCTTCTACTTCACCTTCAATGCCAAGCTCTTTTGCCGCTGCATCTGCTCCCTGCAAATATCCATATCCAAAACGGGTAACTGCCGGTACGGACATACCACCCAAAAATCCAAGATGCTTATAACCTAGTTTTACTGCTGCATAGCCTGCCATATAACCGGACAACTCTTCCTGATATGTACAACAGTATACGTTATCTGAATGATAATATTCTTTTACATTGTAATTATCCGGATTGTAATCATATCCTTCTCCAACACCTTTTTCCAAAAGGTCGCCTGCGCCTACGTCTAAAGCAACAAATTTAACATCCGGATACATCTCAGCTTTTGCAACAACTGATGCTGCGAACATATATCCCGGCATCAAAAGCACATTTGCACCACCAGCAACCGCCTGATCTACACTTGCATTTCTGGCTTCATCCGAATCACTGTCCGGTTTGTAGTATGTAAACGGTATACTATTTTTCTCCGCCCATGCCTTGCTTGTCTCATAAGTGGTCTGATTAAAACTCTGATCTGTAATATCACCGGAATCTGTAATCATTGCAATATTCATATCCGATGCAGGAGTAGCTTCACCGCCTTCATCTGAGCTTCCCTCGTCCTTATTTTCACCATCATCCGCTTTGCTGTCATTCGATTCATCACCGGTTGCTGCACCTTCATCAGAGGTGTTTTTGTTATTATCCGCATTTTCTCCACCGGAACCGCATGCAGTCATAGAAAACGCCATCATCCCTGCAAGCAGTACTGCTAAAATTTTCTTTTTCATGAATTAATATCCTCCCTTTGTTTATTTTTGTGCCAGTATCCTGATGTCAGATTTGGAACCAGCTCATAAGCATATGATGACATATGTCCCAAATTCCAGATAGGACTCGTGTCCCTTTTTTGCAATATATTTAAATTTCGTTGAAAATACACAGATATGAATTGATTTTTTTGGTCAATATCACTAATGTTTGCTCTTTGTAAGAGATTTATGTCCCTTTTTCCATGTATATTTCTTTTTTTTACAGCCATAATGATCTTATGAAAAATTTTATGATAAAAAAACAACGAATCGCTTCGATACTATTATATCATTTTATTGGACTTACCGTTGCCATTGGCGGATGGCTATGGGAAGTACTGATTTTTCTTATAAAAGAACAACGCTTTGTGAACCGAGGATTTTTATACGGCCCATATCTGCCCGTTTACGGTGTCGGTGCTGTTTTGCTGTCTATCTTTTTTTATCAAAAAAGAATTACTGTTATAATCACTTATGCACACTTACAAAACGCAAATTATCCACAGCATTTTTATGACAGCCCTATTTATACCCGCCTATGCCAGCTGATAACGCATACGCTTCGTAATCAGCGAACACTGCTTGTGTCTGTGTTCCCACAGCGGGCAAAGAAAATATTTACAAAATCATGCTCGATCGTTTCTATTCGCAGCCATCAGCAAAAAAAGAGCTTAAGCAAAACCAGCAGTCAATTTTTCAAAGATCTACGCGTTTTCTTTCTCTGCATGTTCGGCGGCTGTCTGACAGAATTCATTACCGGCTGGTTCCTTTGGCATATATTTCACCGGAAATACTGGGACTATAGCGGATATCCAATGAATATTGCCGGATATATCTGTCTTTATTCTGCGCTTGGATTTGGTATCGTTGGAGTTTTATGGATCAAATGGGCAGGCCCCTTTCTGATCCGTTTCTGGGAACGACTCTACTTTTCTTTGCAAATACTTATCATCGGCTTGTCCGATTTGATATGTATTACAGATATTATATTTTCATTATTACAGCCGAACGAAGGTGAAAATATTACCTTTTCACTCTTCCTGCTTTAAATTTCCGCATTCGTTCCTTCCAAATCTGTCGTACGCTTCTCTGTACGATTTTCGGCGTTCGCTAGTCCCGAATCTGCTGCTTGTGCTTCCTGCGCATCTTCCTCCTTTTCATAAAAACTCACGTTCTGTTCCTTTAGAACATCTTCCTTGTTCCAATATTTACCAATAGGAATGTATGGTGCAGTTTTTTCTTTTAACGTTCCAAATAATTCTCTCAGAGGCCGTCTCCGTTCTCTCTTTTTTAGCATTCTCTCCTGCTGCTTGTCCTCTTTTTTCAGCTGCTTATGCATTTTCTTTTCTTGTTTTAAACGCGTCTTCTCGTTTTTACGAACTTCTCGTCTTGCAATTTTCTCAATATCTTCTATATGATTCTTCGCTTCACGTACTTTTTTCTTTACATTCCGGTAAGGGTTGTAAAGGAAATAAGAAATTACTGCAAAAACAAGTATTCCCGCTCCCAAAACCGTCGCATACGGCATAAATAACTCATATTCCGAATAGCCCAGCTCATAGCAAACAAACATAACCATCATCATCGGAAACATCATGAGATACAAACACTTACACAACAAGTCCACCATTTTCCAGCGTTTGTTTTCCTGTGCTAACAAAGCGCCTTCCACCCCTGTATATGCCAGCATAAATACACAGATTTCCGACTGGAAACCATGCAGTATTCCACATAAAAGAATCATCGCCGCTGACAGCAGAAACAGTGAAAATGCACTGCCCTGATAATAAGCATTCTTATATTCCCTCATGCCCTCCAGTTTATCCTCTGAGATTCCATGCAGGGCATAAATCTGTGCATTCATGCTTTCCTTAAACTCTTGATTATATTTGCTTGACTCCTCTGTCTGTTCCAGATTTTCATTGATTTTTCTCTGCAGTCCGTCTATCACACGCTGTTCTTCCAAAAGCTGTGCCATCAGCGCATCTTCACTCTCCTGACGTCTGCGCATCTGCTGGCGGATATATTCCGTCTTTTGTACCCGCATACTCTCTTTGACACCTTTTGTCACCGGAAGATATTCCATATCATTAATGGAAATGCTCGCTTCTTCTTTCCTGCTTTCATCCATATTCCAATCCTCTTATGTAACCATGTTGATATTTATATATAATGTTGATGAAGATATTTTTCTTTTGTAGCAAGTCCGCCGCGAATATGGCGTTCTGATTTGTTTACATCCAGAACTTTTCTGACCTCAGCGGCTAATGCAGGATTTACCTGCGCTAATCTTTCTGTGCAGTCCTTATGTACTGTCGACTTGCTGATTCCGTATTTCTTCGCTGCCTGGCGCACAGTGGCATTGTATTGTATAATATAATTTGCGATTTCAACCGCTCGTTCTTCAATATAATTTTTCAAAAGAAACCCCTGCAATCGTTGTTATTACAATGTATGCAGCTGGTATGGATTCTATGTCTTTCTTTGTCTTTTTATATTTTGTAAGAAAAGGGAGCACTCTCTGCTCCCTTTCCCAAAATAGCCTTAAGCGAATTGTGCAAAATAGTTCAGCTGTTTTTCACCGGCTCCTGCGCCGTCACACCTTCCACTTTAATATTCCGCTCTGTCTGCGCCTGAATCGTATTCGCCTTCATAGCATCCAGCATATCAAATCCGGTCGTTTCTTTTACCGTTTCCATTGTCTTGGCAAGCAGAGACGGAACATAGCTGCCCATCTGGGATACGCCTGATTCTCCGCTTCCTCCATCAATAATCGAAATCTTATCAATCGCGGTCAATGGCTGCGCAACTGCACTTGCCATCTCTGGCAGCTTGTCAATAACCATCTGGATGACACCCGCGCTGTTTAACTTCTGCATAGCCTCTGCCTTACGCTCCAAACCTTCCGCTTCTGCAAGCAGGGATGCTTTTTTAGCTTCTGCTTCCGCGTTTCCTTTCCTTGCGATTGCTTCGGCCTCTGCTTTTGCCTTTGCTTCTATCGCCTGTGCTTCTGCTACCGCTCTTGCTTTAATTGCTTCCGCTTCTGCAAGTGCGTCAATTTTCTTTTTCTCTGCCTCCGCTTCAGCTTTTTTAATCTCCGCATATTTGTCTGCTTCTGATTCCTGCTCCAATTTCTTTCTTCCTGCTTCGGCAGGCTTTACTACATCAGAAAGCAGCTGTTTTTCTTTTTCCAACGCTCTTTGTTCTGCAAGTTCGGTATTTTTCTGAGCTTGTGTAATCTGTACCTGAATTTGCGCTTCTGCAATGTCTTTCTGCCTTTGCTGGCGAATGAGCTCTGCGTCCATCTCTGCCTGAATCACTTCTTTTTGCGTCTTTTTCCGCTGGATATCATGTGCCAGCTCAGCTTCCGCGTTCGCAGTACTGATTTCTTTCTGATAGCGGGCTTCTGCAACCTGCTTCTCCTTTTCTGCCTGTTTGATCGCTGTAGCCGCTTCCAGTTTTGCCTGCTCACCGATTTTTATATTTTCAGAAGTACGTTCATCCTGTTCCCGTTTCGCTTCGGACTTTTGAATCTCAGCATCTTTTTTTCGCTGCGCAATCATACCTTCGCCCAATGCTTCAATATATCCGTTTTCATCTGAAATATCTGTAATTGTAAAATTCTTAACTTCCAGCCCCATATTTCCAAGCTCCGTGCCGACAACTTCCTGAACCTGGCTGGAAAACGCTTCTCTTTTCTGATACAAATCTTCAACCGTCATTGTTGCTATAATTTCACGTAATTTTCCTTCTAAGACGGCGGTTGCCGTAGACATAATATTTTTAATAATTTCCTGCTCGTTCTTTCCGGTAAACTGTTCGATCGCTGTTAATATCGCATCCGGAGAGTTGCGTACCTTAATAACAGCTGTTGTACTGACAGAAATCGGCACACCCTGCGAAGACAAGCTTCCTCTTGTATCTACACGCAGAGGCATATTGCCTAAGGATATGTAATCAATCCGCTCCACTCCCGGAATCAACAGACCGCCTCCGCCGGTAATCACACGCCGTTTTAATCCTGTAATGACTCCGGCTTTATCCTGAGGAACTTTTTTCCACATAGAGAAAATAGCAATCAGCACTAAGACAATTACAAGTGGAATTGCAATGATTGGCAATAATTCATTCATCGACATCTTTTTATCCTCCTTGTCTGATGGTACACAGCCGTTCCTGCATGACTGTTTCTATTGTTGCCTCATACGTAGACGCAGGCAGTTACGGCAGCATTTGGTTTACAACTTCATAACAATTGCAACATGATCCGCGATATTGACAATATTGACTTGTGTCCCCGCAGGAATCGCACTGCCGTCCAGGGATTTTGCTGTCAGAGTAATTACCGATCGGTCTTGTTCCGAGCTTGCTACAGAACCATATCCGTTTTCCGGTATAGATACATTCACCACATAGCTGCGGCTGCAGATGCTCTCCATTGTGTCCGCTTCTGACTGATGATTTTTTAAAAATCCGGTAATATTCTGCACAATAAACGCGCCTATGTATGCGCACACACCTGCGATCACATGCCGTTTTACCGCAGGCTGATCCAACAGCAGCAGGCTGACACTTCCGAAAACCGTTGCCGCCAGACAAAGTGATTTCATGGAAATCGGCAAAATATCCAGATCAAAATCACCCAGATCTACGCTGAATAAATCAAATGCTGCAAAGTCAAAAAAATCATCTGCCGCACTGAAAACAATCGACGACAGCAACAATAAAATCCCGCCTATCATACAGGTCATATAAATCGTCTGTATACTCATAGCAACTCCTCCTTTCAGGCTGTTTCTTTTATTTTATCCTCTTTTTCCCTATACTGCAACAACATATTTAAGAAAAATTTTTCCAGATCATACAAGACAAAAAGACACCCTATCTGAACCATCCTGCATTTGTTACCGTACATCATGCACGCTTACAGTAACATTTTATCATCGTGTTCAGATAGGGTATAACATTTTCATTTCAAAACTATTGAAGAAGATTTAACAGTCTGTTCGGCAGCTGATTCGCTTGTGCAAGCACAGATTCAGATACCTGTGTCAAAAGTTGGTGCTTTAAATATTCTACCATTTCCGCGGCCATATTCGCATCACGCATTCTGGACTCACTAGCCTGGACATTTTCAGAAGTATTACGGTTATTTGCATTCAAATGCTCAATACGGTTTTGCAACGCGCCGTAAGTACTTCGTTTGGCACTAAGCATATCAATCGCTTCATCTAAACGCCGCAGCGCTTTTTCTGCATACTTTGGCTTTGTGATCGTAATAGAGTTTATTTTCAGCGCTGCAGTCCCGACACGCAGCCTTGGCAGCTCTAAGCCCTGATGTCCAAGTGCGCCAACCTGCAGCATAAATCTGTCCTGACTTTTCCGGCCGTTTTCACAATAAAATACAATTCCTTTGGCGCTGCCGCCGATTTCTGTAATCGTATGATTGCCGATAACCTTATACGTAAATTTCAGCCGTCCGTCTTCCAAAGAAGCTACCAACGGTACGGTCTGTCCGGTATCATCTCCATGTTCAAATTTATCATTTAAAAAATCAACCAATTCATTCGCATTATAAAAGTCCTTTGGAAATGTATAGCTATACTGCACACCGTCTGCTTTTAATGTCAGCATATTTTTACCAGGCGGAAGAATTACGCCGCCGGTAATATTCTGAGCCCCTGTCACATACGAAGGCTGCGGTTTCCCACTTGTCTTATAAAAAATGGAGCTTGCAGCGCTGCCGCGTACGCCGTCTAAAATATAACTGCCCGGCGCAGAATCTATCGTCTGTGTGCCTCCGCCCGGCTGAGTTGCTTCCAAAAGCGTAATCTGCAAAGCTTTGGAGTCAATAGAACCGGAAACTCCGGTATTATGTCCTCCGACTTCGGCTTTTAATTCAAATCCGGTAATATTATTTGCGGCCAGCTGCGCATTTAATGCTGGCGTCAGCAGATTTGCTATCTGGCTTCCGGTATAAGTGCCAGGCGGTATCGTTACCTCCAACGATTTCGTATAGTCTTTCTTTGGATCGGATGGGCGGCTTTTATAGGTAAGATCAATGATAAATTTGTCGTTCATGCCGTTTACAATTTCAATCGGGCTGCTTGTGATATCATTTCTCCCCACGATAAAAGCTTCGTCATAATCATGCGTTCCTTCCTGATTGATCGGCGTTCCTTTATGTGAGCCGACAATCGTTTTTCCAAATACTTCCTTATAAAAACCACTGTTTTGAATTGCGGGATCCTCAAAATTCCCATTGATCGCGATAGCTTCCATCTTTAGTGTCCCGCTGTTATTTGTAATCTTTATCTTTCCGGCTCCGATCTGCGAATCTATAACAACTTGAAGCGCATCTGCCAGTTCCTTTATCGTATAAGCCTGCGCAGGCAATGTCACGCTGCATGTTGTTCCATCGGTCAATTCAAATTCAAAATTATTATTTGTATTATCTAACGTAATATTTGAAAACTTATGATTGCCATATAGCTGTGCAAACCCAGGCATGTCAGGCCCGGCCATAACCGGCTCCGTTCCTACAAATGCTTTCCATGCACTGCCGCGTCTTGTATCTACTGTCAGTGACAGATCCCTCGTGGTACCAGTTAACGTAGTAGTAAGCGTTAACCGATTGCCTGTCAAAGAAGCCTCTACTTGAAATCCGTTTTCTGTAAACTTTTTATTAAGCTGGTCAATTAATCCTGCTCTTGTATATGTTCCTGGATCTAATGTAACGTAAATGTAAGAACCGTTCAGAGTTAATTCCATGTAATTATTGCTGCTGTCTATCACAGTACTGCCATTTGGAATATCATCTGTAAGCGTAACAGATGCCATATCCATAACGTCCGGCGCTGTCGCTCCCTGGTTATAATGTTCTTTTCCCTTCGCAGTCAGATACATCTCTTTTGCTTCTTCTGTCATTCCGGTAAACAGCTGCTTATATGCTCCCGAAGTATTGCCAAATTCAAGACTGCTGACGCTGCTGGACAACGGTTTTATCAGCAGCCTGTTACCCGATGCTGCAAACTCAATAACCCCTTTCTGTCCGGCCGGCAGCTGATGATTCAGTTCCTTAACCAGATCCGCCAGAGAATTATAAGTCCCCGGAGGAATCGTTATCGTAAATTCCGGTGATTTGTTTACCGACAAAGACAAAGTATTCGCACCATTGATAATCTCAATCTTTCCGCTCAGATCAGCCGCCCCTGTAATATGCATCTTTCCGGGATAATAAGAAGGCTGCCAGTTAAAATCATAATTTGTTGTTTCAAACAAAGACCGATACGTATTTCCATATACTCCTGTCATATCAAATTTAAACTCAATACCACGGCCTGTCGATTCACTTGTCATTTCCAAATACTTGTAGCTGGTATATACTTCATTAATATTATCAGTCGTATTATACGCCTTGACAGAAATATCTGCTCCCGCAGTATTTGTGATAGCTTCATTCAGTACATACGTTAAATTATCCGGATCTGTATTGTTAATATTATCTATAATATAGTCACCAGGCGGTATCGTTACTATAATTGGTTTTCCATTATAATCAAATTTTAACTGGTTGTTTGTCGTATCTATTTTAATTTTATTTGTATAGACCGGATTGTAATACGCCTTTCCTATAATATATGCAGATGTGCCAATCGATGTCCCATGCCGGATATTGTCATAAAATACTGACGTATATTTATGTTCCGATCCAAGCTCCAGCTTAAACATATTCCCTTTCAGCCCGGTTATATTGTTATCATATCCTCCTGTAATCTGAATACAGTTATTACCGTACTCCTTTGCCTCCACATCTGGATAAGCCGCCAGCTTTTGATTCAGCAGCTTAATCATTTCAGACCGTGAATACTGTCCGGGTGGTATTTTAAGTGTAACCGGTGTAGACGGTGAACCATCCGTCGGTTCGATTTGAAACATCATTTCATCATTCTGACCGAATGTGATTTTTAACGGCCAATTTCCCTGAAATGCAGTCGTGCCTAATAAACTTGTTGATGAAAGCCCGTTATAGCAGTCATAAATCAAATAAGCCAGACTGCCGTCTATGGAATCGATCTTGGTCGGTTTTCCATCTTCTCCTTCAAAGTTCAAGCTGCAGCGTCCGTCCTGTAAATATTCCATTACAAAGCCTGGATTTGAAGGCTGCATTTCTGCAAATGCGTCGTCAATCTCATCAATCAATTCCTGTGTCGTATAAATGCCTTCCGGCACTGTAATCGTATAAGTGTCCGGACTAAATTCACCGGCTGGCAGATGAATATTCAGGCTGTTATCCGGCGCTACAATCGAATGCTGCTGATTCGAAGCCCATACCCGGTTTCCTTCCAACTGGTAATAAGAAGGTTCATGTTCCTGAAATACGGGCAGATTATTGTAGTAGGTGTTTGTGTCAATCCGGTCTATTTCTGTTTGAAGTTTATCCATTTCCATCGCCATTGCCATTCTGTCTTCCGGCGTATTCGTGTCATTTAAAGACTGGATGGATAATTCCCGCATCCGATGCAGCATACTGTGTATTTCGTTCATGGCCCCGTCCGCAACCTGAATATAGCTCGCGCCTTCTTCTGCGTTGTTTACTGCCTTGTTAAGTCCGCGGACCTGTGCCCGCATTTTTTCTGAAATACTCAGCTGTGCCGCATCATCTGCAGCAGTGTTAATACGATAGCCGCTCCCCAGCTTTTTTGCGCTTTTCTGATAATTACTTGCATTGATGCCATGCTGTTCAGCGGCCATTACAGCAGTCATATTATGTAGTATCTGCATGGTCGTTTTCTCCTTTCGCGAGAAGATTTTGTTAACAGTTTAGCAAACTGTCGAAAAAATCTGTGTTCAAATTTTCTCTGATACTTTGTAATTTATCATGTCAGTTGATTATACAACAGGAGATTACTTTTGTAAATCAGGAAAAAAATTATTTTTACATACATAAAAAAATCTATCTTTCACATACTACTTCTTGTATAAAACGTTATTATTAAGAAAGAGGTAAAAAGACATGATTTTAACAGAAAAAGAAACAACCGCAATCAAAGATTTACAGACTCAAGAGCAAAGCTGTATTGAAAAATACAACAGATACGGCAAAGAAGCCAAAGATACCGTATTAAAAGACCTGTTCCAAAATCTGGAAAAAGAAGAAAAAGAACATTATGAATCTCTCGGCAAAGTACTTTCCGGTAATGTGCCGACTTGCAACTGTAACGACAGAGACGGCAAAAATTACAATCCACAGGCAACTTACAGCGCACTGACCGATAATGAAGATAAGAAAACCGACTGCTTTCTTGCAACCGACTGCATCGGTACGGAAAAAATGGTTTCTTCCGAATATAACTCGAATGTCTTCAAGTTTTCTGAGCCAAGCCTGCGCAAATTACTGGCAGATATTCAGATTGAAGAACAAAATCATGCAGAAATGCTCTATAAATATAAAACCGTAAATGGTATGGCATAATTCTGCTTTCTGCAAGTAACTGCCAATATTAAATTACTTTTATACCGGAACTTTGCAAAGTCTGTCCGCCTGGGCATTCTCTGCAAAGTCCTGGTGTGAATCAATGTCATTTACTTAACGGATTCCCGAACGACTCTGCACCTGGCGGAATGGTTT
>CAJTZX010000062.1 GCA_910584345.1 uncultured Eubacterium sp. | reverse complement strand
ACCATCCGGCGTCCGGTAATCCAGAAAAAGCAACACTTTGTCTAAACTGTTGCTTCATTACTTACCCCACCCCGTGAAAAGTAACAACAGAATTTTTTAGATTGACGAACTCCTCTTAAAAGCTTATTATCTTCATTAAAAGAATAAAGAGGTAAAAACATTGCAAACCTATATCCTGATCGTTGAAGACGACGACCATATCAACCATATGCTAAACGAATTGTTATCTATACACGGTTATGACACTATTCAGGCATTTTCCGGTACCGAAGCGCTCATATACATCCAAAAACAACCGCCTGCGGCAGTCATTTTGGATCTGATGCTTCCTGGCATAACCGGAGAAGAACTGCTTGCCAAAATGAAAACAGACTACCCGCAAACTGCTGTTCTTGTAGCTTCGGCAAAGGACGCTGTTTCTACAAAAATCTCCCTGTTGCGGGCCGGCGCTGATGATTTCATTACAAAGCCTTTTGATACCGAAGAGCTGCTTGCCAGGCTGGAAGCTGTCTTAAGGCGCAGTAAACCGCAGACCGGCACGGACGTTGCTATCTGCTATAAGGATCTTACCATGTACCCGGAAAGCTACACTGTTTTTGTCGGTAAAACCGAACTTCCCCTGACACGACGAGAATATCTGATCCTAGAGCTTTTAATGAAAAATCCCGGAAAAGTCTTTACAAAGGGCAATCTTTATGAATCTGTATGGAACGAAGAATTTTTAGGCGAGGACAATGCTATCAACGTGCATATCAGCAACATCCGCCAAAAACTGGCAAAACTTCACCCGGATGAAACTTATATCCAAACCGTATGGGGCATCGGATTTAAAATGAAGTAAAAACTTTACACTTTCTTAATACTTTTCCTAAAGTTTCTAAAAATCCGGCAAATATACTGTACACATAGAAAAATACCAGTAACCGTCTCAAGGGTTATCTGAACTGTTACAAATACCAAATCATTCTTGCAGAATGACCAAAAGAAAGGAAACAGCTATGGAATATGTATTACAGACCGATTCTCTCACCAAAATCTATGGCCACACAAAAGTTGTCAACGCAGTGAATATGCACGTAGAAAAAGGCAGCATTTACGGATTTATCGGAAAAAACGGCGCCGGAAAAACAACGTTTATGCGTATGGCTGCAGGGCTTGCATCACCAAGCGCAGGCTCTATGACACTGTTTGGCTCTAAAAACCTGGAAAAACAGCGCATACGTATTGGAACGCTTATTGAAAATCCCGGCCTGTACCCAGGTATGACCGCCGCAGAAAATTTGGAAACGGTTCGCCGCAGCCTTGGCATCCCGGATCAAAATAGAATCCGGGAACTGCTGCAGGTGACCGGACTTTCCGATACCGGCAAAAAGAAAACCAAACATTTTTCGATGGGGATGAAGCAGCGCCTTGGAATCGCAATAGCACTGCTGCGAAATCCAGACTTTTTGATTCTGGATGAACCAATCAACGGCTTAGATCCGGCTGGTATTATAGAAGTCCGTGATCTGCTGCTGCGGCTGAATCATGAAAAGCAGATTACCATCCTGATCTCCAGCCATATTCTTGGAGAGCTTTCCAAAATCGCCACCCATTATGGAATTATCCGAAACGGCTCTTTCATTCAGGAATTTGATGCAAACGAACTGGAACAACGCTGCCGCAGATGTCTTAAACTTTCTGTTGACCGTCCTGAACAGGCTGCAGGTATTTTAGAACGTACGCTTCACATCCATAACTATGACGTACCGCAGCCGGATATGCTGCGTATTTTCGAAAATCTGGAAAACAGCGCAGAAATTAACCGGACACTTGTTGAAAACGGTGTCAGTCTGCGCGAAAGCTATCTGGCAGGTCAAGATCTGGAAGGTTATTTCATGGAATTGCTTGGAAGCACCGAAGACGAAAAATAAATTGTCATTAGATTGGTTAAAATTTAGGGAGGAAAATAACATGCTTTGTTTCATACATGCAGAAATTTATAAATTAAAGAAAAGTAAAAGTTTTTATTCTTGTGTTGTTGCAGCAGCCGCATTTGCACTTCTTATGTACAGTATGCTGCTGCTTGCAGACAACATTCAAAAAGGGAAACTGGAAAATGGAACCGGAGGAGTTATTGTTTCGATGAATAACGAAGAAATTAACTCCTCATCCGCTTCCATCTGGGATACTGTCCATATTATGGATCTAATGCAGCAAATCTTTGCCGGTGATGTTTTAGGCTGTATCATATCCATTTTTATTAGTATTTTCGTCATCAGAGAATTTACAAGCGGCATGTTAAAAAATATTGTCGGTAAAGGTGGCTCCCGCTCCTCCGTCTATCTTGCCAAGCTGTTCGTAGCTATCCTTGCCGCCATCCTAATTGCCATGTCCGGCGCAGCAGCCACACTCATCACCGGACGTTTGCTGATCGGGGCAGACGCTTTTGCCGATGGCTTATTAAAAAAACTGCCTGCCTATATCGGTTTGCAAATGCTATCGATTGCAGCTATTTCTTCTATCTTTGTATTAGTTGGCGAAATCAGCAGAACTATGGCTGCCGGAATCTCATTCGGCATCTGTACTGCATCGCTTCCTGCACTTCTATTAAACATTTTGGATATGCAATTTACGGACAGTCCTATTAGCCCTTCCGAATTCTGGCCTTTGACAAGAATGTCTCAATGTACCTTAGACGGAATATCTACAAGCTATGTCACAGAAACCTTACTCATTGCACTATTTTGGCTTGTACTGACAACCGGACTTGGTATCTGGCATTTTCATCATACGGATATTAAGTAACCTTTGGTTCCATTATGATAAAACAGGAGCAAAATCGCATGAAAACACCATGGATCCTAGGCATTGTATTGTTGCTGGTCTGGACGGGCATCTTATCTGTCCGTCTTTACTGCTATCAAAAGCAGATGAAACATCTGTTAAAAGAACTGGAACTTGCGCAGCAGGAAGAAACGAATATTTTGTTTTCTTCTGCCGTAAACATCGGTCAGACGCAAGACGTCATCGATGCATTAAACCATCTGCTGGAAAAAAACAGGCAGATCAAAGAACAACTGCTTCGTGAAAATCACAGTTATCGGGAAAGTATCTCCAGTATTTCCCACGATATCCGCACGCCTCTGACTTCTGCCAAAGGATATGTACAAATGTTATGCAGCGAACAGTTAACGATGCAAAAACGCTGCAGCTACGCCAAAATAATAGAACAACGTCTCGATACATTAACCGAAATGCTGGATCAGCTGTTTTTCTATACCCGCATAGAAGCAGGGGAATTACCTCTTACCATCGAAAAAATAAATGCCGCCAATCTGTTCGCAGATACGATCTCAATGTTTTACAATGATTTTTTAAACAAAAACTGCGAACCGGACGTGCAGATTGCTCATACTCCATGTCTGATACAAGCGGATCGTCAGGCTTTTATCCGTATTATAGAAAACCTGATAAAGAACGCTCTGGTACATGGAAACGGTGACTATAAGCTGTCCCTGTTCCCTCAAAATTCAGATCTGGTCATTCGGATTGCAAACCTTACAGACAGCATTGACCCTTCTGATATCAGCTATATTTTTGACCGTTTTTATACTACAGACGTTTCCAGAAGCCGTAAAACAACCGGTCTTGGACTTGCTATCGTAAAAGAGCTGACACAGCAAATGGGTGGGAGTGCTGTGGCAGCTCTTGACGGGGCTGTATTTTCTATTGAAATACGTTTTTCTTTATGGAGTGCATAAGATTTTTACCGCAGCTATTTTAACAACTACTCCAAATTCAAATGCTTTTTTACAATCACCCTGCAAATCATATAATAAAAAACTGTCCAAATCAAAGCTACCAGACATGCTCCGCCCATAAACCAAGCAAATTCTGGAACCGCAGATATTGCCTCTGTAAGCAATACTCCAATCAAAACTGCTGCAAGTGAAGCAATCTGACTAACATAATACAAGCCAATCCCTGCCGCAATCCCACACGCTCCTTTCGAGCGATGAAACAACTGTCCGATAGAACTGCCTGCAAAAAACATAAGCAGTGCATTCAGGCATCCTAAAATTGCCATCAGGATAAAAAACATTACCAACACAAAAACGGGTACCTGAACTTCTTTTGATATTTCATCAATCCCCTTGCCTATCCCCGCAATAATTTCTCCTGCCGATATGCCTTCCATCGCCATTCCAATGATAAAAAAAGAAGCCAGACACAAAATCGCTGTCAAAAATAAATATCCAAACGATACCGCCACTTTTACATTTAAAATATGCGTTGTCTTTACCGGCAGGGTATGCGTCAGATAACCCTGCTCGGAATACATCGACTTATAAAAATGAAAACATAAATAAATAAAATTAACAACAGCTACAACAATAACAGAAATCACATAAAAAATACATGCCATCATAAAAATTGTTCCAAAAAACCGCTGATCCGTAAATTTACCAATTTGAAATAATACAATTATCAGCAATGTCGCTGCAGCCAAAACTCCATACATCCCTGTGATCGTTTTGCCCTGTGACTTTACCTCCTGTCTGAATAACTTTCCTAACATTTAAATACCTCCCTGAAATATGCATCCACAGACTTTCCTTCTTTGCCGCGAATCTCATCTACCGACGTATGCTGTACAATCTGGCCATCTTTTAAAAACACGACCTCGTCTAAAATATTTTCAATATCTGCAATCAAATGCGTCGCAATTAAAATCGAAGCTTCCGGCTCATAATTTGATAGAATTGTATTTAAAATATAATCCCTGGCTGCCGGGTCTACGCCTGCAATCGGCTCATCCAGCACATATAGCTTTGCCCTGCGGCTCATTACAAGCACAAGCTGCACCTTTTCCTTTGTTCCTTTTGATAAGGTCTTAAGCCGATCCTGCGCGTTGATTTTAAGCTTTTGCAGCATATCATAAGAGCGCACTTCATCAAAATCCTCATAAAAATCTCTGAAAAAATCAATAATATCCTTTACCTTCTGGTTCATATTTAAATAAGTCTGATCCGGCAAGTAAGAAATATGCTTCTTACTCTCCACACCAATCTTTTCTCCGCAAAAAAGCAGCTCACCCTCCGAAGGTGTCAAAAGACCGTTGATTAATTTTATAAGTGTCGTTTTCCCGCTTCCGTTCGGGCCTAATACGCCGATAATATGACCTCTTTCTAATGTTAAGTCTATCTGCTTTAACACTTCTTTTGTTTTATACCGTTTTGTCAGCTTCTTACACTCTAATAAAGCACTCATGACTCTTCCCCTTCCATAGACTGCCGCATCAACGACAATATCTGCTCTTTTCCATAACCAAGCTGCTGCATACTTTCCAAAAACAGCTTGATCTTTTCCTTTGCAATGTCTGCTTTTAATGTTTCTATCATTTCCTGATCCTCCGTAATAAACCTTCCGCTTGTGCGCCTGGAATAGACTAATCCTGCACGTTCCAGCTCCGCAAATGCCCGCTGCATCGTATTCGGATTCACCGCGGCCTCAGCAGCCAGCTCCCGTACAGACGGCAATTTCTCTCCTGGCTGATATTTGCCACTAATAATATTCATACGGATACGTTCCAGTATTTGTATAAAAATCGGACGATCTGAATCCAATATCCATGGCATATGTTCACCTCATTTCTTTTTGTATCTCTGTACTAGTTGAATAATACACTAATACAACGAGTTTGTCAAGATGTTATTCAAAAAAATAACAATAACCAAAGGCCGTTTTCGTTTCCTCTAAAATCATCAGAAACGAAAACGGCCACACATTTTACGCATTTTGTCAGCTGTTTTTTCAGATATGAAAAATTTGAGTTAATATCAGAAAAAGGAAATGTCTTTATTCCGCCTTTTCTTTTATGTCCTTATCTTTACGTTGCTTAATTAACCTTTCAACTTTTTCTTTTGCCTCGCCAATGTTTTCACATCCGTCAAGAATCATTTTTGTTCATTTGAAATCATTGCCACTTACATACTTCCCCAAACACACGTATTATCATTTCCAATCGCAGAAAATGTCATAACCTTCTCTCCGTTGTCATTCGTCTGTTCAAAAAATATCCCCTGATATACAACCTCTCCCGTCTCCAACGTAATATAATCATATCCTTTGCCGGAATCTGTTTTTTTCCAACTGCCCGAAAGATCACCTGACACCGTTCCATCTGCATGAAGCTCAATCTTCTGTGCCTTTAGCATATTTGTTTCGTTGCCAGTACTGTGATTGATGATTTCATAACTGCCGGCTGTCTGCTCGTCCGTATAGTTTGCAATCGCTTCATTTCTGTTTTCATAAACAGCTGTCACCGGCCACTGTTCTTCATTTAAAAACTGCTGGTGCACTCTGACTTCATGATATTCTGTGCCTTCGTCAAACCGCTGATGATAAATCAGATACCGGCTGTTATCTCCGTCAATAAGAGCAGAATTATGCCCTGCTGCCCGATAGCCTCGCTGGTCGGTAAATGCATAATTTCCAATCAGTTTAATACCATATTTGAAATTGTCGACGCCATTATCTGCCGCATTTCCTCCAGCCGCATCTACGTACGGGCCATATATATTTTTGGAGCGGAACAGACGCATATTATAGCCGCCTTTGCGCTGCAGCGCACCATACGTCTCATACATATAATAATATCCTGCTTCTGCGTCATAAAGAATATATGGGCCTTCTCCAGACTGATGATTCGCCCCCGCTATATGGCAGCCATAATAACGATCTACATAATTGCCGGATGTTTCGTCTGTAGAATCTTTTCCAGGATACCGCACACGCCCGGTCTTTGGATCTACTTCTAGTACGAACAAGCCTCCCGACCAGGAGCCGTATACCATATACATTTTTTCATCTGCTCCCTGAATAATCGTAGGATCAATGGCATTTGGCGCATAATCTGTATTATATTCACTGCCGCGGAACCATTTTTCATTCACTTCGTCAATCCCGCCATTGGCAGAACCTTTTTCTATCAGTTTACTAAAATTTAAATAGTCATTGTCCCATTTCGTATTACGCTTACTGGCGCCATCGGTTGTTCCGTCAGCCGTAATGCCGGAGTAAATAAGCGTATCCACATAAGTATACGGCCCCTCAATTGTTTTTGATGCCGCAAAGCCAATGCAGGAACGCCGCCACGTAGAAGAAGCGCTGTAATAAAGCAGATACGCTCCCGTACTGCCATCTTCCCATTCATATGCATCAAACCAGTGCACATCCGGCGCCCAGACTGCAAATCCGCCCAGACAATCCCCGTCGTTATGCCCTGCCCATGCAAAAGATTCTGCAAGATTTTCTGCAAGATTGCCATAGATCGGATTGTCTTTTGTATTTTTATAATCAGCCGTGATCTGTGTCCAGTTTACAAGATCTTCTGATTTTGCTGTTGCCAGATGACTGCCAAATACATAATACGTCCCTGTATCGATATCTTTGACAATCGACGGATCATGAACGCTTACTCGTTCTAGATCATAGTATCCGGCTGTTACAACAGGTTTTTCTTTCATCGGAGCTGTCTTAGGCTGCGTCTTAGACGGGCCTCCTGCCGCCGCACATGCCGTCAATGCTGCTGTCAATACTGCTACTGCCGCGCTGGAAATGATCCTTTGTTTCATAGTTACCCCTCCTGTGCGTAGAACCATTTATTTTGTTGCTGTTTTCATAAAAAAACCGTATGACCGGCGCCATCACTGATCATACGGTTTTTCTTATATGTGTCTATATTTCCAGGCCGGAAAATATTCAAACATCATACGTAGAATCACTCTTAATAGAATACCTTCCAAAATATCTGCTATTTTACTGATTTCTGATATGCAGAACGTACTTCGTCTTCTGTAAACACACCATTGTAAACTTTTACAAGGTCAAATTTACCGCCGCGCACATCTTCATCATTCCAAATATGTCCGGATCCTACCATTACATCTGTCGCATTCTGAATGCACGCATCGTTTGCTTTGTTAAAGCATCCGCTGATATCTTTTGCATCTTCTGCTACTAATTCTCCATCCAGATATACTTTAATTCCCTTTGTTCCAACAGAATATACAACCATATGCCATTCATCAGCCGGAACAATCTTATTGCCAAGCGCATCACTGTAATCTACCGCATTAATGCGTGCGATCAGGTTTGCGCCAACTCTTGTCATTGGATAAGCTGCCTTTGCGTCTGCTTCGAATAATGCGCTGTGTTCAAATGTTGCTTTGTCAAGATTTACCCACATGCTTACTGTATACCCTGCATCTGTTACGTTTTTAAACGTATCTTCCGGCAGTCTTAAATAATTAACGCCTTTTGCGCCTTCTTCATTTTCAATCTGCAAAACATTGCCCCTTACCGAATCACTTACTACTTTTGCACTGCCTTCTAATGTCGCATCTTTGCCTTCGCCTACTTTGCTCCAGCCTTTTACGCTTGTTTCGGAAGCATTGTTAAAATTATAGCCATAGATTAACAGCGGCTTTGCAAACACTTTCACTTTAAAATCCTGTTTCTTTGTTGCTGTGCCATATGCAATCGTTGCCGTCAGGGTAATCTCCTGTTCGGTCTGCTGAGATTTTACTTCTCCCTGTGTGGAAATCACGTCCTCATTGCTGGATGTCCAGGAAATCTTCGCACCGCTAAGTTCTGCCGGAAGTGTAATCTTTTCCCTCGTTGCAGCCGGAACGGTAATTCTGGAAGCAATCACTTCTGCTGTCTTTTCATCCGAAGCTTCTAACATGCTGCCCCATACAGATTTATTATTATTGCCGATTGCAGAAAATGTCATCGCTTTTGTATTCAAATCTGTCGTCTGTTCAAAGAATACACCCTTATAAACATCCGAACCAAGTGTAATTGTTACATAGTCATAGCCGTTTCCGGAATCTGTCTTTTTCCATGTGCCTGTCTCATCACCGGATACCGTACCGTCAGCATTGAAAACTACGATTTCATTTTCGATCATGCTGCCGTCTTTTTCACCATCTCCATGATTGATAAATTCATAAGTTCCAACGACTTTATCATCTGCATAATTGGCAATCGCTTCGTTGCGGTTTTCATAAACAGCTGTTACCGGCCATGCATCTTCATTCAAAAATTGCTGGCGCACTCTGACTTCATGGAACTCCGTACCTTCGTCAAATCTCTGGTGAGACACAAGATAGCGAGCGCCGTCTGTATCGATCAAAGCAGAATTATGTCCTGCTGCGCAATAACCTCTTTGATTATAGAATGCGTAGTTGCCGATCAGCTTAACGCCATATTTATATGTATCTGTTGAGCTGTTTTGCGCTTCATTTCTTGCTGCGTCTACATAAGGTCCTGTAACATTTTTAGAACGGAAGAGACGCATATTGTAGCCGCCTGTTCTTGTCAGCCCGCCGTATGTTTCATACAGATAATAATATCCGGCTTTTTCATCATAAGTAATATATGGAGCTTCCCCAGAAGCAAGATTATCACCGGTCGGGTTGCCGCCTGCGATATGTATGCCATAATAGCGATCGATACGGTTGCCGGACGCTGCATCCGTTCCGTCTACGCCTGGGTAGATCGCAAGTCCAGTTTTTGGATCAATTTCAAGCATAAACAAGCCGCCTGACCAGGATCCGTAAGACATCCAGATCTTGCCATCCTGTGCTTTTATAATAGCTGGGTCAATACAGTTTGGCACTATTGCATTGTTAAAGTCGCCATTCTCTTTAAACCAATCGTCGTTTACTGCATCAATACCGCCATTTTTAGAACCTTTTTCAATCAGCTCTTTAAAATTCAAATAATCGTTATCCCACTTTGTATCTCTCTTACTGTTACCGTCTGTTCCTTCTTTGGATGTCATACCGGAATAAACAAGTGTATCTAAATGTGCATAAGGCCCTTCAATCGTCTTAGAGGCTGCAACACCTATACAAGAACGACGCCACGTAGAAGATGCTGTATAATACATCAGCCAAGCGCCCTTCGAGCCGTCTTCCCATTCGTAAGCTTCATCCCAGAACACATCTGGTGCCCAAACGGCCAGTTTGGATTCTGTCGTTGCACAATCTCCATCGTCATAACCTGCCCAGCGGAACGATTCCGCAAAATTTTCTACAACGTTGCCATATACTGGATCATCCTTGCCCGCCAGCGGATACTCATAGTCTTTTGCAATCTGCGTCCAGTTCACGAGATCATCTGATTTTGCAGTCGCCATATGTGAACCAAATACATAATAAGTACCGGTAGCTGGATCCTTTACAATCGATGGATCATGTACGGTTACTCTTTTTAAATCTTCTGTCTTTGTTTCCGCTGCAATTGTTTTCTCCGCCCATACAACCTGCGGCATAGTCATAGCGCCAGCTGTCAGCATCACAGCCATTGCCCCCGCTACTAAACGGGAATAAGTTCTCCTTCTCATATTTACCTGTTCTCCCTTCGCTTGTTTTATTTACATTTTCGTAAACTATTTTAGCTTCAATTAAAGTCTACAATTTCTTGTCCTATTTTGCAATAGGTATTTTACAGTTTGTATAATATATCTAATTTCACACGTGGAATTTTGTGCACTATTTTACATTTGATTTTTATTTCCAATATTTCTTTACAGTTCCTAATTCAGGTAATCCGTCAAAAATCGATCTGCATTTTTCCAAAATATTTTTTCCGCTGCTTCCTGTCCAAACACATGCTCCATCTCAGATTTCAAATATGGTACGGCCTGTACACCTGTAATCCCCTGTACCATTTGATTTCCACAACCGTCGAAATCGCCCCCAAATGCCAAGATATCTTCTCCTCCAAGCTCTAAAACATAGTCCATGTGCCTTAAAAGCTGTGCCAGATCCGGCTGCTTTCCGACAAATTCTTTATAAAAATTCATCCCCAGCAGTCCCTTTCTGCGAATCAACTCCTGTAGATGCTCTTTCTTCAAATTGCGCGGATGATCGCAAAGCTGACGGACATTTGAATGAGATACCAAAACCGGATGATCCGTCAGTCCGAACACATCTTCGACTCCCTGGTCAGACAAATGAGAAAGATCCAATACAACCTTTTGGCAAACCAGTTTTTTTACAAGCGCGCACCCTTCTTTGGTCAGCCCCTTCGCCTGATCTGCAACAGCCCCACAGCCATATGTATTCTCATAATTCCATGTCAGCATTGCGAATCGAAATCCCAAATCCCGTATCTGATCCACGAAACTTCCCATAACCGATACGTCTTCTACTGACAAAAAAACTGCCGCTTTCCCCTGCGCGTGAGCTTTTTTCATATCTGCTGCGTCTTTGCACCATTCCACATACGCAGACTGCTCCAGCATCAGCCGTAATGCACGTTCATACAGCTCCCAAAAAACATCTTCCGTTCGCAGCTGTAACTCCCTGATTTCTTTTTGATCGCGCCAGACCGCAAAAATCTGCGTATAATGATCTGCAAAGCTGCGAACTCTGGCCAAATCCAGACAACACGTATTATGCATAAGGTTTTCTGTTAATGGTATTTCCGTTAATGTATCTGCATGACAATCATAATAATTCATCCTTTTTTCCGGTAACAGTTCAGATAAGCTGATCTGCTGCTTTTTCCTTTCTTTTTGTCTTAGTTGTGCACGCATAGCATTGCTGTCTGTCATTATACCAGAAGCAATCTTTGTTTGTCATTCGAATTTTGTCGTTTACATCTTCATAAACTTCCAATATCTGCCGATATATATAGAAAACTATCGCATAAAATCGATGCCTGAAAAGGAGATGGAACAGATTGCCATTCAAAATCAAGTTTAAAATCCATTATTATGTCATGCTCGCAACAGCTCTTATCATTATCTTTGCTACCAGATACAGTTCCGTTAAGATCTGGGATAAGCTGCAGCTGCAAATCGAAGATACTTTACAGATCGTAAGCCTGCAAAATTCTCTTACGGCCGAAAACGAACTACATGCGAAGCAAGATTTTTTGTATGGTCTCGCAAAACAGCTTCCCAACAACCCAGCAGCAAAAAAAGACCAGGTATTAAAACTGCTGCAGCCGTTTACTGCTATTTACAACGTAAAACGATTTGGATTTGTCGATCCTAACGGTAATGCCTATACGACCGACGGACATAATGCCGACCTTTCCGGGCAGGATTTTTTCGAAGCCGGTATGCAAGGCAAATCATACATTACGGATATCCGGGAAGATGATATTACCGAAGCAGAACAAATTAATGTGTTTAGTGTTCCAGTCTATCACCAAAACGGAAATATGATTTCTGGCGTATTATTTGCAACTTACCGTACAACTACTTTTAACGATTTGCTGGACACCGAATGCTTTGACGGAAATGGCTATTCGTGTATTATTAAGCAAAGCGGCCGCATTGTCATGGCGGCAAAACACTCTCCTTTTTATAAAAACAAAAACATATTTTATACGCTGCGCAATATGGATAACAGCAACCTTTCGGGCGTTTCAGAAATGGAAACGGCTATGGAACAAAACAAATCCGGCCTGGCATCTTGCAATATTAAAGGCAGCCATTATATTTACTATATGCCGTTAGCTTCCACGATTACGGATTCGCAGTGGTATTTATTGACCATCGTCCCGGCAAGCGTGCTTACAAAGCGTCTGGATCAAGTATTTTTCTATGTCAAACTGCTGCTTGCCATTATTGTCATTGTACTGCTTGCTGCTTTTTTCTATTATGTTTATACTTATTGGGCACAAAAAAAACAATTGACAACGCTTGCCTATGTCGATCCGCTTACAAACGGCGATAATTATGCCAGCTTCAAAGAAAAAATGAAAAAGAAAAAAGGAACCTCCGGCTATATCATTTCCACCGATATTTTCGAATTTCGCATTATTAATAATATCTGCGGCGTGCAGAAAGGGAACGAAGTCCTGCAGCATGTATGGCAGATCATCTGCAGAAACTTATCCGAACATGAACTGGCAGCACATATCCATGCAGATCGTTTCATCTTTTTTTGGGCCGACGATCCATCCACATCGATCACCGAACGCATCGAACAGATCAACGAAGAGACCGGCCTGCTGGCAGCAGAATTAAATACTCCCCGTATTCAGCTGTATCTTGGCATTTACCATACGAATAAGCCGGAACAGACCGAAGAAGGGTACGGCTGCGCCAATCAAGCAAAACATGCGGTAAAAACAAGAATGGACAAAAATTATTCTCTGTATGAAGAAATCAACTTTAAACAATGGCTGGAAAATCACAAGCTCGAAGATGGTTTCGAGGAAGCGATACAAAATCATCGTTTTGAAATCTGGTATCAGCCCAAATACAGTACAAAAGACCAAAATGTTGTCAGCGCTGAAGCATTGGTACGCTGGCGGGATGTGGATGGAAATTTAATCCCGCCTTACAAATTCATTCCTCTATTTGAGCAAAACGGCATGATCTCCGTTTTAGATGAATATGTATTTGATGCGGTATGCGCGCAGCAAAGGCAATGGCAGAGCGAAGGCAAGCATGTTCTTCCGGTATCTGTCAACATATCCAGATCCAGCCTGTATTATTCAACCATTGTAAAAAAATATGCCGCCATCTTAAATAGCTATGAACTGCCTGCACAAAATATCCAGCTGGAAATTACAGAAAGCGCTGCCGTAGATAATTCGGAAATTATGACGCTGATCGACCAGTTTCACGAAATCGGCTTTCACCTGCTGTTAGACGATTTTGGAACCGGCTACTCTTCTTTGTCTACTCTGAACCAAATGCATTTTGACACACTGAAACTGGACAAAAGCCTGATCGACCATATCGGAGATACCAACGGCGAAAAACTGCTGTATTATATTATTAAGCTGGCGCAAAGCCTGGGACTGAAAATTACCGCTGAAGGCGTAGAATATAAAAACCAGTTTGAATTTTTGCAGCAATTGGCATGTGATGATATTCAGGGATATTATTTTTCAAAGCCCCTGCCATCTGCAGAGTATGCGGCGCTTTTATAAATACAAAACAGCGTATTTTATGATAGGTTCCTATATAAAATACGCTGTTCCTTAATACCATATAAACATTTCATTTATTCCAGTACAAACTGTCCAACAATTCCCTGCAGCCGTTCTGCCGAATCAAAACATTCTGTCACCATCGTATTCGATGCACTCGTTTTCGATACCATATCGCTTGTTTTTTCTGCGATTTCAGCAATTCCGGTAGAAGACTCGCCTACCGTATCGCTAATGCCATTTACTGCCTGCGCAATCAGTTCCATCGCATTCGTCAGCTCTGATACCGCATCGCTGACGCTTTCCATACTATTACGGAATACGGACGCATCTTCCTGATACTGTTCACTGACCTGTTCAAACTCTTTATATTCTTTAATTACGGTATTTTCCAAAAATCCTGTCGTCTCTTCCAGACAGTCGGACATATTGGACACTGCATTGTTTACCTCTGTAACAATCTCATTAATATCAGCAATCGCTTTCGAAGTCTGGTCTGCAAGTCCGCCAATCTCAGTCGCTACCACTGCAAATCCTCTTCCTGCTTCCCCGGCTCTTGCAGCTTCAATCGAAGCGTTCAACGCCAGCAGGCCCGTCTGGGAAGAAATCTCCATAATCGTCTGCGTCAGCTCGTTAATCTTATCTACCGCTTTGGAGCCTTCGATCGCCTGATCTGCTTTTACTTTTACATTTTGATACATCTGTATCGTCTTATTGCTTGCTTCCACAGTCTTTATTCTTAAGCTCTCCGCCCGCTCCATTATTTGCTCAGATGTCTTTGCTCCATCTGAGGCCATTGTATTCAATCCTTCTGTACCATCTTTAATCATATTTACATTTTCATTGATTGTTACAGTTGTAGCCGCCGTCTCCTGCATTCCTGCTGCCAGCTGTTGGCTTGTTGCAGAGTTATCTGAACACATTCGGTCCACATTGGACGTAACCCCCTGCAATTCCTGTACATTTGATGTAATCTGCTTTCCTACACCATCAATATCGTTTACAATCTGACGCAGCTGCTTACGCATCAGACGGACTTCCCTGGCCATTTTTCCTGTTTCATCTTTTCTCTTACATAAAGTCTCGCTATAAGGATTCTTTTTAAAATTAAATTTGGATGTATCAGAAATAATTGTCGTTAGACGCTCAATCGGTATACACAACATTCTGCTGATTATAAACGCGGCAATCATACATACAATCGTACTGATAATCGAAACTAACACCATAGAAGAAACCATATGATTCACCGGATCCACAATATCTGATTCATCAATCGTCGTCACTACAATCATTTTCTGTGATGTGACTGCATACGCTGCCGTTTTTTTCACGCCATCCAAATCGTATTCTATAACGCCTTTTTCTGGAACTGCACTGGATTTAAGCTTTTCTACAATATCATTAATCGGCGGATTTGATACCGTCTGACCGATACTGTCTGTCATCGGATGATAAAGGATCTTACCATTTTCATCCAACAAATATGTATAAGAAGATTCGATGCCTTCCATCTTTACACCACTAATAATCCCTGCACGTGTATCCTCCGTCATCTGACGATCTGGTATTCCGCTAAGAGTCTGTGCCGAGTTTTCAGCCACACTTAACAGATATTCATGATTTAACCCTCTGACAGCTTCTTCTGCCTTGTTTCCAGCATTTGTCACATTTGCTGTTATGCAGACCATAGATGCCAGAACTACTACAAGTGTTATTTTAAAAGATATCGAATGAAAAAATGTAACCTTGTCCTTCGTTTTCATGCTATTTTTCATACTCCTCTCTTCCAGGACATGACAAAACACAGTTAAAATTTAAATCTATCCATCAGCTCTACCATTGCTTCTACCTGCGCCTTTTGCTCCTCGCTGACTGCCGCTGTTTCCTGTGATGTAGCAGAATTGTTATCTACAACTGCAGAGACCTGCTGCAGATTGGCTCTTACATTCCGCATATGCTCTACGTCATTTTGCAGCATTACGGCGATCTGGCTCATAGTCTCCGTAGCAGCGCTTGCACCGATCATGACCTCATCCATATTCGCAGCTGCCTCATCCGCAATCATAATTCCACTGTCTACTGCTGAAATCGCCGTTTCTATAAGTTTTGTCGTCTTACCGGCTGCCTTAGCGGACTCTTCTGCCAGACTCTTGACCTGTTCTGCTACCACTGCAAACCCTTTGCCCGCCTCACCGGCTCTTGCAGCTTCGATAGCCGCATTTAAGGACAGTAGGTTTGTCTGAGATGCAATGTCTTCGATGGTACCAATAATCGTACCGATCTGTTCCGAACATCTGCTGATCTCTCCAATCGCTGTTTTTAGCTCCTGCATTTTTGCATTGCCCTGAGATAATGTAACTCCAGCCTTGGATGCAATATCTACCGATTCCTGAGCTTTTTGCACATTGTTCTCCATTGTGTCTGTCATACTCTCAAATACATGTACAAGCTCAGATACCTGTCCGGCCTGGTCTGTGCTTCCTTCCGCCAAATCTTCCGCTGCATAAGCAAGCTGTTCCGAACCGCTGTCAATCTGTACGGATACTTCTTTCAGCGTCGTCAGCGTCTCACGCATCTTGCCGATAATCACGTTCAGCGATTCTTTAATTTTTATAAATTCCCCGACATATTCCTGCTTCAGTTCAATATTGTAATTCCCGTTTCCCATAGACTCAAGCACTTCTGAAATTTCCTGAATCATATGAAGCAAATTCTGTTTCATAAACGCAATGGCAGATACCATGCTGCCAACCTCGCTGTCATCTTCCTTCAAATCCAGCGGTTCTCTGAAATCTCCATCCGCAAGCGCCGCCATTTGATCTGACACTTTCTTAATCGGCTCCAAAAGTTCTGCATTGGCAAATTTTATCATCTTGACAATCTGCCAGATAATATATCCAAACGAAATCATCAATAAAAAGGCCAATATAATCTGTACAAATTTTAATACTTTCTGCTGAGATTCCTTACGTGCATTGATGGAACGGATTGTTTCATCCGTCTGTGCATTGATGTGATCAACCGCATCTGCGTATTCCGCGCTGAATACCTGTCTTTGTGCTTCCTCCAGGTCTCCTTTGCCGGCAGCTTCAATGGCACGCTCCTCAGACGGCACCAGATTTTCAGACAGTCCTGCTATCTCGTCAAGACTCGCCCATTCTTTCTTTGTAAGTCCGCACTTTTCTAATGCCTTCTTTGCTTTTTCCCGATTTTGATCTTCATTCAGTTCTTTCATATATGCATCTGCGTATTTCTGATCGCCTGTAACTGCATATGAACGAACTTCATATGTCAATGTTTTGGAGCCCACCCGATACTGGTCAAGCGCAAGCGCCGCATTCAGCTGAACTGTCTGCATATTGGATAAAACTAAATTAAACACAGCAAATCCAAGTATTAAAACCACACCGATTCCTACTATTACAAATGCTTGTTTCACCAGACTGCGAAGCTGCGCTTCCTGACCATTTTTCTTGATCTCTGCGTGTTTTTCCTTTCCCATACCATTTCTCCTTTGATATTGATTCTAATTAAATACACTAAATCTATTATACTCATACTCAAAGAGCGGGTCAAGGCTGGCGTGAAATTTTTATTTCCGAAACACAGCAGTTACACACATATCCCCATCCTGTACCCGTGCAAAAATATCTCCGTCCATCCGCCGCATCAGGCTGCGGCAGATACACAGCCCCAAACCACTGCCAGAGCAACTCTTTGCATTAGACCCACGCCAAAAACTGTCAAAAATATACAATAACTCCGTCTCCGGCAGCGTATTTCCACTGTTTTTGACAGTCACAAGCACACAATCCTCTTCTTCCGCAAACACAAACGCAATGCTTCTTCCATCACCATATTTAACAGCATTTTCCATCATGTTTTGCACCACTTCCACGCTTCGGTCAAAATCTCCTTTTAACATACAGTCCTTATATGCCCCAACCTGGAACTGTGTATGTAAAAGCTTTAATTTGTCTTCATAATACGCTGTTGTTTTTTTATCAGCTGTGATAAATAAAATCCGTCTTTTCGTACTTCTATATTTAAAAAATCTTCACCGGACGCCTTTACCATCTGTGTCACAAAGCCGCCGATCTCGTCTGCTTTTGTATCAATGCTCTCTGCTATGCCAATCAGCTGTTCATCATCTGCATATAAAATTTCCCTGATCCTGACGGCCCCATCACCGCAGTCATCTCCCCTTCCTGTATCGTCAGATTTACATTTCTAAGCACATGGTTTTGGCGCCTGTCTGCTATATATGTTTTGCACAAATCTTTAACTTCCAATATATTTTTCATAATATGTCTCCTTTTATTTCAACCATTTTCAATTCTAACTTCAAGATTTTATTTTCTTTTATCTCATCCTATTCTAAATTTGACGCATCGGATGCCGGGATTTTTTTCACCTGCATAGCTGCGCACATACCTGCGGTAACTGTTACCGCAAAGACAACCATCGGATACAGTATATACACTTCCATCGGCCTGATATCAAATGCAATACTTTGCGCACCCATCATCTGAAAAATCGGTGTAACGCAAAGATGTGAAATCGGTGTAGACAACGCCGTTCCAATCACTGAGGATATAAATAATACAATACCGATGCGAAGCGTCTGCCACACTGCCAGGGAAACATTTTTGAATCCAATCGCTTTGAGCATTGCAATCTCCCCTTTTTCTTTTGCTAAAAAAAGCAGCCGTATTTCATCCTGACCGATCTCCATCACAATGTTCAGACCAGGCTTATGGAATTTTTCAGAAAAATTTTTATCTTCTGTATAAATACAAGTCAGATACAAATGTTCCGCATCAGCCGCATCAAAATAAGAATAGTCTTTATCACTGACAAAAACCCGCGTCATTCCTGCCATCTCTGACGCAAATATAGCATCTCTGACTCCTCCTGCAACTGCAAACCGTCCTTCCTTTCCATTCGCAGCAATACGGACATGATCTTTGACCTAAAAATATATTAAATAATCCTTAAATCTTTTTATGTTTTTATTCGTTGTTGAACATACTTTTCATATATTTATAACGCAAAAAGACAGCTGTAAGTTCTTCCTTTTATTACAGAACTTGCGGCTGTCTCTTTTTTATCCAATTTCTTAAAACTTTTCCTGAAAGTGAAATAAAACTCAAATCACTTTTTTTACAAATCTTAATTAACATTTTTTTATTCATTACTATCGGTTTGAACAACAATTGCACAACATAGAAGATTATATAATATATGCGAAAAAATACTATATAAAACCGAACCACTAAAATAAAAAAGATATGAAAAAATAAAAGAACATACAAAAAAGTACACAAATTTTTCATAATGTAAGTGTGAGATAGAAAAAATAAAAGAAACTGCAAATGCTGAAAATAATAAATTATGACTTTTTAGCATATCTGCTAATAAGAGATTCCTGTAAAGAATTTCTTCACATATAGGAGCAATTATTATTTTATAGAAATCTTCTGCCTTAGCTGCAATCTGAAAATATATTTTTATTATTTTAGCATTTTTGATTAAAAATGTCATTCGGAACACATATATCAAAATAGCTATACTTAAAGCCAATGCCAAATCATAGATCCCATGCGTTCCCCATCCAAAATATACTATCAGTTCTTTATATTCTTCGTGTCTCATTATTAAGATAAATATAACGCAAAATGATATAGAATAAGAGCATATTCCTATGTAACCTTCTGCTTTATCATATTTTTGTGAAATTTTCTGCATTGTTATACTAATCAAAACATTAAGCAGTACAAAACCAATCAGATATACTATTAACGCCATTTTTTCACTCTTTCTTCCACACGCATAAGCTCGATATTGCTTAAATGAAACACAACATTTTTCAAAAAATCTTCTAACAACTGATAGTCACAAGCTCCTTTATATTTTTCCAAATATTTCTTTATTATAACATTCAGCATACTTCCTTTCTTTGCTTCATGCAACAAAATATCTAAATCTCCTATTAATTGAATACTCATTCCGCTTAAACGCGAATAGAACAGATATACTTTTTCTCTTTCATTATCAATACATTTATAGTTTTCAATGCAACTTTTCACATATATATCACTAAATGATCCGCTCGTTAATAAATATGCGGCCTGCCTGTGTTTATTTGACAAAATGATCTGCTCTTTTATGATATCTTTTCGGTTTTGCGACAAATTTGTTAACAATATATTAAGGTCTATTCCAATAAAATATGACGGATGAAATTTAAACTTTAGCAAATATTTTTCAAACTGTTTGATATACTCCAAACTGTTATTTGAATTACGTTTAAAAGAATAATCCGGTCCAAAATAATCCTTAGAATACTTCTCTATCCAAATTCCATACTTCTCCGGCTGCCTAAATACTTTACTATAACCATCCAGTCTAAATTCTCCATACCCTAATGTATCAATATAGGATTCGCTTTCTTCTAAAAATTTTTTCGTATGTTGAATATCTTCTTCTGTTTCACCTGGAAATCCTAACATGAGATAAATATTATTCCAAATACCAGCTTCAGATGAATTTCTAATCACTCTTTGTGCAATCTCCAATTCAATCCCTTTATTCATCAAATCCAATACTTTTTGAGATCCATTTTCTAATCCAAAAGAAATAATTCTTAATCCAGCTTTATAGGCTAATTGAAAAGTTTCCTTATTATGTTGCTTATCCAAACGGCATAAACAGCTCCAATATATTTTCAAATCTCTTCTTAAAATCTCTTCTGCTATCGATTTAATTTCAAAAGCTGTTAAAGCCTCATCATTAAAAACTATATATCTGCAGTTATTTGTATTACTTAATTCTTCAAGTTCACTCACAATCTGCTCAGCATTTTTAACACGATATTTTTGGCCATAATTAGCTGTTAATCCACAAAAGCTGCATTTATTCCAATAACATCCTCTCGATGCTAAATAAGAAATCACCTTATCTTTGAAAAAATAATCATCCCATTCCACATAGCTATAGTCTACCGTTGGCAGCTTATGAACATTTTCACACATTTTTCCTTTTGCTTTTATAACCTGACCATTTTTAGCATATAATATATTTGGTACATCATTAATATCACATTTGTCCTCAAAAAATTCTAAAAGCCGTAAAAGGGCAGATTCTCCCTCACCAACGATCATATAATCAAACCAATGAAATAATTCGGGAGAATGGTATATACTATTTCTCATATAAGGTAAAACTGCTCCACCCAAACAAATCTTTACTCCGGAATCCTCCTGTTTTATATATTTTGCCAATGTAAATGCTGCAATAAGCTGATTTGTGCCAGCTACAGAAATACCAATCACATCAAACTTTCCAGAAATATTCTTCGCATAACGTTTTAAGTAACCGCTGAAAACGTTTCTATCTGATCGGTTAACTATTTTCATAAGAGATGAGATTGAACTTATGCGATTACCACTTATACTATATTCGTTAGAAAAAAATTGTGCAGGAAAATATTGTGCTGAATATATATATCTTCCAATCTCTAAAATTCTTTTAGCCCAAACTATTTCCTTGATTTCGATACTTGTCTTTAGTATATCCTTTGCTTGGTCGAAAACCTGAAAATCTACCATATCAGCCAATGCCATAACTTCTTGGATATGCTTTTTTTTCTCGGCATCAATCTCACAAACTAACATTTTTCGTAATCTGGCAACAATTCTTTTCAGTTCTTCAGAGTTTAAGATCTTATTTTGTATTTTTATATTCAAGTCAATTGCTGTAACTTGATGACCTGCTTTATGCAAATATGCAGCCAAGCATGGTATACTGATATATGGTGTATCACATTCCCATATTGGCGGAAAAATAAAATGAATTTTCATTGTTTTAATTTAGAAATTAATTGTCTGAAAAATAAAGACAAAATTTCTTCTCCTCACTAAGTTTTTATCCTATCTCATTACCGTCTTCTTTTTCTTTTATAATAGCATTAAGAATGGTAAATATAACTGTCCCTGCAACAACAGGAATCAATAAGACCTTAATCCGTAAAACTTATTAACCCAATTTCTGACGTATACCCGATAAATAC
>CAJTZX010000061.1 GCA_910584345.1 uncultured Eubacterium sp. | reverse complement strand
CTCGGCCAGATAAGAACCGTCCTGACCGGTAATGCCGGTAATAAGCGCTTGTTTCCTTGTTGTTTCCTTACTCAAAATGAATCCCTTCCCTTCTCAAAATTAATCCGCTCCGCTTCGACTACCAGCGGACGGTTCATAATTCTGGCATTCATACTAAGAATGTATTCTCCGATCAGTCCTAAAAAGAACATCTGGACTGCGCCCAGAAAAAACATGCCAATCAATATCGGTGCTGTCCCCATCTGAAAGCTGTCCCAATAGATCAGTTTCAGCAGAAAATAAACTGCTGCGATGGCAATGCTGATGACGGAAATCACAAATCCTAAGAAGGTAGCCAGCCGAAGCCCAATCTTTGTATAAGAGGTAAAACTAAGCATTGCGACATCATACAAGGAATACAGGTTGTTTTTCGTACTTCCGGCACGCCTGCGCTGCTGCTCATACGGTATTTCTTTCCGTTTATATCCAAACTCCGCAACGATTCCTCTTAAAAAAGGCGTCGGATCTTTTAATTCCCGCAGCAAATTTATAAACTCCCTGTCGTATAATCCGAAACCTGTAAAATGTTCAATCTGTTCCACTTGTGAAAACTTTTTAATCAGCTTGTAATAACAGGTTCTTAAAAAGCGCATCCCTTTGTTTTCCCTGCTTGTCGTCTTAATGGCGCTTACAATGTGATATCCTTGTTCCCATTCATACACCAGCTTTGGTATCATTTCTACAGGGTCCTGGAAATCCGCGCACATCAGTATCGCACAGTCGCCGGTCGTCTGCATCAGGCCATAATACGGAGAATTGTTCTGGCCAAAATTTTTTGCGTTTAATATTGCCTTAATCTTACTATTATGTGCACATAATTGTCGTATTCTGTTTTTTGTATCATCTTTTGAATCATTATCTATAAATATGAGTTCATAGTCATACTCTGAAAGCATTTTCATCTCGTCTATGATTGCCATACTTAGCGCTTCTACGTTTTCTTCTTCGTTATATGTAGGCACTAATATGCTTATCTTTCGCATTGGCATCTCCTTTTTATTCGCACGCTCGTTTATGTGCAATCATCTTTTGAATTCCTTCTTTAAATGTGACAATCGGCCTATATGAAATGTCATGGACCAAATCGCTTGTATCCGGCTGCAGTCCTCCATTCGATGGTTCGCCTGGCGCAAACTCACATTCTGCATCTGGGCCAAAAACCTCTTTCATTTCTAAAATAAATGTCTTTAATGGCTGATAAGAGCCATTTGCGATACAGTATACTTTGTTATCCTCTATATGTTCTCCAAGCAAGTAAAACATTTTTCCAGCATCATCTTCATAAAGATAATCCCACATCTGCGTTGCAGATGAAAATTTAGCCGGCTGTCCGGTGAAAAACTGATGCATCGCGTATGAAAGCATCGTTCCATCGTTATCGTTTTTTCCGTAAACACTGAATATCCGGCCCCAGATATGTATCATTCCATACATACCGCACAGGTTCCGGCTTAGTTTTCCAGCTGCATATTTCGCTATTCCATATGCAAGCTGCGGATTTGCTTCTGTTTTTGGCGTAATGATGCCTTCCTTCGGCCCATATTCCGCTTGCGAGCCGGCTCCTATAAACTTTCTGCAGCCGGCTTTCGCAGCCAATTGCACCGCGTCTAATGTATAGCGGATATTTTTTTCCTGCAGCAGAGGATCATCTCTTGTTTCTTTGGCTGTGTGCGACCACGCAAAATGATAGAGCGCATCATACTTTTTATCTTTTATTTGTAAAGATGCCAGTCTATCTAAGTTACACTCCACCACTTCCAGGTATTCAGATTTTGGAAGCCGTCCCAGCTTTGTACATCCCTTTCTGACAATCGCAAGCGCTTCCACACGATTTTTCATACATTCTTTTACAAAGGCGGTTCCAATCATACTGGTAGCCCCTGTGACGATCACACGCCGCATGACAATCCTCCAATACTGCAAATTTGTGCATGATTTTGAATTACTTAATTTCTAAATTCATAAGGTATTCAAATAATCCGCGGTCAATCAATGGATCTTGATCTTGGTTTGCTTTTCCAAATTCTAATTTAGGATAAACATACGTATTCCCTTTTAACTTTATCTCTGTAAATACCGGCCCATCTATCTGCATAAACTTATCTGAAATATCATATGGAGTCTCACAGCTGATATAGAAAATGTCATATGCTTTTGTAATCCGCTCAAAATCTGGCGTTTCATACCCCTTTCCATGTATTGTCTGTGCATAATTGCCCTCGAAATACATTTCCTGAAAGTGTCGGATCATCCCAAGCGCATAGTTGTTCAACACAAATATTTTTATTGGCAGCTTTTCTCTGCGTATAAACTCTAATTCTTGCATGTTCATCTGGAATCCTCCATCCCCGTTCAGGCAAATTACCGGTTTTTTCATGGCATAATACGCACCAATTGCCGCTGGCAAGGAATATCCCATAGTTCCATGTCCTCCCGAAAACAAAATGCGCTGCCCTTTCTTTACCCTGTAGGATTGTGCCACCCAAACCTGATTTTGGCCTACATCCGTAGTGATAACTAGATTTTCGGGAACGTATCTACTGATTTTTTCTACAAAAGAATTGCATATATTATTGTCCATTCCTTTTAACTTTTCCGCAATTGTATCGCAAATCTGTCTCCATTGTGCATGTCTTTGATTGTTCGTTTTATATTTCGTCATAAAATACACTATTACATCCTGAGCGTCCGCCTGTATACCAATCTCTCCGCTCCTTATCGGATAATCCAGTTCTTTTGGATCAATGTCAAATCGTATGACTACCGCATCTGGTGCAAAATCTGTTCTGTCCCTACCTGTTTGCCGAACATCCAGACGATTTCCCAACACCAGCACCAAATCACTTTTTGCAATGATAAAATTTGCAGTTCTTGCACCGTATGCCCCAATATACCCGTAGAAAAATGGATGTCCACATGGCAGCAAATCCACTGCAGTCATACTGGTAACAACCGGAATCCCCATGTGTTCTACAAATGCTGCAATATCTGCCCTATTGTGCACTTTCAATCCCGCTCCTAATATCATGCATGGCTTTTGTGCTCTATAAACAAAGTCCAAAACATCAGGATACTCTATGGTCTTTCTTTTCGCTTCTGCATACAGGAATCCTTTCAAACGGATATCAGCCCTTTGTACATCCATTGGCACGTCCAGCAATACAGGCCCCTTTCTCCCCTGCATGGCCATCCAATATGCTTTTTCCAGATATTCCTCTATTCTATCTGCTGTTTCTACATAGACAGCATACTTTGTCACACCTTTTACCATGTCCACAATATCCGTTTCCTGAAATCCTCTTTGTCGCATGCCCGGATATTTTCTCTCAAACGTATTTACCTGGCCTGTAATAAACATGACGGGTATAGAATCAAAATATGCATTGCAGATACCAGTGACCAAATTCGTAGCACCTGGACCGCTTGTGGCAAATGCTGCCCCTAATCTGCCCGAAGCCTGTGCATAACCACATGCTTCAAATGCGGCTGCCTGTTCATGATAAGCTGTATGAACGTGAATTTGCTCTTCATATTTTGCGAAAGAATTTATAAGGTGTGTCACCATTCCACCCGGATATCCAAAAACATCTGTTACGCCTTTTTTAATTAAAAATAACGCTATGTAATCTGTTACTTTCATCATTCACCTAATTTAGTGCCCTAGTGCTTCTTTGATTGCCTGTGCAATATCATCCAGCATTTCATCCGTAAGTCCCGGATACACCCCTACCCAAAAGGAATCTTTCATGATCCGGTCTGTATTGGTTAACTTCCCGACAATACGATAACCGCTTTTTTCTTTCCGCATTTGGTCAAAGCATGGATGTTTTATGAGGTTTCCCGCAAACAACATCCTCGTCTGTATTCCACGCTCTTCTAAAAACGAAACCACCTTCCCGCGGTCTGTGCCTTCCCTGCATGTCATCAAAAATCCGAACCAGCTTGGGTTGGAATGTTCACATGCCTGTGGTAAGATCATCTTATCTGTTTCTGTCTCAAGCGCCTGGTACAGATATGCAAAATTATGCCGTCTGCGCTGTACAAACGCAGGGAATTTTTCCAGCTGCGCGCAGCCTACAGCCGCCTGCATATCCGTTGCCTTTAAGTTGTATCCAAAATGGGAATATACATATTTATGGTCATATCCTTGCGGCAGCTCCCCATACTGCCCGTCAAACCTGTGCCCGCACATTCCGTCCTGCCCGCAATTGCATACACAGTCCCGTCCCCAATCGCGCATGGAACGAATACATTTATGCAGCAAGGCATGATTCGTATAGACTGCTCCGCCTTCTCCCATCGTCATATGATGCGGCGGATAAAAAGAAGAGGTGCCGATATCACCGATCGTCCCTGTATATTTCATTTTTCCACCAATCTCATATTCAGACCCAAGCGCATCACAATTATCTTCGATCATCCACAACTGATGGTCATCGCAGAACTTTCTAACCGCCGCAAGGTCAAACGGGTTCCCGAGCGTATGCGCAGCCATGACCACTTTTGTTTTTTCCGTTAACGCCTCTTCCAGCCTGGATATATCCATGTTATATTGCGGTATCGTTACATCTACAAATACCGGTATGACGCCGTATTGGACGGCTGGCGCCACTGTCGTTGGAAAACCTGCCGCTACCGTAATCATTTCATCTCCAGGCTTTACCTGCCGTTCCCCTAAAAGAGGCGATGTCAGCGCCATAAAAGCAAGTAGGTTTGCGGAAGAACCGGAATTAACGAGTGAGCAGTAACGGATCCCAAGGTATGACGCAAAGTTTTTTTCAAACATTTCCGTATAGCGGCCTGCTGTCAGCCAAAATTCCAGCGCGCAATCCACCAGGCTGCACATTTCCGCGCTGTCATATACACGGGACGCATAAGGGATTCTGTCTCCTTTTTGGTAAGCAGTTTGATTATGAAAGGTATTGCAGTAATTTTGCACCAGGTTCCGTATTTTCTCTCTTGCTTCTGCTTCTGCAGCATTTTTATACATTGTCTGTGTGTCCGCCTTTCTATGTAATGTCTTTCTTTGTAATATCTTTCTTTATAATATCTTTCTATGTAATGTTTTTCTATGTAATGTCTTTCGCAGCTTCGTTTTCATCATCCCACAATTTCCATGGCGCCTGTCCCATTTCCCAAAGCTCATTGAGCTTATCCATCTCCCTTTTCGTATCCATACACTGCCAATATCCGTCAAATAAATACGCCATCAGCTGACCTTCATCCGCCAGCCTGGCCATCGGCTCTTTTTCAAATACCGTCCGATCATCCTTTAGATATCGAAAAATTTCAGGCTCAAATACCATATATCCCGCATTGATTCTTGCCTCATCATCCATACTTTTTTCCCGAAAGGAAGTGACTTGCTGATCTTTCGAAACATCCAAAACGCCAAATCTTTGTGCAACCCCTGTAACAGTCAGCGTAGCGATTCTGCCATGTGACCGATGGAACCGAAGCAGCTCTTTGATGTTCACATTGCTTACCCCGTCGCCATAAGTAAGCATGAACGTTTCATCTCCGATATATTTCTGCACACGCCTGATACGTCCACCTGTCATTGTATTTAATCCGGTATCCACGAGCGTCACTTTCCATGGCTCCGCCACATTGTTATGTACCGTCATTTCATTGCCGTTGCTAAAATCAAATGTCACATCACTGTTATGCAGATAATAATCCGCAAACCATTCTTTTATCACATGCTGTTTATATCCGCAGCAGATAATGAACTCATAAAACCCAAAATAAGAATATTCCTTCATAATATGCCATAAAATCGGTTTGCCGCCGATCTCCAGCATTGGCTTTGGCTTCAAATGGCTCTCCTCGCAAATTCTGGTGCCGAAGCCGCCAGCTAATATTACTACCTTCATTTTTTCTTCCCTTCAAAACCAATCTTTTAATTATTACCATATCTATAATTTTATCAACGCTACAGCCAATTCCACGCCCGTCATCATTTTTCTGGCTCTTTGCAATGTTAAACTATGGTTTATCAACTATGTTATCAGCGATTAATTTTATGATCTTTATATACATCGAATAAGTGTCATCACCTTTTGGGTCCATATGTTGTCGTATATTTTGAAAATCTGTTTTTACAGGTTGCATACTGCCCCAAATCAATCTATCCGCATTCAGTCCCAACGCCCTACATAGATTTACAAAAGTGTCCATACTCATTCTGCGTGTCCCGCGTTCAATATGGCCTAAATAAAATGGGCTAATATTGCTTTTCTTCGCAAGCACATCCCTTGACCAACCTCTTTCTTTACGAGCCTGACGGATTCTTGTTCCTATCTCTGCATAATTCAGTTCCTTCATCCCTATAGACTCCTTTCTGATAATGTCATATAGAATGTACTTTTCAGGTATACTTTGAAACATCAAACTACATTTAGAATACATAACATTTTCTATAGAATTGTTATGTATTCTAAATGTAGTTTTGTATTTGGAAGCAAGTAAAAATAAGGCTTTCTAGATTTTTTTTACATAATTTTGCTCTAGAGGAAGATGATAGAAGATATCTTTGATTTTGCAATAATAAAATTTTTATAAAACAACATTTTTTTGTGCAGATTAAACTGTTTTATATAAAAATTTCATTGCTAATTATGATTTATCTACAAAAATTTTGATTATTGTTGCAAAAAAACAGAAAAGCGAATAGAATACTAATAGGCAATATTATTTATAAAAATATTCACTATAAGTAATGTTTTTTCATAACAATTCTATAGAAAATGTTGCTCCAGGGATATATTGAGAATTTTTTTATACTTTCGTAAAGTAGATAAGCTTAGGCGTTCTTATAACAGACGGATTACACTTCAAGATATTTCATTACAAATACAAAAAGGTTGTCATTCGATGACAACCTTTATTATAATTCGCTTTGTTTTTCTAAATAGTAATACCATTTCTTGCCAGAATACCTTTTATAAACTCTTCCGTTTCACCCGTCTTCAAGATGCAGTCATCCAATGAAAACCCAAGTTCCCAAAGTGTCAGAATTCTACCTTCCTGTTTTCCTTCCTGTCTTCCTTCCTGTCTTCCTTCCTGTCTTCCTTCCTGTCTTCCTTCCTGTCTTACATTCTCTTTTTCAATTTCAAAAGCTTCTGCCAGAGTAATTCCTTCGTTAATCATGTCGGCAACATCCTCTCTTTTTCTTAAAAAATTTGAAATCCTATAAGCATCATTTTTATACTTTTCTATTACTTTTTTAATAGAACCGATTTTATCTCCAGTCTGTTTTATAAGTAGTGTAATTTCTTTGGTAAAATTAATAAATTCTCCAATAATACCGCCCTGGGATGGTGAACTTATCACATTCACGATTAACTCCAGTGAATTTGTATATCTGTAAAATGAATTTGACAAATGCATACTATCACGCCATTCTTTTTCACCTGTATAAATAATATAAAACTCCGGAACCGGAACTTTCACAAGGTTTCTACTGTGCAATAATCTTTTGTTATCTGCGAAAAGACGTTTATATTCCTCTGATATGTACAGCAACATCCTCATAGGCATATTTTCATTAATTGCAGACTGGTGTTCTGTTAACACAATCATGCGTTTCTTCGCTAAAATACAGGCATCGTTATAATAATCTATAGTAAACATATTCCTAAGAGTAATCAGTTCAATATCTGTAACATCTATATCTGTATCTTCAGGATGCAGTTCATGATACACTTCAAAAGCATATTGAGGATCATTGAAAAGAGCTGCGAAGAACGTATCCTTGTATTTTCTGTTGAGAATGATATCCCTAAAATAAATAAACTGATAATTCCAAATTTTTAAGCACATTGTGTGAACTATGGTTACTATTCACGGGCAGGAACGCGCACTAGCTGCGCGTTCCGTAAGAACATGATTCAGGAGTGAGGGGCGATTTTGCGAAGCAAACTCTCAATATCGCCCCGAATCGTTACTATGAGCGGCCCCAGGCCGTGAATAGTAACGAACTATATTAGATAATAATATAGAAATTTACTTATCAAAAATACCTAAAAAAGATGTTATTTTTCCATATGTATACTCTCCATCAATCACACCAAATTCAGGATCATAATATTTATTGCCAGACAGCAGCACCCAATGTGTATAACCATCATTTGTATGCACGGTTAAAATAGAAGTTTCATAAGGTACAGGATTCTTTTTGGAAATACGTGTATTCTTTTCTGCATGTTTCACTCCATAAAAGTCCAGAATTTCAATCAGCTGGCCAATACTTGTTGGGCCACTTGTTTTCATATCTTTGATTACCTCCTCAATCTTCTTGCCTGTAATCATTGCAATACATGCCTGACCACATGTTTCGGTAGTTGGCTGCATAACGACTTTCATATTCATTCTCCTTTCACTTGCGCCAATAAACATATGCTACGAAAAATTTGTAACTTTTCCTAATTTTCGGTAAACAGTTATCCACATCGTCCCAAAAGAAGCCAGCCCACCGATCAAATTAGATACTGGCTCCGCCAAAAACACACCATCCACTCCAAACCCGACTGCCGGAAGAAAAATTGTCAGCGGAACTACAATGATGACTTTACGAAACAGGGAAAAGAATATAGAACGCTTCGCATATCCGAGCGCTTGAAATGTGCTCTGTCCTGAAAACTGAAACGCCATAAAACAAAACCCGAAAAAATATAAATGCAGCGCTTTTGTACCAGACTGCACCATCGAAACATCATTGGTAAAAACAGAAAACAAAAGATTGGGAATGATCATGACAAGTCCCCATGCAAGTAGCGTATAAGCAATGCCAATCAACGCAGTAAAACGAATGCCTTCCTTCACACGGGAAAGTTTCCCTGCGCCATAATTATATCCGAGAATCGGCTGACAGCCGCTTGTGATTCCCATAACCGGCAGCGATAAAAACTCTCTGACAGAATTTAAAACAGTCATAATGCCGACATATAAATCTCCTCCATAAGTTTGTAGTGTGATATTACATACGATCTGTACAAGTGCATTCGTAGCCTGTACAATAAAGCCAGAAGTTCCAAGAGACAAAATATCACGAACAAGTTTACGATCCAGCTTCAGGTTGGATATTTTAAGCTTTAGCAAAGATTTTTTTCCTGTCAAAAACCGAATTACCCAGATGCCGGAAACTGTCTGGCTGATGACTGTAGCAAGCGCAGCCCCTCGCACGTTCATATGCAGCATAAAAATAAAGACAGGATCTAAGATCAGGTTTAACACCGCACCGATCAAAGTTGTCAGCATACCGATCCCAGGAAAGCCTTGCGCATTAATAAAGCCATTCATCCCTGTTGCTAACATAGAACTTGCCGTGCCAAACAGGTAAATTTGCAAATATTCATCCGCATACAAATAAGAAGCATCGCTTGCACCGAAAATGTATAAAATCGGTTTTCGAAACAAATAACAAAAAAAGAAAATAAAAACGGATGAACCAAGCAGCAGCGTAAATACATTTCCCATGATTTTTTCTGCATATTCCTCTTGCCCGCGTCCTCTGGCAATCGAAAACAACGGCGTACCTCCGGTGCCAAACAGACTTGTAAATGCTGCTATGATAGTTATGATTGGAAATGTAAGGCCGATTCCGGTTAAGGCCATATTGTCTGTGTTTGAAAGATGACCGATATATATACGGTCAACAATATTGTACATAAGCTGTACAAGCTGCGCCAAAGTCAAAGGAATCGCCTGATTGATAATATTGCGTGATACTTTTCCGCATGAAAAATCCGTGACCATAAAACACCTGCTTATCATTGATCTTATATTATATGTAACGAGTTTCAGAAGCAACTATTCAAGTTTCCAAACAATGGCTTTAAAACAAAATACAGTCCTGATTTAAATAATCAGAACTGTATTTTTAACCGTTACATTCAAAATCATTTTCTGAAATCTTTAAGAAAAAGAATCAAATTTCGATTTATTAATTATTAATGAGCTTACTATTTTCATCATTCCAGCTGTACAGCTTACGAACTTCCTTACCTACTTCTTCAGACGGATGTTCTGCTGCTTTTTTACGCATCATCTTAAAGTGTACCTGACGTCCTGCAGGAGACATATCAAGCAGGAATTCTTTTGCAAAAGAACCATCCTGAATATCGGAAAGAATTTTTTTCATTGTTGCTTTTGTTTCTTCTGTAATAATCTTTGGACCTGTTACATAATCGCCGTATTCTGCAGTATTGGAAATAGAATAGCGCATTCCTTCAAAACCAGACTGATAAATCAGATCTACAATCAGCTTCATTTCATGAATACATTCAAAATATGCATTTCTAGGATCATATCCTGCTTCGCATAAAGTCTCAAAACCGGCCTGCATCAGCGCGCATACACCACCGCATAATACTGCCTGCTCACCAAAAAGATCTGTTTCTGTCTCTACACGGAAGGTTGTTTCCAAAACGCCAGCTCTTGCACCACCGATTCCTAATGCATATGCTAACGCCAGATCAAGTGCTTTTCCGGTTGCATCCTGTTCTACTGCTACAAGACATGGAACACCTTTGCCTTCCTGATATTCAGAACGTACTGTATGTCCCGGTCCCTTTGGAGCGATCATCGTTACATCGACATCCTTTGGAGGAACGATTGTTCCATAATTGATATTAAACCCATGTGCAAACATCAGCATGTTGCCTGCTTCCAGATTTGGTTCGATATCATTTTTGTACATGTCAGCCTGTTTTTCATCATTAATCAGGATCATAATAATATCTGCCAGCTTTGCAGCTTCTGCTGTATTGTATACTTTCAATCCTTGTGCCTCTGCCTTTGCCTTTGATTTGCTGCCTTCATATAAGCCGATAATGACATTGCATCCGGAATCTTTCAGATTCAGTGCATGTGCATGTCCCTGGCTGCCGTAGCCAATGATTGCGATTGTCTTGCCTTCTAATAAGGAAAGATTACAGTCTTCCTGATAATAAATTTTGTTTGCCATTTTTTAGCCTCCTAAATTATTCTAAATATGTAACATCGGAAGAACCTCTGGTTAAGCCAGTTATTCCGGTTCTAGCTAATTCAAGAATCTCAAAGCCTGATACAAGATCCAAAAAAGCGCTCAGCTTGTCCTGATTTCCGGTAAGTTCAATTACCATGGAATCTCGAGTAACATCTACGACTTTTCCACGAAAGATTTCAATCACACTTAAAATCTCCTGACGGCTGGATTCCTGCACACGAAGCTTGACTAAGATCAATTCTCTTGTCACAGAACTCCCTGCTTCCAGTTTTTTAATGTCCAAAACATCTTCCAGCTTTGCAAGCTGATTTTCAATCTGCTCCAAAATCAGCTTATCCCCGCTCGATACAATGGTAATTCTTGTATAACGCGGATCTGCGGTAACACCGGCGGAAATACTGTCAATATTATAGCCGCGCCGGCTGAACAGGCCGGAAACATGGCTTAAGACACTGGAAGTATTTTCAACTAATAACGATAATGCTTGTTTTCTCATTGTGAAAACCATCCTTTTTCTGCATTGATATATTCACACATGTTTTATTCTAGCACATTCGTCGGGAATGTCAATAAACTTTCTGTCTTTCTTCCTGACAAATGCGAATTTAAAGGTAACCGTTCAGGTAGGTCTGCACATTTACTGTGCTGACCGTATAAAAATGTAGTTGTTTCCAAGTATCCGCCCATCGCAAAGCGATTTCTAATGGCTGGATACGTAACAGTTCAATGGGTTATCTGAACTGTTACGTTTAAAGTAACCGTTTAGATATATTCCTGTAGTCTGAACGGTCAAAATGCAATATTATATTTCAAAAATATCTCTTAACATAATTGACAAATTTGTCTAATAATGTTAGACTTTTAAAGTGTCTAATACGATTAGACACTTTAATTCACATATCTGCTACGAAAGGAGACTTTCTATGGAACAATATAAATTAGGTGAAATGGAGCAGAAATTTGCAAACTTGATCTGGAAACATGCCCCTATCCGCTCTGGGGAGCTTGCGGCGCTTTGTGAACACGCTTTTGGTTGGAAACGTACGACTACTTATACGATGTTAAAGCGACTGTGTGAACGGCATATATTTGTCAACGAAAAAGGAATCGTTTCTGTTCAGATGACAAAAGAAGAGTTTCAAGGCGCCCAGGGTGAGCAGTTTGTAAATGAAACATTTCATGGCTCCCTGCCCTTATTTTTAGCGGCGTTTACAAAACGCAAAAAGTTAAGCAGCAAAGATATACGGGAACTGAAGCAATTAATTCACGAATATGAGGAGGATGCGCATGATTGAACGATTGAACACATTGTTTATTCAAATTTTAAATATGAGCCTGACCGGAAGTATTGTAATCCTGGCAGTACTGCTCCTGCGGCTTCTTCTGAAAAGAGCGCCAAAGCTGTTTTCATACTGCCTTTGGGCTGCTGTCTTATTCCGATTATTGTGCCCGGTATCTTATTCCGCGGGTTTCTCTTTGTTTTCCATGTTTGAAGCTGTTTCTTCGCCTCTTGGAATGATGGAATATAATCCGCAGTCTATGATGCAGTTGCAAGAAGACAACGTGCTTGTTTCTGTAACGCAAAATATGAATGCAGATCAAAAAATATATACAAAAAACACTTACAATAAAGACACATATGCAAAAGACATTTACATAAATGAAGCGTCCAGTCAACCTGCCAAAAAAGGTATTGCAGATACAGACATATTTTCAGCAAATAAAGAAAACAATACCAAATGGCTGATTACGGCTGCTGCCTGTTTGTGGATTTTAGTGATGATGATACTTATATTTTTTAATATATGGAATTTAATAAAATTAAATAGAAATTTAAAAATTTCCTCTTTGGATGACGCTAATATTTATATTACGCCCCAAATTGTTTCTCCATTTGTGATCGGCGTCGTCCGCCCGAAAATTTATTTGCCGCAAAACCTTACTGCGAAAGAAAAACGCTATGTCCTGCTGCATGAGCAAATTCATTTAGAACGAAAAGACCATATTATAAAAATTTTTAGTTTTCTTGCCTTATGTCTGCACTGGTTCAATCTTCTCGTTTGGGTAGCTTTTTTCTTAAGTGAAAAAGATATGGAGATGTCCTGTGACGAAGCAGTTATACGTAAGATCGGAAACAGTGTAAAAAAAGAATATTCCTCTTCTCTGCTTTCTATGGCATCCGGAGCATCTAAAAGATCTATCGTAACCGGAGCGCCTTTAGCTTTTGGTGAAGGGGATACGGCAAGCCGTATTAAAAATATTCTCCGTTATTCAAAACCTAACCCTATGGTTATAAAAAGTACAGCTTTGTTTTGCGCAATTGCTATGACTATACTGCTTGCCAATCCGCAAAAACAAACGGATGCAAAAAGCCGGAATACGAACCTGCACCAGAATCAAACACAAGAATATACGGCTGTTCAAGATCAGACAAATGCACAGGATAAAACAACCATACAAAATCAGACAAATGCACAGGATAATTCTTCCGCACTGATACACTTGTCAGATTTTGAAAAACAGCTTCTTCCTGATGGCACAGTGCAATCTGACAGAACTTTTTATGCCCTAAATGTCCGCAATATAAAAGAAAGCAAACATGTCATTGATGCTTTTATCGAACCGCTCGATACCTTTCCGTTTCAAGAAGGAGATGAGATTCCTTTTGCCGAAAGCTGCAGCTTTTTTATTAACTATAGTCTGAATCATATAGATTACAGAGAAGTCTCGTTTACACAGTTTGCAAATGCGGTCAATCGTGGCGGATATTATCTGCCAAAATCATGTCTGTTCGGTTTTTCAAAAGGCCATATTATCTGCGCAGTTTTAAAAAGCGCATATGAACCTTACGGCATTTATCCAATGCAGCCGCTTTCTGAGCCCTGTGCGTATGAAAATTATCTGAAATCTCATGGCACTGACCGCTTTGAGAAAGATTATACATTGATTGCTTCGGAAAGGATGGATATTTCAGACTGTGAAGGATTGGAAACCATTGAAGTATACGCGGACGAAGTTGAAAATGTGATTGTGTTTTTTAAAGCAGCAGACGGCAGAACGCTCTATATGCAGGATGGCAGCCTATCCAGAGCCGGGTGGACAAATATTTATCTGGGAGACTTGAACGGTATGCCTTTTATTTTACAGGTAGGCATTGAAGACCGTCTGAATTATGGCGAGTACCGTTATCAGGCATATCGGCTGGATGAGAAAGGAACCCCTTTGATGATAGCGTCTTCAGACTTCTCTTTTCATCTGGGCGAAGGCAGCAATATCATCTATGATGATGATCTGTTTCGAAAATGGACCTCACTGATGGTGCATTATCTAAAGGAAAGTCAGCTGCTAATAAGCACCCAAGACGGAAAAATTCGGACAGAAAAAATCTCAGAAGCTAATAAATATAATTACCGAACGTTAAATATGATGGAGCGGGCAGCAGAACTAAGTGCAAATGGCGGTATGATTCGTTTCCACAATAGCTGGTACAGCACAAGAAACCTGTCAGAAAATACACTGGATTGGCTATCTTGGTATCATCATTTGTCAAAAACAGATCAAAAAGCTGTCAGTTCTATACCACATGACCTTTACGATCATTCTTATGAAGCAATCACAACAACAGATGCAGAAATTTCTGCCAACGAATCATAATAAATTAAAATTCCAGCATCATCGGAAGTTTTTATCTATATCAATTATATCAATTTTTCACGAATAAGAGCGTGTTTGGGAATTTTCAAACACGCTCAAAAATCAAATCCATATGAAATAAGAATCATCTTATGCTTCTAAACCATACCACAAAATCTTCCATCCGTCTTTTTGTTTAGCAAATTCAAATGTTAAATACCAAAATGTATCCGCATTCATACTGTCTCTAAATTCTAAAGATACGATATAATTACCTCCAGCTAAACGATTCTCATCCATCGCATACAATCCTTTGATCGTAAAATCGCTGACGGTTCCATCACTTTGGTAAGCCGTAACATCCTCGTGGAAGGAATCTGACAGATAGTTTCTAAGTCCCTCTGTTTCTCCACGAAAATAAAGGGAGGAAAACTCTGTAATAATAGTTTGAATTTCTATCCGATCTTTTGTGCTAAGCGCTGTGCCGGAGGTTCTGTCGCTTTGATCTGCTGTCTGTTTACCGGAGAAAGATTTTGAAACCGCAAATGTATCTGCTATAACATGCAAAGTTCTGCCCCATCCCTCTTCTGCTTCTAAAGGATAACAATAGAAAATACACCATAAATCATCACCATCTTCTTTTATTTCCACCTGATTAATAATGTCATCCATCCGCTTTTCCAAACGATCGTCCTTCGTCACATATCCCTCATATGCCAACTGCTGCACGAGTGTGTCAGCTGATTGATCTTTAAAAAGTGAAAACCAGATATGGACTTTGGAGTTGTTTACTGCCCTCCACTCTTGTTCGCCTGCCTGCTGCCATTCACCATCCGTCAGATAAAAGGAAAATCCGTCTCCTACAATCAGAGATGCTTCTTTTTGTTCGGTCAGCCCTTCTTTTGTAACATTAAGCATTTTTTTAAGTTCTGCGGATTTTTCCATTTCGTTTCCTTTTGAAACCCCTGTTTCCAACAAAGACGGCTCTGTCTTATCATAATCGCTCTGCGATTTGCCATTCATCTGTTCTGGCAGTTTTTCTTTTCTTTGCTTATTTGTTAAAGTATCCTGTGCTGATTGAGACGAAATCGTGCAGCCTGCGATTGTGCCAGGCACCACTGCTGCCAGAAAACATACGATAAATACAATCCTGCCATTTTTCTTTTTCACTTTGCTTAAAATACTTTGAAACCGTTTCCGCATAACCTGTTTTCCTCCATAAAACTGTGTAGACAAACCTGTTTTCTTTTTGCATTGTCTGTGCATCGTATTTAAAAGCGTTTCCGTGTATGCGCTGCGCATACAATCATCTGCTCCCTGCATTACAAGCTCATCGCAGGAAATCTCCATATCAACAGACGCTTCTTTGACCATCAGCCAGATCAACGGCTGAAACCAGCAGACAGCATTTGCTGCTGTAAACAACAGTTTTATAAATACGTCCCGGCGTTTGAAATGTACAAGTTCATGTTTTAGAATAAAATACATCTCCTGTGCCGTATGCTGCAGATCCGGCAGTACAAGCGCCGGATGAAAAAAACCGATCATCATAGGACTAAAAGCTTTTTTCGAATATATAACGGGCAACAGTCTCTTAATATGTAATTCTTCTTTTAATTTCAAAAAAATATCCTGGATTTGTTCATCTTCTACTGCAATTCCATGTCGCATGATAAGACGTTTCCAATGCAGGTATCCTAATAAATGTATGGTCATAAAGCTAATACTGCCTGCCAGCCAAACCAAAGCCAGAATATCAAGAACGGACATCTGCATACCGCCTTGTTCCGACCGTACCGCAACCGGAATCGTTATTTGTTTCGGAACTTCGACGGAAATGATTCTGTAAGGAGCTTTTTCAATCGTTGCAGTCTGTATTTGCTTGGATTCAGGTTTTGCAAAATACTGCGTAACAATCTGCGGCAATACATCTGTGCCAGCTGCAAGTTTCACAAATGAAAACTTTACAAATGGAAACAGCAGCCATAATGCCAGAAAGATCCAAATACGATATTTCCATTTTGCGGCATAACGCTTATTGAAAAATGAGCCAAACAAAAGTAGTACAGCAACAATAATACTAACCGGCACAGAAACTTCGAATACGTCTAAAAAAATATTTGTAAGATAGGAATCTGTCATTGCTCTGCCTCCTTTAGTTCATTCAGAAAATCTCTGAGTTCTTTAATATCATCTGTATCCAATTCCTGACTGTGATATAGCGTTGCGACCATATTTTGTATCGAATTGTTATACAGCTTTTCCAGAAAATTTCTGCTTTCTTTTGTTCGGTACTCATTTTCTGATATCATAAAAGTGTACAGGTTACTTCCTGTAGACCGGTCGCAGCTTAAATACCCTTTATCTGACAGACGTGACAAAGAAGTCATCAGCGTAGAAAGCTTCCACTTTCTACGTCCCTGCAACTGTTTTAAAATATAGTTGGAAGTGAGTGGATGATCTTCGTTCCAAACTACCTGCATGATTTCCAGTTCGGCTTCCCCAAGTTTTTTCATGATACGGCACATAGTTAAATCCTCCTAGTCATTATACTATTGTATAACGTATTATGCGCCTGTATAATCAATTTGTCAACCTTTTTTTAGAATTAATACTGATACCTGCTCCTGTATTTCAAAAACATAAAAGCGGATAATGCGAGTGCCATAAGCTCTGCTGCAGGAGTTGCCAGCCAGATTCCGGTTACACCGATGAAAATAGGAAGTACAATCATCGTAATCAGCATAAACACAAAAGATCTGGAAAATGCCAGAACAGCCGAAACTACTCCATTGGATAGTGCAGTAAACATACCGCTGGCAAAAATATTTAATCCAATAAAAAGAAGCGCTACTGTACAAATCCTGTTTCCTGTTACCGCCAGATCATATACAGGGTTATCCGGGTGAGCAAAGACAGACACTAATGGTTTTGTCAACAAAAACGAAGCTGCAATTGTCACTGCAGAGATTACCGCAATCACCTTTAAACTAAGTGCAACAAGTTTTTTTAGCTTCGCATCATTTTGTTCCCCATAGTAATAACTCAGCATCGGTGCAACCCCATACGAATATCCTGTATACAAGGAACTTGCAAACATAAGTACATACATAATAATTGTAACAGCTGCAACTCCGTCTTCTCCAACATAATGAAGCATCGTCCAGTTAAACATCATCGTAATAATTCCTGTAACAAGCGCTGTTGGCATTTCAGAACATCCGTTTGTGGACGCATGAATAAGTACTTTGAGCCGGAATACAGGTTTTTTAAAATGAAGCAGATTCTTTTTCCGGCTGAAAACAAATAATCCTACAACCGCAGTAACAGAATATCCAAGTCCTGTTGCAATCGCTGCTCCGCTGATTCCCATATGGAAAACTGCAATAAATACGTAGTCGAGCACCATATTCAATACGCCTCCTGTTACGGAGCATATCAAAGAAAGCGTCGCTTTTTCACTGGCAATCATATAAAGTGTAAAGTTATTCATCAAAAGAATCGGTACGGTAAATATAAGATAGCGGCTTAAATATTCCACACAATATCCTTCTACATCAGCAGACAGATTCATTCCTGCAAAAATGTGATCCATGACGAGGTATCCTATCGTACACATAAAAATACCGACGATAACATTTACTAAAATCAAAAATGTAAAGTCTTCTTTTGCTTCCTCACTCTTATGTTCTCCCATCTTTTTCATAATCACCGCGCTGCCTCCGGTAGCAAGCATGGTAGAGATCGCAGTTACCAGCTGGATAATGGGCGCCGTCAGGTTTATCGCTGAAAGCGCATTTGTACTAATTAAATTTGACACAAACAATCCGTCAACCATCGTATAAAAAGACATAAATACAGTCATCGCGATTGTTGGAACTGCAAATTTCAAAATATTTTTCAGCGTTACTGGTTTTAAATATACATTTTCATTTTCCATAAATACTTTCCTTTCCTCTGATTATGTTATTATTCCTTATTTATTTTTACCATCATAAACCATACAGTAACTGCACAGTCAATAGTTAAATAAAAAACCTTCCTGCACAGCCCAATGAAAACTAAAATCATCAGGCCGACAAAAAGGTTTTTATGCTGATTTCTTTAAAATTATAAAAAGATTTAAAAAACAGTACTAGGTTCAGATTGAAAACTAGTTCAGATTTAAAATATCCTGTTCAAACGGAATGGATATTTCTTTTAATGAAGTACTTGTACTATTTAATTCTTTACTTAAATCGACACAGCAAACTCTGCAGTTGGTAGATGTTGAAAAATAATACTTTAGACTCTCTGCACACATCACAGAAGTACACAAAGTTTTCTCGTGATACGGCGACCTTTCTTCTGGCGGCGTATAAATAGCTCCTTCGGGAACATCCACACATTCAAATACATTAAACATCTTATTTACTGCATCTATTTCATCTACCGGCGTTGGCATAAAATTTTTCGAAAATGCAAGCCTTACAAATCTTGAAACAGGTGTATAATCTCCTGGCAGCCCTAAATAGCCGGAGCCTTCTCCTAATTCACGAATTGTATAATCTACTACCTTTTGCGGTTTTCGAGCCAGATTTGATGTTCCTAAATAGTTACAAAGATTTATTTTGTGCCATTCATAAGTAGGCGCATTCGTCAATACCCCTATTTCACTGCGGTAAATTTTCAAGCCGTTTTCTAACGGTTCAACAACGACAGATTCACCGCTGCGGTCAGAAAACATATAGTGACATGGCAAATCCAACCCTGTATTCAGCTCATTAATCACATTAATATCATTCATAAGCTGCACCGCTTCTTCGATATTTTTTGATTTTCCTAACACAAATGGCAGCAGCAGTCCTGCGTTTACATTATATACGGCTTTCTTTGTATCAAACTGTGCAAAATGCGGAAAAAATAACAATGTTCCCATTAATCCAGTTTCGTTCATCCCTTCTGTCAAAAGTGGTGTGCCAAGCATAGAAACATTCATCCCAACGATCGCATAATCTACGATCTGCTTACGGTTGCTTTCATTTGTCTGAAAGGTTAATAAAATTTCATAGTTTTTTGGAATAATAACAACTTTATTTGTACTGATATCTCCGTACTCATCATAAGTTCTTCCAATAAAATGCTTGTCATCTGCAGATGAACATGTAAAACTGCTGCAACTAGCTTTCATACCGATACCTCCTGATATTTATAACGATTTTATAACACCTTCATTCTCAAAACGAATTAACCTGCTGGTTCTAAGATCCACTTCTGGCAGTCTCTTCCAGCATACTCCCATTGTTCAATATTGCCGCCAGGCTGTGTGCTCCATTCAAATACATCCAATCCAGAGTTATAATTGCTGGCTCCGGTCAACAGCGCATAAGTACCGTCTGCCAGACGTTCGATCTTAAATTTCTGGTTAACAGCGCCATTATATGTGTACTGAATAATGTTGGCATTATTATCTGCGCTTTTTCCAGCCACATCCAAACACTTCGTATATCCAGATGCTCCAGTTAAAATATGGTAATATCCGTCGCCGTCCGAAACAATTTTAAACTTCTGTGCATCTGCGCCATTATAAGTCCACTGCTGAATATTGGCATTGTTTTCATTGCTTCCGTTTACAACATCCAGGCATAATAAGGAATTTACATTTTTAATATAGAAGGTTCCTTCCACGCCAGCAATATCAACTGTCGTTTTGCTTCCCCAGATTGTTTCATTATTAGAGCCAATTAAAGTAAATGTCATGCGTTCATTATGTCCTGTAGTCTCATCTTTCTGCTTGAAAAATACTCCTTTATAGGTAGTCCCGCCAATGACCATCTGGCAGTAATAAGTTCCAGATGTGTGGCTCCAGGTACCCGTAACATCACCGGTAATTTTACCATCACTCGTAAGCGTCACTTTTTTCGTTTCCAACATGCCTACATTTGCCGTAGATGCATCTGTCCCATGATTTACGAACTCATAAGTACCTGCCATATCAGACATGCTATAACCTTTATTTGAAATCTTACTGCCAAGATATTCATAAACAGCTGTTACCGGCCATTTGTCCTCATTTAAAAACTGCTGATGCACACGCACTTCATGAAATTCCGTACCGCCGTTAAAACGGGTATGATTTACTAAATACATCTGACCGTCCGTATCGATAAATGCAGAGTTATGTCCTGCAGATTTATATCCGACAGATAATGTAGAGAAATCGTAATTGCCCATTACTTTAATTCCTCTTTCTGCCTGGTTTGTATCTTTATCGAAAACAGCCGAATTTCCTGCTGCATCTACATAGTTGCCGTTAATTGTTTTGGAACGGTACAACCGCATATGGTATCCACCGTCAACGCCAAGCCAGCCATAGGTTACATATAAATAATAATAATCACTCTTTGCATCGTAAAGAATGTAAGGAGCTTCTCCCGATTTTGTATAACCTCCTGCAATTCTTGTACCAAAATAACCGTCTGTAAGTCCGTTATTGCTCTTTGGATACATCGGCTGTCCGGTTGCCGTATCCAGCTGCAGAATATAAATACCGCCGGACCAGGAACCATAAGTCATCCATAATGCACCATTTTTATCATACAAAATCGTCGGATCAATCGCATTTGGGAACAAATTATTATTATAAGCGCCTTTGTTAAACCAGCCTGATCTGACGCCGTTTAATTTACCCTCATCGATTAATTTTGGTATGTTTGTATTTTTATAGCATGTATTTACTTCTTTTACGCCCAGATTTGATTCTGTTCTGACTACATTATCGCCCTCTGTAAATCCTGAATAGATAATCGTATCTACATAGGAGAACGGACCTGTAGATGTTTTGGAGACGCTGTAGGCAATACAGGAACGTATGTAGGTAGAAGATGTACAATAATACATCATATAAGCGCCTTTGCTGCCGTCATTCCAGATGTAATCCGGATTGTAAATAATATCCGGAGCCCATACGGCATAACCGCCAGAACAGTCCTGATCGTTATATCCCGCCCATAAAAACGGAGATGCTAATGCATGTTCCAATGGTTCATTATTTGCGGATGTTGAACTTCCGGTATTGGTTCCTGCTTCTATCAGATTCCATTTCTGGCAGTCTCCGCCCCAGTAATTCCATTGTGTGATATTTCCGCCAGGTTCTTCGGACCATTCAAATACATCCAGTCCGGACTTGCATCCGCTTACTTTTGTCAAAATCGAGTAAGTGCCGTCTGCCTGCTGAACAATGCGGTATTTTTGCATTTCGCCATTCCCGTATTGCCATTGCTGGATATTCGTTCCATCCTCTGTAGCTCCTTCATTAACGTCTATACAGCCCTTATAGCCTGAAGCTCCGGTAAGAATATAATAATATCCGTCTCCGGTAGATACAAAGCGGAATTTCTGTGCTTCAGAACCATTATAATCCCATTGCCGGATATTTGCTCCGTTCTCTGCAGAGCCATCTGCAACGTCCAGATACAATTT
>CAJTZX010000060.1 GCA_910584345.1 uncultured Eubacterium sp. | reverse complement strand
TATTCTAAGCAATTCCTGTAAAAAACAACTGAGTTTCACGGATTCAGGTATAAGAATAAGAAAACGCCGCTCCACAAATATTTCCATTAGCATCCAGATAACATCTTTCTCCTAAACTCCTCTTCTTAAGATCAGTTTCATTATCAGTGAAATCGTTGATCCATAATTTCAAATGTGCATAATTCATTAACTTATCTTTATACTCTTGATGTTCAGCAATCGTAATTTCTTGCAATAAATGATAAGTTTTCTCATAACACGTTTCTACATCTTCAACCTCTCTCACCTGTTTAAAAGTAAAATGCATATTGTTAATTCTTACATCAGCTATTTTTTCTTTATAATATTTCTCTGATTTTTCATATTCCCGATAGCTTATAATTCTTCGCCATTTGAAAATATAATTAAATAGAACTATATTGACAATACATACAACGAAAAATAATATCACTTTTTTCGTCTCTTTCTTCATCCATCGCCCTCCATTAGCATATTGATATTTCTATACCTATTATTTCGAAATCCCTCTATATTCCATTTGTCACATCCATTTTAAATTCCGTTATTTTAAGCTGAATACAATTCTATCTAAATATATCGGTCAGAAAATAACTCATAGGTAGGCGCAGGATATTTTTTCGAGCGTGCATGGCAAAAACCGGAGGTGTACCGGGGTACATTGAGAATTTTTGCCATGTACGATCGGAAAAATAGACAAGTATAACTGTAGGTTATTTTGTGATCGAGTACTAGGTTTGCGGCCCATTTTGAGCACAGTACAGCCGAAAATACAACCCCTTTATTTTCATCAATTCCTGATGCCTGCCATGCTCGGCCATCCTGCCGCTATCGAGTACTAAAATCTGATCCGCGGCTTCAGCAAAATGGTTAAACCGATGAATAATAAGAAGGCGCATTTGATTTGCAGCTTCTTTCTCTATAAATCGGAATACTGTTTCTTCTGATAACAGATCCAAAGAAGCATTTGGTTCATCCATAATATAGAAATCCGCTTTGCGATATAACCCCCTTGCAACTGCGAGCTTTTGCCACTCACCAATAGAAATCTGCCGCCCGTGGCAAAACTGATACCCTAATGCCGTGTTTTGTTCTTCCAAAAAACCTTCCAATCCGGCCGATTTTAACATACGGGCCACTTCTTCTGTATGTAATTCTCGTAAAATATCTCCATACCAGATATTTTCAGCGATACACGTCTCATATTTCATATAATTTTGAAAAACAACAGAAATTTTCTTACGATACAGTTCAAGATCCAGCTGTCGCCTATTAATTCCATTTACCAAAATATCCCCTTCATAATTATGATAAATGCCCATTAATATTTTAATTAAAGTAGATTTTCCAGAACCGTTATACCCCATTAAAACTGTTAATTCTCCCTCATGCATAATAAAGTTTACGTCCTGCAGCGCTTTTTTCGTTTGATTTGGATAACAGTATGACAAATGCCTGACTTCCAGTGTATGAATCTTCCCGACACTTTTTCCGCCCTGATTGCATCGTTCTTCTGGCAATCCCAGAAAAGACTGTATTTGTTCCAGCATAGAAGCATATTTATATAAAACAGACCGCATATAGAAAAGGTTCCACAAACTTTGCTTTGCAGAATCTATAGAATTACTATATAAGATAAAAGAGCCCACTAAAAGATTCCCGATAAAACACTCTTTGGCTAAATACAGAACGCAAAAAAAATCTATGATTTGTTCCACAATTTCTAACGCAAACAGCATATGAAGTCTTTTTCTGGAAATGTCCAATGATTTACGGTCACAATGTTCTTTGAGCTGTGCATAGCGTTCTGTAAACAATTTGCTTAGACGGTACATACGTATCTCTTTTGCACAATCCGCGTCTATAAGCATACGAAAGTAATATGACATTCTGCGTCTATGTTCCGTATTTTCCCGGATCATACGATATGATAAAATATTATACTTTTTTTCATAAAAATAACGTACTGACGGAGTTAAAATAATAATGATAAGCAAAAATAAATGGTACTCAGCCAAAATAAAAATATAAGAAAACGTTCCTAACAGCGCTGTAAAAAAAGAAAATGTATTCTTAATATTTCCCAGAATACCGGCATTTGCATCATACTGTGTACGATCGATCAGATCATAATAGTCACTATTTTCCAAATCACTGCAGTCCATCGCACTCACCTTTTCCAGCAGACGAGTATGAAAATTTTTTTCAAAAAGGTATTCTTCCCGCTCTTTCCAATAATTGAGACTATTTTGAAACACATGTATAAATGCTGTAAATGTTGTTAGAAATATAACATATAGCAGAACAGGTTGAAAATCTTGCTTCATCGTCTGTAATGCATTTATCATCTGCTGTGTAATCACGAGCGTTATTGCAGGAGACAATCCATTCAGCAAGGTTTCCAGTAATAAAAGCAGCATATATCGCCGCTTTTGACTTCCAAGCAGCCGAATTGAATTTTGAAACTGGCTCCAGACATGTACTTTATTAACGGAATTTTCGGTTTTATCTTTTCTGTTCATAACTGCCTCCTGTTATCTGCGCATCTGCTTCCAGTAAACCTTTGGAGCCAGCCATGATGCCAGTATAAGCAAAATCATACATTCCAGCAATACCGCATCACCGCCTCGCAATATAAGCGGCCCAACAGAAAAAGTGCGCAGGGACGGCCCGTAAGTCAGCACTTTTATTCCCGTCATTGGCTGCAAAAAAGTAAATCGCTGCAATATTGCACTTTTACTGAGAGCTCCTTCCAGTACAGACGGAAAAATTAACAGCAACGCAGTAATTGCAATAGACAAGTATCTGTTTTTTGTATATGCGTTAAGAAGCGCACTGACTGCAGCTATACACAAAATGCTAATCCATGCGGTAATATAACTGTAAATAAAAAATTGTTCGTTCGTCATATTATACAAGCAGGAGAAAAACCCCCATATCGTCTGTATTGAATTTTTTCTGCCGCTAACGCCACAGTAAATAAAAATAACAAGTATTTGAATCAAAATACAAAGAAATGTGATACACGTAAGATAACCAAATACTCCGCCTAGCTTCTGATATGCGCTGCGCAGCACTTTTTTCTTTCCACATGGAATGAGAATCAGATCCATACCGCAGTCTTTTTCATAAGAAAAAATTTGTCCGGCAAGAAAGACCGCATAGAGAATAACCGCATAGAAAAAAATAAAAGACGTCTTCAATAAAATTGTCCATTGTCCGCAAAATTCATAAACATATGGTTTCCTGACTGAAGAAAGCATTGACGCAGCACGGCTTTTCTCCGCTTCAGTGTAAATCACTCCATCATAGCCTGCCATCCATTCTGGCAGCCTTTTCAGCATTTCCTCATAAAAATCATCCGCCTGGTTTTTCTTATCCAGTAAATTCAAATCTTCTTTAATGACTGGTACATAGGCATCACGAAACATATTTCTCCAACCCGGATATTTTTTGTCAAACGCTTCGTTTGCCATGTCCGTATTTGCAAAACTATGATAATACGCAAGCGCCTCATTCAAATTTTCCACGGAAAGTACAGATGGAACATGATGTAAAGCTTCTTTCTCCATTTCCACCGCATGTCGTCCGGAATAATAAACTGTATTCCCATCTTCACGAATTTCATATTCATAATTACGAATAAAGAAAATACTCAGCCCTATGCTTAACAGCGCTGCAGCCACCAGCAGCCCAATAGAAACCGGACGGCTGTATATTTTTTTAAATTCCCGCAACATATCGTTTCCTCCTCAATCCATACACATATACTTTCCAGCCATTCGTACGCTGCACCATGCAAACACCGCTGCCAAAATCACAGAAACCACAGGAACCGCATAAATAGACGGCATTCCATTTCCCGGAAACGGATACAGATACAGAGAAGTAATGATATTTTCAATCATAGCTGTATTTACAGGCAGCACTTGAATGAATTTCATAATACCAGTCGGAAGCATCGAAAAATTGCGAAGCAGCAACGGCACAAATGTGACTGCAATGCCTGTCACCAATGCCGGCATTGATTTTTCTATTCTTGCGTTTAGTGCAGCTGTAAAATAAGCTGCTGCCAAACAGGCAAATAATCCTGAAAAAAAAGTCAGAAAAAACACACTCTGATAAGAAAACGGCAGAATAGACGTGAAAAACCATATCTGAATCTGGCTTTTCCAGGCAATTGGCCCACTTGTTCCAAAAAAAACTGCGCATACTGCTGCCATAGAGACCAAATACTGTCCACCCGTCAGAAAAGCCAGCGATTTTGCTTTATCTGCTACGATTTTGTGAATCGTACGCGGCTCCATCGTCCCTATAATCAAATCCATACGCTGTATTTTCTCATTAGAATATAAATTCGATGCATAAATAATAACAGTAAAAAAATTCAATAAAAGAACAAATTGAAAAGCTGTATAAAACCTACTCCATGGCGCCGCCAGCTCATTAACATACGGCTGACGGATCTTTTTCGCCCATGCCAAAATATTTTTTTTATCACGTTCTGAAAATTGATATCCTTTATCTTCTATTCGCAGCTGAATCTGATCTTGTATCTTTTGATAAAAGTCATTAGCATCCGTGATCTCAAATAAAGTAAAGTGTCCATCAGACGCAGCATATGCGTTTTCAAGCATATGTATCATACCCGGATATTCTTCTTCTCCTTTTGCTAAAGCAGACCACTCTTCAGAAAAAGATTGAATATACTGCAACGCTTCATTTAGCTTTTCCACCGTAACCTCACCTGAAACCGCCTCATATTTTCTTCGTTCATTTGCAAACGCCTTTTTTCCGGTCAGATGATCACTATGATCCACAGAAACGCGTGATCGGAACGAATTTGCACTTACCATACCTAACACAGCGCTTAGAATGACTACTACAAAAAATGCCGCTTTTACATGAATTTGCCGAAATAGTTTTAGGAATTCATACCACATGTCCTGCCTCCTCCTGAAAGATACTAAGATATACATCATTTAACACCGGCTGAACATGCCTTGCATCCGGCACAGGCATCTGCGCTCCTATCACTCGTGCCTTAAGCACACCGTTATCATTGTATGTCATAGAAAGTGTCTGACCCTCTAACGCTTGATGCATCTGACGTTCATTTGTAAAAGAACACTCCCATACATGACTGCGCTGGCGGTCAATCAGCTCCTCTTCAGTCCCTTGTTCTGCAACGATACCGCCCTTAATAATAAAAATTTTTCTGCAGATAAACTCAAGATCTGTTACAATATGCGTTGAAAGAAGAATTGCCTGTTCCTGTCCGGCATCCGCTATATAGTTTTTAAAGCGTATCCGTTCCGTTGGATCAAGCCCTGCCGTTGGTTCATCCAACAGCACCAGCCTCGGATGAAACAAAAATGCCTGTGCCAGCCCAACCCGCCGAAGCTGCCCACCCGAAAGCGCTCTCAACAGCTTTTTATGAAAATCTTGTACAGCAAATAATTCCATCTTTTCTTCTATTTCTCTTGTTACCTCATTCTTTTCCGCTTTTATTTTGATATTTGCCATATAGGTCAAAAATTCACGCACAGTCATATTTGGATAGCCGATAAAATTTTGTGGCAGCACACCAAGCAAAACTTCGTTTTCTTTATGCTTCGGATACCATACTTTACCCTGAAATGTATCTGTAAAACCGCTGATTATTTTAAACAATGTCGTTTTTCCTACACCGTTTGCACCCAAAAACCCGTAAATACCGGTAGACAATTCCATGTCTATGCCCTTCAGCACTTTCTTCTTTCCGTATGATTTTCGAATATTTTCTAATCTCAAACAAATCAATCGCTAAAGCCCCTTTCTGATTGCTGCAACGCCTAACTGAATGTATATTTTTTCAGATTGTTCATTAATCCATCTGCGTCTTCTTCATAATAGCGAAAATAATTAACAAACATATCTTTAATAATGCGTCTGGAGCTGGCACAAACTGCGTCGTCTTTCTTTAAGCGGATACCATTCGTCCCCATGGTACGTTCATAACAAATAGAACATAATGGCTGTGCCCAGCAATCTTTACATATTTCACGCAAATTCCTGTCATAATCTTCATAATACAGCTGATAGACTTTATCATAGTCAATTCCACGTTCACAATCCCCAAGATAAGGAATTTCTCCGACTTTTTCACAAGTTTTAAATTTCCCGTCAACAGTTACATAAATTCGCCGCTGTCCTGGGATACAATTGCCTAATAATGGTATTTCCTGTATCAATCCATCCTGAGAGCGCAATCGATTTGCAACTCTTCCCATGTCCCTGCTAATTAAATCAAACCGCTTTTGATATTTTGGATTTTCCAAAATACTGTCTGCAGCCCATTCCTCCAGTGGACTTTTTTCCAATTTTCCTTCAATATCATCTGCAATTGCTTTTCCATTTTCCAGATGTAACGGCATCTTAGCCGTATCCATATATTCAAAACTACATTCTATTTTCTCCGGCAAAGCTAACGTATTTCTGAAAAATGTATCCAAACGTTCCATATTTCTTTTGCTATATGGAGGAGCCATCACACAATTGATTGCTATCTTTTTATCTTTTGCCGGATCATAAAAATAGTTTCTTAAGATCTCAAGGCCATACATTGCACTTTGAAAAGATCCTGCTCCATCCGGATATTTCCGGTAAAGATTATGCATTTCTTCCGGTCCGTCCATACTGCACAAAATATTTACCTCACAAGGCAACTCATGCAAATATTGTGCTATTTCTTTCGTCATCAACGTCATGTTTGTCGTAAACGATATATCAAACGGCTGCCTGGGATATTGTGAGCGCATATATTCAATGCTTTCTTTCATAACCTTAAAGTTTATCAATGGCTCCCCACCATAAAATGTAAGCGCAAATTTCGGTGAAGAATGCGATTTTAATATATAATCCATACTTTTTTTTGCCGTTTCAAACGTCATATTACGATTGCCAAATGCACGATGCTGTGGATGATGTTCCTGATAAATACAATATCCACACCGCAAATTACATGCTTCTGTCAACTCAAGAATGATTTGTCCACAAGACTCCTTTACACTTTTGATAAATTCTTCTTTTGATGGTATGGAAAACCTTGTATGTGTTGGACATTGAAACAGATGTTCCTGTTGAATAAAAGCCTCAAATTCAGGATTCTCTCTACAAATGTCTTCCAGACTTTTTTTACCTTCCAGAACAGATGCAATCATATCAGCTTCTGTTTTTTCACACAAAGCAACTTTTCCTGTTCCTGAATCATAATAATAATCATTCCCGGACACTGTATGAAATGTCATTCCATAACGTTCATTATTCATCTTTTTCTCCTTATTTATTATCAATAAGAGCTGCTGATAGCCAACAGCTCTTATTATACATCAGAGTGTAAATTACGTTTCAAGCCATAAAATTACTTTACATCGGCTTTTTTGTCGTTTGCCGCATCATTATCATTTCCATAAGAGCACTGGCAATTACAGTTAAAAAACGGATCCCACAGTCCTCGCGTTTTATCACGTCCTTCGCTGCATACACATCCTGCATATGGAGTAATGCCACTTCCTTTGTCGTTTACGATCTTCATATGATTCTCTCCTTTCGTAGATTATTTATGTAATCAAACCAGATTGTTTGTTTACATCAAGTGAATTTAACGAGGCAGCATCTTCGGCTGGACAACCATTAGTTTATGTTCATCATTCCTGTCTTGTGCAATATAATTCACAATCGGCTTTCCGTTTTCCTCATAAATACATGCTGCCTGGGATACCCCACCTAAAAACTCTCCAACATACAGTAGATCCGTATATGCAATGATTTTTTCCTTCTCTTCGATCAGCAGCCTCATAGAATCTGAATGTTTCAAATCTCTGCAGATATAAAGCTTATAATTATCTGTTTGACCATTCAGATCTACACGATCCATCTTGTGCCCTGTTATAGCCGCTGTTTCTTCCAGAAGCTTCTGACTTGTTTCATCGTCCAGTCTGCCGGATACCGGTTTTCCTGCCTCATTTAAAACAGTCCCATACGCTTTCATCCCGATTTCCTGCAATTTCAATCCTTTTGATAACTCCACTTTGCAGTAAGATACTCCTTGCGGTTCTACAGCCGCATTATCAAACAGCAGTAAAAACAATGTATTTTTTGTTTCATTGTATGACATCCCAACACATACGATCCCCTTTTGCAGAGTAATATAAGAAGTCCCTGCCTCTTTTTGGTGCCAGATAATCCGTTCGTTTGCACTGTCGTCAACAAAAAAATTCTGACTGTTTGCCGCATAAGAATACAGTCCCAACGGACGTTTCCATTCTCCGGCCTCTGATACATACCTGACAGATTTTTTCTTTCCATCGTTACAGGAAACCGTCCATATAATATCTCCATTCATAATTTCAAATGCCGGACCGGAACTAATCGTTCTGTCATGCACCGTTACTGTACACTTTAATCTCTGTTTTCCAACTTTTGCAGTAATTACAGCCTTTCCTGATTTTACAGCTGTAATCTTTCCGTTTTTATTTACAACTGCTACCGATTTTTTGTTTGAAGACCACTCTGCCTTTTTTTCAGTATTTTTTACCTTTAGCCGTTTTGTATCTCCTACCTGCAAACTTACTTTGCTTATGTTTAGTCTTAGCTTTTGTGCCGCATGAATAGAATCTGCAGGAACTAGACCTATTGTAAAAATAACTGTCAATATTACAGCTGCAACTTTTCTGATTATCTTTTTTCCCATGATCCAACCACCTGAAATAAATATTTATTATTGTATGTAATTATATTTCATCGGCACAAATCCGCTATTATACAACGATAGGAAATCTCTGCCGGTACGCACCACTATTTTTCCCGCACTGGAACTTTCTTCATATGTGTCAACATACTTGGTTCCATTCGCAGTATATACTTTTGTAACAATTACGACATGCGAACCCGCCTTATTCATAATGTTATAAGCTGCAACATTTGCATTTGACACTTTGGTAAAGCAATTGGATAACGTCGATGTCCCATGCTTATATGGCAAGTCAAAAGCAACTGAAACATATCCGGAGCAATCCATACCTACAGTACCTGATACATATCCCGAGGAAGTTGTACAGGTATTACCCGCAAATTTTCCTGCATTAATATTTGAGACAAATGTCTCTGCATTCCAGCCGCCCCAGCAATACGGCACATTTGTTAATGAATGATCTCTGCCATCGGCATAAGAAGACAACCAGCTCGGCAGCTGCACCTGCTGCGGATTTGCTGTTACGGATTTATTGGCATTCCTGTTACTGTTAAATGTCCAAGGCAATTTGTAATAGGTATCCATCCGAGATTTTACCCTGGTTTTTGTAATAGATTTATAAGATGCCATTGGTTCTATCCCGTTCGCATCATCTTCTGCAATAATCCGCTGCAGCAGATCCTCTTCTTTTAACTCTGCAATATCCCGTTCTGCCAGTTGAAATATTTGAATTCCGCTTTCATCCACATTCATCTGATAGATCGAACCGTCATCGGCGCTCTGGATACAGCCTCGGTCAAGTGTATTTGTGTGATCTTTTGGAACAGCAAAAGAAACCATTTCCCCACCCTGTTGAACCAAAATACACTCACGCGCCACACTAAGGTTATCCTGCTGCACATAGGACGTTGCAATGGCAGCTGTTTGATTCGTATCCTTATCTACACTAAATATCCGGCTGCTCAAATCCGATCCACCGAATGCATATTTCTGTTGTTCTGAAACAAGGCTGATACCATCTGCCGTCTCGTTTTCATCTAAATATTGCGTCAATAAGTTTCCGTCTTGGTCAAAGCAATATTCCAACAATACTTTTTCTGCATTACTGAGTTCTTCAGCTTCAGACTCCAACTGTCCATTTGCAGGATGTGCCTCTGTTAAGAATAAATGCGTTGCATCGTCTGCATTCAAATCCAGATAAACCATTTTCAGCAAATCATTTTGAGGATCGTAATACATCTGTTTTACATCCATATTCCATTCTAACGGAATTTCCTTGCTATAATTTCCATCTTCATAAACGATAATTCTATGGTTTACTGTATCGTCTACAAATATCGTATCACCTGATACGAAAAAAGTATCTGACGATATTTCCTCACATTCATTTGCAGGAATAAATCCCGGGTTAACGCCGTCATTGACCGTACAGCTAAAATACAGCCGGCTTTGCTCCATTTGTGTACTTGCTGCCGCAGATACATTAGGTATACTGCACAGCATAGCGGCTGCCAAACCACAACCTATACTTTTTCTCAATAATTTCATTATTTCTCCTTCCCACAGTCATCTAATATTTCCTGACATAATGCCATAGTTTTATATCATACTATATCAATTAGAAAATACTGCATTCCATTCAAAAACATATTCAGCAAATATGATACCGCCATATTCCTATCATATCTTAAAAATAATTCTACTCTTTTTATTGATATACCATTACTTAAGTTCTATGGCACTTGAAGCTTCATCTGTTAGCGGACATATAAACATCTGCTGTAATTCTACTTTACCATCTTAACTTATTAATGTCAATAGTATAATTATATTTCTTATATTTTTGTAATTATAATTGATGTGCTAGAGCGTGTTTGAAAAATGCCGGCAGGAAAATTTGTCTCCCAACCGGCATTCTTTATTTTGTAACCTGTATTTACAGCGCTTATTTAATGATGCCCATAATATGGATTCCATTCCCATTAGAGTTATTTCTTCCTTTTACAAATATGACATAGCTGGAAGTCTTATCCGCTTGAAACATATACAAAACCCCTCCTCTTTTAGAATTCACATAGCTGGTATCTCCATTTATATCCATAAAACCTATTACAAAATCATCTTCAACATTATCTGCGCTCAAGTTAACCCTAACTATGTCCCCCTTCTTTAATGATGCTTTTCGAAGGTTTGTACTTTCTGTTCCATATATCGTCACATCAATATACGCCCCTTCCGCAGTCAGCTGCGGAACCTCTTCCAATTCCTGAATCTGCTCCTCCGTTAACACCGTACGCTCTGTATACGCCATAAATTCCTCCATTTTTACTTCTGTCGAAACCGCTCTCTCAGCTATGTCCGAAATATGGCCGTTCACTACAGAAAAACCCTCCGAAGCTGCAAAAACAGCCCCCGGACACACACCTGCAAAAAATAATATTCCGGATAATAATACAGCCTTCGCTATTCGCTTACTTTCTTTCATGATATGTGTGATCCTCCTCTTCATTTCTTTTTCATTTCTGCTGACAAACCCTGCCTGATATCCATACCGTCCATTCCCCTGATCTGACTCGGTCATGGAAAGAACAAGCTGCGCATAAGCATATCTCTCATCCACATCTGCAAGTCTGAGCACCTCTTCATCGCATGAAAGCTCGCCATAATAGCTAAACTCCCGCTCAAATAAGTAAATAATCGGGTTATACCAATGCATCCCCCTGACAAACATCATAAGCAGCTGATATATCACGTCCTTTCTTTTACAATGTATGTATTCGTGTTTTAGGATATTATATAAATCTTTCGCTTGCAGCTCTGCTTTTGGGAAATAGATAACCGGACGAATCATTCCTGCCGAAAAAGGCGTCGTAATCATACTGCTTTGGTATATTCGGATTTTTCTGCGCGTCGCAGTTTCCTGCATAATCCGGTCACGGATCCTGTTCACCAGTTCCTCATCCCATTCTGCAGCAGATTTCCGGATTTTCATAATAACAATCTTTTCTTTTACAAGGCGCAAGATAAATGTTACGATAAATCCGAGCAGCCATATGCCAAACAGGCATATTTTTACAAGATTCAGCTTTCGGTTTCTAATCATCATAATTCCGAAATAATCTACATAACTAACGACTTCCACTCCATCTTTGGGATCTAAAATTCCCAATTCCACATAGTTTTTGCTGCCAATACACACTGCTGCAAGCAAAAACGCAGGAAACACACAAAATAAAACTTCTGCCCGCATCAGGTAATAATAATATTTCATCTCATAGCCTTTGCAAAACATACCGTCAAATAATTTAACGCAAAGAAACAAAACACTGCCTGCCACCGAAGCCATTAATAGTATTGCAAGTACATAATTGACAGCATATACCAACATGTCATTCATTTTTTAACTCCTCCAACAACTGCTGCACGCGATCTTTTTCTTCAGGTTTTAATTTTGTCCTGCCGCAAAAAGCTGCTACCATGCCTTCAAAAGACGTTATACTAAATTCCTTTTTCATTTTTTCCATAAAAAAGGAACTGATATATGTCTCTTTCGTAATTTTGGGAACATAAAGATGATGCTTGCCGCTGCGCACTACATCAACCAATCCTTTTCCGGCAATTCTGTGCAAAATTGTAGATTTTGTCCCTAACGCCTGTGGAAACCTTGCATATATTTCTTCGCTTGTAATACCTTCCGGATGTGCCCAAATCACATCCATAAATTCCATTTCCGTATTTGACAATTTCTTTATTCCTAATGTTTCTACATCATTTTGTGAGTTTTTCAAACCATCTACCTCTCTTCATCAAATTTTATTTGTACAAAAGCATCCAAACTCTTTATCTATAACATAACACCACATATATCCTATGTCAATAGTATAATTACGTTTTGTTATTATTTGTAGATAAATAGTTTCTGTTCACTCACAATGTCATTAACTTAAGCTTTTCATAGTCAGACTTTGCGCCTGGCAAAATGGTTTTGCCGGGGCCAAAACAGAATCCAAACTATTGCATGCAATTCTTACAAAAACGTCAGAATGTTTTTCACAAATTGTCAGCGCCTTGTCAGATTTTTATGTTAATCTGTCATTTAGGAACAGTTACATGGGTTATCTGAACTGTTACATATCTATATCCCATTCAAAATACTTACAGGAGGTTCTTTCATGACAATTTTAGAAACAAACAATCTGAAAAAATATTACGGCAGCGGCGACAACCAGGTTAAGGCACTGGACGGTGTCTCACTGCAAATTGAAGAGGGTGATCTGGCTGCCATCGTAGGATGCTCCGGCTCCGGTAAAAGCACGCTGCTGCATATGCTTGGCGGACTGGATTACCCTACCTCCGGAACCGTCACCGTCGCAGGCAAAAACATCTTTCAGCTTAACGAAACAGAGCTTACCATTTTCCGCCGCCGCAAAATCGGCTTTGTATTCCAAAGCTACAATCTCGTCCCCATACTAAGCGTTTATGAAAACGTTGTACTTCCATTGGAATTAGACGGAAAAAAACCAGATGCCAGTTTCATTCATACGGTGCTGCATACGCTCGGTATCGAAGATAAAGCTGACCGTCTGCCAAGCCAGTTATCCGGTGGCCAACAGCAGCGCGTTGCCATTGCAAGAGCTCTGGCAGCAAGGCCAGGCATTGTTCTGGCAGATGAACCGACCGGAAATCTGGACAGCCGTTCGACACAAGAAGTGCTAGGGCTATTGAAGCTAACTGGAGAACGTTTCCACCAGACCATTGTTATGATTACACATAATGAAGCGCTTGCACAACTGTGTAACCGTGTCATTCATGTAGAAGACGGGAAAATCGTAGATGATTCCAGAACAGGAGGTGTTTCCATTGAAAAATAATAACCGCACAGCCATACGCCGTCTTTCTTCCCGCAGCTTAAAAAACAACAGCATACGCAATCTGTTTGCCATCTGTGCCATTATTTTGACATCCATGCTGTTTACCGCTGTTTTCTCCCTGTTCAGCGGCATCATACAAGCCAGCGAAGAAAACACCATGCGTGAAGTAGGAACCCGCGCACATGCCGGATTAAAAAACGCCACCATGCAGCAATACGAACAGGCTGCCGCAGATCCATCGGTAAAAAAATGCAATTACAACATTTTCATTGGATTTGCAGAAAATATCCAAAAACGTCAGGCAGAGATTCGGTTCATGCCATTCGAAGAAGCTCTGCCAGATTACTTTATTTCCCTTGCAGAAGGACACATGCCAAAAGCAGAAGATGAGATTCTCGTAGATACGTACATTTTAGATGAACTGAAAGTCCCACATACACTTGGCAGCAAAGTTACGCTTACTTTTCAGTTTATGGGAGAGCTTGTAGAAAAAGAGTTTCAAGTGTGCGGTTATTATAATGGAGATGCGATCAGCCACGCCAGCGAATTGTTCCTTTCCGAGCGTTTCTGGCTGCAGCTCAAAGGGAGCCGCACAGAAGCCGATTTTGCCGCATGGGGTAAAGAACATCCAAATGAAAACGGGCAGGGGCTTTTATCTGTAAACCTTACATTTTCCAATGCTTCCCATCTGGAAGACAAAGTACAGACACTTATCCAAAATATGGGATATGAACCGGGAACAGAGCTGGATTATGGCATTAACTGGGCCTATATGGAAAACCGTCTGGAATCCATAGACCCTATTTCGTATTTTATCGCAGGCAGTGCGCTCGTTGTTATTTTGCTGACCGGATATCTGATTATATATAACATCTTTCAGATTTCTATCATGAGTGACATTCGTTTTTATGGCCTGCTAAAAACAATTGGCACAACAAAAAAACAGCTTCGCCAACTGATTCTGCGTCAGGTTATAAGGCTTTCCGTCATAGGCATTCCGATCGGACTTCTGGCAGGATATTTCATCAGCTGCCTGCTTGTACCGATGCTGGGCAAATTCCTTTTCCCCTATGCTGGTTTGGATATTTCTTTGCAGTTTCATCCGCTCATTGTACTGTTTGGAGCAGTATTTTCTGCTGTTACCGTTTTTCTAAGCTGCCGAAAGCCCGGTAAAATAGCAGGCAGCGTATCCCCTGTTGAAGCAGTAAAATACACGGAAACAGCCGTCAAACTTTCTGCCAAAAAACAGAAACGGCATTCTTTCAGCCCTGTATTTATGGCTCTAGCTAATTTAAAAAGAAGCAGAAAAAAGACAGCCGTCGTCATTGCAGCCCTCTCATTAAGCATCATCTTACTAACCATTGTAATGACCGGCGTCAGCAGCTTTCATCTGGATCAGTTTTTGGAAGAGCGAATTGCAGGAGATATTGTGATTGGCAATGCAGAAAGGTTTCGTACTGCCTCAGGCGGAAGCGAATTCAATATAGATGAAGACTATATTGAATTTGCAGATTCACAGCCAGGTATTGAAGCATCCGATGAAATGTGGCTAAGTCACCGCAAATCAATAAAAATAGACCAAAAAGGAACCGACAGCCTTTTAAAATTAGAACAGGAAGGAAAATTAGAGCAGACATATAGTATCAGTCCATTTAAACTCGATTCCTTTCCCGGATATATGTTTGGATATACCGATGGACTATTTAAAAATATAAAAGTTCTGGATGGAAGTCTGGATGTGGAAAAATTTCAAAACGGCAATTATATTTTACTGAACTGTTTTTACGGCAACGACCTTTATGGCCCGGAAGACAGTCCTTATCATCCCGGAGATAAAGTAACTGTCCTCAGCCATACAAAAGATACCACATCAACAGAAATCAAAAATGACGCAGGAGAAGTCATTCATGTTGTATACGATCATCTGGCAGAAAAAGAATACGAAGTAATGGCAATTATCGACTGTCCAAGAAGCATGAATTTATCCCGATATATTCCAAACGGAATGGATGCCGTCCTTCCACTAAAAGAATTTCAGAATGAGGATGAACCTGGCAGCATTCTGTTTGCAAAATCTTACCAGATTCAGGATAACAGCAAAGATTCCTTTACATCTGCCTTAAAAAACTATACGGAAAATAGAAACCCACTTATGGGATTTACCACAAAGCAAGTTCTGGAAAAAGAATTTTCCGGCATGATCGGAGTCATGTCTACAATCGGTATTTCCCTGTCCGCAGTCGTTGCATTTATTGGCATCTTGAATTTTATCAATGCTATATTTACAAGTATTATTTCCAGGAAACGTGAATTTGCCATGCTACAGAGCATCGGCATGACGACCAGGCAACTAAAACAGATAATCATCTGCGAAGGTATCAGCTATATAGCTGCAGCTTGCATTCTCAGCCTGATCCTTGGAAGCATTTTGGCATACGCCATACTGCATGCGTTAAACAATATCCTTATGTTTTTTGAATATCAGTTTCAGATTCTGCCATATTTCATCATGCTTCCGATTCTGTTTGCCGTAGCCGTCATAACTCCCATCCTGTCATTAAAGCAGCTGCAGAAAGAAAGCGTCGTAGATCGGCTGCGGGAAGCAGAGTAATCGGGCTTCGATCTTGAAATATGCTGAAACAAAAAAGAGGAAAGAAGGAGGTTCACAAATATTATGAAAAAACATATGCGAATTTTATTTTTATTCATCACTGCAGGATGCAGTGTTATCTGCGGATGTAACACAACACCAAAAGGAAAACTGGTAAATATTGAGAAAAATACTGTAGATACTGACAACCATACCGTTGATCTTGGCAAAAACACGGTTGATATTAAAGACCACTTCGTTGATCCCGACAAAAATGTCATAGATACTATTGAACAAACTATTGATCCAAAGAAACATACCATAAACGCTGATAGGAATACTGTATATATTGAAAAGCATTCTGTAGATCCTCAAAAAACACCGTTACTATTAAAAAGCATTCTGTGAATCCTCAAAAAAATACTGTGGATATTAAAAAACATTCTGTGGATTCTAAAAAGCATACTGTAGAAATCATAAACGAATAAAGGCAGATATTCATGTAAAGAATAAGCAGCTCACATGGCCAAAGCGTGATTGAAAAATGCTTTCTGTGAGATGTGCTCCACAGTTTGTACCCACAGGGCATGATATGGAGAATTTATCCAAAAGATACGAGTCATAGCGAGCTATGTTGACTATATTTGGGATAAGTTCTCCGCAAAATGAGGAGCGCAGATCACAAAAATGATTTTTCAAACACGCTTTAGCGCGCTGATCTATTAGAATTTATGACAATTTAAAATATTTAAATTCAACTATTCTACATTCCCTCCCGCAGCTCGCTTTTCCCCTATAATCCTTCTTATACATCGTGCATATTTTTTTGTCTCATGCATACAAAAGATTTTTCTGCCGCCCCAATCATATCTGCTATAACTTTACATTTTACAACGAGCAAAAAATAAATATTTTTATTCTCTTCACTAAGCGATTCATAATTCGCCTGCCCCTTCGCAATCACCACATCCGCCTTCTCATAGATCTGTAGAAATTCATCTCTTTTTCTTGAACGTATCCATGTGATTCATAAAATACTTATTATAATAGTGTTTCGTATCTTTGTATGGATCCTTACAGCCGGTATGCTATCGTAGCAAACGATAATTTTCTCCGGCAATTTCAGGATTTGTTTTCGTAAAATCCAACTGACTCATCTGCGCAAATATTTTATGATATAATTCCTCCCGATTGTTTACCTGAAGCAGATTTGCCGTTTTCACCGCCTGATTTACCAGACATGGAAGACATTGTTCTTTGATCTTCATCCAAGATTTCCCTTTCCAGCTATAAATATTTATCAATAGTCTTTACTGTCTCAAGCAGCCCCATCATAAGCCCTCTTGCCTGTTCTGCCTTCTGGCTCGTATCCGCTCCAAGCTCTGCCGCCTGCTGAGTACTTGCAGTCACTTCTTCACTGACTGCAGAAATATGGTGTATACTATCCACAATTACATGATTAGATTCCATAATTTCTTCTATTTTCTTATATATTTCCTGCACATTCGAATGAAGTCCATCCATGCGGCTGCCAATCTCTCCAAACTGCGCACTGGCATTACCGATCAGATCATACTCCGTACTCGCAGCTGCTATCACATGATTGACCGTATTCTTTGCCTCATCCGCATTACTTTTTAATTTCTCAACAATTCCGCGAATACTTTCTGTCAGATTTCTGGTCTCATCTGCAAGTGTACGAATTTCCTCAGACACTACAGCAAAACCTTTTCCGGCATCGCCGGCTCTGGCGCTCTCGATCGATGCATTCAATGCCAGCAAATTTGTCTGGCTGGATATCGAAAAAATATGTTCCGTAATCTCCTCTACTGCCTCCGCATTGGATATCAAACTTGCAACAACTGAAACAACCTGCTCATTTGCTTTCCTTGTCTTATCTGCCTGATTTTGCAGTTGATCTACGGTTTGACGCCCTTCTCTGACAGCCCCTTGAGAACTTTTAGCCATTGCAAGCATTTCATCCGACTTCTGCTTTGTCTCTAAGATCATATTTTGAATATTTCCAGTCATAACCGTCTGCTGTTCAATACTGCCTGCATTGTTGCTGTTACCCTCTGCTATTCCATCCAGCTCCGATACCGTTGCGTCCACATACTGACTCAACTGCCTGATATGCTCCGCTGCTCCTGTACAATTTTCTTTTACAGAAACAGCTACTTGTAAGACTTCTTCTAAAAGCTGCGTACTCTTTTCTTTTTCTTCCTGAATATTAGCAATCTTTTTAGCATTATTATCATTTGAAATATGTGTCGTACCACACAAAACAATCATATATACAACAATCGACGCTCCCTGCAACAACAATGATGTGCTGTTTATAGGTGCGCCGGAATGCATATGCCTAAGTACCGCAGCTATATAAATCACATCCGCCACATTAATCCCGCCAAATACAACTGCAATGCCCAAAATCAGTTTGTAATCATAATATAAAATATAAATAACCGTGAGCGGAAACACCATCATAAATACAAGATCATTTTTTGCGCCAAATACTGCCATACTGTAGACAACTACATAACCCGCCATTGAAATATATTTAAATAATTCACTTTCCTTTTTTCGAAAATAAACTGTATAGCAAGCTGCCATTGAAATAACTACCGCAGCAACAACCGTCAACATAAATCCAAAGCTGATGTTTTTCTGTACATAGTCTCCTATATAGCCAAAAAACAAAAATGAATCAATAATTGTAATAATAATGAGTACAAACCTGTTTACCCTCTTTACAGTACCAGATTCTTTTTCTAAATGATTCTCTAAAGACATGACGTTTCTCCTCACCTGCTCTTTATTTGATCTATCAACCATTACCATCTTTGCGGAATGCTTCTTCGAATTATTATATCAGACACTATAAGAAAAGGAAACCAGCTCTGGTATCATTTGCACTTTTTTCGGCATAGTTTGGTTACTCCTGATTTGCTTTTTGCCAGTCTTTATAAAATTCCTCAAAAGTTTGATATCGTTCCTTCCGGTTTGCATTGACAGCTTTTGCCGCTATATGATAACTTTTATCATTAAGCTGCCAACGCTCATATGAACATGGAACAAATCGATTTTGTATATAACGCTGTTCGACTTCTTTAGCAGAATAACTGCCGAAAAATTCAAAAATTAAAGCGCCAAGTGTAAAAATATTCGTTTGTTCATTGATCGTACTTCCTTTTATATATTCTTCGGGTGCTTTCAAACGCTTTGTCCCATACCAATCTGCGCCTTTATCATTCACAACCGGAGCCTTTTGAAATAAATCGATATCACAAATAGTAATCCTGTCTGTCACAAAATCATACATGATACTCCCATCATAAAAATCAACAGCCACATATCCTTTTCTATTTACATTTTTTAAAAAAGAAACTAATACGTCTATCATCAGCAGCTTTTTGCTGACAGGCAGCTCCCTGAACTTTTCCTTTGGCGTTTTGAGTGTTTTATCTTTTTCATATTTTTGAAAATTCCAATGGTCAAACAAACAGTCTCCGTCAGCCCATTCAAAGACAACAACGTAAAACTCACCGTAAGTAAATTGTTACACTATTTTAACCAGATTTGAATGCTCTAGAGCGTGTTTGAAAAATGCTTTCCGTGAGATGTGCTTCACAGTTTGTGGAGAATTTATCCCAAATTTAGGAGGCATAGCGGGCTATGTTGACTAAATTTGGGATGAATTCTCCGCAAAGTGGGGAGTACAGATCGCGGGAATGATTTTTCAAACACGCTCTAGCTCATAGTACAACGAAACCGCATCTTTTAAAACTCTAATAGATTCCTCTGGCGTAACCTCTGCTTCTATCGTATTTACTCCTGCGATTTTATAAAAATATTTTTTACCTTCGCGTTCTATTCCAATACAGACACATCCCGAACCTGTTTCATCAACGCACCAAAAAGGCTTGCCATATTGTTTCATCCAGCTAAAATCTTGTTGTTCTTTTAGTCTGAAGGTAATAGAATCAAGTTTCACAATCTTCATTATTATCTCCCATCGGCCAATCCATATTTCAAAATTACGATAAAAGCTTCTCTGTCCACTCCGATTCCTTAAATCCTACCAGTATCCTATTATCATCCACAATAAGTGGACGCTTTACGAGCATTCCGTTCGTTGCAAGAAGCTTTAACTGCTCATCCTCACTCATAGCAGACAGCTTATCCTTTAATTGCATATCTCGATACACTAACCCACTTGTATTAAAGAACTTTTTTAACGGTAAACCGCTTTTTTCGTACCACTGTTTTAGTTCTTCGTAAGTAGGACAATCATCCACAATATGTCGGCTTGTGTATGCAATATTATGTGTTTCCAGCCACTTTTTAGCCTTCTGGCACGTGGAGCATTTTGGATATTGTATAAATAACATATTACTCTCCTCTCTATCCAGTCTAATAATCTATTCTAATGATATTGTTTCCTTAATAACAACGAAATCTGTTTTTCTCCTTCAATATTATGAAAAATCAGAATTTCCTCAATAACTGTTTGATTGTAACTGTTTCATCTTTGGTAAATGTATAAGAATAGCCATTTCCCTCACAGTGTTTTAATATTTCCCGTTGTTATAAACTTTATTATATCATTCCCTATCAGCATTTACCAATATTAATAACCAAACTTCATGACACACTTATATTTATCGTAACTTTTTACACCCGCCAGAAAACGGCTGCGCTGTGAAAAGTAACGGCATTCCGGCCCATTGGAAGTTCGCCTTTGGCGAAGAACCGGATGCTTGGCAAGCCGCATTCTTTTGCCCTGACCAAGCAGAAGGTACTTGGTCAGGGTGTTAAAAGTGCCCATTTATCTTGATAAGTATCAAAAACAGTATATAAGAGTGCATAAACAAAAAATACTGTATAAAAAATTATATAACCATAATTAATGTTCCTGTACCAATCAGCACACAGCCAATAAACGACTTTACTGTAAATTCTTCATGAAGAAAAACAAACGCCAATAAAAGGGTAATCACAACACTCAGCTTATCAACTGGCACTACCTTAGAAGTTTCCCCTATTTGCAATGCCCGATAATAACAGAGCCATGATGCCCCTGTTGCCAACCCCGAAAGAATCAGAAAAATCCAACTTTTTTTACTGATTCCTGTTATTCCACTCTGTGTATTCGTCAAAAATACCATTCCCCATGACATAATAACAACTACGACTGTTCGTATTGCTGTAGCCAAGTTTGAATTTACACCCTTATCTTTCATCTAAGTCTATCAAGACTATTCCCAATTTGAGATACTAATACTGTTAAGCCATTCTTCTATTGATTCCCTTGAAGTTCCACTGGCAAACCTTTCACCATCAAGCCACTGTACAGATTCAGAGCAAAGAGAGTGAAGATTACTTGCACTGGAACCAACCCCACTGCTATGTGAAGTACAGAATGGAATAATGGTCTTTTCTGAGAAATCGTAGTTCTCTAAAAAGGTACTGATAATCCGTGGCGCCTGTCCGTGCCAGACAGGGTAGCCGAGGATGATCGTATTATATTCCTCCATATTCTCCACACTGCCAGAAATCCCTGGACGTATGGAAGGATCGTTCTGCTCCTGATCTGCCCGACCATTTGTATAATATGCTAAATCCTCCTCCGTATAAGGGTCTTCTGGCACGATTTCATAAAGATCGGCATTTAGAATTTCCGCCGCATATTCTGCCAATAGCTTTGTCGTTCCAGTAGCAGAAAAATACACTACTAAGGTTTTTGTTCCCATATCCGACTCCTGTTCCGGCTCTGAAACCACTTCTGATGACTTCTGAATTTCTGTTCCAGAACCTGCTTGTTCATAATCCGTAGACTGATCTGTCTGTTCTTCAGTTTGCGACAGAGTGCTTTCCACTCCATTTTTGGCTTCATTATTTCCACATCCAGTCATAATAAAAAGCAGCAAGAATGAAAGCACAATGCAAATCTTGTTTTTCATCTTATTGCCGCCTTTCTTCCAGAGTTTTCAACAAATATGTCATATTCCGACCAAGATTTCTCATGGTTTTCATCATTCCTTTCGCTTCGCTCAAGGCACAAACAAGTGGTGTTAGTATATAAGTGTGGACAGAAAAAGTTGAACAACCTATACTATCAAG
>CAJTZX010000059.1 GCA_910584345.1 uncultured Eubacterium sp. | reverse complement strand
GGGAAAGAATTGTAACTTTGCTTTTTAAAATGAACAAAGAATTTAACACGACTATCATTACCGTAACTCACGATTTGGAAATAGCTAATCGTCATGATAGAATAATTCATCTTGAAAGGAGTAAGTAAAATGGGATTTTTTGCAATGGTAGCGTCAATGTTGTTAGGGATATTTTTTATTGCCCTCGGAATAGCTCGTAAAAAGCATAAGGGGTGGTCTATACTTCTTATAGCACTTGGAATAGTATTTGTCCTTATTGCAGTTTATTTGGGACTTCCCAAATAATTTGTTCAGAAATTAGTGGTTAAGGTCAGTGAGGTGATTGTATGCAGGAAGAAAATAAAAAATGGATATGTTGTCCTATTTGCGGAGGGAAAACCCGTAATAGGATTAGAAAGGAAATCGATAAATACATGGTTGTTTGAAGCGTTGTCTGCTTCATCAATAATTAAGACGATGGGGAGAGGTGTTGTTTTGCATAGTAAGCTTATGTGGGAAAACAACTCTCTCAAACTGATGGTTGCGTTCATTTGAGTGAATGAAAAGAATTGACCGATGGGCTGTGCACATTTCTCACTTTGCGTCAGGTGGCTATTTTGCAGAGCCTTTTGTAAAAGTTCGGCAAAAGCTATGGAAAATACAGACTCATTGCGGAAAGATTCAGAACTAAGCATCTGAAAATCTAAAAATAAGACCAGATAGTCGGGAGATAAATATTTTATTAATGCTTTGAGCGTTGTTGTTTTTCCATATTGCCTGCCGCGGCTGATAGTTAAGTATTTTCCACGGTCGACATAAGCACGTTTTATTTTGTCCAGTCGTGTATCTAGCTGAACCATGTAGTGAGAAGAAGGTTCACAGATTCCTTCTGTATTAAAGTAACGTCTCATTCTTATTTGGCTCCTTTCTTAAAACAGCGGAGTATGCTGATTTGGTATAAAACATGGCTGATTCAAATATTCCAATCGAAAATATAGCTGTTTTACATATTATAGCGGATGATCTGAAAAGAGTAAAGGATACAGAAAGAAATTTCTGATTGATTCTATAGATATATTGAGATATAATTTATATCAGTTAGTATCATTTTAAAAATGAAAGAACATGTGGTGACAAAATGGATGCATTGGCAAGGAAATCGGAATATCATACAATCGAAGATATTTATGCATTACCGGACGGGCAAAGAGCAGAGCTGATCGATGGTTTGATTTATGATATGGCTCCTCCAAGTACGAAGCATCAAAGATTGTTAAATTATATCAATACAGAAATCAATTTGTATATTAGAAAAAAGAGTGGAGAGTGTGAAGTGTTCCCATCTCCATTTGCAGTATTTTTGAACAAGGATCATGCAAATTACGTAGAACCGGATATATCCGTTATTTGTGATAAAGACAAGATAACAGATAAGGGTTGTAAGGGTGCTCCTGATTGGGTTATTGAGATTGTATCGCCATCAAGCAAACGAATGGATTATTATATAAAATTGTTTCAGTATAGAACTGCGGGTGTTCTGGAATATTGGATTGTTGATTATGAAAAAGACCGTATTACGGTTTATAATTTTGAGAATGATGAAGTGGAAGAATATACATTTTCGGATACTATACCAGTTGGAATCTATGATGATTTTGAGATTGATTTTTCAGAGATACGTTTAGAATAAAAAGAAAAATCTGCAAATCATATGAGCGGTGAGGAATGTATGATGCTGTCGGTATGTATTATTACAAAAAATGAAAAAGAAAATCTGGAACGCTGTTTAAAGCAGATTTCCGGTTATGGTTTTGAGATAGTAGTAGCAGATACGGGATCTGAGGATGGGACGCTGCAGATGGCGCAGCGTTACACAGATTGTATTTATGAGTTTGAATGGTGCGGTGATTTTGCAAAGGCAAAGAATTTTGCAGTATCGAAGGCGAAAAATAATATGGTATTTATAGTTGACAGCGATGAATATGTAAGAAGGATCGAGATAGAAAAGTTGAAACAGCAGATCGTGGAACATCCAAAAGCTGTCGGACGGGTGCAACGAGTCAATTTCATCAGACAAGATGACGAAATACGAGAGAGCAGGGAGTATATTAACCGCTTGTTTGATCGGAGGTATTATTGTTATGAAGGAAAGATTCATGAACAGCTGGTAGCAAAAGATGGTAATTTGTATCCGGTTTATGATACAACGATTATTATGGAGCATTCTGGATATTTATTGTCGGAACCGCAGCGGATCGAAAAAGCGAAGCGCAATATTCAGCTGTTAGAGGAGACATTGAAGGAAAATGGCCCGGATCCATATATTTTATCGCAGCTTGGTAAGAGTTATTATATGATAAATGACTATGAGCAGGCAAGTGACTTCTTTTCAAAGGCGCTTTCTTTTGACTTGGATCCAAAGCTGGAGTATGTGATAGATGCAGTGGAGAGTTACGGGTATGCGCTGCTGAATAGCGGGAAGGCAGATCAGGCGCTTGGATTGGAAGGTGTTTATGAAGAATTTGGAAAAAGTGCGGATTTTCAGTTTTTAATGGGACTTATTTTCATGAATAATGAAATGTTTGAACGTGCGATAGAGGAATTTTTAAAAGCTTCCAGACAGAAAGAGAGCCGTATGAAAGGAGTAAATAGTTATCTTGCGCTTTATAATGCAGGGGTTATTTATGAGTGTACCGGAAATACGGAAAGAGCATTAGAAATGTACCGCCGTTGCGGAGATTACGAACCGGCGAAAAAAAGGTACAAGAAAATCAAAGGATAACAGCTGCAATCATTGTATGATGGGGAGAAACGGGCAATGAAGTTATTTCAACAGGCAGTCACAGATGAAAATGATATTTATGTTTATTTTGAAGTGATCCGACAGCTTCAGCCGTCCAGTGTGCTGGATTTTGGAATGATGCTGAAACGAATGGGAGCTTTATCTCGTCAGGCGATGAATTGCAGGATACCTCAGAATATACGATTAGATGGAGTAGATTTATATCCATATATAGAATTACCGATTTATCAAATTGTCTACGATAACATTTATGATATGAATAATCTGCCGGACAGAAAATATGATTTAGGAGTGATGTTGTGCATATCAAAAATAAGTACTTTTTCTATTATGGATGATTTTTGTAGGCATACATCAATGATTTTGTTTGATGCAGATGAGGGGTTCTTTTTAAATTATTTTGTACAACGGTATCCGTGTCAGGAAATGAAGCTGGAGGAGCGGACTTTTGCATTAGCATATTGCAATAGATAAAGCGGTGTCCCAAATATGAGGCATCGCTTGATTATTTTATGATTATACTGCAGACCGCCAGAATTTACAGTAACGCAACCTCGAAAAGTAACCGGCTGGCGGTCTGCAGTCGGGGATACTGTAAATTTAACTGGCGTGCAGTATAAATTATGAAAAGAAAGGCTAAAAATATTATGGATATTAGAATATTTGTTGCGGCGCATAAACATTTTCATAATATTGCAACAGAAGAAATCTATCTTCCGCTGCAGGTAGGGAGAGAAGGAAAAGAAGATCTTGGATATTTGACAGATCATACAGGACAAAACATTTCGCACAGAAATGCGAACTATTGTGAGCTGACAGGACTGTATTGGATGTGGAAAAATATTAGTTGTGATATTATTGGCTTATGTCATTACAGGCGTTATCTTGTACATGATGAGAAGATTTTGACGAAGGCATATATCCAGGAGAAAATGGAGCAATATGACATGATCCTGCCGAATAGCTCTATGTCCAGATATTTGAATGAATATGAGCATTATTGTGATAAACATATGCAGAAAGATTTAGAATGCTGTCATGAAGTCATTAAGGAACGTTATCCGCAATATGAAACAGCTTTTTTATGGACATTATCTTCCAATCTGATTTCTCTTGGTAATATTATCATTACAAAAAAGAATATACTGGATGCATATTGTGTATGGCTGTTTGATATTTTATTTGAAGTGGACAAGCGGACAGATCTGCGTGAATATGATGATTATCAAAAAAGAATCTTTGGATTTTTATCGGAAAGATTACTGAGAGTATGGGTAATGATGCAGAGATATCATGTATTAGAGGAGAATGTAAAGTGCTTTTAACAGATGATTCCTGTTTGTTGATTCCCCAGCGAAACACTTGCTGTTTGGCTGGGGTGAAAGTCTTCGTAACTAGTTGATCCAAAAATTCTGCATTTTGCGTGCCTCTGCTTCCATTTTCTTTTTCTGCATCATAAATGCATAAGTCTGCAATGTCTGCTGTTTTTTCAGTTCAGATATTGCCTGCGGATAATCTGTATCCGTCAGACGGCTTCGTGCTGCAAGTGTATTGAAAGAAGCGTAGGAGTTATCGTTGATTGCGTGATCCAGTCGGTTTGACTGGGCACCAGCCTGGCTGCGCTGATCGTTCACTTTTTCCAGTGCATTGTCAATCGTTTTCAGATCAAAATTTTTCGTAACATCAAAATCTGCAATACCTAATGCATCCAGCGTTGAGTTTACGGAGTTATTGATCGTGACAGAATTGCCATTGGAATCAGATGCAATCTGCATGCCGTCACTGAAACTGCCGTCCAGTAAATTTAAAGTGTTGTACTGTGTCTGAGATGCAATATCCTGGATTCCCTGTTTTAGCTGATCGACTTCGTGCTGGATATTGCGGCGGTCAGAGTCGGTTACGGTTGCTGTGTTGGAAGCCTGCAGTGCCAGTTCTCGTATTCTTTGCAGATAGTCGGTAACACCGCCTAAAGCTGCATCTGTAATATTCAGTACGTCTTTTCCGGACTGAAGGTTGTTCGTTCCGGCATTGTAACCTCTGATCTGTGCATCCTGCTTTTCAGCAATTGTCAGTTCGGCAGCTCCGTTTGCTGCGGATGGCAGCTTATTGCCACTGGCAATCTGGCTGTAAGGGTTATAGGATGAATAACTGCTAATACCAGAAATACCGCTCATAATGTCGTCCCCCTTTCGTTATTGTTAGAAAATTGTTTTCTATATTTATACTATAGTGTGTAAATATGGATTTGTCAATTTATTCGTGGAATTATATTTTATCAGAAAAGGAGCACAAAATGAAAAAAAGATATATTTTTTTTAGAGGGCTTATTCATACTTTGGATTTATATGCGGATGAATTTGTGAAACTCTTCACAGAAGCAAATGCGGAATGTCTCGTAGTGAATGCTGCCCAAATAGAAGATGAAATGGTACGATTAAAAGCTTTTATGCTGAATCCGGTAACGGCGGCTATTTCGCTGAATAATATAGGTCTGCATCTGCAATTTGAAGATGGGAAAAATATCTGGGATCAATATCATATACCATTTTATAATATTATGATGGATCATCCGTTTCACTATAAAACAGCTTTAGATACGGCTCCGGCTCAAATGGTATTGCTTTGCATGGATAAAAATCATGTGAATTATGTGAAACGATTTTTTAAAAATATTAAGCATGTAGAATTTTTTCCACATGCCGGAATTGAGATACATAAGGAGCGTAAACAAAAAATACCTGTTGCAGAGCGTAAAATTGATGTATTGTATGCGGGCGGTTTGTCAAGATATGCAGCAGAAGGATTGATTCCTGATCTTGGAAGGATACAAGAGTTTGATGCGTTTGCATTTGTGAAAAATGTTTTAGAGAGATTGATAGAGAATCCTGAGTGTACAACCGAATATGTTATAGAACAGTGTTTAGAAGAAATTAATTTAAAATTTAATGATGAGCAGCTTGGAGATATGATTACGGAACTGCGTTTTTTGGATTCGCTTGCAGTTTCTTTTTATCGTGAGCAGATGATTCGCACATTGACAGATTGTGGGATTCAAGTGACTGTATTTGGCTTGGGATGGGATCGATGTGAATGGGAAAGTCCTAATTTAATTTATGGAGGGACATTGCTTCCCATGCAGATTCTAGAGTTGATGAATGAGAGTAAGGTGGTATTAAATACTATGACATGGTTTAAGAGGGGGGCGCATGATCGTATTTTTAATGGAATGTTGGCAGGGGCAGCAGTTGTAAGCGATTCGTCAGAATATATGCAGGAGCAGTTTACGGATGGCGATCAATTGAGAATGTTTTCTTTACAACATTTGAAAGAGCTTGGTGAGACAGTGAAAGAACTGCTGTCAAATTTGAACAGTGCACAAACGATGGCAGATTGTGGATATCAAACCGCAAAAGAGCATCATATGTGGAAAAACAGGCTGAAAGACCTGCATTTATTATAATTTAGTAATTTTCTGTTGGAGGGAAATATGGAAATTCAGAATAAAAGAATTTTAATGTATAAATGGAGAGCGTATAATTATCTGGATGTATATCAGACGTTTCGGATGTTTGGATTTGAAATAGATTTCATAGAGCAGCATTTGCCTTCATATGATGAAGATGAGGAGCTTACGTTTAAGCTGTTAAAAATGATGCGGGAAAAATCTTATGATTTTGTATTTACGATCAATTATTTTGGAGTGGTATCAGATGCCTGTGAACAGTTTGGCATCCCGTATGTATCCTGGTCTTGTGATAGTCCGTTAATTAGTATGTACCACGAATCGGTATTTAATGACTGTAATTATATTTTCCTGTTTGATAAAAGCAGCTATTTGTTTTTTAAAGAGCTTGGAGTAGAACATATTTGGCACTTGCCTTTGGCAGTTGATACAAACCGTATCGATCATATGATTCAAAATGCAAAGGATTTAAAATTATATCAAAATGAAATAGCTTTTGTAGGGAGCTTGTACGAAAGAAATGCATATGACAGTTTAATACCTACATTTCCTCCTTATTTGCAGGGATATCTGGATTGTGCGATGGAGGCGCAGATGAATGTCAGCGGGGGAAATTTGTTAGAGAGGCTGCTGACAGACGACATATGTATGCAGTTGGAAAGACATTATCGTCTGGAAAAATCAAAACGGTCTTTTTCAGATTTAAGATTAATATTTGCAACAACTGTGCTTGGCTTTAAGGTTGCGAAAGAACAAAGGTGCAGTTATTTGTTAGAACTGGTAAAAAAACATCAGGTTTCGATTTATACAAACAGTAATACGCATGATCTTGTGAAGATAGATTATAGGGGATCGGTAGACTATTGGACACAGATGCCAAAGGTATTTTATGGTAGTAAAATAAATCTTAACTTTACAATTCCTAATATTAAGAGCGGGATACCGCTTAGAGTCTGGGATGTGCTTGGAGCGGGTGGATTTTTAATCACTAATTATCAGCCTGAGCTGGAAATGTATTTTGAACCGGATGAGGATTTGGTCGTCTTTGAAAGCAGACAAGAGTTGGATGAAAAGGTGTCCTATTATTTAGAACATGAAGAACAGAGATGTAAAATTGCTGCAAATGGATATGAGAAAGTTAAATTAAATCATAATTATCAAAATCGCATTAATAAAATGCTGCAATTGCTGCAAGCTGATACATCATACACAAAATGAAAAATATGTAAAAGACATAAAGCTGCGGACTGTTTACATTGTGTCCAGCAGCTTTTGTATTTCGGATTCACTAATAGCAGTTACTCTTGCAATGGTAGCTTTTGGAATTCCGCATAAATGCAAATTACGGATGGTCTGGTCCATTTGTTTTTTCTGCTTTGCAATTGTATTAAGGAGTGTGAGTAAATAATCTTCCAGTGAGATAGAGGCAGGATAAATCTGGCCGGCTGCTTTTGAATGCACCGATGTATTTTCAGAAGCGGTTGTATGGGAAGCGGTTGAAAGGCCGAGTAATTCATCTGCCGATACATGCAGCATAACACAAAGTTTTTCAATGGAATCTTCAGATAAAGGAACACGTCCTGTCTCATATTTTGAAACAGCAGCCGGCTTTATACCGAGTTCGTTTGCAATATCTGCCTGGGATATATTGCGTTGTTTCCGTATAGTCTTCAACTGATTCATAATGCATTTCCTTTCGTAATCGATATATGGTTTTTATTTGCATCCTGCAAAGATATAGTAATACATGCCGATATAATTGTAAAGATATTTTTGGCATAAGATGAATACAGCTTTTTAGAGGTGAATAAAACAATAAAACCACAATATCTGATCTGTTTTTATAAATGGGAGCAGATATTATGGCTTTTATTGTGCAGTAAGTATGAAATAATAATTTTTCATGTAAATTCGATTGAGAATACCACCTTAACAAATCCGGTCTACCATCATACCGGAATAAACAGACGAGATGTATGGGCATACAAAATTTTTCGTTGAATTTGGGTTTTTGTAAGCAACAAGTATTTTTTTCACATAATTCATTGGATCCAATGAAGCTTCGTCTGCTTTACGCCCGATAGCGTCTTTAAAACGATTTAAAACCCCGATCGTTTGGTCTGAATCTTTAGACAGAACGGATTCTGTTAATTTTTCCCGGTCAACGCTGATAAGTCCTTTTTCTGATACAGACAGACCAAATGGAGTAAAAGAAGAAGAAAATGTTTTGGCCACATTTCCCATATCTTTTAGTAATTTTTCATTGGATGAAGGCATATCGGAATGCTCATCCGCAATCTGTATCATAGAATTAAAAGAATCTACCAATGACTGTACATCATCCGTCAATGCTTCAGAACCCGGTTTAAATCCAATCGTTACCGGTTCATTTTTAGGAGTTGTGTTATTTAGTGTGACGGAAAATGTATTATTGATCGTAAAAGTATTGGAATACGAGCTATGCTTCGTCCCGTTTAACAGGAAAGAAGAATTTTCCGCCATAGCGGCTACAACGTCAATGCCAAGAATCTGCATGGCCTGTTTAGACTCATGTGTGTTTTCCGGGATAATTTTAAACAATGAGCTTTCCTGTGGGGAAAGACCTGTTTGTTTGGATTCCAGACGTAAGGAAGCCATGTCCTGCGAGCCGTTTAAAATATCTGCCTTTAGGCCGATATGAGCATTGTTTACGAGTCGAGCCAGCTTAAAGAGAACGTCACCATTTGTATCGCCGACGTTAATATTGTACTGGAATTCGTAGGAGTTTGCATTCATGTTCAAATCAAAAGAATAGCTGCCCGGCAGGAAATCGTATTCATCACGTTTAAGGAAGTTTCCAACGTTTGTCTGTGGAGAAGCAAGCTGCATAATTTCCAGTTCGAATCCTTCATTAGTAGTTAAAGACGAACTGTCGCCAATATAAACTGCAGTAGCTGCATCCGGGTTGCTGGAAGCCGCAATCTTTTTTTGGAAAGCTGCGCCAATGCCTTGTTCGCTTTCTGAAAAAGCTGCTACAATATTTTTAATGTTTCTTGCGCCTTCTTTAATGTCAATGGCGTATTTTTGTACATCGCCGGACATTCTGACCTTATACAGAGGAGATTCTTTATTTAATATCTTGATCTTGTTAACGGTATCGCGCAAGTCTTCCTTCCTATGGGAGTCATAACGTGATGTTTGCTGTGAACCATAGGTTTTTAAATAATAATCATAGGCAGAGCCAATTGCTAGTGCCATAAAAAAGCCCCTCCTTTCTTCCATGAAATTACAGTCGAAACTGTATGGGCATAATAAATCCATTTATATGATTATCGGAAAATAATCTGATTACATTAGATTCAGTTGGAAAAAAGTTGCATTTTTTTATTCATTTTTTTGTATGAGTATGTAATTGGAGTAAATATGATGTTTCTGAACACAATATACGGCTGTTGCAGATAATTTGATGCAGTCATATATTGTATTCAGAAAATATGACTTGTAAGATCATTCTACAAAATGGAAATGAAATTATTTTATGACATATGAAATATTGTCGAAAGGTCTGTTTTTATTATTTAGCAAAGGCTTGTCTGCCGCAGCGGCAGGTTTGCTTTTTTCGATTGGTTTTGCGTCTGCCCAAAAAACTTCTTCTTTCCCATATTCAGTTTTTGGCTGTTTTTTGTCGTCTTCTTTTCGAACGGTTTTTTGGTGATCCGAGATCGTATCGTTTGCAGCAGACATTTTTTTGCCGATTCCTCTGGAAAGATTGTTAATCTTTTTTTCAAGATCAGCTTTTTCTTCTTCGGTTTCAGCCGTTCGCTGTTTCCCTTGCAGATTATTTCTGAGACGTACCATGCCGGACAGCTGTTCATGAGTGGAAGAAAGTGTTACCATCACACCTGATTCGGTCGCATCTAATCCGGAAGATAATGTATCCGCCTGTGGCTGATTGGTGTCTGAAAGAGCTTTTTTGATAGCTTCCTGTTTTTTTGCAGATTCTTCCTGTTGTTTGCGTATCTCATACTCTCTTAACTCTTGATTTAAGTTCTGTAATTGTTCTTGCGCGGCCTGCTTTTCCTTTGTTTTTTGTTCTGCCGATTTTTCATCATCATTGGAAATGGCTTTCATTTTCTCCTCTAACGTATGAATTTGTTTTTTAATATTTATTTCATAACTATCGTTTGAGGATTTTTTTACACTGATGTCACCACTTACAGAACGAATCCCTGTTATGCTCATTTTTTTCCTCCTTGATAAAAATATTTGAAATCCTTTTCCCACTACGTCACAAAGATAATTGTAAGATATTATATATTAATATCGGAGAGTTTTATGGTTTGCTTTATATATAGATTGCTTTATATAGCAGATAATATAAATTTTTTTAGAAATCTGTTGACGAACGGGCATAATCGTGCTATTCTAAGTGGGCGATGGAAGTAGGTCTTTTTTTTATGCCTAAAATTAAAAGAATTTTATGGAGGTGGAAGTTGTGCGCACAAGAATTACATTGGCATGTACAGAATGCAAGCAGCGTAATTACAACATGACGAAGGAAAAGAAAACTCATCCGGATCGAATGGAAACCAAAAAGTATTGCAGATTTTGCAGAAAGCATACTTTACACAAGGAAACCAAATAATTCGGATTGAGCAAAGGAAGTGACAAGTAGATGGGAAAAGAAAAAGAGATAGAAACCCAAAAGTCGGACTGGTTTACCGGTCTTAAGGCCGAATTTTCTAAAATTATGTGGCCGACAAAAGAACAGCTTGCCAAAGAGACAACAGCAGTTGTCATAGTATCAGTCATTTTAGGTGTGATTATTGCTCTGCTGGATTTTATTATTCAGTATGGTGTTGATTTCCTGGTGAATTTATAAGGAGGAGCGAGGATGGCAGAAACGAACTGGTATGTCGTTCATACCTATTCCGGTTATGAGAATAAGGTCAAGGCGAACATTGATAAGACAATTGAAAACAGACATCTTGAAGATCAGATTCTTGAAGTCAGAGTTCCGATGCAGGAAGTTGTTGAATTGAAGAATGGTGCGAAAAAGCAGGTTCAAAAGAAGATGTTTCCAGGCTACGTACTCATTAACATGGTGATGAATGATGACACTTGGTACGTTGTCAGAAATACCAGGGGAGTGACCGGATTTGTAGGTCCGGGATCAAAGCCGGTACCGCTCACGGAAGCCGAGATGTGGCCATTGGGAATCAAATCTGAGGAAGTGATAGTAGATTTTGAAGAAGGCGATACTGTCACGGTAATCGGTGGTGTCTGGAAAGATACGGTCGGTGTGATTCAGAGTATGAACCATAGTAAGCAGATTGTGACGATCAATGTCGATTTGTTCGGCCGCGAAACGCCGGTAGAAATAAGTTTCGCAGAAGTAAAGAAGCTATAGACAAGCTATCAAACGTTTAGGAGGCAACCAAAATGGCAAAGAAAGTAGAAGGATATATTAAATTACAGATTCCAGCCGGAAAAGCAACTCCGGCACCACCTGTTGGTCCTGCACTTGGCCAGCACGGTGTAAATATCGTGGAATTTACAAAACAGTTTAATGCAAGAACAGCAGATCAGGGAGATACAATCATACCTGTAGTTATCACTGTGTATGCAGACCGTAGTTTCAGCTTTATTACTAAGACACCGCCTGCAGCTGTATTAATCAAAAAAGCATGCAACATTAAGAGTGGTTCAGCTGTGCCGAACAAAGACAAGGTGGCTACAATTTCCAAGGCAAAACTGCAGGAAATTGCTGAACAGAAAATGCCTGATTTAAACGCAGCATCTTTGGAAGCTGCAATGAGCATGATTGCTGGTACGGCAAGAAGTATGGGCGTTCAGGTAGAACAGTAACAAATGTTAAAAGAAAAAGACTTAGGCAAATAATTTAAGACAAATTTAATACTTTATCGTGGGAGGGGAGGACTTCCCGCTAAAACCACTAGGAGGTAATGAAATGAAAAGAAGTAAGAAGTATCAGGAGCTTGCAAAGCAGGTAGACAAGGCAAAACTGTACGAGTCTGCAGAAGCGCTTGCACTCGCTAAGAAGACAGCAACTTCAAAATTTGATGAAACGATTGAAGTGCATATCAAAACCGGATGTGACGGACGTCATGCAGAACAGCAGGTTCGTGGTGCGGTTGTACTGCCTCACGGAACTGGTAAATCTGTTAAGGTGCTTGTATTTGCAAAGGGCGTGAAGTTAGATGAAGCGCAGGCAGCAGGCGCAGATCATGTAGGCGGAGAAGAACTGATTCCGAAGATTCAAAACGACGGCTGGCTGGATTTTGATGTTGTTGTAGCTACGCCTGATATGATGGGTGTTGTTGGACGTCTGGGACGTGTGCTCGGACCAAAAGGCTTGATGCCAAACCCAAAAGCCGGTACCGTAACGATGGATGTTACAAAAGCGATTAACGATATTAAAGCCGGTAAGATTGAGTATAGATTAGACAAGGCAAATATTATTCATGTGCCGATTGGAAAAGCATCCTTTACAGAAGAACAGTTAGCGGACAACTTCCAGAGCCTTATGGATGCAGTTATTAAAGCAAGACCAAGCGCATTAAAAGGCCAGTATCTCAGAAGCTGTACCGTAGCTTCTACCATGGGTCCTGGTGTGAAGATTAATACGGTAAGTCTTGTAAAATAATTGTTGACAATAGATCATAATGATATTATAATGTGTAGCATATTGCCGAAGACAGCAGGTGCCATATGGCGTAACAGAGATGACCTGCCGAGGAGTTTATTTCAGATGTGAACGTGATAATAAGCCTCTCTGTCTTGCAGGGAGGCTTATTATTTATTAGAATAACTCGGAACTGAGCAATAAAAATAAATGAAGGAGGTGCTCATTCGTGGCAAAAGTAGAATTAAAGCAGCCGATCGTGCAGGAAATTGCTGATAATATCAAAGATGCCCAGTCTGTTGTAATCGTTGATTACCGCGGCCTTACCGTTGCGCAGGATACACAGCTTCGTAAAGAATTAAGAGAAGCTGGCATTACGTACAAGGTATACAAAAATACATTGATGAATTTTGCTTTTAAAGGTACAGAGTTCGAAAGCCTTACAGATTCCCTGGAAGGGCCAAACGCTATCGCTATTTCGAAAGATGATGCGACAGCTCCGGCTAGAATTCTTGCAAAATTTGCAAAGACAGCTCCGGCATTGGAGATTAAAGCCGGTGTTGTAGAAGGCAACTTCTATGATACGGAAGCAATGAAAGAGATTTCAAGTATTCCGTCCAGAGAAGAATTACTGTCCAGACTGCTTGGAAGCTTCCAGTCTCCGATTACCAACTTTGCTCGTGTTATCAAGCAGATTGCAGAGAAGGATGGCGAAGGAGAAGCTGCTCCGGCAGAGGCTGAAGCTTCAACAGAGGAAGCTCCGGCAGAAGCTTAAAATTGTGAAAGAAAACAGAATCGAAAATTTAGGAGGAAATAAAAATGACTACAGCTGAGATCATTGAGGTAATCAAAGGCTTAACCGTATTAGAGTTAAATGACTTAGTAAAAGCATGTGAAGAAGAATTCGGCGTATCTGCAGCAGCAGGCGTTGTTGTTGCAGCAGCAGGCGGCGCAGCAGAAGCAGCAGAAGAGAAGACAGAATTTGACGTAGAGCTGACAGAAGTTGGCCCGAACAAAGTTAAAGTTATTAAAGTGGTTCGTGAAGCTACAGGTCTGGGCTTAAAGGAAGCAAAAGAAGTTGTAGACAATGCTCCGAAGGTTGTAAAAGAGCAGGCTGATAAGGCTTCTGCAGAAGAATTGAAAGCAAAATTGGAAGCTGAAGGCGCTAAGGTTACATTAAAATAGCTTGATGCAGGTGAGAAAAGCAGTTCTTAACAGAGCTGCTTTTTTATTATAAAATTTTGGAAAATAATCCTTGACGAACCAGCAGGACTTGTGCTATCATATACGTTGCACTTATTGTGCAAATCGGCTTTTTTGCGCTTTTTTACGATACTACAACATATTGTAGCAAAGTTGCAGCCCATATCTATATGTGCTTTTTTTGTTGAAAATAAAGAACGAGAGGTGAAACGTCATATGGAGAAGAACAGAATACGTCCGGTAAATACTGGCAGAAGTATACGTATGAGTTACTCGAGACAAAAAGAGGTTCTGGAAATGCCGAATCTGATTGAAGTCCAAAAAGATTCCTATCAGTGGTTCTTAAAAGAAGGGCTGAAAGAAGTATTTCAAGACATCTCTCCGATTTCCGATTACAGCGGACATCTGAGTCTGGATTTTATTGACTTTACATTGTGTGAAGATGATGTGAAATATACGATTCCAGAGTGTAAAGAACGAGATGCGACTTATGCGGCTCCTTTGAAGGTAAAAGTCAGACTGTATAACAAAGAAAATGGCGAGATCAATGACCATGAGATTTTTATGGGTGATCTTCCGTTAATGACTGAAACGGGTACGTTTGTAATTAATGGCGCGGAACGTGTAATTGTTAGTCAGTTAGTGCGTTCTCCTGGTATTTACTATGCGATTTCTCATGACAAAGTCGGCAAGACTTTATATTCCTGTACCGTTATTCCAAACCGTGGCGCATGGCTGGAATACGAGACGGACTCCAATGACGTATTTTATGTTCGTGTAGACCGGACAAGAAAGGTGCCCATTACAGTGCTCGTTCGTGCACTTGGTGTCGGGACAAATCAGGAAATTATAGATTTGTTTGGGGAAGAGCCAAAGATTGTTGCAAGTTTTGGAAAAGATGTTGCAACGAATTATGAACAGGGTTTGTTAGAATTATATAAGAAAATCCGTCCGGGTGAGCCGTTGACTGTGGACAGTGCGGAAAGCTTGATTACAGCAATGTTTTTTGATCCGAGAAGATATGATCTGGCAAAAGTCGGACGTTACAAATTTAATAAAAAGCTTCATTTTAAAAACCGGCTGAAAGGGCAGGTGCTTGCAGAAGCGGTTTCTTTCCCTGATCCGGAGACAGGAGAAGTCATCGAGCTGCAGCCGGGAACAACGTTATCTCGTGAAGCATCCGAAAAGATTCAGAATGCAGCGATTCCGTATGTCTGGATTCAGACAGAGGAACGCAATGTGAAAGTTCTATCTTCGATGATGGTAGATTTCAGTGTTTGGTGTCCGCAGATCGATCCGAGTGAAATTGGCATTCGTGAGCTGGTTTATTATCCGGCATTGAAAAAGCTTTTAGAAGAAAATGAAGGCGCAGATGATGAAGAATTAAAAGCGCTGTTTCGTAAAAATATAAATCTGCTTATTCCGAAGCATATTACGAAGGAAGATATTTTTGCCTCTATTAATTATAATATGCATCTGGAATGGGAAATTGGAAATGACGATGATATAGATCATTTAGGAAATCGCCGTATTCGTGCAGTTGGGGAGCTGCTGCAGAATCAATATCGTATCGGTCTGTCGCGTTTGGAGAGAGTTGTGCGGGAGCGTATGACGACGCAGGATTTGGAGGGGATTTCTCCGCAAAGTCTGATTAATATTAAACCGGTAACAGCGGCGGTAAAAGAGTTCTTTGGTTCCTCCCAGTTGTCACAGTTCATGGATCAGAACAATCCGCTTGGGGAATTGACACATAAAAGACGTTTGTCTGCATTGGGACCAGGTGGTTTGTCCAGAGATCGTGCCGGATTTGAGGTGCGTGACGTGCATTATTCCCATTATGGGAGAATGTGCCCGATTGAGACACCTGAAGGACCAAATATCGGTTTGATTAATTCGCTGGCTTGTTATGCAAGAATTAATGAATATGGATTTGTTGAAGCGCCGTATCGTAAAATTGATAAATCGGATCCGAAGAATCCGAGGGTTACAGAAGAAGTTGTTTATATGACGGCGGATGAAGAAGATAATTACCATGTAGCACAGGCGAATGAAAAGCTGGATGAAAACGGGCATTTTGTGCGTAATTCCGTATCCGGTCGTTATTTGGAGGAAACACAGGAATACGACAAGACAATGTTTGATTATATGGATGTATCTCCAAAGATGGTGTTTTCTGTAGCTACAGCGTTGATTCCTTTCCTGCAAAACGACGATGCAAATCGTGCGCTGATGGGATCTAATATGCAGCGGCAGGCAGTACCGCTTTTAACAACAGAAGCGCCTGTTGTCGGTACCGGTATGGAGCCAAAAGCGGCTGTTGACTCAGGTGTTTGCGTAGTAGCAAAGAAAGCTGGTACGGTGGAGAGTTCCGTATCAAATGAAATAAAAATTCGAAATGATGACGGTACGCTGAATACGTATCGGTTGTCTAAATTTACAAGAAGTAATCAAAGCAACTGTTATAACCAAAGACCGGTTGTATTTAAAGGCGAACATGTAGAGGCAGGCGAGGTTATTGCAGACGGGCCGTCTACTTCACAAGGTGAGCTGGCGCTTGGAAAGAATCCGCTCATTGGATTTATGACATGGGAAGGTTATAACTATGAAGATGCTGTATTATTAAGCGAACGATTAGTACAGGATGATGTGTATACATCAATTCATATAGAGGAATATGAAGCAGAAGCACGAGACACAAAGCTGGGGCCAGAAGAAATTACAAGAGATGTGCCGGGCGTTGGTGATGATGCGTTAAAAGATCTGGATGAAAGAGGGATTATCCGTATTGGTGCAGAGGTGCGTGCTGGGGACATTCTGGTTGGAAAAGTAACTCCAAAAGGAGAGACGGAGCTAACTGCAGAAGAAAGGCTGCTTCGTGCGATTTTTGGTGAAAAAGCCAGAGAAGTGCGTGATACTTCATTAAAAGTGCCGCATGGTGAATATGGTATTGTTGTAGACGCAAAAGTATTTACGAGAGATAATGGAGACGAATTGTCGCCGGGTGTTAATCAGGCAGTTCGTATTTATATAGCACAGAAGAGAAAGATTTCTGTAGGAGATAAAATGGCCGGACGTCATGGAAACAAGGGTGTGGTTTCCCGTGTGCTTCCGGTAGAAGATATGCCGTTTTTACCAAATGGGCGTCCGTTGGATATTGTGTTAAATCCGCTTGGCGTGCCTTCGCGTATGAATATCGGGCAGGTATTGGAAATTCATTTAAGTCTTGCAGCAAAAGCGCTTGGATTTAATATTGAGACGCCGGTATTTGATGGCGCAAGAGAAGTGGATATTCAGGATACTCTGGAATTGGCAAACGATTATGTCAATATGGAGTGGGAAGAATTTGAGGCAAAGTATCAGGATCAGCTGCGTGAAGACGTTATCCAGTATTTATCCGATCACAGGGATCACAGGGAAGTGTGGAAAGGTGTTCCGATATCCAGAGATGGAAAGGTACAGCTGCGTGACGGGCGTACAGGAGAATATTTTGATTCACCGGTAACGATTGGCCACATGCATTATTTGAAGCTTCATCATCTTGTAGATGATAAGATTCATGCACGGTCAACTGGGCCGTATTCTTTAGTAACGCAGCAGCCGTTAGGCGGTAAAGCGCAGTTTGGCGGACAGCGTTTCGGAGAAATGGAAGTATGGGCGCTGGAAGCTTATGGAGCGTCTTATACGCTGCAGGAGATTTTGACGGTAAAATCCGATGATGTCGTTGGACGTGTGAAGACTTATGAAGCAATTATCAAGGGAGAAAATATACCGGAGCCAGGTATCCCGGAGTCCTTTAAAGTATTGCTTAAGGAGCTGCAGTCATTGGCGCTCGACGTCAGGGTGTTGGATGAGTACCGCAATGAAGTGCAGTTGATGGAAACGAGTGAATATGGTAATACAGATTTAAATTCTATTATATCGGGAGACAAGGATTTTGCATTTGAAAGCAGTGAATCTTTCAGTAAAATGGGATTTTCCAAGAAGGAGTTTGATGCGGAGAGCGAAGAACTTGTAGATGCAGAAGAAGATGAGCTGGAAGAAGATGAGGATGATTCTATTTTTGTAGATGATTTTGATGATGACGGTTCAGATATGGAATAGAAGGGAGTGCCATATATGTCAGAAATAATGAACGAAGAAACCAATCAGCCAATTCAGTTTGATGCTATTCAGATTGGTCTGGCCTCGCCGGAAAAAATCAGGGAATGGTCGAAGGGGGAAGTTAAAAAACCGGAGACGATTAATTACCGGACCTTAAAACCGGAAAAAGATGGATTGTATTGTGAAAAAATCTTTGGACCAAGTAAAGATTGGGAGTGTCATTGCGGAAAATATAAGAAAATCCGCTATAAAGGTGTTGTCTGTGACCGCTGTGGCGTTGAAATAACGAAAGCCAGTGTCCGCAGAGAACGTATGGGACATATTGAGCTTGCCGCTCCTGTTTCCCATATCTGGTATTTTAAAGGGATACCAAGCCGAATGGGACTGATTTTGGACTTGTCTCCAAGGACGTTGGAAAAGGTACTGTATTTTGCTTCATATATTGTGCTGGATCCGGGGACAACGGAGTTAAGTTATAAGCAGGTATTATCTGAAAATGAATATCAGGAAGCAAGAGAAAAGTACGGCAGCGCTTTTCGTGTAGGAATGGGTGCAGAGTCTATTTTAGAGCTGCTGCAGGCAATTGATCTGGAGAGAGATTCTGTTTCATTAAAAGCAGCGCTGAAAGATGCGACGGGACAAAAACGCGCAAGAATTATTAAGCGTCTGGAGGTTGTGGATGCATTTTATGAGTCGGGAAATAAGCCGGAATGGATGATTATGACAGTTGTTCCGGTGCTTCCGCCGGATCTGCGTCCAATGGTACAGCTGGACGGCGGGCGTTTTGCAACGTCTGATTTGAATGACTTATATCGAAGAATTATTAACCGCAACAATCGACTGCGCAGACTGTTGGAGCTTGGCGCACCGGATATTATTGTCAGAAATGAGAAACGTATGCTGCAGGAAGCGGTCGATGCTTTGATAGATAATGGCAGGCGCGGACGTCCGGTTACCGGGCCTGGGAACCGTGCGCTGAAGTCTCTTTCTGACATGTTAAAGGGAAAAGGCGGCCGTTTCAGACAAAATCTGTTAGGAAAACGTGTGGATTATTCCGGGCGGTCTGTTATTGTCGTAGGGCCGGAACTGAAAATATATCAGTGCGGATTGCCGAAAGAAATGGCAATCGAGCTGTTTAAACCTTTTGTAATGAAAGAGCTTGTTTCTAATGGAACGGCTCATAATATCAAGAGTGCGAAAAAGATGGTGGAGCGTCTGCAGACAGAGGTATGGGATGTTCTGGAAGAAGTTATTAAAGAGCATCCGGTTATGCTAAACCGTGCGCCTACCTTGCATCGTCTTGGTATTCAGGCATTTGAACCAATTCTTGTCGAAGGAAAAGCGATTAAGCTGCATCCGCTTGTATGTACGGCTTACAATGCAGACTTTGATGGGGATCAGATGGCGGCCCATTTGCCATTATCACAGGAAGCTCAGGCAGAATGCAGGTTTATGCTGCTGTCGCCAAATAACTTATTAAAGCCTTCGGATGGTGGTCCGGTTGCCGTACCTTCACAGGATATGGTACTTGGTATTTACTATTTAACACAGGAACGACCAGGCTCTTTGGGTGAAGGCTCTTATTATAAAAATGTAAATGAAGCAATTCTGGCATACGAAAATCAGGCATGTACGCTGCACAGCAGAATTCATGTGCGGGTAAACAGAAAAATGCCGGATGGAAGCGTGAAAACGGGAACGGTAGAATCTACATTAGGAAGATTTATTTTTAATGAAATTATTCCTCAGGATTTGGGATTTGTAGACCGCAGCAAGCCGGAAAATGAATTGGTGCTTGAAGTGGATTTCCATGTAGCTAAAAAGCAGTTAAAGCAGATATTGGAGAAAGTCATTAATGTACATGGCGCGACTACAACTGCAGAGGTGTTGGATGATATTAAGTCTATGGGCTATAAATATTCCACAAGAGCTGCTATGACCGTTTCTATTTCGGATATGACAGTGCCGCCGCAAAAGCCTGAGCTGATTAATGAAGCACAGAATACGGTAGACAGAATTACAAAGCAGTATAAACGTGGCCTGATTACAGAGGAAGAACGTTACAAAGAAGTTGTTGAAGTATGGAAAGAAACGGATGATGAGCTGACACATGCGCTGTTATCCGGTCTGGATAAATATAATAATATTTTTATGATGGCTGACTCCGGTGCCCGTGGTTCTGATAAACAGATCAAACAGCTGGCAGGTATGCGTGGATTAATGGCAGATACAACCGGAAGGACGATCGAGATGCCGATCAAGTCTAATTTCCGTGAAGGACTTGACGTATTGGAATATTTTATGTCTGCACACGGGGCCAGAAAAGGAATGTCTGATACAGCGCTTCGTACGGCTGACTCTGGATACTTGACGAGACGTCTGGTAGATGTATCCCAGGAGTTGATTGTACGTGAATTGGATTGTAATGAAGGAAAAGACCGTGAGATTCCGGGAATGGTAGTTACTGCTTTTATGGATGGCAAAGAAGAGATTGAGAGTCTGCAGGAACGCTTAACAGGCCGTTTCTCCTGTGAGACCGTCTGTGATAAAGATGGTAACGTGCTCGTGAAAGCGAATCATATGATTACGCCGAGACGGGCAGAAAAGATTATGAGTATCGGTGTGGATGAAAATGGAGAACCAATCTCAAAATTAAAGATTCGTACAATTTTAACGTGTCGTTCCTTAGACGGTGTGTGTGCAAAATGCTACGGTACAAATATGGCGACCGGACAGTCTGTACAGGTTGGTGAAGCAGTAGGTATTATAGCAGCGCAGTCGATCGGTGAGCCGGGTACACAGCTTACGATGCGTACGTTCCACTCAGGTGGGGTTGCCGGAGATGATATTACACAGGGTCTTCCTCGTGTCGAGGAGCTGTTTGAGGCAAGAAAGCCAAAGGGACTTGCCATTATTACAGAATTTGGCGGTGTTGCCACGATTAAGGATACAAAAAAGAAGCGTGAGATCATTGTAACAAATCAGGAATCCGGGGAATCAAAAGCATATCTGATTCCATATGGTTCGCGTATTAAGGTTATGGACGGAGCAGTACTGGAAGCCGGAGATGAACTGACCGAAGGTTCTGTAAATCCACATGATATTTTAAAGATCAAAGGAGTCCGGGCCGTTCAGGACTATCTGCTGAGAGAAGTACAGCGAGTATATCGTCTGCAGGGTGTGGAAATCAATGACAAACATATTGAGGTCATTGTACGCCAGATGTTAAAGAAGATCCGAATTGAAAACAATGGAGATTCAGAGTTTCTTCCAGGAACATTGGTAGACAATCTGGAATTTGAAGATGCAAACGAAAGGCTTGTGAAAGAAGATATGGAACCGGCGGAGGGTGCGCAGGTGCTGCTTGGTATTACGAAAGCATCGCTGGCAACAAATTCGTTCTTATCGGCGGCTTCTTTCCAGGAGACAACGAAAGTACTGACAGAGGCAGCAATTAAAGGCAAGATTGATCCGCTAATTGGTCTGAAAGAGAATGTTATTATCGGTAAGCTGATTCCGGCAGGTACAGGTATGAAGCGTTATCGAAGCATTAAACTTGATTCGGATGTAAATGAACAGGAGCAATTGTTCGGAGAAGAAGATTTTATGGAATTTGATGAAGGCGCCGGCGCGTCTGAACATGCGGATGCAGCTAACGGCCATACAGCGTTATTTGCAATGGATGATGAAGATGACGATCTGTATGCATCAGACAGCGAAGAAGGTGATATGGCTGCGCAGGAAGCGGATCATCCGGTGTTTTCTGATGCAGCAAGTATGAGGGCATATGCAGATGGATTGGAAAAAGAAGATACGTATGATGATCCTGCATATGACGCGGAAGTACCAGATCCGTCAGATGATGCAGAATATGCTCTAATGGATTAGGCTATACAGATAAAATAAATACGATTTATATTTTACTGAGAAAAATACCACGAGAGAGATTTTTTCTTTCGATGGTATTTTTTTCTAAAAACAGGGAAAAATAAATGGGAAACAGTGCAATATGCTGAAATATACTGAAATAGAGAAATCTTCCTTGACATTCTGAAAATCTCTATATATAATATTCTAGCGTGTGATAATGTTGCGCACATCATATAAAATACAGGAGGTGAAAATAATGCCAACATTTAACCAGTTAGTAAGAAAAGGAAGAAAGT
>CAJTZX010000058.1 GCA_910584345.1 uncultured Eubacterium sp. | reverse complement strand
ATATTCTTTTTTACATAAATTTCAATCAATTATTCAAAAGTTTCCGAGAGTACTCGATAAATAGCTCCCTCTGTAGGATCGTATAACCGAAGCAACAGTTTAATAAATGTTGTTTTACCCGCTCCATTTTCTCCAACAATTGATATTTTCTCCCCCGATCTTATCTGCACATTTATATTTTGTAAAGCATCTTTATCCTGATTAGGATATCGGTAACTAACATTTTTGAACTCGATTACCAGTTCATCTTTCTCTGATAATACACATCTTTTTTGCTTACCAGCGCGAAACGTACTTGGAATATTGATAAAGTCAAGATATTTTTTGAAATATTCCCCACGATTGCTGATTTCTATTAATCCGTCAATAATACCACCACATCCCGACTTGAAAACATCCATCGCATGAAATACAAGGGAAAAATCTCCGACAGTAAAAATTTGAGCAACGATAATATTAAAGCCAAGAATGAGATAGATCAAAAATTCCTGCACAGAAGTTAGTAGTATATGAATTAATTTAACATTACGTTCTGAATCTACAATTTTATTCTGTAATCTATAGAATTGAACCGAAAGATTTCTATATTTGGAAAACAGAAACTCCTGAGCATGATTGGATCGAACATCTTTTGCATATTTTAAATCACCGGCAAAACGCATAAACCATGTCATACGTCGGTCTAACGGCCATAACTCATTATCTGCCTGATAACGAAGTTTATTCATTCTGGAATTTGTATATGCATTTATCATAATAACCACACCAACAATTAATAAAATCTTAATATCAAGAATAATCAACATCCCCATTACAACAATCAAAATCCAGATACTTGAAAAAAACTTAATGAGAGATGTAACTAATAAATAAAAATTCATCGCCATAACACACTTTGTAGCTTTCGCAAAATTATCCATTGTCTCAGAATCCTGAAGCATAAAATAATCAATATCCGCAATTTTTCGAAAAAGACGGATAATACCCTCGTATTCCAATGTTTTTGTCTGTTTCTCCAGTTTTGACGTTATCACCTGATTCAAGACATTTATTATCAATGTTAAACAACCATAAATAAGTGCATAATAAATGACATTTAAATACTTTTTTCCATAAACAAATTCATCAATAATCAATTTTGGCAGATATAAAGAAGGTAGTATAACCATTCCTGACAAAACCACTGCGGCTGCTAATGTAAAAAAAGTTTTCTTATCAATTTTGTGGAAACTTAAAAATATGAATTACATTATTTTTGATCCTTTTCAATTGTTCCATCAATCCTGCCTTTTATCGCATAATAATGCCTCAATAGTACTAATCATCCCGTTTAAAGAAGCCAACACATCAAATTCTATAAACTCATCCGGCAAATTAATCACAAATTCATGCTCAATTTCAACGATCAAGGAAACAAATTCGACAGAATCCACGATAAAGTCTCTCAAATCAATATCATCTTTTTTCAATTCCTCATAAGAAATAATATAACCTAAATTATTAAGTAATTCACACATCTTTTCAGCTACGCTCATACATTAAACAATTCATGATATCCGAAAACATCTCCTGTCAATTGCTCACTTAAACAACAAGGGTGAAACCAAAAAAATAGCAGATTATATTAGCCAAATTATACAATCATCTGATTTACTAGAATCTGTGCAAGTTTGTGATAACACCCTATTAAATAATATTGTCTTACGAGCTAAACAACAGTGTAAAAAAGACGATATTTCTTTTAGAATAGATATCAGAACGGGATGCATTGATTTTCTTTCAGAATTTGACATAACAGTGTTGTTCGGTAATCTTTTAGATAATGCTTTAAATGCCGCAAAAAACACACCTGATTCTTTCATTGAATTAAATGTTAAACCTCACAATAATCATACTATAGTGATTACGATGATTAACTCCAGCTTAAAAAATTCCACTTCATATTGCCGAAAACTAATTACTACTTCAAAAAAAAATGAATTAATACATGGTTATGGCCTAAAAAGTATTCAGCGTATAGTCAAACAATACAAAGGAAAATATCATTTTTATTTTAATGCGAAAGATAATACTTTCCATACTATACTCTTGCTAAAAAAAATTTAAAAGATACATAAAACAGACCTCAAAAAACCCGGACATGCACTACATGCCTGCCCGGGTCTGACATAACGGTTCTTCTTATTTATTTCTCCAATTTCCAAATCTCGTCATTATACTGTTCAATCGTACGGTCTGCAGAGAAAAATCCTGCCTTGCTGATATTAACAAGCATCATCTTTGCCCATGCCTTACGATCTTCATATGCTGCAAACGCCTGATCCTTTGTCTGCACATAATCTTTAAAATCCGGGAATGTCATAAACCAGTCTTTATTCAGCAATTCATGATAAAGACGCTCCAGATTTTCTGCACATCCTACCGCCTTCATTTCGTCACTGACAATAAAATCTACTGCTTTTTTAATATCTTCATCGTTTTCGTAATATTCTCTAGATACATAGTCTGCCTTTTTATAACGGTCAATGACTGTCTGGCTGGACTCACCGAACGTAAAGATGTTTTCCTCTCCTACAAGATCTGCAATCTCTACATTTGCACCATCTTTTGTACCAAGTGTCACTGCACCATTCAGCATAAATTTCATATTGCTCGTTCCAGAAGCTTCTTTGGAAGCAAGCGAAATCTGTTCAGATATATCACAGGCAGGGATTAATTTTTCTGCTAATGTTACGTTATAGTTTTCTACCATTACGACTTTCAGATACGGACTTACCTGCGGATCGTTGTTTATCAGCTGTGACAAACACAAAATCAAATGGATAATATCTTTTGCAATGATATATGCCGGAGCTGCCTTTGCACCGAAAAATACGGTAATTGGACGTACCGGTTTTTTACCTGCTTTGATCTCGAAATATTTATGAATCACATATAAAGTATTCATCTGCTGGCGTTTATATTCATGCAGACGTTTAACCTGAATATCAAATACAGAATCCGCATCAATATCAATATTTTGCGTGTGCTTTAAGAAATCGCGTAAAACAACTTTTCTCGCCTCTTTAATCGAAAGCAATTTGTCCAATACTGCATCGTCGTTTACAAAAGCAGACAGCTTTTCCAGTTCCATAGCATCCTTTTTGAACGCAGGTCCGATCAGTTCTTCGATAAAAGAAGTTAGCTGCGGATTGCAGTATAACAGCCAGCGGCGGAAGGTAATACCGTTTGTCTTGTTGTTGAATTTTTCTGGATACAGTTTGTAGAAATTATTTAACTCTGTATCTTTTAAAATATCCGTATGGAGCGCTGCTACACCATTGACGCTGATGCCGTAATGTATGTCGATATGTGCCATGCATACGCAATTATCATTATTAATAATTGCTACAGAAGGATCATTATATTTTTTATTTACCTTGTTATTCAGTTCGTAAATAATCGGTACAAGCTGCGGCACTGCCTGCTGCATAAAGTGCATTGGCCATTTTTCCAACGCTTCTGCAAGAATCGTATGGTTTGTATATGCACAAGTCTTAGATACGACATCGATCGCTTCATCCATCGTCAGCCCGCGTTCCATTAACAAACGAATCAGTTCCGGAATTACCATCGTCGGATGTGTATCGTTAATCTGAATAACTGCATAGTCTGCAAGATCATACAAATTGGAACCTTTTGCCACACATTCTTCCAGAATCAGCCTTGCCGCGTTGGATACCATAAAATACTGCTGGTATACACGTAAAAGGCGTCCGCTTTCATCACTGTCATCCGGATAAAGGAACAGCGTTAAATTTTTCGCATACTGAGATTTATCAAAGTTGATGCCGTCTTGTACTAACGATTCATCTACAGACTCTACATCAAATAAATGCAGCTTTGTCGTGCGGTTTTCATATCCAACTACATCAATGTCGTACATTCTAGACTGTACCGCAAATCCTCCAAAATGAATTTTATATGTCTTATCTGTCTTTGTAAGCCAGGACTTCGGTGTAATCCATGGATTTGGCACTTCTTTTTGCAGATTGTTTTCAAATACCTGACGGAACAGGCCAAGATGATAGTTTAAGCCCACACCGTCACCATTTAAGCCAAGCGTTGCGATAGAGTCCAAAAAGCAGGCCGCGAGTCTGCCCAGACCACCGTTTCCCAATGACGGCTCCAACTCAATTTCTTCAATATCTGTAATAGACTTGCCGCATTTTTCCAGCTCTTGTTTTACTTCATCAAATAACCCAAGATTAATTAGATTATTAGACAGTAGTTTGCCAATCAAAAATTCTGCTGAAATATAATACAGTTTTTTCTTTCCCTGATTACTTTCCTTTTCTTTCGCCTTTTCTTTTACATATTCCAAAAGCGCTGTATAGATTTCCTCGTTTGTGCACTCGTCCATAAAACGTCCGAAGCGAGACTTTACATATTCATTTGCTGTCATTTCGTGTTTCCTCCCAATTTTTCTTATTTTTTCTGTTCTTTTCATACAGCTGTGAAACCTGTCCAGACAGCTGCACTTTGAAATTCCGCTGCGTAATTGTACACGAGTTCGCTTTCATAATTGCTGCGTGAACAATTCCTCGCTTGCTGAATGTATTATATGTTAAATAGTGGATATTATTCTTGCAGTATTCTATGATGATATGGTACAATTCTATCAATTTATAGTTTCCGTTACACATACAGCCTTTGCATTACTTATCATTATCAGGGAGCCTTACTTATGAACATATTGGAATATGAAAATTATCAGGAAAAGAAAACACATTTTGACGCTTCTTTTCCATACAATACGTATCTTTGCTGTATCCCGCAGGATTTTTTGTCTGTGCCCCTGCACTGGCATTTAGAAATGGAAATTATTTATATCAAAAAAGGATGCGGCGCCGTATCGATCGACTTGTCTTCTTCTCTTGTAAAAGAAGGCGACATTATTCTCATCGCGCCTGGACAGCTGCACAGCATTTCACAGCAGGAAGACATCCGCATGGAATACGAAAATATCCTGTTTGATTTAAGCATGCTGGAAGCAAAAGGCAATGACAGCTGTACCGCAGACTTTTTTGCCCCTTTGCGTCATTCACACGTGCTTGCTAAAAATATTTATTCTTTTGGAGAACCGAAGTACGAAAAAATCTCCTATTGGTTGGATCAGGCAGATGAAATCTGTAAAACGTTTCCTCACGCATACCAGCTGCATATCAAAAGCTGCCTGTTCGCACTGTTTTATGAACTGTTTTCAGATTGGCAGATTGCGTCTGCACCAAAAAGACCTCTAAACTCTTTAGAAAAGCTTAAGATTATTATAAAATATGTGGAAAATCATTATCAGGACCGAATTACCATTGAAGCCATCGCATCTTTTTGTGATTACAGCCAATCGCACTTTATGAAATACTTTAAACAGGCAATGGGAGTCTCTTTCATTGAATATTTAAACGATTACCGGCTGACTATGGCCGCAAGGCTGCTGCTTGCCTCTGATTCCAGCATATTATCCATCTCGCAGGAGGTTGGATTTGAAAATCTGTCTCATTTTAACCGAAGTTTTAAGAAAAAGTATAATATGACACCAAGCGCTTACCGGAATATGTCCTTAAAAGAATCACAGACAAAGCGTCCGGCAAGTCACAGCTTCAGAAAGGAAACATGCATATGAAATATTTTGATCTTCTCTTTGACCTGTATGGCACACTGGCCGATATCCATACAGATGAATCCAAAAAAGAACTCTGGCAGCTCTTAGCCATCTGGTATCAGTCACATGGAGCAGCCTATACACCTTATAACCTCCAAAAAGAATACGAACATCTCGTGCAGGAAGAACTGCGACAGTCCGCTTTGCGGCATCCGGATTATCTAAAGATCGACATCCAGCTGGAAATAGTTTTTGAACAACTCTATCGCCGTCAAAATATTGCTGCATCTGCCGAATTAGCAGCTGAGACAGCATTATTTTTCCGTACGATATCCAGAGATCATATCCGTCTGTATCCGGCTGTGCGCACACTATTACACAAGCTGCGGACAAGCGGCAGACGTTGCTTTCTGTTGACGAATGCGCAGAAAGTATTTACTATGCCGGAATTAAAACTGCTTGGCATCACGGATTTATTTGACGGAATTGTTATTTCTTCTCAGGAAGAATGTGCAAAGCCCGATCCGCATCTTTTTCATATTGCCTGTCAGCGATACGAGATTGAAAAAAGCAGTGCGCTCATGATCGGAAACGATCCGTACACAGATATTGCGGGAGCAAATGCATATGGCATCGATTCTGTCTATATCCATACCAATCTGTCTCCTGAATGGACAAAAACGCCGGACAGCACATACCTTATCCAGGATGGTGAGATTCAAAAACTGGAAAAATTTGTAACAGCTCAGATCATCCATTGAGCTGTTACAAAAATTCTGAATTGCTGCAAAAAATACGCTGCTACAATACCGGAAACCGCATCTGCCGTACGTATATCTCCTGAAAATCTGCATCACTTTCTAACCGGATCGTCCGGTTTTTGCTACATATTTGCTCTAATTCCCTTGCACAGGACGGTTCTGTTAAAAATGCAATCGCGCCTTTTAAACTGGTATTTGCGCATAGCACGATTTTTTCTTTCCATTCCGGCTCAAACAGTCCAATCGTAATGGCCGCATCCGCTGACAAATAATAGCCAAATCCTCCGGCAAGGTAAATATGACCCACCCGTCCCTTCCATTCTGTTGTATGCTCTTGCTCATATCTTTTTTGCAGCACAGAAAGTCCGGCACGAATAGCCGCTTTTGCCATCTGTATTTCTCTGATATCTGCCTGTGTCAGACAAATGCGGCTGCCGTCCTCGCGCCTTGCCAGCTCCATACCTGTATCAAAAATCTGTGGCGCCAGCAGCCCTTCCGTATCCAGCAGCCCTTCTCTGCGCAATGCGGCTGCCGCTTCCATAGCGCCTGTCCCGCAAATGCCGCATGGTTTTTTCTGTCCAATCGTCTGAATGCGGACTCTGTGATAAAGATAAGATACTTTTGAAATCGCTCCTGGTATCCCAGCTACTCCACAGCTTAACCGCCCTCCTTCAAAGGCCGGACCTGCTGCTGTGGATGCTGTAACAAATCCTTCTCTGGTGCCATATGCAAGCTCACCGTTTGTACCAAGGTCTATAAAAAAGGATGGATGCTGTTTCGTCGTTTGCCAAAATCCACTGCTATAAAGCCCAGCGGTAATATCTGCTCCAATAAACGCAGACATTCCCGGCAGCAAATACACTTTACATGCATTGCACCCCTGGATTTCTGCGAATAATTGTCTGTATTCCAGACATTCCAATTTCAAATTCACCGGCTCAAATGGAGCCTGTCCCAGTTTTTCACACGAATAGCCGCGCAGCAAATGAAACATCGTCGTATTTCCGGCAATCGCAATGTTTAAAATCTGTATCGGCGCCTCCTGCCCGCACACCAGTTTCAAAAACAGCTGTTCAAGGTCACGGCATATACATGCCTGCAGCTGCTCCCGCTTTCCTTCATTGGACGCCTGCATTCTTGAGAGCACGTCTGCACCGTAAACACGCTGCGAATTAACAGCAACCGCCTGATCTAAGACATTTCCCTGCATATCAATCAAAGCAGCAGCCAGTGTGGTACTGCCAAGGTCAACAGCGATCGCATATCCGGTTTCATTTATCTGCGATTGCTGTATCGTCTGCGGTTGTTTTAATTTTTCTATTCCCAAAGCCTGTATTGTTGTATTTTCATCTGACACCAAAACTGTTATATGATCTCGAATGCTGCACTTACATGCTAACCGATACCCTTCTGCAAGCTCCTGCTCTGTGAAAAAGCAACGATCTTCTTCCGTCACGGGCATATGCCCCTGTGTAATACGCACACGGCATTTTCCACAAATACCTTTCCCATTACAGACTGCCGTCGGCGCAGCCTGATGCTCTCTTAGCAGTTCTAATAGATTCGCACCGGAATCAGCAGTTATCGTTTGTATGCCGTTGGCATTTATATCATAGCTGATTTTATATTTGATATTTAACATCCCCTTCCGCATTTTTATGCTTTCAAGTAATTCAGGAACTGTTACATTCCTGTCCTGTTTCTTACCGGACGTCCTTTATTAAAAAAATCAGATAACTACATCCCTAACTTCCAAAATCATTTAGACTATTTCTTTGGAAATCAGAGATATAGTTACCTGAGTCTTGATATATCAGAAGAAAACTTTTTGTTACATAGCGCGTGAAATTTATTTAACCTATTTTCATGATGCTGTCAGTTGTTTTCTTCATAGTATGGATATACCCGCCGCCTTAATTCTGTCAACTGATGAAAATATGTACCTACTGCTTTTCTGCGCGAAGCGTTTCACGCGGTGAACCAGCTGCAAAATCCGTCACCCCATGATACTGAACAATAATATCTTTCATCACTTTCCAGGCAAGATCAAAAGATAATTGATACATTTGTACTGTACCGCTTAGAACAAATATATTCGAAGGATCCTGGCTCTGCGCTTCTTTTAAATTTATAAGATTGCTGCAAAAGCTATGATACCTGTTAATAGATTTTCCTTCCATAACAATCCATATCCTCCCTTAGAAAACGATTCTCACATTGTTCATATTCAAACAAATCAATTTTTATAAGTGTATCTATCTCATCGATACGCGCTTCCAGTTCGTCCATATCCGGAACGCCTGATACAATAAAATCTATATCGCTGTATTTTGTCCATGTCCCTTTTGCGTAGGAGCCAAAAAGTGACAGATGCCTGACACCGCATGATCTGCAAATGTCCGTAACCTCCCTAATGACACGCTCTGCCGTCATGGCATTTACGGTTCATCCACAACGCCCATAAATAATGGCGCTTTAGATTCTGTATCTATAATCATATACAAAAAGGAACGATCAAAATTCACGACCGGCTTATCCGGTATGAGCGATGTTGCTCCTGCAATCGCTCCCATCGTTGCCGCAGCAGCTTCAGTGCCTTCTTCTGCAACGCGGATCACTGCTTCCTGCAGTACAAAGCTTAAATATAGATTTTCATCTGTTTTCGTCTTTCCAAGAAGTGTCAAATCTGCCTTTTCCTCATCAAAAGCTTTTTTTATGCCCATTTTATTCAGACTGTCATTTAATGTCATCTTGCAGCGAATTTCAAATTTTGGAAGAGAAAGCTCCACATCTTTTGTCTGGCTGCTGTTAACTAACGCTGAAAGTTTTTTTGCGTTATATGATGCAAACCAATCGCGAATACTCTCTTTGCCGGATGGCTTTACTGCCACAAATGCAAAACTGCTGTTTTTATATGGCATCACCACTCCTTCTGACGTATCGTCTTTAAAATAACCACATGAATAATTCCACGCATGCATCATATCTGTATTTTTTGTCTTCCCATCATCCGTATAAAAGCTGCCCTGAAAGGTAAGCTCCGGCACAAACTGCTGCTGCCAATCCGCGTGAAAATATAACGCATTCACCAAAGCAAGTCTTGTCTCTTTCTCGAGCTTTTTATCTAAAAGCTTTGGGATCAGCTTGTTTGTACGGTCACTGACCCATTTGTTAATTTTATTTTTTGCAGCTGCTGTGCTGAGATCTTCCTGAAACACCTCTGACTGAAACTGCTTTTGGGTCGTATTCAGCCATGTTTTCTTTGGCGTAAACTCGTCATCCAGCCATGCAGAATTCGCAATCGTAAGCTTCATACCGTCTTTTTCCTGCGGCAGCGCACCCATCAAGCCCTCTGAAACAGACAGCATATCACTTCCTAACACTTTTTCAAACTCTTTTTTTGTCGTTCCCTTGGCCCCGTTTCCAACCATACTGAGCATGACATATGCAGATACCGGCGACATAACCGGATTCTTTTCTTCCAAATATTGCTCCATCAAGCCATAACCGAATTTTTGTACAGACTTTACGGACGTTTTTGCATCCGTCTCCTTTGCCTGTACTGCAGTCAGACTTCCGTTGGCAGCAAAATATGTACCAGTTGCGACAAGCGCCGAGGAAGCAAGGACAAAAGCCAACGCTGAGCTAAGTAGACGTTTTTTCATCATAGAATTACTCCTTTCATACAAATTCTGTTTTTTTTTATTTTATTCATACGCTGATTATAACAGTTTGGTATTTTTTTTGCAAGATTCATTTCCTAACTCTTATTTCATTCATTACTATTCACGGCCTGTGGCCCGCTCATAGTAACGATTCGGGGCGATATTGGAAGTTTGCTGCGCAAAATCGCCCCTCACTCCTCAATCATGTTCTCACGGAACGCGCAGCCAGTGCGCGTTCCTGACCCGTGAATAATAACTTTCATTCATTTTTTAAAGAAAACCGGCCTATCAGCTCTTTTAAATTCTGTGCCTGTGCAGCCAACTCCTCGCTGGATGATGCACTCTCCTGCGCAGTCATGGAATTCGTAGTAACCGCATTTGACATCTGTTCAAACCCCGTATTAATCTGTTCAATTGCCGTCGCCTGTTCTCTCGCCGCATCTGCAATCTCCGAAATAATCCCGGTAATCTCACTCGTATTGCTTACAACCTGCGTCAGTGATTCCGCTGTTGCGTTGACGATACTTGTCCCATTTTCTACAGTTTCGATTGACTTTGTAATCAACTTTGCAGTATTTTGAGCTGCCTTCGCACTCTCTTCCGCAAGACTTCGCACTTCCTCTGCGACAACCGAAAAGCCCCGGCCTGCTTCACCTGCACGCGCTGCTTCAATTGCGGCATTTAAAGACAGTAAATTTGTCTGTTCGGCAATACTCTCAATATTTTTGATAATATCGCTGATCTTTGCGGAGCCTTCTTTAATATCTGCCATTGCCTGAATCATAGACTGCATTTGCTCGTTGCAGGCTACTACATTTTTCTCTGCTTCCTTAGAACGCTCGTTTGCTCTGGAAGCATTGTCTGCGGTAAGCTTTACCTGATCAGAAACACTTAGAATACTTGCCGTCAGCTCCTCTAACACACTTGCCTGATCCGTCGTACTGTCCGCCAGATTTTTCGCGCCCTGCGAAGTACCGTCTGAATGATCTGCCACAAGATCCGCTGCACCGTTCATCTGCGTCATTGTCTCATTGAGTGAGTGAATAATGGTATCGATTGACTCTTTCAGACTGACAAAGTCTCCCGCAAAGCTGGCTTCTGTCTGTATATCCAAATTTCCTGAAGACAACTGCGCAAGTACCCTTGTAATATCTGAAATATACAGATTCAGGCTTTGAATCGTCTCTCCCAGGTTTTTGGATAAAATAGCAAGCTCATCTCCGGTATTAATAACTTCCACCGGCGTTTTCAAATCTCCTTCAGCAAGCTTTACCAAACGTTTTGTTACTAGATCAACCGGATAAATAATGTCCTGAATCCGGCGTTTCATCAATACGATACTGATTACTAAAAGCAAAACACCAATCACGCTATTGACAATCACAGAGACAAAAACTACTGATACAAATTCACTGTTTGGAGCAGTCATAATCAGCCGCCAATCCTCATGTCCTTTTACCGGACAGTAAGCAGCAAACATACTTTTGCCGCCTTGCCAATAGGTAGTTGTACCTGCCTGCGTACTGGCAAGAATTTTTTTCGTTGCCTTTGCCAGGGAAGCGTACGATCTGTCCGTTTCCTTAAGAGTAATCGCGTTTGCCTCTTCTGCGATTTTCTGCTCGTCTTTATGAAAAATGACCGTTCCATCTTTATTGATAATATATGCCCGGCCCGTTTTTCCAAAAGTAATTTCCCCGATTTTATCATTGACGGACGCAACTAAATCAACAATATATACCGTACCAACGATCTTCGTGTCATTATAAACAGGCGCACCCGATATAATAATGATATCACCGTTGAGACGATTAATAATCGGCTCCCCGACAAAAACTTCTCCTTTTGACGTCGCCTGAAAATGAAACTGATCGTTAAAGTCAAAATCTCCATAATTAGAATAGCCTTTCCCATCTAATTCTACAAATCCTACTTCATCATATTCATTCTGCAGACGAACGCCTTCCATCGCTTCCAGCTTTTCTTCCTTAGACGTGCTGGTATCCCTGATCGTTTCCAGCGCAGCTACATTCATTGCGTTTACTTCTAACGTATGCAGCGTTCGCTCAACGGCAGAAGAAGTCGAATTCAGCGCAACATTTGTCATCTCATGCAGCGTATTAATATTGCTGAAATACATAAATATTCCAGATACAATGATGAGTGTAATAACTGAAATCAAAAACAGACGCATAATCTGTGAAACCAGATGTTTTTGCAGTGTTTGATCTGATTTTTGCCTGTTCCCGGGCCCGGTTGTTTTGGTTGTTTCTTTTTTCCTTGTTTTCATTTCCATCGTCTTTTTCATAATGCCTTCTCCTTGTTCCCCTGTTATTCTTACACTTTTTTCCGATCTCTGTAACGAACCAAATTGTTACACATCTCCAAAATTAGCATAACATTTCAGGGGGATGCTGTCAATGAATTCATTGCCTGTGTCTGTTGGTTTTGACGATGGATTTGTTACAAAATAGCAGTCGCAAATACCAAATGGCATCGATACAAGGTTAGATGTCATTGCTTACACTGCTGTCATTACATCTTATCTCATACATATGATTTGCTAATCTTCTTTGAATCTCAGATGTTCCGTTAAAGCTCTCATTTTGCAAACGCAAATACAGCATAACCTCCAGAGCCTCTTTATTTGCTACATCGCAAAAGCGCAGAAATATTTCCAATTCCAAGCAAATTACTTCCAGTGATATATCCAAGGAAAATAATTCATCCAGCAAATCTCTCGGATTTGTATTCTCTTCCATACATAACTTCAACAGCTTTACAGCAAGTTTATTTGCAGGATGCGTATAAGTAATCTTTTCCAGCTGTATCATATTTTGTTTTGAAATACAATTATGTATATTTATCTTGTCGCGATAATTGTTGGTATTAAAGCTAGATAATTACTTTTGCTTGCTTCATAACATATTTTGGTAACTATTTTTGAGTTTCCTGTTTTCTCATATACGATTCCATTTTCCAGCGCATTTTCAATAAAAATCCCATACTCTTAAAATCCAAAGCAACCAACTGCATCACCGTCCGGTCATATATCCTTTTTGGACAATCTTGTTCCCGGACAAATATTTAATTCTCTTTTATACCAAAAGCCAATCTATATTCATCAAATTTCGATAAAAATAGATTGGCTTTCGGTCCAATTACTATATGCTTATTTTGCTACATCAGTACATGAATTAAATAAAATCGTTAAACTGAGAAATTCCCTGTATATTATATGCCCCAGCAGACGTATAACCATTGGCATTTTTTGCCATGGAAGTCAAATAATGATCTACCAGTGAAGCATTTGTGGCAACAGAGGAGCCATAATCTTTGAAAAACTTCTGCACATCGGACATATCTGATTTTTTAAATGTGTCCTCATCAATCTTCATTTTATTATTCGCATCCAGAGAAATCCCAAACTGCGCCAATGCTTCCTTGTTTTTCTCTGTTTTTTCCTTAATATAAGACAAATTTGATGCCACACCGGAATTTGTGCTGGATTTTGCAGCTTCAAACATACCGTTATAATTGTTTACAAAACTCTTTGCTGTGGAAAAAATCTTGTCAATATCATACGTTTCCTTGCCATTCTTATCCTTTATCTTTGCATATAACGCATCCGATGCAAGCGATTTGCTGTCCGCAAGAAACGAAGCGGCACTGGAAACGGAACTTACGGTATCTTCATTTTTCGTACTGCTTGTAGTGCCGGAGGTAATGCCTGCAAACTGAAGACGGGACATAACTGTGGAACCATAACTCATGCTATTTTTAGCTGAAAACAAATCCTGCACTTTAGAGATGTCCGCGTGCTTTGCCTGACCCTCAATAAATTGAAGCGTACCGTTAGCATTTACCGAAATCCCGATTTCCTTAAGCTTATCAGCGTTTTCCGTTGTACTTTTCATCATGCTTGCAATATGCGATGTCTTATTTGACAGAGTGGATTTCTTTGCCGCATTGACAACATCATTATACTCAGACACATAAGTTTTCAGTGCTGAAACCATCTTGTCCTGTGCACTCTTCTTACCATCTTCCGAATCGGTATATGTTGTGTCATTTTGTAATGCTTTAACAGCATTTGTCAAAGTCGGTATTCCTGATGTCAGCTTGGAATTTGCTTCTTTGGTCTGCTCGGAAACTTTTGGATTCTTTCTCTCTTCAAGAATCTGTTCAAGCACATTGCTGGTTTTTCTTGTACCGGCTGTCGTACTTGATTGATTATTTCCACCGTAATAAGCTTTTAAAAGCCTTCGATAACTGCCATTTCTAATGCTGGCATAGTCTGAGAAAAAACTTGTATTTCCCATTCCACCGAAAAAATTTTGATTTACATTCATTGTCATCACTCCTTTGAAAAAATATATGGACTTCCATATCCTGACATCTGATCTTTGTTATCAGCGTAAAACTTCTAGTTGTATATTAGCATAGCACATTCATTTTAAAATTGCAATCCACAAACAAACTTTGCCGCAGTCTATTCATTACAAATGGTAGCTGTCTGTTTTGTCTCTATATAACTAAAATGTTTTTGCATACTCAAAATAATCATATTAAAGGATTTCATTTTTATTTTGGCGGCTGTGCGTTCTGCCGGAAGTCCCTCACATTCATCCGTAAACAGCTTTCCATTCATAATTCCTTCTCTCATTGTCATATCCTTTTTCTTCTGTTAAATTGTGATTTCAATCTGGTTATCTTCTAAATCAATCAGGCAGCTCTCATAATATCCGTCTCCTGTTGTCCGTGGATTACTGATTATGCGATAACCGTCTTTCCTTAATTGTTCCGTCAACGAATTGACTGTTTCTTTTGTTCCTACGGAAAGAGCAATATGTGCATACCCTGTACGGGCAGGCAGCTTTTCCATATTCACCATTTGGGGATTGCTCATAATCTCTAATCTACACTCCCCCTGAAAAGAAAGAAAATAAGACTGGAAACCTGTTTTGGGGTTATGGTACTTTTCTCCCGCCGCTGCATGGAAATAGCGTGTAAAAAAATCCTTTGCCCGTTCTAAATCCTTTACATACAGCGCAATATGTTCAATCTTCATGTTCTGTTTTCCTCCATATCAGTCCAAGATTCTGTGTCAAATTTTCTTTTCTTGAAGTAGTAAATTCTATCTTCTTCCGTTATTTCACGGATAACCCTGCAAGGATTACCTGTTGCAATCACGTTGTCGGGAACGTCTTTTGCTACAATACTTCCTGCTCCGATTACAACATTGTTTCCAATCGTCACTCCCGGAAGTATGACCGCATTGCCGCCTATCCATACGTTATTACCAATCGAGATAGGTATTCCGTATTCATAACCAGAGTTGCGGCTTTCTGGGTGTATTGGGTGTCCTGCCGTATAGATGGATACATTAGGTGCGATTTGTGCATTTTCCCCAATTGTGACTTTTCCCACATCAAGAATCGTGAGGTTATAATTTGCAAAAAAATGATTGCCTACTTCAATGTTCCACCCGTAGTCACAATGAAAAGGCGGTTCTATCCAAACTGTTTCCCCTGTTTTTCCAAGCAGTCTTCTCAGAATTTCGGGAATCTGCAATCTTTCTTTCGGCGGCAGGAGATTAAATTCATAAATGAGCTGCTTGCAGACTTCCCGTTCTTCTTCCAGCCCATCAAGCCACGCCTTATAAGGCAGACCGTTCAGCATTCTTTCTTTTTGGTTCATAAGTTCCTCCTTATTGTTGGTTTGTAGTTAGGTTTTCAGGAATGATATTTTCAATGCAATGCATAGAACTTCTTCTACTAATTCTTTGTCTTGCTTTCCCCCATACTGCGCTGCTAAAACCGTAGTGCCGATTGTAAGGGCTGTGAAAAATAAATTTAAAACAAATTGTTCCTGTGTCGCCAATGATACGGCTGATAATGCCGTCTGATTTATAAAAAAGCGGGCAAACCCGCTTTTTTACACTCATCCATATAAAACAAATAAATACTCTTTATTTTGCAGCAATCACATCCGCCATATCATACATCCCGGCTTCTTTCCCTGCTAAAAACTTCGCTGCCTCCACCGCGCCTTTGGCAAAAACTGCCTTTGAATGTGCCGTATGCTTGAACGTAATCACTTCGTCTGTACCGGCAAAAATAACCTCATGTTCTCCGACAATATTACCGCCCCGGACAGATGCAATGCCGATCTCGTTTTTCGCACGTTTCTGCCGCTGTTTACTGCGGTCATATTTGTATTCATAGGACTGTTCCAACGCATCGTTCATACTATCCGCCAACGCAAGCGCTGTTCCGCTTGGTGCGTCTAATTTCTGATTGTGATGCTTTTCTACAATTTCCATATCAAACCCAGCAGGCGCAAGCACATGAACTGCCTTTTTCAAAAGATCAAGCAGCGTATTAATTCCAAGCGACATATTTGCAGATTTTAATATGGCGATCTGTTCAGACGTCTTTTGTACTTTTGCAAGTTGTATCTCAGACAATCCGGTTGTACACAGCACAACCGGAATTCTTTTTTGCATACTGTAATCTAACAGTGCATCTACCGCTTTTGCATTAGAAAAATCAACAATGACATCTGCTGGTGTCTGACAGTCCGTAATATGTTTAAAAACAGGATACGGATTGTCTATCCCATCATATACATCAACACCTGCCACAATCTCAATACTGCTATCTTCAGCGCAGATACCGTTAATCACCTGCCCCATTTTACCATTGCATCCATGTAGGATTACTTTTACCATCGTTCTTTCCTCCATCTTATGTACCATTCAGAATAAATATCATTTAGCTGTAGTATTCCCGATTGGAACTGCTTTATTCTGATTTTGCTTTTGTACTTGCTTTATGATAAAATACCGTAATCTTTCATTACTTGTGCCAGTTTCTTTGCACCTTCTTCACTCATTTCACACAACGGCGCGCGTAACGGCCCAACTTCCATTCCCATTAGATTCATTGCCTTTTTCACCGGAATCGGACTTACTTCTGAAAATAGAGCGCTAATCAGGGAAAGTCCCTTTCTCTGCAATTTACGGGAAGTTTCAAGATCGCCGTCAAAAAAGCTCTGACACAGATCATGTACATCCTTAGGAGCTACATTAGACCATACCGAAATTACACCAAGCGCTCCAATTGCCAAAAGCGGAAGTATCACAGCATCTTCACCGGAGTACATATCCAGCTTGCCGTCTGTCAGATCCATCGTTTTAGACGCCTGTGTAATATCACCGGTCGCTTCCTTAAGCCCTACGATATTTTCCACATTTTGATACAGATATGCCACAGTCTCCGGCAACAGGTTACATCCGGTTCTGGCTGGAACATTGTACATAATGATCGGTGTCTTTACAGCATTTGCAATCTGTGTATAATGCGCAATCAGACCTGGCTGTGTCGCTTTATTGTAATACGGAGTTACTACTAAAAGCCCGTCAGCCCCGGCTTTTTCTGCTTCCTGCGATAAATAGACCGCCGTTTTCGTACAATTGGAACCTGTACCGGCAATCACAGGCACTCTGTGTTTTGTAAAATCTACACAGGCACGTATGACATCCAGATGCTCTTCTTCTGTCATTGTTGAAGATTCACCGGTCGTTCCGGTAATAATAATTGCATCTGTGCCTCCTTTGATCTGGTCTTCGATCAATTGTTCCAGTTTTTCATAATTTACATCCAGATTGTCTTTCATAGGTGTTACGATCGCTACACCTGCTCCTTTAAATATAGCCATATTCATTCCTCCTGCTTATTTTCTGTCAAAAATGAAATACTGCAATAGCATCATTCATAAAAGCCGGCTCAGATGAGCCGGCTTTAAATTCCAATTGATTCCTATAAATCTTACATTATATAAATCAACCTGATCTGATAGCGCCCCATCCTCAGAAATTGTAAGCAACTAATGTGTCAAACTTACTTACAGTTCCTTACGTATATTCAGATGACAGTCATGAAACTGTTGATTCCATGCCCAAGAATCAAAACGCAGAATTCTGATCCTTTCGGCGTAATTTCCTTTCTTATACTCTCCTTTGCGCCTGCCGCATCAAATATATTACTAATAAATCACGCAACCTCTATCTACCTATCCAATTGTGATGTTTTAATTTCTCTGATGGAATTGACTATAACACTATTTGATCGGTATGTCAACCCAAAGCCTGGTTCATAAAAGCTTTTACACAACACTCCTGAATCATGTTCTTACGGAACGCGCAGCTGGTGCGCGTTCCTGACCCGTAAATAGTAACCAACACTCTAAATATGGAAAGGGGCTGCCGGAAAATAATCGTTACCTGTTTTTCCTACAACCCCATATGATTACCTATTCATTTATCATATCCCAATGTGCTGGCATTTTTCAATTTTAATTTTTTTCTGTCTGTATCTGATAAATTTCATCGGCCAACTCCCGCATATAGTCCGGGAGCGTACGCCCTGTGATAATAATCTGCGTCTCTTCTGCTTTTGCTCCTAACAAGGTCTGCACATCCTCTTTCGTAACTACGCCGTTATCAATCACGCCTAGCAGTTCATCCAACACCAATAGATTGCATTCATCATTTAAAAGAACCTTTCTGGCAAAATTCACACCATTTCGTATATTCCGGTTCTCTTCCGTTTTTTCCTGTTCAGACAGTTTTTCATACCGTTCTTCTGATTTTTCAAAATGAAATACTTTAATCTCCGGCTCCAGACGTTGCATAAATGCCGATTCTGTCGCCATCTTTCCTTTTAAAAAGTGAATCACAAACACATTTCTGCCTGCAATGGCTGATTGCAGTGCATATCCAAGTGCGGCGGTTGATTTTCCGCGGCCGTCTCCATAATAAATCTGAATGCCTGAATCCATAATATCCTCCTTTGGAATGTTCTTATGCCCCTACATCTGCTTCAGATTTCTTTAAGATACCACACTTCCTTATAAAATGCAAATTTTTTGTTACTTTTTATAGTCATTGCCTTCATTTTCGTCAAATCTGCTAAATACATTGATTTCTCAATAGTTCTTATCATCCAGGTATTCAATCTTGCTGACAGACACTTCATAAGCGACCCTTTTTTCTGTCTCCAGCTCATTGAGTTTTTTCACGTATTCACGGCTTTGTATCCTACCCCAGATCTGTACATGAGCGCCTACGGTAAATCCTGAAGCAAACCGGGCATTTCTTCCCCAGCAGATACATGGTATATAATCAGATTTTCCATACGAACGGTTCACTGCGATCAAAAGGTCTGCAATTTCGCGTCCCAACGGAGTTTTCCGGTAAATCGGTTCCTTACAAATATAACCGTCCAAAAAGATCTGGTTGCTTTTCACATCCTCCTCTTCCTGCTCCATAAACTCCAGTTCTCTTGCAAACACAGACAATACCAAGCGGTTCTTTTTTTCTTCATGCCGGTTATAAGAACGGAACTGGCCGGTCACATAAATATACTGTCCTATGTAGTTTTGCGTTGTGTCGATCAGCCGTTCTGATACCATAACCGGAATATAATCCACAAAATTGCTTAGCCTGTTTACAGACACATCAATCATATAGAAGCCTTCTCCGTATACTTCGTGGCTGAAGACAAAATCGGATACAATTTTGCCCGCTATCGTTACCTGATTGTTTTCAAATATTTTATCTGCCATGAATTTTTCTCCTTCCTCTTTTCAAACGTGACAGTTGTTTTTCTGCCAAGCGGTACTATATCAATCCTGCATGCCGGACTGATTTAAGCTACTACTATTGTATTCTTCTGCCGTCGCATTTAGAACTGAACATAACTTTTGCGCGGTCTTCTTTTTGACAAGACAGAATTTATCATGCCGCCTCTAAAAAACATCTCATTTCATGTCGACAACTTATCGGTTCCAAAAAATTAGAAAAACTTCTCTATATTTCGCTTTTCACACAAAGAATTTTTTGTCATATCGCCTAAATTAAACACACCTGGCAAAAAATTTCTTGCACTGTTCCTGAAATATGATAAAATGGGCGAGACGGATTTGCGGATGACAGATATATTATAATCGAAAAAAGCCAAAACGTCATCTATAAAATGCAAATAAACTCCAACAATTTTCCGAGTCAGAAAGAAGGTTTTTTATATGAAGATCACAAGAGATAATATTCGTAATATTGCAATCATCGCCCACGTCGACCACGGCAAAACCACACTCGTGGATGAGCTGTTAAAGCAAAGCGGCGTATTCCGCGCAAACCAAGAAGTACAGGAACGCGTAATGGATTCTAATGATATTGAACGCGAACGTGGTATTACTATCCTGTCAAAAAATACTGCTGTTTTCTATAAAGATATTAAAATTAATATTATCGACACACCTGGACACGCAGATTTTGGCGGCGAAGTAGAACGTGTACTAAAAATGGTAAATGGTGTCGTACTTGTTGTTGACGCTTTTGAAGGCGCCATGCCTCAGACGAAGTTCGTATTAATGAAAGCTCTCGAACTGGATCTTCCTGTTATCGTATGCATTAACAAAATCGACCGTCCAGAAGCCCGCCCGGATGAAGTCATTGACGAAGTACTAGAGCTTTTTATGGATCTTGACGCCTCAGACGAACAGTTGGATTGTCCCTTCGTCTATGCTTCTGCCAGAGACGGTTATGCCGTTTTGGACCTGCAGGACGAACCAAAAGATATGACTCCCCTGTTTGAAACGATTATCGATTCTATCCCTGCTCCCGAGGGTGATCCAGATGCAAATACTCAGGTACTCATCAGCACCATTGACTATAACGAATACGTTGGGCGCATCGGCATCGGCAAAGTAGATAACGGATGCCTGACAATCAATCAAGAAGCCGTTGTCGTGAATCACCACGATCCTGACAAACACAAAAAAGTGAAGATCAGCAAACTATATGAATTTGACGGACTTAACAAAATAGATGTCAAGCAGGCAGAAATCGGTTCTATCGTCGCTATCTCCGGCATTGCAGATATCCACATTGGCGATACGATCTGTGCACCGGAAAATCCTGTTGCCATTCCATTCCAGAAAATTTCGGAACCGACGATTTCTATGAACTTTGTCGTTAACGACAGCCCGCTTGCCGGACAAGAAGGTAAATACATCACTTCCCGTCATTTGCGCGACCGTCTGTTCCGTGAGCTAAATACCGATATCAGTCTTCGTGTGGAAGAAACTGATGATACGGATGTATTCAAAGTATCCGGCCGCGGCGAACTGCATTTATCTGTCTTAATCGAAAATATGCGCCGTGAAGGCTATGAATTTGCTGTCAGCAAAGCCGAAGTACTGTATAAAACAGATGAAAACGGTAAAAAAATGGAACCAATGGAAATCGCCTATGTAGACGTCCCAGATGAATTTACCGGCGCTGTCATCGACAAGCTTTGCCAGCGGAAAGGTGAAATGCTAAATATGCACTCTATTGCAGGCGGCTACACCCGCATTGAATTCCGCATCCCATCCCGAGGTCTTATTGGCTACCGCGGCGACTTTTTGACGGACACAAAAGGCAATGGCATTATTAATACTATTTTTGACGATTACGATGCTTACCGCGGTGATATCCAATACCGCAAACAAGGTTCCCTCATCGCATTCGAAACAGGCGTTTCCGTTGCATACGGCTTGTTCAGCGCACAAGAACGAGGACAACTTTTTATCGGGGCAGGTGAAAAAGTCTATTCCGGTATGGTCGTCGGCCAATGCGCCAAACCTGAAGATATTGAACTAAACGTATGTAAGAAAAAACATCTGACAAATACCCGTTCTTCCAGCGCCGATGAAGCGCTCACTTTGACCCCTCCGCGCATTCTAAGCCTGGAGCAGGCGTTGGATTTTATCGACACGGATGAACTGCTGGAAGTCACACCACAAAGCCTGCGCATACGAAAACGGATTCTGGACCCTACTCTGCGCAAAAGAGCCGGATTAAAAAATAAAGCTTAAACAATGCCATGCCAATCGTATCTATGGCCTTTCAATATGTACTTGAAGCGTGGTTGAAAATTCATTCCAAATTTAGTCAACATCGTCCTCCAGTGCGCTGTCTCGTAAATATTTAGTATAAATACGCAGAATATTTTTCCGAGAGTGTACATCAAAAATCCGCGGCGTAGCGAATCCTACGTTAAAGATTTTTGATGTGTGCTATCGGGAAAATAAAAAGTGATTATAAAATGACTTCCATTCCTACCTTCTGTGGCTTTAGCCCGCATTTTTCATAAAACCGCATCGCCGATTCATTACATGACCAAACATTTAACGTCACATTATAACAACCTGTTTCTCTTGCATATCTTAACACCTCTTCATATAACAGTCTTCCAATCTTCTGACCGCGAATCTTTTCATCTACACACAAATCATCAATATACAAGGTCTTAATATCCGTTAAAATATTGTCATTTACATACTGCTTAAATACACAAAATGCATACCCAAGTACTTCTCCCTGCTCGTCAACAGCCGTCAAAATCGGTGTATTTTCATCATGAATGATTTTTCTTAACTGTTCATCCGTATACTTCTTTTTATGACCCCCTTGAAACAAATCCGGCCGACCTTGATGGTGTATCAGCAATACTTGTGTCAACAGCCGGTTAATCCCATCCATGTCTTTTTCTTCCGCTTTTCGAATCATCATTGCAGCTTCCTCCTGTTTGTAATGTGTAAAAGTCCCTCACCACTGGTGAAGGACTGCCGATTTTCTTTATTTTAGCTACTATAGTTTAAAAAGTCAATGTATTTATTCAAGTACAATTTTCATTTCATTTGCATTCAAATGCACTTACCACCAAATGCAACCGCTCAGATCATGTGCTGCATATTATGGATTCCCGAACGCACTCTCTCAGCTGGTTACGAAAACATTCACATTTTCATGTATCGCCTGTGATTGCCAGTCGGATGATAGAGAGCTGCGCTGGCTTCTTGTGACGTTGGAAGAATGCTACAAGCGCTTAGTATTTGCTCATATGGGATAAAGAAGTAAAAGAAATGTAAAAAATTTTGCCGTTCCCTGTCCGGCTGACTGCCGGACGGGTCGGGCTTTAGTCGGGCAACTCTACCTTGCCGACAAAAGAGTAATAGATTTCGATTTCCTGTCTGCGGAGCTTCCCCCGGCGTTTCCCGTCAAGGGCTTCCGATTCGTGGATTACGATTTTCTCCACAAACTCCCGCAACAGGGTAGGGGTGAGTTCCTCAAAGCTGG
>CAJTZX010000057.1 GCA_910584345.1 uncultured Eubacterium sp. | reverse complement strand
CTAGTATCATGCATTCCGCAATAAGGCCGATCCTTCCATGAATCTGATATGGAGCCAGAATGATTTTTGTTTGCTATAATCTTACAAGGAAATGATGATCTATGCAAGAAAAACATGTTCAAACACACTTAAAATTATAAAAAAATTTCAGCCTGCGGCAATTACTGCTCCGCAGACTGAATGTTACATTCACATATACGCTATAGATCCTTCTAACCGATTTTATATATGAAAATCATATTCTACAAAAATTCCTTTGGCACATCTTCGGCCGACCTCCACTGGAGCATTGCATCTTCCAAACGCATACCATTGCTGACCGCGTCTTTTCGTACGGCATTGACTGCCTGTATCTCCTTCATACGCGCACCCGTCAGCGTGTACCCCTTCATCGCCACCAGCGTCGCAACCCACGCAAGCATTGGTACGATACAAAACAGTACAATGACAACCATATGCATCCCGTCCGCATACGGAGTATTGCCATCCGGCAGTGTATGGATTCCTATCATTGCAACCGCTGCTCCTACGATCGTAGATCCGAGAGAGCTTACCAGTTTATCAACAAGAGAAAACAGTGTTCCCATAATGCCAGGGATATACCGCCCGGAACGATAAGTTTCGTAATCTGAACAATCCGCTACCATTGGAATCGGCATATCTGCCGTTGCATAATAAGCCCCGTATCCAATTCCAAAAAACAATACAAATAGTATGGAATAAATATTGGGCGGCAGCAGACACAATTGTACAGCCGGATTTTCCGGTCTCCACAAAAACAATAATACGAGTACTCCCACATACATTACAAGCGCCAGCCCCGTATACCGCACAAGCGAGGCTTTCTGCCCATGCTTTTGAGAAGTGCGCACAGTCAGCAGGAAAAACGGAACCGAAAATATATATCCAACGATCATCATCGGCAGATATAATCCGCCATAATCCCCCATCATTGCTCCATAGAGCATACATAATACGGTCATATTGGTGGCAATGGAAAATGCCAGTTTGCATCCTGCCCCTGCTACCATAAGACGCTGCAGCTCTTTATTGGCTTTTAAAATCGCAACATATTCTTTCAGCTCAACCTTCTCCTGCGTGCCTCCAACTCCGAAAAATTCCGGCCTGTCCTTCTCCCAGATTCCAATAACCGCCAAAACCGTCAACGCCGCTGATACAAGAACTGCTAATGGTATCATAACATTAAAAAATGCCGCACTGTTATAACCACCCAACTTTTCACTTAATATCGGCGCCAAAAACTGAACGAGCCCCATCCCGATCAGGCTTGCTACTGTATTAAATACCGTAAATAGCGGACGTTGATTCGGATCGTTGGTCAGGCAAGTCTGCCCGGAACGTGTACATGCTGTCTGAAATGTATAGCCGATGACATACAATGCATAAAACAAGACAAAACAGACATATTTTAACCATGACAAATTTTCCGAAATCACCCGCGTTCCAAAATACAGTAACACAGATGAAACGATCATAATTGCGTTGCCAAGCACCATATAGGGCCTAAACTTACCGAATTTTGTAGAAGTCCGGTCGATCAATGCCCCAATAATCGGATCTGTTACTGCATCAAACAGCCGCATAACGGTAACCATCGTAGTCGCAAACATCAAAAACAATCCAAGAACTCCATTTGCATAATAAGCGATAAAGTTCATGGTGAGGATATAATACACATTTGTCGCCCCATTATTCATCGGAAATAAGACAAGCTGATAAAGTTTTGCACGATTTACATTTGTCTTTGTTCCCATCTTTTCATTACTCATATGTGCCTATCCTTTCTTTTTGCCGCAGCAGCCGGTTAGTCTCCCGCCTGCCCGGGCTGCGGCTTCCGTTCTTATCCCCCCTGAAATCCCCGATAGATAACGATACCTTCACCTTTTATAACTATATATTGTCTACGGATTGATATGCTATATAATCTCTGTAAATATCCGTCTTTTTGAATTTCTGCTTCTTTACAAACCACAATACCGCCGATATAACAAACAGCATCCCGACAATGATACATGCGGCCCATAATCCCGTCACAATTGCAAGATTTCTCTTTTTAATGACCGTATCTGGTCCAATCCCATTCATTCCGGCTGAATTTGCAATCGAATACAGGTTTTGGTGGCATGCTTCTTTCATAGCTGTAACAATAACCGGATCTTTTTGATATTTCGGAAGCTGTCTGGTTACATAAGGAAGCATTGCGTCAAACGTAGAAACACCGCCTGCCATCAGGCCATCCACGCCATTCACGTAGGTCGTTAATACATTATCTGTAATATTCAGACCCTTTTTCCCCCACTCTTGTCTTACAATATTTGTCATCAAGCCGCGGTTTCCTCCAGACCAGATGGCTCCCCAGCGTGTATACGCAACCATCAGTCCCGCGTCTGCTTCTTCTACCGCGCCCTGAAACGCTTTTAAATAAATCTCTCTTGCAGCCTGTTCGTTCAGCCATACCCCAAGACCAATACGATCCTGCTCGCAATCATTTAACGCAAAGTGTTTCAAAACAACGAAGATTCCCCGATCTGTCATTGCCTGCACTTCGTGTTTGGACATTTCTCCTGCAAGAAAGCCATCTTCGGAATAATACTCAAAATTACGTCCACCATACGGCGTTCTATGTGTATTGCTTCCCGGACCATATAAACATGCGATTTCTGCAGAAATACAATTATTTGCAATTACCCTTCCGATCTCATACATTATTTCTGTGTTAAAGGTAGCTGCCATCACATCTTCGGATGTAAATGCCGTTGCTACAAGAGCCGTCTTTCCTTCTTCTTCGCCCGCTTTAAATAATGACGCGGTAAGTCCCTGCGGTCCGTTCTCATCACGGGTACCCGGAGCCTGCACAGACTCTATCGGCATCGTCCAATGGAACGAATCTCCGATCAAAGATACCATATCATCAAACGAAAGCTGTTCTAATAGCTGCTCCCATTTTGGATCCTCATAATCCGCTCCGATCATATCCACAAGTTTCAGTCCATGATCCGCACCAAGTACTGGCATTTCTACTGATTCATAATCCCCTGCATCATACTGCACATCCTGCAGCTTTGCAATAAGATTTTCTGTCAGCATCAGCTTGACTGCTTCTGTCGGAAACGTCCCTGTCCAGTCATTACGGGAAAGCCAGGTAATCTTTTGTCCGCCCAGATCTTCGCTTAAGTTAATATCGGAGTCTGACAGCTGGTTTGTAATCGCCGTTCCGTTTAAAGAAGCAGCGTAAGTCGTCGTATCCTGTTTTGCATTTTTCCACTTGTACGTAAGCGACTTGTCTCCATCCGCATCCATACGTCCGTCTGATGCCTGATAGCCTTTCGCTGCCAAAATATTATTGACCGCATTGTGCGCGTCGGTTGCTGCCGTAAAATAATAATCCCCTGCATCCAGCATATATGTCCCGCAGCCATAGGCATCATAAGAAGCAATGTCTCGCCTGTCTACATAGATTTTCAGCGTTTCGCTGCCGCCCGGCTCCAACACATCCGTTTTTCCAAATCCGCAAAGCGCCACAGATGCTTTTTCCACCCCGTTTTTTACATCGTAACTCGTATAAGGCGACTGTACATACACTTGTACGGTTTCTTTTCCCGCATACGTATTTCCGGTATTTTTCACCGTTACGGACAGTTCGAACTGATCGGTATCTTTGTTGTAATCTGCTGTCAGATCGCTATATTTAAAATCCGTATAACTTAACCCGTAACCAAACGGAAACGCAACGTCACTGCTGTAATCATAATCACCTGCATTTTCTTTTTCCATTACGAAATCTTCATAACGTGTTTCATAATATTTATACCCTACATAAATACCTTCCTGATAAACCATATACGTACTTGCATTTTTCGGAACCACGCCTTCTTCATAGCCTTCATACGTAACCGGGACAAAATTAACCATTGCTGGAGACGAATAATTGTTATAGCAATACGTATCTACCAGACTCCCGGACGGGTTTATCTTGCCTGAAAGTATCTCGCCGACTGCGTCAATACCAGAAATTCCTACATCTCCGATCCACAGACATGCATCCACGCCATATACATTCTCTTTTAAAAAGTCTACCTGCAGGGCATTGGCAGAATTAATGAGTACAATAATCTTTTTGACAGATCCGCCTGCTTTCATCGCGGCGACATTTTCCATCATTTCCCTTTCATTTTCATCTAAGGCAAGATAATTCGCATTTCGATGATCCAAGTCGGCGCCTTCCCCGCCAACCCTGGAAAATACGACAATCGCCGCGTCCCCATAAGAAATAACAGAATCCTTTACTGTATCCGTATACAGCTCCCATGGGCATTCCGATACGGTTGCTGAGGCTGTTGCAATCGTACCACCTTTCTTTCGCGTATATTCTTCATCCAGTCCAAGATAAAACTCCCATAGCGTCTGGTTCACTTCAAAACCTGCGATTTCCAGCGAACCTTTCAGTGTATTCGCCGTAGATGCATCGATATTGCCGGAACCTGTCCCGCCATAAACAAGGTTCACCGAAGAGTTTGAAAAACAGCTTACTTTTGCACCCTCTGCAAGCGGAAGCGCATCGTTTTCATTCATTAACAAAGCGGCTCCTTCCGCTTCCACCTGTTTACACAGCTGTTCGCCATAATGAAGCATCTCTTCCTGTGAATCAAAGTCCATTTTATAATAAACTGCATTTTCATCTTTATTTTTAATATTGTTAAATGTCCCGCCTACAAAAATAGATAAAGAATTATCAAAAATACTGCAAAATACTGCTAATACGATCAGTATGACCGTAATCGGCGCACTGATCCAGGTCAGTATTTTCCACGGTCGCGTCGCCCTTCTGCGCGCTCGTTTATATACTTTTTTTCTGGATTTTATATCACGATTTTTTCCCATAACAGCTTCTCCTTACTATACCCAATTTTGGCTCCTGCCTTTTTTCACTTTGTATTCCGGACGCGAGTGTGCCGTCTTAAAAATAACTGCCGTATCGGTCAGAGCGCCGGATTTTGCTTCCAGATGGTTTTCTTTTTCCATCCGAAGTTTAAAGTGAAATGCATGTTTCCCCTTCTGTGTTTCTATGAGCTGTCCATTATTATATAAAGATACCTGCTCCTGATTGGAATATACCGTCACGTCCGTTATATTCTCCGCACGATATTTATAGCGTCTTCCGCAAAGATGCACAAATGGTTCGCTGCTCCACCATGCCTTATAGATGTAAAAACTGTCTTTTTTTATTTTACGGTCAAACGTTACCAGCCCCTTATGATTCATCCCAGGTTCCCCACCCTGGTCTCTGGCATCTGCCGCAAAATCAAACATATTCCACACATACGTAGACCATAAAAACGGATGACGCTCAAAGCACTCCAGCATATATTCATGGTATTTCGCCTGATATTCTTCCGAATGGTCTCCGCGCTTTGGCTTTGCACTGTGCAGATTCGGCATTCCTTCCGCACCATACTCCGAATAGCCCAAACAACGTTTCGGATATTTCCAATGGTAAAATTTCATAAACAGATCATTTAAGAACAGTCCCGGTACATACCATCCCAAATACAGATTCCATGCTACCAAATCGGTAATTTTAGATACCGGATGAAATGGATGGCACATCGCATAGCAGGCAAGTGTCGTCGGCCTTTTCGGATCCAGCTCTTTCACAAACTTCTGCAAATCATGATGGTTGTCCAGCATATCGTCTCTGTGTTTTCCAGAAATCGTAATCTCATTGGAAATCCCCCACGTAACGATACATGGATGATTATAGTTTTGCACAATCATCTCCCGCATCTGAAAAAACGTATTCTTCCTTCCCTGCGGCATATGCGCAGAAATATATGGAATTTCTGCCCAGACAACCATCCCATAACGATCACACAAATCATAAAAATGCTGATGATGCTGGTAGTGCGCCAGCCGAATGGTATTAGCCCCCACTTCACGGATCAGCTCCATATCTTTCTCCATATGACTGTAAGAAATCGCATTTCCGATTCCTTTCCAATCCTGATGCCTGGACACGCCCCGCAGCGGATAGGACACACCGTTTAAGAAAAATCCTTTGTCTGGATCAAACGAAAACGTCCGTATCCCGCAGAACGTTTCGATCTCATCCAACACCAAATCTTTCTGTCTGATCTGCGCTGTCAGTTTGTAAAGATATGGATCTTTCACACCGTTCCAAAGATGTGCTTCCGGCACTTTTATGACCGCATCTGTTCCCTCAGCCGTACCGGCGATATTTCCCTGTGCGTCAAACAGCGTAAGATATACCGAAAGACCTTCTTTAACCAGCTCTTCCGTACGTTTGTTCGTATAAGAGCGTACTTTCACAAATCCTGTCTTGCCTTTTATATCCGTAGACACCTGTATCCCGGGACCCCCATAATAATCCAAATCAAAATGAGTCTGATGCACAATCAAAAATTCCACATCCCGGTAAATACCTCCATAAAATGTAAAATCAGCGACCTGTGGATATACTTTCTCATTCTTGCTGTTATCTGCTTCCACAAGCAGCGTATTCTGTTCTTTCAGCACATCCGTCACATCTGTCCGAAACGTTGCATAGCCGTTATTGTGAGTGAGTACTGTAATCCCATTTAAAATAACCTTTGCGCTGGCATTTACCCCATGAAACTGCAGATACACCCGCTCCCCATCTGCAAACTCCGGTTTCGGAACTGTTTTTTCATAATAACAGGTCCCGCGAAAGTAATCGTCATTTCCATCCTGTCCGTCAACCGCATTCCATGTATGCGGTAAATCTATCAGACGCTTTTTGCGGCCCTGATATGTAAACTGCCAGTCCTCCATCAGTTTTATGATTCTTCTCATTGCACTGTATATCTCCTTTCTCAGTTATTTTCAGCATATCCTTTGTTTTTTATACATTTGAGAATACATTATTATTAAAACAGTACATGACATATGGGATTCTCTGTTAGGATCACATCATTATTTTGTTATCGTATACCAGATACTTTTTACCTGATTATTGCCTTAGGAACTGTGAATAAATAACAGATTTTTGCCCTGTAATGTCAGAGAAAAAGACAATTAAATTGCAAAGTTTTTTATTCACTGTTCGTTAGTATCATATATTACAAACAAAAAAAGGATCTTGCTGATTATTTATACATAATCTACAAAATCCTTTTTTCTTTTGCAACACTTATTACCTAAGTGGTCTTAGAAATGCCCGATGTGGTAATCAATTGCTGAGGCACCGGTATGAGCATCAGCAAAGAAAAGCATCCATCTTCTTCCTGGATCGTCAGGAATCCATCATATTTCTTCAAAATATGACGGACACTACGCAGCCCAAAACCATGTACGATCCGGCTGCCTTTTGTCGTTACCGGTAGCCCTTCCTCATACACCAGCTGTCCCTCCATCGGATTTGTTACATGGATTGCCAAAAACTGCTGTTTGCGGTAAATAAGCACATCAATCTGTCTTTTCTCTTTTTCCTCAAACTTTCCTACTTCCTCAATCGCGTTATCTACCGCATTTCCCAGAACCGCATACAGATCTATCATATTCATAAAGTCCATCTGGCTGCCGTCCGCCATACAAGTAATCGTAATTCCATGATCTTTGCAGTACAGGCTCTTTTCTGTCAGAATCGTATCCAGCACCGCGCTTCCCGTATGCACAATGGACTCATAAGTGCGTACAGAACCTTCTATTTCAGCAAGATACCGGTCTACCTCCGCCGGATCTGCATGACGCATCGCATGAATATGATGCTTTAGATCATGCACCTTCTGATTGAGATACGATATATTTTCTCTGGATAACTGAAATTGTTCTTTTTCTTTCTGCCAGAGCAATCCCATAATCTCTAATTCTTTGCGAAGCTCACTCTTTTTAAAAAGTTCATTTTGCAAATAAAGAACAATACACAGCAAAATCTGTACGACATAAACAATCAGCAATCTCAGATCATGAAAACTGTACTCCAAATCTCCCGGCACAAACGGAACAATCTGAAAATTTGCGAAAGTAATCAGTGCAAGCACGAGCTGTCTTGGACCAATATTTTTCTTGCCTTTATCTGGAATGATTCTTCCGATTGTTAGCCCTACGATGAGATACCCGATCCCAAAAACAATTAACTCTGTCGTCCAATCTTGCAGCTGCCTGTCCTTCCAAAACCCTGCTGCCATATTCTGACATACTAAATACCATTCATACATCAACTGCCAGGAACAAAACGCCCAGATTGCATAATAATAGGCTGCAAAGAGAGATAACTTTCTTCCTGTATAAATCATATATCCAAGCAGCAAAAAGCCACCCATTCTTGTCGCCATTTCTGCCCAAAAATCTTCATATTTGTAAAAATAGTTTAAGACAGCAAAAAACAAAATCATAATTATGGTAATACAGACTGTCTTTTTTCGGTTTTCCGGCTTTGGCTCTATCGTATGCACATATATATATCCGCTCGCTAAAAAAGCACCCTGCATGATCCATCTGCTTACCTGGCCTTTCATCAGCGATACCCTCCTACATATTCCGTAAGCGCTTTTAAAAACGGCGTCCGGTTCCGTCTGCTGATCTCCAGTTCATACGTTCCGACCACTACCGTATTCTTTTTTACTTCTGTTACATGACGCAGATTAACCATATACCAGTAATTACATTTGGCAAAGGAATATGCTTTAAGCATTTGCTGTGCGCTCTGCATCGTTCCGCGCACATGAAAAATCCCTTCTGTTGTATAATAATGCAGCATACGATTCTGCACTTCTACATAATAAATCTGCCCTACTTCCAGCTTCTTGACTCCATCCGGAAGCGTTAGTATCATCTCATGAGGAACCCTTGCCTTGCTTCGTTTTAATGCGCGCGTCAGCCGCATGGAAAAATTATAATACGAAAGCGGTTTTACGATATAATCCAAAGCTCCTACCTCGTACCCGCGAATTGCAAAACTGGCAATATTCGTAATAAATACAATCACCACGTCCTGATCTGTCTGACGGATTTTTTCGGCGGCATCCATACCGTTGATCCCAGGCATATCGATATCCATCAAAATCATATCGTACACCGGTTCATAACCGTCCAACAGCTGCACCCCGTCTGCAAATACAGATACTTTAAACCGGACACTATTTTCTTCCTGATATTGTGCTAAAAATGTCTGAATCTGTTTCGAACATTCATTTTCATCTTCTACGACAGCGATATGATACATGATGCCAACCCCTCCCCTGACCATGGGCTAATTTATTACCCTCTTAATCTGATGGCGCTGCGGTTTTAACGTAATGTCCGTAACAACCATCCCCTCTCTGTGATCCAATGCAAATACAACCGCCTGTGCTACCTCTTGCGGCAGCAAATAGCAGTCCTCATCATCCCCTTCCTGAAAATCTGCATTTCGATACAAATTTGTCTTTGTCATATCAGGCGCAATCGATACTACTTTGACTCCATATTTGCGTGCCTCATCAAACAGGCTCGCGGAAAAGCTGGCAAGTCCGGCTTTCGTAGCGCCATAAGCACATCCATGCGGGTTGGACTTACTTGCCGTAACTGACGTAATATTGATAATATAACCTGCATTTTTCTTTAACTCACGCAAAAGCTGCTGTGTTAAAATCATCGGCGCTTCCAGATTCGTACGCACAAGCTGCTGAATCTTTTTCGGATTTAACTGTTCATGAAGTCCATAATATCCGACGCCTGCATTATTCACCAGTACATGCACCTGCTTTTGTGATTTTATCTCCCTAATACAGCGGCACAGCCTGTCTGTATCAAGCAGATCACAAACAATTGCATGAAATCCGTCCTTTTGCCACAAAGTATCATCTGAAAAATTCCGTCCGATACCAAATACTTCATAGCCCATTTCTGCAAGCTTGCTGCTGACCGCTAGCCCTATGCCGGAAGATGCTCCTGTAACAATTGCTGCATAACGAACCTGACCTGTACTGCACATGATTTACCTGCTTTCTTTATTTTCAGACGTCTATTTTTGAAAATACATGATTCAGACATCTATTGTGAATTCTTCCATAAAAATATTTTATTTTCAGGCAGATGCTTTTTTAACCGCTCTACAAGAAACTGTTCCATCTGTTCCATCAATTCTTTCGGATAATGATAATATCCATGATCCATCTGATAGGGGAACCATGCTGCTGCACTATCTGGTTGCTGCCTGCGCATTTTCTTTAAATAATCCTGCGGTATACGGAAAGATCCCACACTGACATCTGTCAGCTTATCCGCCGTAAAAATCTCAAATACCTGATCCAGCATCTTCGCATAATGCCGCTCCCATTCTGGAACATAAATCATCGGATCAAAACAAAGCCGTACCAAAAATCCGGCGCTGACAGCTTTTGCTGCACATTCCATACGTTCTGATAAAGATGGTGTATAATGCTCGAAGCGTTCCACGACCGCCTGAGGCGACAGTGTGAAAGCATAGATGACATTTGACAATGGCTCTTGACTTTCAAAAAAGTGTTTATTCGCACATTTTGTCCGTATTTCAATCTTTAAACGGGAAGCATGTGCCGCCGCAAACTGGCTCCATGCCTGGGCATACCCTGTTGTCTGCTCCAGTGTCAGCAGATCCGTATCGTAAGAGATACACAAATATAAGGCCTTTCTCTTAAGCATCTGCTCCACACTTTCAAAAAAATCCTCCAGATTCACAAAAATTACAATATTGGCAGAAGGATACATTCCTTTTAAATAACAATATTCACAATCATAAATACAATTCATCATACATGATGTATAATAAAAGTTATCATTTCCAAAACTCTGGCAAACAGGAGCGCCCGCATATAACATCTGATTGTCTTTTTCTGCCAGTATCAGTTTTTGAGAAGCGTGCTGGAGCGTATAATTTTGCCGGCTCCTGCAGAACAGATCTTTATAGTGATCGATCTCAATCACCCTGGCCTGCTGATATTTTTCAAGTATCTTTCTCGTTCGCGGATGATCCCGCACCTTTTTTTCTACATAAATATGTGAAAAGAAAGGATTAAAACAATCGCTGTTTAAACGCTTCAAAGCACCGCTTCCCTTCTCTTTTATCTTTGCAGGGAATTTTATTTTCTTCATATAGCTCCTGCACTGCCTTTTTATAATCTATTCCCACCAGCGCTGCATAATGCAAATGCTGTCTTAAAGATTCTTCCATCGTTTTTGAACAGTGCAAATCCGCACAAAGCTTGCATATCCACTGTTCCTGCCGCTCTTGTTTTTGCTGTTGTTCCATATGGCCTTCCTGATTTGAAATCGCCATAAGCTGTTCTAAAAACGAAACGATACTTTTGCTATGTGTTTCCATCCGTTGTCTGATAAATTCCGGTGACAGCCTGTCTCCCTCTCCGTTATCTGAAACGACCTTTAAAAATAACATCTGTTCTGGACCAAAGAAATACAAACCCGCCTGATATATGGAGGCAGCTTCCATATCATACAGACCGGTATCCGCATCTTCTGTTACATCATACCATTTACGATAGGTAGGCATGTCTTTGCTTTGGTCTGCCTGTACCTTATGTTTCCATGGCTTCATAACTGTGCATAGCTCCGCCTCCTGAAACCCGTGTGCATACAGCATATCCGGATAAAACGTCTTTCCGGTTGTTTGTTCTGTCAGCTTATGAATGAAAAAAATCCCATCTCTCTGTGATGTTCCCGCACAGGTTCCTACATTCACAAGAAAATCATTCTGCTTTGGCGGATATTTTGTGCATACACTGCTGACTGCTGCCGCTGCCGCAATCTCTCCGGCGCCGCTAACCGTAAGCAGTATTTGTCTGGATTCACTTGCAAATTGCTGAAAACGGGGACTATCTGCCGATTTTTTCAAACCATATTGTTCGATCATGATTTGTGCTTCACAGTATAGAGCTGTAAATAAATAGATCATATTCGTGCTTACTCCATGAAAAATAGTTTTGGCTGCCTGTTTTTCTCCATTATAATAAATATAATAGCAGATTACAACTCCTTTCCCGAAAAAGCTATATTTTCTTTTCCGTATCCATTGCTTTTAGACACAATTTCGTATAAACTATAGGCAAGAATGAAAATTCATACAAAAAGAGGAGGAACCTAAAATGGAACCATTGCATTTGAACCGTTTTATTGATGCCCATTTAAGAGATTATCCAAACGCTCTGTCTGAAATCAAAAACGGACGCAAGCAAAGCCACTGGATGTGGTACATATTTCCGCAGATTGCGGGACTTGGCACGACTGAGATCAGCGCTTATTATTCCATCCAGAATCTGGAAGAAGCGAAAGCTTATTTAGAAGAGCCCCTGCTGCGTTCCCATCTGTTGGAAATCAGTGAAGCGCTGCTTGCGTTAGAATCCAATGACGCGAATAAGATTTTTGGATTTCCGGATGACATGAAGTTAAAATCTTCTATGACTTTATTTTCCGAGGCCAATCCGGACATTGCTGTTTTTCAAAAAGTATTAGATAAATTTTTCAACGGAATCAAAGATCAGAAAACGATTGATTTGTTGAACAGATAACAAGGAACATTCCTAAACAAAAGGGAAGGACGGCGTCCTTCCCTGCATTGATCCGATGTTCAGCCTATTTTTATAGAAAAATCCTGGAATATTCCAACCGGTACTTCGTTATCAAAAGGATATTGTTCCACCGTATTTGTCTCAAATCCATAAACGGATATCATATTTTTTTCCGGGTCCACAATCCAATATTCCCTGACCCCTGCTGCATAATACAAAAACATTTTTTTCATATAATCTCTTGGTTTGCTGCTTGGAGACACGATTTCAATTACCCAGTCCGGCGCGCCATGGCATCCCTTTTCGTCCAGCTTGGAAATATCACAAATAACGCTAATATCTGGTTCCAAATATGTTTTATCGTCTGCATTGAGAAACACCGCAAACGGCGCTGCTAATGCTTCACATTCACCATGACTGGCATCAATATAATTTGCTATTGCCTGATGTAATTTTCTGCTAATCTTTTGATGCGTCCAGCCTGGCGGAGCCATATCATAAATTTGTCCATCTATTAATTCGGCTCTTTTCCCCTCGGGCAATGCATAAATATCTTCTATTGTGCCTGGTTTTTCTTTTTTTAATACGGTATCCACGCTGCCACCTGCTTTCCTTTCCTAATCATGCCCCAGCTCGTCAAATTTGGGGTTTCCCGCAAATTATAAAGATAGCTGCATAAAGTTTCCATTTTTCACAAAACCAAAATCTGTATATAATAATACTCCCATATCCGAAGCTGTAATTTGAACGCTGCTGCATCCATATTCTTTGGCTTCCTTTACAACACGAGATAACAGCTCTTTTGCAATCCCCTGTCTGCGATAATCCTTGGCAGTAAACATACTGGAAAGCAGTCCGATTTTCCCATTCGGACATCCAAAATGAGGCGGTCTTTCGACAAAAGACATGCCGCTTGTTCCTACAATATGATCTTTGTCAACAGCCAGCCAGGATACAAAAGTACCGTCCGCCATATGCCTCTTATAATAATCCATAAAAGCAGGTTTTAAATCGATATCTTCTGTAGCTCCCTCTTCCCGTAATTGACTGATTCTCATTTGTATAAATGTGCTTAATTCCTCTTCTGTCAGCTTCTTATATTGTACGGCCATACATCATCCCTCCCTGTTTTGTTTGTATCACCATATTATAACACGGCCGCGGCTCTGTTTCCATACTGTTTCTTTAAAACCAATCAAAAAATGGGAAGGCTTTCTCCCTCCCATTCGCAATGTTTATAACGGATCATATTTTTCCTGAAAATATCCCATCAGCCGCTCCAGCGCCTGACGCAATACCTGACTTTCTGCTTCGCTCACATGATCTAAAATAAACGCAATCATATCCTGGTGGAATCTCTCATGATGTTTGTACGCCAGTATGCCTTGCTCCGTAAGCATCATATATACGACCCGCTTATCCTGCTCACTCCGCTGACGCTGTACATATCCCTTTTTCTCCAGCGCATTGACTGCTTTTGTAAGCGTCCCTGTTGTCACAGACATAATTTTTGCAATCTCAGACATTTTCTTTGGCTGCTTTAGACCAATTGCTTCAATAATATGCATATCATTGTATGTGATCTCTTTAAATTCATCTGTGATCAGTTTTCTTTCTTCTATTTCCATAATGTATTTAAAGAACTGTACCAAAAGCCTGTTTAATGTCTGCTCCGTATCCATTTCCTGTTGCTCCTTTTACCAGCTTAGCGCAATCGCTCCCCAGGTCAGTCCTGCACCAAATCCGGCCAGTACAATTTTATCTCCTCTTTTCAGCCTGCCCTGCCTGTTTACCTGATCCAATAAAATCGGCACACTTGCAGCAGAGATATTGCCACATTCTTCCAAACAGACCGGGAACTTTTCCATTGGCTGTTTTAACCGTTTGGCAACCGCTTCTATAATACGCAGGTTCGCCTGATGTAACAAAAATAATGATATCTCCTGCGGATCCAGTTCTGCTTGTTCCAACACCTGACAAATACTTGCTGGTACGGTACGAACCGCAAATTTATAGACTTCCTGTCCGTTCATTCTGACGTATGGGTCCACCTGCTCCTGACTGGCAAAAGGATGCTGCACAGGTCTGCCGCCGCAGGAAAGCACCATGCCTTTGGAACCGTCTGAGCCTTGCACTCCTGCAAAAAATCCATCTGTATCCGCTGTAATTACCGCTGCTCCGGCGCCGTCTCCAAATAATACACAAGTCGAACGGTCTGACCAGTCCATCAGCTTTGACAATGTTTCTGCACCAACGATTAATATGTTCCGATATGTTCCGCTTTGAATATACGCCTGTGCGGTATTTAACGCAAAGACAAAGCCTGAACAGGCCGCACACAAATCATAGGCTGCTGCATGCACAGCGCCAAGCGCACTTTGGATCTCACAAGATAATGGCGGCAGGATGCGATCCGCACTCAACGTTGCAGCGATAATCAAATCCAGCTCTTCTGCCTCCATGCCGGCCTGCTCTAACGCCTGCTTTGCCGCTGCCACAGACATATCTGTCGTCGTTTCTTCTACTGCAATATGTCTTGCCCCGATTCCGGTACGGCTGCGAATCCACTCATCGGATGTGTCCATGATTTTGCCAAGATCCTCATTTGTGATACGTAAATCCGGCAAACTGCTGCCTGTTCCGGCAATTCTAGCTCTCATTCGTTTTCCTCCCTTGATCGGACTGCCATTAAAATCTGCGGAATCGTTCATAACGCTCATTTGCAAAATCTTCTCCGCTCTTATCTGCCTGGGAAGATAAATACTCTTTCAGCTGTTTTTTCATATAAGCAGAAATTGTATCTACCGTCACTTCATCCGCGCCGCCATATTCCGGTATTACCTGTTCTACAACATGCAAATCATATAAATCGTGTGCTGTAATCTTCATAACACCGGCCGCTTCCTGTGCACGAGCGCTGTCTTTCCATAAAATGGATGCAAATCCTTCCGGCGAAAGTACAGAATACGTAGCGTTTTCCATCATCCATACCTGATTGCCAACGGCCAGAGCCAGCGCGCCGCCGCTGCCCCCTTCTCCGATCATCATACAAATAACCGGAACTTTAAAGGACGACATTTCATACAGATTACGCGCAATTGCTTCTCCCTGTCCAAGCTCCTCTGCTTCCATCCCGCAAAATGCTCCCGAAGTATTAACAAAGGTAATGATTGGCCGATGAAACTTTTCTGCCTGACGCATCAGACGCAAAGCTTTCCGATAGCCTTCCGGCGAAGCCATACCGAAATTACGCTGTGTGCACTCCTCGATGGAAGTCCCTTTTTGAATGCCAATCACAGTAACCGGCTGTCCATCCAGCATTGCAATGCCTCCTACAACTGCCGGATCGTCACGAAACTGTCTGTCCCCATGAAGTTCCATAAATCCGTCAAAAATACGAGTAATATAATCTGTTGCAGACGGTCGGGTTACCTGTCTGGCTGCTTTTACCTTATCCCATACGGATTTAAACTCTGCTTTTTCCATATGCTCTCTGCATCGTTCATCCGGTGTAACCGTAATACTTCCTGTTTTCGTAAATGCATGAAAGCTCTGGCTGCTGTGATGGTATTTTAAAATGTGCGCCAACGTCTGTTTCAGATCTTTACGCTCTACTACTGCATCTACAAATCCATGTGCAAGCTGGAATTCTGCCCGCTGAAATCCTTCCGGCAATTTTTCTCCAATTGTCTGTTCAATGACTCTTGGCCCCGCAAAACCAATCAATGCACCAGGCTCCGCCAAAATAATATCGCCCAGCATCGCAAAGCTAGCTGTCACGCCACCAGTTGTAGGATCCGTCAGTACCGGTATATAAAGCAGTCCTGTATCACTGTGTTTTTTCAAAGCCGCCGATGTCTTTGCCATCTGCATCAGGGAAATAATCCCCTCCTGCATACGTGCACCGCCGGAACAGCAGAATAAAACAACCGGAAGGCGCATCGCCGTTGCTTTTTCAACAGCGCAAGCTATTTTTTCACCGACAACATGCCCCATACTGCCCATTAAAAATCTTGCATCACACACGCCTATCACAACCGGTTCATTGTCAATGCGCGCATAACCAATCGTTACGCCTTCTTTCAGCTTTGTCTTTTCCTGTATTTGCGCCAATTTTTCTTCGTATCCCGGAAAATTCAGCGGATTCGTCTCTTTTGTCTCTTCAAACCAAGGTTCAAACGTACCGGCATCTGCAACCATCCGAATCCGGTTTTTCGTACGGATGCGGAAATAATAGCCGCATTCTTTGCATACATACTTATTGGCCACTGTTTCTATCTTGGAAATCTTAGCGCCGCATTTTTTACATTCAAATACATCCTGTTCCGGTTTTTGTACGATTTGCTCTGGCTTTTTCTGCTCCGGCTCCTGCGGTACGAGTACTTGTGTCACATCTGTATCCTGATCCATGGCCGGCATATTTCTTTTTTTGAATAAGTGATAGTTCTTTTCACCTGTTTCTTTCTTTTTGCTTTTATTGAGCCACATTAATTTTCCGCCCCACTTCCTATCGCAAACATAATTTCTGCAGATGCCGCAAGCTTTCTGTTGATTCGTTCAGTTTTTTCACCTTCCGCTCCCTTTTCGTCGATCGGTTGGTTTTCCACGGATAGAATGGATGCCGTTCCTTTTCCAATACCGACAGGCCCTTTTACTTTCACAATTTCCACATCTAATTCCAGTACACAGCCAGGAACAACTTTTTGCTTAAATTTCGCAGATTGAATGCCTGCAAAATAAGCGGTCTTTCCTTTCATCTGCGGCTGGGAGAGCATTGCTACCGCACCTGCCTGTGCCATTGCCTCTACGATCAGCACTCCCGGCATGACCGGCTCCTTTGGAAAATGTCCTGCGAAAAAAGGTTCGTTGTACGTTACACACTTACGTGCCCGCACGCGTTTTCCCGGTTCTATCTCTTCAATGGTATCCAGCAGCAAAAACGGCTGTCTGTGCGGAATAATTTCCATAATCTGTGATGCATTTAATAAAGACATCTTTTTCCCTCCAACTGTCCTTTTCTTTATCAGATGATAACCGTTCAGACAAACGGAACCAAACGGCTGTCTCAGCTTTCATACTTTGAAACAGCCAATGTCGCATTATGCCCTCCAAATCCAAGAGAATTGCTTAAGGCATGGCGTATCTCTTGTTCATAAGGCTGTTTGCAGTAATCCAAATCCATCTCTTCATCCGGTGTTTGATAGCCGACTGTCGCATGAATATAACCTTCCTGAATCTCTTTCACACAAGTTACAAACTCTACGGCTCCGGCTGCTCCAAGCAGATGGCCGATCATAGACTTTGTAGAATTAATACGCAGATCGTGTGCATGAGAACCAAATGCCAGCTTGATGGCTCTTGTTTCGAACAAATCGTTATGATGCGTCGCTGTTCCATGTGCGTTAATATACGTAATATCTTCCGGCTTTAATCCGGCGTCTTCGATCGCATTTGTCATCGCTCTTGCCGCACCGGCGCCATCCTCCGCCGGAGACGTAATATGATACGCATCTGACGTACATCCATATCCTGTCAGTTCTGCATAGATTCTGGCTCCGCGTTTTTTCGCGTGTTCCAGCTCTTCCAAAACAACGATGCCCGCACCTTCTCCCATCACAAATCCGCTTCGGTCTTTGTCAAACGGCAGAGAACAACGTGTTGGATCATCTTTTGTAGATAATGCCGTCAGAGAAGTGAATCCAGCGATGCCAACTGGCGTAATGCCTGCTTCACATCCTCCTGTGACCATCACATCGCAATCGCCATACTGAATCGTACGGAAAGCTTCCCCGATACTGTTTGTTCCGCTTGCACAAGCTGTCACTACATTCATGCTTTTGCCCTTTAGCCCATATGCAATCGATACATTGCCGGATGCCATATTTGAAATCATCATCGGAACAAATAACGGATTGATTCTGGAAGGGCCTTTTTCCAGCAGTTTTTTATGCTCCCGCTCGATTGCCTGCAGACTCCCAATACCGGAGCTGATGGTACATCCTACACGATAAGCGTCTTCCTGCTCCATATCAAGCGCCGCATCTTCGATCGCTTCTTTGGAAGCTGCCATTGCATACTGACTAAATAGTTCCATACGTTTGGCAGATTTAAAATCCATGTAGTCCTTTCCTGCAAAACCTTTGACTTCTGCCGCCAGATGGCATTTATAATCCGACGCATCAAAATAGGTAATCGGTGCAAACCCAATCTTTTTTTCCTTTACTGCATTCCAAAACTCATTTACATTTAATCCGATCGGGGTAATTGCACCCATACCAGTTACTACCACTCTGCGTTTCATTGATCTCCTCCTGACTCCCAAATAAATGATTACCGCTACATTGCCATTCCGCCGTCTACGCATAAAACCTGCCCTGTCATATAAGAGGACTGGTCGGATGCCAAAAACAGCACAATATTTGCAATCTCCTCAGGTGTTGCCGCACGCCCCATAGGAATCTGTGCCAACATCTGTGCCTTCACCTGATCTGATAATCCATTGGTCATATCCGTCTCTACATATCCGGGCGCAACAGCATTCACGCAAATGCCGCGAGATGCCAATTCTCTGGCCACACTCTTTGTAAGCCCGATCACTCCGGCTTTGGATGCACTGTAATTTGCCTGTCCTGCATTTCCCATGACACCGGATACTGACGTCATATTAATAATTTTTCCGCTTCTTTGTTTCAGCATATATCTGGAGGCATGACGAATTGTATGAAATGTTCCCTTTAAGTTAATATCCAATACCTGATCGTAATCTTCCTCAGACATTTTCATCAGCAGCCCATCTTTGGTAATTCCTGCATTGTTTACAAGAATATCCAATCGTCCGCTTTGTTTTATCACAGCTGCGATCATTTGTGCACACGCCTCAAAATCTGCTACGTTGCACTGCAGCGCTTCCGCCCTGCCGCCGTTTTGCATAATTTCATCGACCGTTTTTTGTGCTGCTTCTTTCGAACCATTATAATTTACATATACATAAGCTCCATGAGCCGCAAGCAGCTTCGCCACCGCCTTGCCGATTCCTCTGCCGGCTCCGGTAACAAGTGCAATCTTATCGGTTAACATATTTTTCCAAATCCTCCGGCTTTTCTATATGATAGACTTTCTTATCACGATTGATCTTTTTCATAAATCCGGTCAACGTATGGCCCGGGCCGATTTCCACAAATTCATCCGCACCCGCCTCTATCAATCGTTCGATGCTTTGCTGCCAGCGTACGGATGAAGATATCTGTTTTACGAGCAAATCTTGAATCTGTGTGTCGTCTGTTACAAAATCTGCTGTTACATTCGTTACATAAGGTACATCAATGCTGCGGAAGTGTACGTTTTTAAATTCATCTGCCAGCTTTTTACCCGCACCTTCCAGCATCTTGGAATGAAAAGGCCCGCTTACATTTAACGGCATCACACGTTTTGCACCTGCTGCTTTACATGCTTCGCCAGCCCGCTCCACAGCTGCCTGCTCTCCGGTGATTACAATCTGCCCCGGACAATTATAATTTGCAATCGACACAATACCTTCTGTCTGTGCACAGGCAGCTTCTATCGCTGCAGCGTCCAGCCCGAGCACCGCCGCCATCGCACCACCTGTCGGAACTGCTTCCTGCATATAAATGCCGCGTTTTCTTATTATACGAAATGCATCTGCCGGATCCAGCGCTTTCGATACAATCAGCGCACCGTATTCCCCGAGACTCAATCCTGCTGCATAGTCCGGTTTTAAATTTTGCTGTTCCATCGCCATATAAATGGCTGCTTCTACCGTCAGCATTGCAATCTGCGTATACTCCGTAATATTCAGCCGGTCATTTTCTTCAAAGCACAGAGCCGGAATGTCCAGACCGGTAACATTCGATGCCAGGTCAAAGACTGCTTTGCAGATATCAAACTGCTCATAAAACTCTTTTCCCATTCCTATATATTGCGCTCCCTGCCCAGGGAACATATAAACGGTTTTTCCCATTTCCATGTCCTTTCTTAAATGCTTTCTTTTCTTTATTCAAATCTCTTGCTTAATAAAGTCTCTTGCTTCATGAAATCTCTTGCTTTAATTGGAGCCTTTTTCTTTATGGAAGCCTAATAATTCCTGTGCTCCATTCATGATTTCATCAATAATTTCTTTACAGCTATTTTCTTGCTTTACTAATCCCGCAATCTGTCCGGCCATCAGGCTGCCGCCTTTCACATCGCCGTCCATCACCGCTTTTCGCAGGGAACCAAGCGTCAGGACTTCCAGTTCTTCAAAAGAAGCTCCTGCCTTTTCCATTTTCAAATAATCTCTGCTCATCTGATTGCGCAGTACACGAATCGGATGCCCGGTAGACCGTCCGGTTACCTCGGAATCGATATCTCTTGCTTTGATAATCCGCTCTTTATAATTCGTATGTACAATAGATTCTTTTGCTGTTACAAAACGTGTGCCCATCTGCACAGCTTCAGCGCCCAGCATGATAGCCGCAGCAAATCCTCTCGCGTCTGCAATGCCCCCGGCCGCAATGACCGGAATCTGTACGGCATCCGCTACCTGCGGTACAAGCGTCATCGTCGTCAGCTCGCCAATATGTCCGCCGGATTCCATGCCTTCTGCCACAACCGCGTCTGCTCCGGCGCGCTCCATCATTTTAGCCATGGCCACGCTGGCAACAACCGGAATGACCTTTACTCCTGCTTCTTTCCACATCGGGATAAACTTGCCGGGATTGCCGGCGCCCGTCGTTACCACCTGCACCCCTTCTTCGATAACAACCCTGGCAACTTCCTCAGCATTTGGATTCATCAGCATAACATTCACGCCAAACGGCTGATCTGTCAGTTTTTTTGCTTCCTGAATCTGCGTACGCACCACTTCTGCAGGTGCGCTTGCCGCTCCAATGATCCCAAGTCCTCCGGCATTCGATACGGCTGCCGCCAAATGGTATTCTGCCACCCAGGCCATACCTCCCTGGATGATCGGATACCGAATGCCTAACAATTGTGTAATCCTTGTCTCCATCTTCGTTCCGCCTTATTCTGCAACATCATGTGCTTTTAAATAATTAATAACATCCCCGACAGTATTGACACTTTCCAAATCTTCTGAAGGAATCTCCACGCCAAACTCTTCTTCCAACGCCATGACGAGTTCAAAAATATCCAGCGAATCAGCGCCAAGATCATCTTTAAATGAAGTTGCTTCGGTAATTTCCATATCTGTATTTAACTGCTCTTTTACGATTTCTGCGATTTTTTCTAACATGTCTGCATTCTCCTTATTTTCTGTTTGATTTCGTTTATAGCAGGCGTACGTTTGCCTGTTGTTTGTTTGATTCTCAAATAACTTGAAAGTCAAATTGTTTGACTCTCAAAGTATAATAGTACTGCTGGAAAGATTTGTCAAGCGGGGAAATTTTTTTATTCCGCCAAAAGCTAAAGAGGGCCGATTCCCTCATCCAGCTGATTTTCGAAAGCGTAATACAACTGTTGGCGGACACCTCTGGAAAGGAAGACAGTGCAGCCGCCCATGGTTTCCGATGTGGCAGTTCTCCATAAGCGCGAACTTAATGAAAAACTATGCAAAATAAATGGTGTCGTTCATTTTATTATAATATTTTTCTTGTAATGTTTTTACGCTTATATTATAATTGTAGTAATATTTGTAAGAATTGTTTATTAAGGTTTGTTGATCTGTTTATAAAAAGCTGCTTTGGAAGGCGCGGTATTTTGCATAATGTATTACTTGACATCCATTTATAGTTGTATTATAATTACAGTACTATACGCAAGGAAGATTTTATATGTTAAAAAATTTAAAAAGATGTATCGTAATTTCATCAATGGTAATAGCGTTATCGGTGACCTCATTGTCTGCAACTCATGTTTATGCCTGGGAAAATGAAATCGAACAAACCGAGGAATCTTCATCCAATATCGGAGTATCTCCGGTACCGCCAGACGAATCAGAAATGCAAAGAGGCACTTCAGTGCCATCTAAAGTTTGGGACATAGCATCAAATGGAAAATATGACTTTAGCGGTTATACTAATTACAAATTTACCGAAAAAAATCATTATAAAGTTTATGTGAATAACACGGGTGACTCAGCCATCACGGTTACTGCCAAAAGAAGCGGAAAAACTTATGCAATGACAAAAATTACTGCCGGAAAATCCGGATCATCTGAATTTTCTAATATTAAAAGCTCTACTGAATTTTACATAGAAATTAAAACAGAGGACAGAGATTCTTTTTCTTTTAATGGTTATGTTAAATAATTATGATATTATATAAAATTAAGGACTTTGTAAAAAATGTTTTTTAGTGAATAAGTAAAAAACTTCTAAAAAGAGTCTGCATCTATATTTTTCAAGCCAGACTCTTTTTTAGTTGGCGAATATACAAAAGGAGCTAACCTATGAACGCATTTCATCTAAAACTGATTGCTGCTGCAGCTATGCTTTTAGATCATATTGCTTATTTCTTTCCAAATACTTCGATATGTTTTCACTGGATCGGAAGAATTTCAGCGCCCATATTTATTTTTTGTGCAGGTAACAGCGTACATTATACCCATTCCAAAAAATTATATTTGTTAAGGCTGTACCTTGCAAGTGTTTTTATGTCTCTTTTTCAGGTTCTTTCACAAGTTGAACTAAATTTTTTCCGTACACTGTTTACAATTACACTCTTAATCTCTATTTTGGAGCTGTATCATAAAAACAAACTTATATGCCTGAAATATGTTACATTATATTTGTTATACCAATTCATTGTCTGTTATATTTGCGGCTATTTGATTCAAAACAGCAATGCAGATACAGAAAGTATTTGTTTTTTTCTGCTGCCCGCAGTCACAGGCAGTTTATATAGTGTAGTCTCGGAAACTCAGTAAAATAGGAGAAAAAAATATGTGATTTAAACA
>CAJTZX010000056.1 GCA_910584345.1 uncultured Eubacterium sp. | reverse complement strand
AACACTTTGTCTAAACTGTTGCTTTATTACTTGCCCCACCCCGTGAAAAGTAACGGATCAAATATATAACAAAAACGTCAGACACAGTTTTCACTATGCCTGACGTCTTACTATCGTATATATCTATCTGTTCAGCTTATTCTGTTCAGCTTATTTACCAAGCTCTTCCTTCAAAGCAGCTGTCAATGCCGGAACGATCTTATTCAGATCACCAACAATGCCATAATCAGCTACATCGAAGATCGGAGCATCTTCATCTTTATTAATTGCAATAATAATATCTGCTTCTTCCATACCAGCTACGTGCTGAATCGCGCCAGAGATACCGATTGCAAAATATACGTTTGGACGAACTGTTTTTCCTGTCTGCCCTACCTGGCAGTCTACCGGTTTCCAGCCATTTTCTACAACTGCACGAGAGCAGCTTACCATACCACCGATCACATCTGCCAAATCCTGTAAAATCTTGAAGTTTTCTGCTGAGCCAACACCACGTCCGCCGGATACGAGAATCTTAGCATCCATAATGTTTTCTGCACTCTTAGCCTGTTTGATAACGTTCAAAATCTCAACATATTTGTGATTTACTTCAAATCCAGGATTATACTCGATAATTTCAGCCTTTGCACCAGCAATCGGCTCAATCTTCTGCATAACGCCAGGTCGTACAGTAGCCATCTGCGGACGGTTATCCGGGCAGGCGATTGTAGCAATTGTATTACCGCCAAATGCAGGACGAGTCATTAACAACTGATTATGTTTCTGCTCTTTGCCCTCAACCGGTTTTAATGGAAAATCACCGATTTCCAGCTGTGTACAGTCTGCTGTTAAACCTGTCGCTACTCTTGCAGATACCGTTGGGCCTAAGTCTCTTCCGATTGCGGTTGCGCCAACCAGCATAATGTCCGGTTTATATTCGTTGATGACAGATGCTAATGCATGTGCGTATGGCTCTGTCTTATATACTTCCAATGCCGGATCGTCTACAACGATGACTTTATCTGCACCATACTCAGCCAGCTTGTCAGCCAGGTTCTTTACATTTGATCCAAGAAGAACGGCTGTTACATCTGTATTTAGATCTTTTGCAAGATCTTTTGCTTTTCCGATTAATTCAAAGGCAATACTGCTTAATTCGTTATCTACCTGCTGTGCGTAGATATATACGCCCTTATATTCTTCTAAACCCATTTTTTTCACCACTTTCCTTCATCTTATTAGATTACATGTTTCTCTTTTAACTTACCCATGATATATGCCACGGATTCTGTCGCATCAAGTGTAACCTTTTCACCGGCACCCTTACGTACTTTGTCAGATGCTTTTGCGATTTTTGTCGGAGAACCATTCAGACCGATGTTGGCATCATCGAGATCTTTCAGGTCATTTCTTCCCCATACAGTTACTTCTTTTTCATCGTATGCGTCAAAAATTCCGCCTGGTGTCATATAACGAGGAACATTTAATTCAGAAAGCGCTGTTACAAGACAAGGCATCTTTACTTTGAGTTCATGATATCTGTCTTCATACTGTCTCTTAACAATCACAGAGTCACCATCTATTTTTAATTCTTCTGCGTAAGAAATAACAGGCAGATTCAAATGTTCTGCAATCTGCGGGCCAACCTGTGCCGTATCGCCGTCGATAGCCTGACGTCCTGTGATAATCAAATCATAATCAATATTTCTTAATGCTCCGGCAATTGTAGAAGATGTCGCCCATGTGTCAGCGCCGCCCAATACTCTGTCTGTTACAAGGATTGCCTTATCTGCGCCCATTGCCATTGCTTCACGAAGCACATCATCTGCTTTTGGAAGTCCCATCGTAAGAACGGTAACTTCTGCGCCGATTTCATCTTTAATTCTAAGTGCTGCTTCCAGTCCTGCTTTGTCGTCCGGATTCATGATCGCAAGCATGGCTGCTCTATCCAGCGTACCATCCGGGTTAAATTTCACGCCGCCTTTGGTATCTGGTACCTGTTTAATACATACAACGATTTTCACGGTAGTTTCACTCCTTATATTCTATATTAAAATTTACTTGTTATCTTAATAACGCACCAGAGATAACCATACGCTGAACTTCGGAAGTTCCTTCGTAAATCTCTGTAATCTTAGCATCACGCATCATACGCTCTACATCATATTCTCTGATGTAGCCGTAACCGCCGAACAACTGTACAACTTCTGTTGTAACTGCCATAGCAGTCTCAGCTGCAAATAATTTTGCCTTTGCTGCTTCTACAGAATATACTCGCTGTGTAGCCTTTGCTACAGCTGCACGATATACTAAGAATTTTGCTGCATCAATACGCGCTGCCATATCAGCCAGTTTAAACTGTGTATTCTGCTGCTGTGCGATGGAGCGGCCAAACTGTTTTCTTTCCTTTGTATATTCAATTGCTCTTTCCAATGCTCCTTCTGCAAGTCCAAGCGCCTGAGAAGCGATACCGATACGACCGCCATCCAACGTATGCATTGCAATCGGGAAACCTTTGCCTTCCGGTCCAAGAAGCGCATCCTTTGGAATTCTGCAGTCTTCAAAAATCAATTCATATGTAGAGGAGCCACGGATACCCATCTTCTTTTCTTTTGTACCGAAAGAAAAACCAGGAGCGCCCTTTTCTACGATAAATGCAGAGAAGTTTTTCTTCTTTCTGCCTCTCTTATCTTCTGTAATGCTTGTAATTGCAATTACAATATAAACGTCTGCAACCTTACCATTGGTAATAAAGCATTTGGAGCCGTTTAATACCCACTCGTCGCCATCTAATACGGCTTTTGTCTGGCATCCCTGTGCGTCTGTACCAGCGCCTGGCTCTGTCAGAGCAAATGCACCGAGTTTCTCGCCTTTTGCAAGCGGGGTTACATATTTTTTCTTCTGTTCTTCATTCCCGTATGTCATAATCGGGTCAATACACAGGGAAGTATGTGCAGATACGATAACGCCTGTTGTACCACAAACTTTCGATAACTCTTCTACGCACATAACATAGGTGAGAGGATCACAGCCCTGTCCACCATATTCCTTTGGTACCGGAATTCCTAAAAATCCTGCTTTTGCCATTTTAGCAACTGTTTCTGCCGGAAATACTTCTGTTTCATCTACTTCCTGAGCAAGTGGCTTTACTTCTGTTTCAGCGAAATCTTTAAATAAAGTTCTCGCCATTTCATGTTTCTTATCTAAAGAAAAATCCATGATTCTTACTCCTCCATTTACTTAATTACACAGTCTGTGTCTGTTATCAGTCATTATGGCTGTCATGCCGGATACTCTCATTTTACCAAGAGCATCCGCTGACAGTCATAGACATGAAAACCCTTTTTTACAGCCTGTTTTTATTCTTAATATCTGCCTGTTTTAACCGTTCCTCAAAAACGTTATACAGCTACGGAACATGCAGCTTATCACAGCGGTGCGAACTGCAGCCATATGTTTCGCTGCCTTTGCTGCGGTATTTCGATTCAGCGTCTATTTGCTGTAATCATAGAAGCCTTTGCCTGTCTTCATGCCTAATTTGCCTGCACGTACCATTTTCTTTAATAATGGATGCGGACGATATTTCGGATCGCCTGTTTCATCATATAATACGTTCATGATGGCAAGACAAATATCAAGACCTACGAGATCGCCTAATGCCAAAGGTCCCATCGGATGATTTGCGCCGAGCTTCATAGCCGTATCGATACCTTCTACAGATGCAACGCCGTCTGCATAAATGCCGATTGCTTCATTTATCATTGGGATCAAGATTCTGTTTACAACAAATCCCGGAGCTTCTTTTACTTCAACAGGAGTTTTGCCGATTGCTTTGGAGATTTCTACGATCTTATCTCTCATTTCATCCGGTGTATTTTCGCCCTGAATGACTTCAATCAATTTCATAACCGGAGCCGGGTTAAAGAAATGCATACCGATTACCGGTCTGTCAAGACCTGCTGCAATTTCTGTTACAGACAAAGAAGATGTATTTGTAGCAAACATACAATCCGCTTTTACAATATCCTGCAATTCTTTAAATGTCTGCTTTTTCACATCCATAACTTCCAAAGCTGCTTCCACGATCAGATCACAGTCTGTGCAGATATCTTTTACGCCTGTCGTGATCTTAGCCAAGATCTTGTCTGCATCTTCCTGATTCATTTTTCCCTTTGCAACTCTTTTTTCAAAACCTTTTGCGATCTTGTTTTTGCCGTTAGCTGCAAATTCTTCATTGATATCACATAAGCATACTTCATAACCTTCTGTCTGTGCAAATGCCTGTGCGATTCCAGAACCCATAGTTCCTGCGCCAATAACTCCTACTTTCATTGTAGTTCCTCCTTAAATATTTTAGCTATGTATTAAGAAATGCGAATTAAAATCCGCCGTTAACTGCATTTTGCCAAAAATACAAAATGATACAACAGATTTACCCGAGAGCAAAAGCTGCCCGGGTAAATCTATATTTTTAAGATACGCTGTAGTCCGGATAAGCCGGCCTGTTACTATTTTTTTATTAAACCGCCGATTAGTCTCTTTCTACGATCGTAGAGCAGCCCATGCCGCCGCCGATACAAAGTGTAGCAAGACCTCTCTTAGCATCTCTCTTCTGCATTTCGTATAACAATGTAACAAGGATACGGCATCCTGATGCTCCTACCGGATGTCCAAGTGCGATTGCGCCGCCGTTTACGTTAACTTTGTCCATATTAAATCCAAGATCTTTTGCAACTGCAACAGACTGTGCTGCAAATGCTTCGTTTGCTTCGATCAGATCCATATCGTCAATGGTAAGACCTGTCTGAGCCAGAACTTTCTTTGTAGATGCAACCGGACCGATACCCATAACTTCCGGTCTTACGCCGCCAAGTGCGCCTGCTACCCATGTTGCCAATGGTTTAACGCCAAGCTCTTTTGCTTTTTCTTCGCTCATAACTACGATAGCTGCTGCACCGTCATTAATACCGGATGCATTTCCTGCGGTTACAAGACCGCCCTGTTTGCCTGAGCAGCATTTTAAGTTTGCAAGGCTTTCTGCTGTTGTGCCTGCACGAGGGCCTTCATCTTTCTTAAATTCAACAATTTCTCTCTTAACCTTTACCGGTACCGGAACGATTTCGTCGTCAAACTTGCCGTCTGCAATTGCTTTTTCACATTTCTGCTGGCTGTTTGCTGCAAATGCGTCCAGTTCTTCTCTTGTAAGACCATATTCATCACAAATATTCTCGGCTGTAATCATCATATGATACTGATTAAATGCATCTGTCAATGCATCATTTACCATTGTGTCGATAATCGTTGCATTGTTCATACGATAACCAAAACGAGCTTTCGTCATAGCATATGGAGCCATTGACATATTCTCCATACCGCCCGCAACAACAATGTCAGCTTGTCCGGAAATGATCTGGGCTGCTGCTTCATTCACACATTTCAGACCGGAACCGCATACTACGTTCAATGTAACTGCCGGAACTTCATTTGGTAAGCCTGCTTTGATAGAAGCCTGACGCGCTACGTTCTGTCCCTGAGCTGCCTGGATAACGCATCCCATTAACACTTCGTCAACCTGTTCCGGTTTTACGCCTGCTCTGTTTAATGCTTCCTTAATTACGATTGCTCCTAAATCTGCTGCCGGAGTATTGCTTAATGCTCCGCCCATTTTACCGATTGCTGTACGGCATGCGCCTGCTAAAACTACTTTGTTTGCCATTTTCTCGTCTCCTTTACAAACTTGTCGTGAATAAGATGTTAAAAATTTAACAATCTTTTCAAAAAAATAAAACGTCTTAGAAATGTAAGACTCAACTGTTAAAACAAGGATACCACAAATATGCTTTTTTTGCAACTAAAATTTCAGAAATCATTGAACTTTTTTCCAAATATTCATCCATCATTGTATAAAAACTATAAAATATGCCTATTAATATAGGAATGGGCATATTTTGGCGTTGGTAATATTGAAAGTAACTCCTCTCGCTTATCTTGAAATGGCAGTTTTGAGAAATCAAAGCTGCCATTCTTTTTATTCATCCAGATACTTTTCTGCTATATCAGCCTTTTCGGGTCTGCCACGTTTCTCTGTACGAGATCATATATGTCACAGCCCCTTTTTATTATGATTTTCACCTACAGCATTCACAGCACGCCTTAATAAAACACATGATCGCCAATCACGAGTCCGTCAATCAGTCCGTTATCTGCCCTAAAATACAGGCAATCCACATTTCTGCGGCCATTTAAAACTTCTCTCGCTGCCGACATGCATCTGCTCCCCAGGCCAGATGCCAGCGCATGTGCAAAGCGCCCGCTTGCAACCGGAGAAAATTGACCGCTTTGATAAATCACGCCGCTGATACTGTTCGGAAAACTGCTGCTGGCTACCCGGTTTAAAATAACGCTTCCTACTGCCAGCTGTCCTTCGTATGGCTGATTGCCAGCTTCGCAATAGATAATTGTCGATAGTAATTCCAGATCACCCGCACTTGCTGCAGCAGCGCCACTATTAGTATCCCCGCTGTCAGAACTGCCGCTGCTAATGTTCCTGCTGCTTTGTTCTCGCTGACGCTGTTCTTGCTCTCTGCGTTCCTGCTCCTCCTGCCGTTTCCGCTTAAGCTCTTCCTCCTGCCGTCTGATTTCTTCTGCACGCTTTCGGTCCTCCTCTGCTTTCCTGCGTTCCAATTCCTGCTCATACTGCTTTTGCCTTTCTAAATCCTGTTCATATTTCTCCTGTAATGCTTTGGAATTCTGGATCTGTGTTATTTTACTGCTCAGCTTATTTTTCAAATCTTCAACCGCCGTATCAATATCAGACAATTGATCTGCCTGCTCTGTCTGCAATGTTTCCAGCTGCTCTTTCTTTTCTATCAGCTTCGCCTTTTCTTTTTTTATTTTTCTTGTCGTCGCTTTGTATTGTTCCAGCTTTTCCCTGTCGTAGGAAACAACCGCCTGAAAATAGTTTGCCCGCCGCAGCGCTTCCGGCATAGAACCGGCCTCCAGCACATAAAGGATCATATCCGTCGTACTGTTTTCGTACATAAAACGAATCCGCTGCTTCATCTGTGCATATTGGGTTTTACTGTCTGCCCTGGACTGCTGCAGCGCTTCCTGTGTCTTTACAATCTCCTCTCTAGTATCTGTAATCGCCGATTTTGTATCATCCAGTTTTTCAGATAAGCGGCTGATTTTTTCCTGTCCCTGAGCAATCTCCTGCTCCAGTATATTTTGTTCCTTCTGGTAGGCACTGATATTTTGATCTGTTTGTTCCAGTGCATTTTCCAATTCATGAATTTTTTCTCCGGTATTGTTAATCTGGTCCTGTATGGCTGTAGCCTGCGCCTGACTGCTGCATAAAAGACTTAGCGCCAATAAAAAACCTATACTGCAGATTTTCCTCTTTTGCTTCATAACGGCATAACTCCTTTTATCTTCATTCAATTGTATTATTACATTACTGTGAACACCTCAAATGTAAACAGTAACACGATCACTACCACATTACTAACAAAATTTAGAACAATATTAACAATATTATTAATATATTATATCATTTATGTTACACAATGTATATATTTTCCTTCTGTTTTTCATTGTTTTTTTTTGCAACATATGCTATCATTAAGAAAAGTGGGGCTTAATTGGCTTTTATTACTAAATTTTCCATAATGGACAACACACAACGTGCTATTAGCATGGTACTTTCGTAATCGTACAAATTGTCTGAACAATGATAAAACTACCGAGAAAAGACCCCTCACAGGTCTTAAATGAAAACAACACAGACTTACATAAACAAGAAACTTCAGTCAAACATCGCTGTCTTTCGAGGAAATACGAAAGTGTAGCACAATGCGAGAGAAAGAAATGAAAGGAGAAGCTGCCCGGCAAGTAATTTGTCCATATTTCGAGCAGCAAGGGTACTATGTTATTTGTAGAATCACAAGACATCAAGCCAGGTATGCGTCTTGCTAAACCAGTTTATAACAGAAACGGTGTATTGCTGTTTGACCGCAATACTAAACTAACTGTGCAAAACATCGTAAATCTGACAAATTTCGGACTAATCGGCATTTTTATTTTGGAGCCGGCTGAACCGCTCCCGCCAATCACAAGAGAAGAGCAAGAATTTGAACAGCTCCAGACATTTTACATGTTCCGTCTGCGTGATAGTCTGGTAAATATCAGCAAAGGCAAGATGCCGACGGATCTTCCAAGCCTCGCCAAAGATGTAGCAGATCACTTCGGCACCTTAGACCACAAAGTACATTTTACCCAGACCATTCGAAGCAATACCGATTTTGTATACAAACATTCTGTCGGCGTTGCCATTATTTCCGCTATGATAGGCCACGCTATGGGTTTAAGAGAAAGTACTTTGCTTTCCATTATCCATGCTGCCTTTTTGTATGATTTCGGCTATCTGTATGTTCCCGCTGAAATTATGAAAAAAGGTGAAGATATTACAGATCTTGAAAATACGACTATTACCAAATACCGGGAAAAAGCTTTTGCACTGCTTCATGCAGATACAAACCCTTACAATATCCCATCGGATTCTTTGGCAATGGTTACGCAGATGATAAAAGCAGGACGCGCAGAAGGCGATGAAGTGGATCGCAGCAAATGGCTGACTGGCACTTCCATCCTGACCGTAGCGGATAAATTTGACCGTATGACCGCAATGAGTCTGAGCAGAAAACCAAATTCTGAGATTTCGGCTATCCGTTATCTGATTGACCATCCGGAATCTTATCCGCAAAATGTCGTATCCGCACTTGCAAAATGTATTCATATTATGCCAGTCGGATGCTGTGTCGATCTGACAAACGGGGATAAAGGTCTCGTGCTTGAAACAAACGAACGCGACTTTAACCATCCGGTAGTACTGTGCTTTCGAGATAACCAGGTGCTTGATTTAAGCAATCCTAAAGTAAATAAGACGATACAAATTGCAGATGTCATGCATACGATGGATAACCGTGTGAAAATGGATGCTGAAACGCTGAAACAGTTTACAACTGATGAGAACAGTTCTAAAATGGTAAAAAAATATCAGTTTAAAAAGCTTCAAATTGAAAAGAAAATGCAGAGACAGGCATAACAACCATTGTTAAAATTTTTTCATTTCAAAAAAAGCCGATGCCATTACAAAACTCTGGCATCGGCTCTATCATTACTTTTCCGTAAAATACATTCCATTCATTTGTGATTCCCAAATTTCACCCTATCTTTGCGATATCTATCATCGTCATTTCCTCATGCGCAGCTTCCAGACTACGCACAAGCGCATTTGCTGTATCCATAGCCGTAATACAGTGTACACCTGTTTCTATTGCCACTCGCCTGATTAGGAAACCATCTCTGCCTTTATCCCTGCCCTGCGTAGGCGTGTCAATCACAAGGTCAATCTTATGGCCGAGCAGTAAGTCCATAATCGTTGGCGACTCCTGATGAATATTTTTTACACGCAGCGCATGCACGCCACGCGCATTTAAAAACTTTGCCGTACTTCTGGTTGCATAGATCCGATAGCCCAACGCCTCAAAACGCTTTGCAACTTCTGCAGCTTCCGGCTTATCGGCATCTTTCACCGTAATAATCATCTGCTTATGCTTTGGAAGTACGACGCCTGCCCCGAGAAATGCCTTGTATAAAGCTTCGTCAAACGTCTTTGCAATGCCGAGACATTCTCCAGTTGACTTCATCTCCGGTCCGAGACTGATCTCTGCACCACGGATTTTTTCAAACGAAAATACAGGCATTTTAATTGCAAAGTAATCCGCTGCCGGCTGCAGTCCGGGTTCATACCCAAGATCTCTGATCTTCTTTCCGATGATAACCTCTGCCGCCAGATCTACGATCGGGATTCCTGTCACCTTGCTGATATATGGCACCGTACGGGAAGATCGTGGATTTACCTCGATCACATAGACTTCTTCATCAACCGCGATAAACTGAATGTTAATCAGCCCTTTTACATGCAAAGCCTTTGCCAGTCTTGCGGAATATTCTGCAATGCGTTCGCGTACGGTATCGCTGATCGTAGACGCTGGATAGACAGAAATCGAATCGCCGGAATGGACTCCGGTGCGTTCGATATGTTCCATAATACCCGGAATCAAAATATCCGTTCCATCGCAGACTGCATCTACTTCCAGCTCTTTGCCCATCAGATATTTATCTACAAGAATTGGATGTTCCTGGGAATAACGGTTGATGACCTCCATAAATTCTTCTATTTCCTGATCGGAATATGCGATCTGCATCCCCTGTCCGCCAAGCACATAGGACGGACGCACTAAAACAGGATAGCCAAGGCGATTTGCTACTTCTTTTGCTTCCTGCGCGGTAAAAACAGTGTCTCCTGCTGCTCGGGGAATGTGCGTTTCCTGCAAAATCTGATCAAACAGTTCCCGGTCTTCAGCCGCATCTACATCTTTTGCCGCTGTACCAAGAATCGGCACGCCCATCTCCATCAGGCTTTGCGTAAGTTTAATCGCTGTCTGGCCGCCAAATTGGACGACTGCGCCATCTGGTTTTTCTATCTTTACAATATTTTCCACATCTTCCGGTGTCAGCGGTTCAAAATATAGCTTATCTGCAATATCAAAGTCAGTGCTGACCGTCTCCGGATTATTGTTTACAATGATCGTCTCATAACCTGCTTTTGCAAATGCCCATGTCGCATGAACACTGCAATAATCAAATTCCACACCCTGACCGATGCGGATAGGCCCTGAGCCAAGTACCAGTACTTTTTTTCGGTCATTCGTGCAAACAGCTTCATTCTCACTGCCAAATACCGAATAATAATATGGCGTTTCAGCTTTAAATTCTGCCGCACACGTATCTACCATCTTAAATGCTGCTATAATTCCCTCTGCATACCGCCAATCACAAATTTCCTGCTCTGTCTTTCCGGTCAGTCTTGCAATAACGGTATCTGGAAATTCCATCCGCTTTGCTTCTTTTAGCAGTTCTTTCGTCAGCTCTTCTTTTTGGAGACGCTCTTCCATTTCTACAAGAATTGCTATTTTATCGATAAACCACTCGTCAATCTTCGTAATCTCATGAATCGCTTTATAATTGATGCCTTTGCGCAGCGCCTCCGCTATGATAAAAATCCTCTGGTCGTCAACAATCTTCATGCGTTCCAACAGTTCTTTTTCAGACAAAGATGAAAAATCATAAGAAAGCAGGCTGTCCACGTGCTGCTCTAAAGAGCGCAGCGCTTTCATCAGAGCGCCTTCAAAATTATCGCAAATGCTCATGACTTCTCCGGTTGCCTTCATCTGCGTCGTCAGCGCCCGCTTAGCCGTCAGAAATTTATCAAACGGCAGTCTTGGCAACTTCACGACACAGTAATCCAGCATTGGTTCAAAGCTGGCATACGTTTTGCCTGTTACCGCGTTTTTAATTTCATCCAGCGTATAGCCGACCGCAACCTTTGCTGCGACTTTTGCAATCGGATAACCAGTCGCCTTGGAAGCCAATGCAGAAGAACGGCTGACACGTGGATTCACCTCAATGACACAATACTCAAACGAATCCGGGTTCAACGCATATTGTACATTGCACCCACCTGTGATCTTTAACTCCGAAATAATATTCAGCGCAGAAGTACGGAGCATTTGATATTCTTTATCCCCCAGCGTTTGTGACGGTGCCACAACGATAGAATCTCCAGTATGCACACCGACCGGATCTATATTTTCCATATTGCAGACTGTAATGCAGTTACCTTTTGCATCCCGCATGACTTCATATTCGATCTCTTTCCATCCTGCTATACAGCGTTCCACAAGCACCTGTCCGACACGGGAAAGACGCAGGCCATTTTTGAGAATGTCTGTCAATTCCTGCTCGTTATGTGCGATTCCTCCGCCGCTTCCGCCAAGTGTATAAGCCGGCCGCAGTACAACCGGATAACCGATCGTATTCGTAAAATCAATACCACTTTGCACATCTTCCACAACAAGAGAAGGAGCTACCGGCTCACCGATTTTTTCCATCGTCTGTTTAAATTCCAGACGATCTTCCGCTTTTCGAATCGTTTGCGCCGTTGTGCCAATCAGCTTTACACCATTTTCTTCTAAAAATCCTGACTCTGCCAGTTCCATACCAAGATTCAGTCCTGCCTGTCCGCCAAGTGTCGGCAGCACGCTATCCGGTTTTTCTTTTAAAATAATCTGTTTTAATACGTCCACCGTCAGCGGTTCAATATAGACCTGGTCTGCAATATCTTTATCTGTCATAATCGTCGCAGGATTCGAATTGACAAGACATACCGTCAGACCTTCTTCTTTTAAGGAACGGCATGCCTGTGTACCTGCGTAATCAAACTCTGCCGCCTGGCCGATAATAATCGGCCCGGAGCCGATGACCAGTACTTTTTTAATATCTGTTCTCTTTGGCATTATCTGTCCCCTCCCATCATTTCCAAAAATCTGTCAAATAAATACCCGCTGTCTTGCGGCCCCGGACATGCTTCTGGATGAAACTGCACCGTAAAAATTTTCTTTCCGGTATATTTAAGCCCTTCATTCGTACCATCATTTACATTGATAAAAGCCGGCACCGCAATTTGCTCACTCAATGCATCCGCATCAACCACATAACCATGATTTTGTGCCGTAATATAGACTCTTCCCGTTTCCAAATCTTTGACCGGATGGTTGCCGCCACGATGACCGTACTTTAATTTGTACGTATCTGCGCCGGCCGCAAGCGCCATCAGCTGATGTCCAAGGCAAATAGCAAAAATTGGCAGATCTGCTTCATAAAGCTTACGGATTTCCTGAATGATCTGCACGCATCTCTTTGGATCTCCCGGGCCGTTGGACAACATAATTCCATGCGGAGCGGCCGCAAGTATTTCTTCTGCAGGCGTATGCGCAGGATAGATCGTAACCTCACAACCTCTGTCATGCAGTGATTTTGCAATGTGATCTTTTGCTCCCAAATCCAGCAGCGCTACTCTATAACCATTTCCTTCCAGAAGCTTTTTTTCCGTACAGGTCACTTTTTCTACTACATCCCCAACCGTATAATCTTTTAGCTTTGGAAGGATTTCTTCGAAACAATCATATTCCTTTGTCGTAATCATTCCATTCATCGTGCCTTTTTCACGCAAAAGTTTTGTCAGTGCACGTGTATCGATACCCGCAATTCCCGGAATATCATGCTTTTCCAGGAAATTCTGTATCGAGCCTTCACATCGGAAATTGCTCGGCATTCTGGACAATTCTCTTACAATATAACCATCCGGCCACGGTCTTTGGGACTCCATATCATGAAAACAAATACCATAATTCCCAATCAGCGGATACGTCATAACAACTGCCTGTCCCGCATAGGACGGATCTGTCAGCACTTCCAGATAGCCAGTCATAGAGGTATTGAATACAATCTCGCTAATGACCTCCCGTTTGGAACCTATACTCGTTCCTTCAAACACATGTCCGTCTTCAAGTATCAGAAAAGCTTTTATCATCGTCTCATCCTTTCTTCCTGGCAAAAAAAAAAGAGAAATTCTCTTTTTTGGTCGTTGGAATCAATGTCTAAATTGTATGGATTGTATCACATCAGAAAGATTTTTTCAACCTTTTTTGCGGAACTGATTTTTCACACTTGCATTTGCATAAAGTCAGAAACAATTGTTTTTTATTTTTATTAGGTTTTCCCAGATAAATACTTTGGAAAATCAGGAATTTTTATGAAACATTTTAGATAAAAAGGAAATACACAAAGAGGATACCCTTCAGTATCCTCTTCGTAAAGTATTAATAAGCTACAATTTTTACTCTGCTTCCCTGTCCTTTATTTTTCAATATCTTTTTATATTCATTTAACTGTAAATCAGGAACTTTGATTTGCGCAGTTGATGAAATGCCTTTGAATGCATTTGCTCCCACCGATTCCAGCTGATACGAGCGGATTACAATCTTATTCAGTTTTGAGCATCCGCGGAATGCAGATTTTCCAATCGATTTTATATCTCCCTGTATCGTTACCTTTGTGATTTTTTTGTTATTCTGAAATGTATTTTTAGTCACAGATGCAACCGTATAATAAATCCCGTCTATTGTTACATAATCCTGAACGGTAATATTTGCCGCTTTATTCGTAGTCTTTACAAACGCAAGTTCAGAGACATCCGTTTTAACCTGATATGTATTACTGCCTGCCTTTATCTGCGCTCCCTTTTTCGGTGCAAATCTTTCCGTTTTTCCGGTACTGCCATAAGTGATGGCAGACTGCAGCAGAGACGCATTTCCTTCACCAATCAGCCGCATTTTTTTACGGTCTGATTTACTGCCTGCATAATTGACCGTTTTCAGATTATCACAGCCGTTAAACGCATTTGCTGCAATTTCTTTGATACTAAGCGGCAGCTCTATCTTCTCCAATTTACTGCAATTTTTAAAAGCTCCTTCTCCAATCCGGTACAATCCTTCTGAAAATACTACCTTCTTAAGACTTGTACATCTAAGAAATGCATCTTGTCCTACATATTCCAGGTTTTTTGGAAACGTAATATCGGAAAGAGCCGTACAGCCTGAAAACGCAGAAAAATCAATATCCCTCAAACTATCAGGCAGCGTAAGACTTTTCAGGCTCTTGCACCCGGTAAAGACACTTTCGCCAATCGCCTTTAATCCTTCTGGAAATATGACCTGTTCCAGGCTGTCACAATAAGCAAATACATAATCTGGCAGAGAAGTCACTCCTTTTGGTATCGTAATACTTTCCACGTTTTCTAATTCAGAAAATGCTCCGCTTGCAAGCGCTGTTACCGGTTTTTGTTCAATTGTTTCTGGAATGACCAATGCAGTCTCCGTCCCTTTGTAATTGGTAATTTCTACTGTATTGTCCTCAAGAATCTTATATTGATAATCCTCCAAAGCATCTTCTTTCGCAGAACTGTTTTCTTCTGTCTGTGCACTGTTTTCTGTCTGTGCAGCTTGTACATTTTCTGTGAAAGCCGGCATTGTCATAGAGCCTGCTACAGTACATAATGCCAGCAAAACAGATACAAATTTAAATTTCATTTTTCTTTTCTCCTTTCTTTCTGTATCCTTTATCATTGCAGAAATGTCTAGAAATCCTGTAATATATTTGAAATTATACACGCTGAAAAAAAGTTTTACAATGGAAATATTTGAAAATCGAAAACGACGGCAATTTTTTCTACCATACGCTGGAATTTCCGATGTTTTACGAACACAATGACACAACAATTCTGCGCGTTCCGGTTGCAAGCAACCCGGATAATTCCATTACGATGTGATCTGATATTGCAGAACGCATCCGAAAATGCTTTGCGGGTACAGCGTTTCCACAAGCGAAATCCCTAACTGTCAGTATCGGTGTTTCCCAGGCGAAAAGCAATGATACATTGGATACTCTTTGTGTAAGAGTCGACGAAGCGCTCTATGATGCCAAACAGTCCGGAAAAAATAAAGTCGTCGTATGCTAAACCTGATACCCCGTAAATAACCAGATGCAACAAAAAACAAAACAGAGCAAGTTTGTAAACAATCATTTATTACGAACCTGCTCTGCGTTTAAAACCACTTTTTAATCAAGACTCTATTTCATGAAACCTGCTGCATCAAATTCTGTTTTGTCAAATCCTGCTACATCAATCACATCTTGCGCCACTTTATTATAGACCAGAATATTGATTCCCTGTTCCGTATCCAAATATTCTTTTCGGTCAACCATTACCGAAAGCTGACCTTTGCTGCATGTAACTGCAAGGTCTGATTCTCCCAGATGCCAATGCTTAAAATATGCTTGATCCGAATTATTTGAAAAAATCAGATGATTCTGATCGAATACATATACAATGCCTGCGGGCTTTTGATAAACAACCATTACACATTCTTCTAATTGCCGGACGGCCTGCACATAATCTGCCATGGATGCTTTCTTTTTCAGTTTTTTTAATGTCCTTCGGTATAACTGTGAATGCTCCAGCTGCCTACTTGCCTCTTCCCAGTTTTCGTAGCGGTCATCGTTACGTCTGTCCGGAATTTCATAATGTCTCTCAAACCATTCTGCCAGATAGTTTGTATATTTCAGCGCCCCATAATAATTTAGATGTGACGGTTCAAAAAGATCTGCTGCAAAATCAATCTGCATCTCTTTTACACGATTGCTGTCAATATATGGTACGCCATATTCTCGCGCAATCTGAAACACATAATTATATGCCATCTGTTTTTCTTTTGTCTGATTCAAATAAGGGGAATTGACAAGCAGCATTCGAATACCATTCTCTTTGCATAATCTTATCATTTTGCGAAGATAGTTTTCCGTCTGCTCACTAACCGGTGCAAGCTGATCAAAATCAGACCGATCTGGATTTTGCCATTTTTCCAGCTCGCTTTTGGAAATCACGTGAAACTCAGGCTTATATCCATGATACCTTTGCTCCTGCTTTTTTGACTGCACATATCTTGTATGATAATAGGGGAAAGCAAAAAAAGCCCCTACACTGTCTAACAACTGCCCCTGTTCATTGACTGCGCGAATCGCTTTCCACTTTCTGGCAGAAGGTTTCATGCTGATAAGACTCGGCAGCGACGCCGTACCTATCTCGCTTCCTTTTCGATATAACGTACAGACATCAAAGACGACCAGCTTTGGAGACTGTGTTTTCAAAGCTTCTTCCAGAAAATAATAACTAATCCATATCGGCTGTCCCGGAGATGCCAATAGATAACTGGCAATCCCATAATCATCGTACAATTGACACGTATTGACACTGTAATAGACATGGCTGCTGCCTACAAACAACACATCTACCGTATTCTCTTCCAGTTTATAAAAATCCGCCAGCTGGATACATCCTTCATCTGTCTGGTTTAACGTAACTTTATACAAACCAAACAAAATGGCTGCAAACATGCATAAAAGAAATAATGTGCTAAACAATTTTTTCATGCTACACCTCTGGAAAGCATTTTCCCACTTTCATTTACGAATACTAGCAGTTTTTCCACATCTTTCCTGATTTATGCATTTTGAACGGCGCTGCCGGAAAAAAAGACAAGCAATATGAAAAGTTATTTTTGAACAGTTCTTTAGAAACTGTATTTCAATTGCATAGGTAATTAAAAATATTTGGAATATTTAATATCTTCTGCAGGAAAATCTGCAGCTGACCACACATGCTGTTCCCTCATTTTCTGCTCGGTAACATTAAAATATTGATAGCTGATTTTTTCCCTCTCTGTGTCGTCCCAGGTACAGTCAATATAGCGGCTTTCCTTGCCTGTTTTTACATAATTCCATGCATGTGACACACCTGCTGCCCTTCCACATACTGCCATAGACTGTAATCCGCATTTTTTTGCCATTAAGTTGAACGCTGCGGTGTAACCCTGGCATACTGCAGAACCATCCACAAGCGCACCGTATGCGGTAAATGCATCGTGATATTGATTGCCGGCGGATGATGCCACTTGCTCATTATAACTGCATTTTTGAATCAGATAATCATGGATTGCCTTTGCTTTTTGTTTTGCTGACATCTCTGATTGGATGCATTTTTTCACCGCATCTTTTGCTGCCTGATCTGCCGCCTTTATTTTTTTGTCCTGCTCTTTTTTAGATAGCGAACTTCCCCTATGATATCCGTATGTACCATTTGTATTTCTCCAGACAACTGTATTATAATTGTATTCTGGATGCTGCTGAAGCATCTTTACAAATATTGGATAATAAGACGTATCGCTATAATAATTAGTTGAATATTTCCTGTTTTTTAACGCCTTTGCAGCCGCTTTCACCGCTGCCGCCTCAGACTTTAACCGCTTGATTTTAATAAATGCGCCATCTGTCAGCTCAATCGTATATTTTGCATTTGGACTGGCGCTGTTTGTTTGCTTCTGAAAACGCACACTTCCTGATAACAGACGATTCTGGCTCTTTGCTGCCTGATTCAATGCCGTCTGGATCTGTGTGGTCGTATAACTCCCTGGTGCCGTAAACGTAACGGTATGCTTTTCTGCTTTGATTGCCTGTGCAAATTTTTGCTCAATCTGCTCCAAATTCAATGCTTTTTGCGAAGACGCATAAACCTGGTGCGGCAGTTCTAAAAAAGTCCCTGCAAAAAGAAACAAAAAACAAACCATTGACAGCATCGATAAAAGCATTCGTTTTGTTATTTTCATTTTTCACATTGCCCCTTTCGGATTTCCATTTTCAAACATGCTTCAGATAACGGTTTAAAATTTTCTTAATTTATCTGTCCCGTCATCTACCGTATTCTCAATCGATTTAATAATTACATCATAACTGTATTCTGGATTGACTTTCACAGTTACCCGTTCTCCCACCTTATGCCCTAAAATTGCTTTGCCAATCGGCGAGTCAATACTTATCATACCTTTTAACGAATTGCCGCGGACAGTCGTCACAAGTTTAAACGTCTCTGTCTCATCATCTTCTTCGAAATAAACGGTCACTGTATTATCCAGCCCAACCTCATCCTCATTAGATGACGTCTCGATGATCTGTGCTGTTTTAATCATTCTTTCCAGATAGCGGATTCTGCTTTCGTTTTGATTTTTATCCTTTTTTGCCGCATGGTACTCAAAGTTTTCACTTAAGTCCCCTTGTGCACGAGCTTCTTTTACAGCTTCCAACGCCTGTTTCCGTACGACAAGTCTGCGGTATTCGATCTCTTCCTCCATACGTGCGATATCTTTTTTGGTCATTTTATCATGCATCTGTTTTTTCTTTTCCTGTTCCCTTTCTGATTCTTTACCTGTTATATCTTCTAAGAAATGTGTCAAACACGCTCGGAAGATCTGAAATAACGATTTCACCGTTGTATTCAAAATAACAGAATCCGGCGCAGATTCGCTCTTTGGCATAAAAGATCTGCCTGCAAAGAAGCGCCGGATTCTTTCGTTACGTGTGACTTACTGAATCTCGATTACTTTATAATCCTGATCCTCTACCGTTTTGCGCAAAACATCATCTTCTATCTGCGCATTCAGCTTTACTACTGCCGTTCCGGCTTCGTGACTGACAACAGCCTCTTCTACCTGTGCCAATGCTTCCAGACACTTTTTAACTCTTGCCTCACAGTGACCGCACATCATACCTTCGATTTTCATTGTTTTTTCCATCATTAATTCCTCCATATTCTGTTCCTTTTTATATTTGGTGTTTTGAGTGTTATTATTTTCTGGATTGTTTTTTTGCGGATTTCTTTTCTTTCTTACTTTATCTCGGGATGCGTCATGAATAGATACCAAATTCAAACGCAGCGCATTTGTTACTACGCAAAAGCTTGAAAGACTCATGGCTGCCGCTCCAAACATCGGATTTAGCTGCCAATGGAACAAAGGAATCCAAACGCCCGCAGCCAATGGAATACCGATCATATTGTAGATAAATGCCCAAAACAGGTTTTCGTGAATATTACGAAGCGTCGCACGGCTCAGTCTGATTGCTGCCGGTACATCCAGCAGACTGCTTTTCATTAATACCACATCTGCCGCATCGATCGCAATATCCGTACCTGCACCAATCGCTATACCGATATCCGCTCTTGTTAACGCTGGCGCATCATTCATACCGTCGCCGACCATAGCTGTCCGCCCTTGCTGCTTTAAAGAACGAATGACGCTTTCCTTTCCATCTGGAAACACTCCTGCAATCACTTCGTCCACTCCTGCCTGCGCACCAATTGCTTTTGCCGTACGTTCATGATCGCCCGTCAGCATTACGACGCGGATTCCCATATTCTGCAGCTCCCGCACTGCCTGCGGGCTATCTTCCTTTATCACATCTGCTACCGCAATCATACCAAGTATCTGACCGTCTTTTGCAAAGAACAAAGGGGTTTTTCCTGTCTCCGCAAGCTGCTCGGACTTTAGCAGCAGTTTTTTGGATATTTGCGCATGGCTGCTGATAAATGTTCCATTGCCCCCGGCCAGCTGTGCTCCCTCATAAAGCGCAGTCAGTCCATTGCCTGGCAAAGCTGCAAATTCCTGCACTTCACTCGCCTGTATCCCTTGTTCCTGTGCATACTCCCGCACAGCGCCAGCCAGCGGATGCTCGCTTTTTTGCTCCAACGTATTAGCCAAATAGAGCAATTCCTGCTCTGTAATACCCTCTGCGGGTATTACATCCGTCACTTTCGGCGTTCCATTTGTAATCGTTCCGGTTTTATCAAGAGCAACGATTTCTGTACGACCTGTTTCTTCCAGCGAAACGGCTGTTTTAAACATAATCCCGCTTTTAGCACCTACACCGTTTCCTACCATAATCGCTACCGGTGTGGCCAATCCAAGTGCACAAGGACAACTGATAACCAGCACGGAAATCCCCCTCGCCAGGGCAAAACCGACACTTTCTCCTGCTAACAGCCAGATCAGGATCGTAACCGCAGCAATCGCAATTACCACTGGAACAAACACCCCAGACACACGGTCTGCAACTTTTGCAATCGGTGCTTTTGTCGCTGCCGCATCACTGACCATGCGAATAATCTGTGACAATGTCGTATCTTCACCGACTCTGACTGCCTCGCATTTTAAAAATCCAGACTGATTTACTGTGGCCGCAGATACCGGATCTTGCTCTGCTTTATCTACTGGAATACTCTCTCCTGTCAGCGCTGCTTCATTTACAGCGCTGCTCCCTTCCAGTACAATACCGTCTACCGGAATATTCTCACCGGGACGGACGAGAAAAATATCTCCTTTTTGCACCTGTTCAATTGATACCTGTACTTCTATCCCGTCTTTCAGTACATTCGCCGTCTTTGGCGCAAGCTTCATCAGCCCTTTCAGCGCATCGGTCGTCTTTCCCTTGGAACGGGCTTCCAGCATTTTCCCTACTGTAATCAACGTTAATATCATCGCCGCTGACTCAAAGTAAAACTCATGCATATACGCCATAACGCCGTCCATATCTCCATGCATTTGCGCATCCGTCATAGCAAACAGTGCATACGTGCTGTAGACAAAAGCTGCCGTAGATCCAAGAGCCACCAATGTATCCATATTTGGCGCCTTATGCCACAGGCTTTTAAAACCACTGATGAAAAATTTCTGATTCACCACCATAATTATAACGGTTAACAGCAATTGCAGCAACCCCATTGCCACATGATTTTCACTTAAAAATGACGGCGCAGGCCAGTTCCACATCATATGGCCCATAGAAAGATACATCAGTACTGCTAAAAATCCTAAAGAAGCATAAAGCCGCTTTTTCAATACAGGGGTATCATGATCTGCCAACGCCTCTTCTTGTCCCGCCGATGTACCTGACACTGCCGCCGCAGCATGTTTCTGCGATGCTCCATAGCCCGCTTCCTCTACTGCGTGAATGACTGCGCCCGCATCTGCCGTTCCTTCTACTCCCATCGAGTTTGTTAACAGACTCACGGAGCAGGATGTTACCCCCGGCACTTTTGATACTGCCTTTTCTACACGCGCACTGCAAGCTGCACAGCTCATCCCGGTAACTGTATATTGTTCCATATTCAAATCGCCTCCTTCAACCTATTATTTCATTAATTTCTGTAAAATTTTCACAAGCTCATCTACCGTTTCTTCTTTTCCGTCTCGAATATCTCTTGTCACGCATGTTTTAATATGGTTCGCCAGCAATACTTTATTAAAACTGTTCAGCGCTGCATTAACTGCCGCAACCTGTACAAGTATATCCGTACAGTATGCGTCCTTTTCTACCATACCCCGAATACCGCGTACCTGTCCTTCAATCCGGTTCAGACGGTGAACCAAATCTTTATATTCTTCTTTTGTGCGTTCTTTTGTTTTTCCTGTATCCGCCAGCCCGCCGCAGCACGTGCAGCAGGCATCCGGCTGTATTTGCGGCTGTTTCGCTTCATTTTCCGGCATCTTTGATCTCCTCTTTTTTAATTTTCTCTTGTTAATTTCCTTTTTTTATTTATTCTGTTTTGCTCAGGTCAGTTTGTTCAGGCTGCTATATTGTCTGTCATCCGTCCCCTTGAATTATAATTCCCGATACATTTCACATTATATACCCCCACGGGGTATAATGCAAGCTTTTTTTCTACTTTTGCTTATCTTTAAAATGCTAATCCATTATTTTGGATTATATTTACGCTATATCAAAATATCCAAAAAAGGCAGCTGATCTATCAATAACAGAAATCGCTGCCCTATAAAAATATTCAATTTTTAACTTCAATTAAATAAAAATCATTTGCATTTCATTCTTCTTTTCTTTTGATCTCTTTCATAATTCAGCAAAAGAATTTGCACACCCTGCCATCAATCCCAAATAATTAGCTTCATAAATCTTTTAATCGCACTTACCACTTTTGCAGATAAATATACGTTTGGCAGCTTTTTCTTCGAATAGCGCCATACAGGATTTCCTTTTGTTTTATTTGTCAAAAGTTTTGTGAAATATTGTTCCCAGCTCGCATATTCTTTACTGTCAATATCATTTTCTGGCTGCTTTAATATTTTCATGCTGTTTATATCGGGAATGACGTTTGCGGAGAGAAGCAGCCATTCAAAAGATTCCGGCGCATAGAGCACAATATCACCTTCCACTAACAAATATTCACTCACATCTTTCATTTCTGAACCGAAAGCTGCTCCATCAGCTATAAGAAGTCTTTTTCCTCCAACGCTTTTATTTTCAAGAAGACTTTTTATCATATTAGATTTTCCTTTTGCTGAGATGCATTTTATATTTTTTTTCGCCGATAACTCCAAAAAGAACTCATATCCGGCGTTCGAATCTTCTGTAATCACAAGCGCCGGCTCTATATCAGCTGTCTCAGATATTTCTCCATACAAATGATAGATTTCATTGTATGTCTGTTTTACTTTCTGGAATTTGCCACATTTACGAAATCCATAAATTTCATTAATACTGTACGGAAGCATCGGAAGTTTTTCGCGTGTAGCAAATACAAAATAATTGTCTGATCCAATAACGAGTTCTGCAAATTTCTTTGTTACAAGAAAACGATTCCCTTCGTCAATAAAGATAATGCTTTCCGAAATACCTTTTAGCTGATATTCCCAGTCTTCGTTATCCAGCGTTCTTAAGCTGCAGCCGCACGAAATCAAAACTCCACTATCTGAACCGTATCTTCTGTAATCACGAATTAAATCTATTAAAACCGTTTTCCCAGAACCACTGTCTCCTGTAAAAATCGTAATATTTCTTTTTATTTGAAAATCATATTTTATTTTTTTTGTCTCCACAACGACCCTGTATGCACCTTTCATATTCCATTACTCCCATTTCATCGAATTCAAATATTTACTGGCTACAGGAATTAGTTCTTTCATAGAATGCACAATTTCACCACCGTTTTTTATTCTTATTTCAAATTCCGTATTTTTTCCAAATCCCATTAAATGCCTGAGATTGATTGTGATATCCTTTCGTTTTCCTATTTCTAATATCCATTTTGCACAGTTATCTCCACAAGTAGATGCATTAAAAATTTTTTCCGATTCATTTAACATCAGTAATAATGTTTTTGTCCCTCCAGACAACCGCTCAGGAGGTATTTGCCCTAAAACAGGACTATGGATGCATTCTCCACTTAAAACTTCCGATCCGTCAATATCCCTGATAATTTCTTTTGCCATTTCCGATTCAAGCCATTCCGGTTCATAGGAATTTTTAAAATAAATATTTGTATTATAAACACTGTTGCTGACATCGCCATATATAATTGTAAGCATATATCTCCTCCAAATCAGTCATTGTTCTTAACGTCAATGATGCCAAAGACGCAAATGTGAATCTAAATCAAGATAACCATTCTTATTTAAGATTTAGACTCACATTCCATAATTATATAATCCTGAATCCGTGAAACTCAGTTGTTTTTTACAGGAATTGCTTAGAATAGAT
>CAJTZX010000055.1 GCA_910584345.1 uncultured Eubacterium sp. | reverse complement strand
GGATGTTCCAGCCAGCAAAACCATTCCGCCAGGTGCAAAGTCGTACGGGAATCCATTAAGTAAATGACATTGGGCCGTGAATAGTAACGATCTGATTGTTACATTTCTATGAATCTAAATATTAGTATAGCATTTTGGAATAAAAAATGCTACGATAAAAAATATTAGGAACTGTTCCTTAGAATCAGGAGGAAAATAATGGCGCATCTGTTTACATCCGGTAATGAAAAACAAAAACAGGATATTGAAAAACTACTGCTTCAGGGGAGAGCTGTCCGCATTTATCCGCAGGGATACAGTATGTATCCGATGTTTGTTTCAGGCAGGGATGAGGCGGTCATCCGTCCATTAGGCGGGAAGCGGTTAAAGCGTGGAGATGTCGTTTTATACCGCAGAGAGGGCAGTATTTTAGTGCTGCATCGGATTTGGAAAGTATCGTCAGACGGTATTTATCTTGTTGGAGATAACCAGACAGAAATTGAGGGCCCGCTGCCGCGGCAGCAGATTCGAGGAGTTTTAACTTCATTTGTAAGGAACGGCACAGAAATATCGGTGCGTCATCCAGTTTATTTGTTTTACAGCCGCTTGTGGCTGCTGCTTCGGCCATTTCGACAAAAAATTGCCAGTGCGGTACATTTTTTTCGACAAAATTCGATTTTTTGTGGTATAATGTGGAAGCGTGGAAATAGATCTCCTGATGAAACAACGGATAAAAAAAGTAACAGATTAGTCTGATTGATCTAATATGAAACGCCTGAAAACAGGATCGGATAGAAATTATATAGAAATTATATAGTAAAAGAATGAAAAGAGATGGAGATATGATAAAAGCATACCAGCTGCGCAAAGCAGCAGGAACCTATTGGCTTTTAGATATGAATCAAAAAGGGCCGGCATATACAAAGCCGGTTCCTTTGAACGAAAGCGCCGCTTATATTTGGCAAATGCTTGAACAGGGGAAACAAATCGAACAGATAGCTGAAAGTTTTGCAAACGATTATGAAATTTCATACGAAGAAGCGATTACGGATATTAGGCAGTTTATACATCAATTAGGAACTGTTACAAAGAAATAAACACAGAGGATCAGAAAATATGGAAGTATTGTTAATTGGCGGCAGCAGTGACTTGATGAATGCGGTCCTGAATAAACTAAATAAGGAAGGACATCGCTCCTATGTGCTTACAGGTAGCCGCAATGTACGTGAGTCTTATAAAAATGTATATGAAAAATATAATTTTCCTTATGACTGCGACTGTCTGAAAGAGATTTTCGACAGTGTAAATCCAGATGTAATTTTATTTGCGGGTGCATATGATTCAAACTTCAGCTGGGAAGATCCACGTCGGGAATCAGTGCAGTTTTTGGCAGGTTTACAGAATGTGATGTCAACGTTTGCAACGATGAAAAAAGGAAGATTGATTTATTTGTCTTCGCAGGAAGTATATTCCAATTCGTATCCCAATCATATTTCGGAGGATTTGCAGACTTCAGCGATCAGTCTAAGGGGTATGACCTATGTACAGGGTGAGGATATCTGCCGCAATTATCATCAGACGATGGGGCTGGATACCGTAGTGCTGCGTTTGGATCATTTGTATTCTGTGCCATACAAGGAACGTCTGCAGGGGGCGCGTCTGCGGGATAATGTATGTGCGCAGATGTGTGTGGAGGCGCTGCGGACGGGAAAGATTCAGGCAAATTCTCATAAAATGTTTTCTTTGCTGCATCAGGATGATGCGGTTGAGTTTATTTATCAGATCATACGGGCGGAACAAACTCTGCACAGCCTGTATCATATATCTTCGGAACAGGCGGTTACTGAGATGGAGCTTGCGCAGATGGTGCAAAAAGAAATGGGAAAAAATGCGCAGATTGTAAATAATACCGTGGGAAGCGAATATCGTGTTATCTTATCGGCAAAATTATTTGCCGATGAGTTTGGCATGAAAATTTTTCACAACTATGAAGAGTCTGTGGCTGAGATGGCAAAACATATCAAACGCCACAGCAATGAGTATATGCAGGATTCGGATATTGGCAAAGGTGCAGTGGGCAGAATCAAACAAAATATTTATCATATTGTTCGTGCATTAGTTCCGTTTTTAGAAAATATCATATGCTTTCTCCCGTTTTTTATGCTGCATAATCGGGCGGTAGACAGCGCATACTTTGCAAAACTGGATTTTTATTTGCTGTATGTACTGTTATTTGCGATTATTCACGGACAGCAGCAGGCGACCTTTTCAGCAGTATTGGCAACGGCCGGATATTGCTTTAGGCAGTCTTATACGCGGAGCGGATTAGAGATTTTACTTGATTATAATACGTATGTCTGGGTAGCGCAGTTGTTTATTCTTGGACTTGTAGTTGGATATATGAAAGACCAGCTGGCCGCGATGAAAGGCGAGAATCAGCAGGAAATGCAGTATTTAACGGGACAATTGGACGATATTCAGGATATCAATACGAGTAATGTACGGTTAAAAAATGTGCTGGAAGTACAGATTGTCAACCAGAACGACAGTTTTGGCAAGATTTATGAGATTACGTCTTCCTTAGATCAGTATGATCCTTCGGAAGTGCTGTTTTATGCTGCAGAGATTTTATCCAGGCTTGTTGGAAGCAAAGATGTGGCTATTTATTCGGTGGCGAACCGTTCATACGCACGCCTGTTTTCTTCAACTTCGAAAAAAGCAAGGGAGCTTGGCAACTCTATTGAGTATACGTCTTATGAAGATATGTATCGTGATTTAAAAGAACATCGGGTGTTTATCAATAAAAATATGGATGAAAAATATCCGCTGATGGCAAATGCTATTTATTCTGAGGAAGAGATGCAGCTTATTTTAATGATTTGGGGCATTCCATGGGAACGTATGACACTTAGCCAGGCGAACATGCTTGTAGTGATCGGCTACCTGATTCAGAATGCGGTCGTACGTGCCAACCGTTATATTGAAGCGTTGGAAAACCAGCGTTATATCGAAGGTACTAAGATTATGGAGACAGAAGCATTCAGCAATCTTGTGGAAGCGTATTTGCGTGCCAGGAATAAAAATTTGACGGAGTGTACGATTTTAAGGATCGATGTGCAGGAGAACAGGCAGGAAGAGGCGGCGGTAGCATTAACAAAGCTGATGCGCCAGTCAGATTATATTGGAAAGCTTTCCGATGGTAATCTGTATGCGCTGCTGTCGAATACGGAACGCAAAGATGCAGATTTTGTCATACGCAGATTTGACAAGGCCGGATACAAGAGCTGGGTGAAGGAAGGTACAGAACTATGAACCAACGGCTGATGTTCCTGATTTTGATTTTCGTAAATACGCTTGTATCGATAAGCTATTTGATTCTGGGGCTTGTATTCCACCATATATTTCACAAAAAAAAGCAGCCGGACGTATCCGTTGAGCCAACGTCTCTGATACCGGATGAGCCAGTGACGGAAGAAAAGGGCGATGAGGAGCGAATCGCCTGTGTGTTTCGGTTTATTGTAATGCTGCTTTGTCCGGTTATCGGACCGCTGTTTTTCTTTATCGGTCATTTGCTGTATCGGATTGTGTTTCATAAGGAAGTGGATCTTGCAGATGTTGTATTCAGCAAAGAGCGGGTACGCACCAATGTCCGGGCAGACGAAGAAAGAGAACGTGACATTGTGCCGGTGGAAGAAGCGTTAGCGGTTAGTGACAAGAGCAGTTTGCGTACGCTGATGCTGAATGTAATCCGCGGCGATGTGCAAAGCTCGCTGGCGGCAATTGCGTTGGCGCTAAACAGTCATGACTCTGAGACAGCACATTATGCAGCTTCCGTACTGCAGGATGAGCTGAATGATTTTCGGTTTCATGTCCGCAAATCTTTTCAGGAGATTGAAGCAGAATCCGAGGAGCAGACGGAGTTTGAAGAAGCATTAATTCCATATATGAATCATGTGCTGGTGCAAAAAGTATTTACAGAGATGGAGCAGAAAAAATTTGCTTATATGATGTCTGATACCGGAGACTATCTGTATAGAAAAAACGCATCCAAAATCACGAGCCAGTTTTATGAATGGATTAGTCTGCGTCTGCTGGACGTACAGGCATTTGATAAAATGGAAATCTGGTGTGACCGCGCAGCGGCACAGTATCCGAACGAATTGGCATCTTTTACATGTAAGTTAAAGCTATATTTTACATCACAGCAAAAAGAAAAATTTTTCCGGGTTATGGAACAATTAAAAGAATCCGAGGTGGTCATTGACAGCGAGACGCTGGAGCTGATCCGAACGTTTGGTTAACCGTTTGACAGAGTTAGGAGGTGATGCTGCTTATGTCGATGAAAATGCTGACAGCATTGCAGCTTTTAGAAATATCCGGACTGTATGCAGTTCTGACGCTGCTGCTGCCGGCAATTCTGCTATACAGAAAAATAAGCAGTATGAGATTTTCGGTACGCTTTATGATTTATCAGACTGTCGGCAATTTTTATATTATTACGCTTGTGCTCATTTTGCAGCTTTTGCATATTTCTAATTGGTTTACGTTAAGCGGGGTTACGGCGCTTTCCTTTTTAGCTGTGTATATACGCTTATATAAAAGCAATCCAAAGCAAGACCTGCAAAAATTTCTGGAAGATTTGAAAAAACTGTCGGAAGGGACATATGGCCTTCGGTTGTATACAAGACGGATAACAGTACGGATTGTGCGTTCAGCGAAAAGATTACTTGCAGCCGCCTGTAAGCGGTTTATCAAAAATCTGCCGGATGTACTGCTGATGCTGGCAGTTTTTGCGGCTTATATGATGACGTATGGTGTGAATGCGTTTGAACAATATGGCTATTGTACGTCTGATATTGTCGTGCATAACTATTGGATCAATTATATGGGCAGAGGAAAACCGTTTGTCGCAGGAGTATATCCGTTAGGCTTTCATTGTGTCATTTATTATCTTCATGAAGTGTTTTTTATCGATACGTATGTGCTGCTGCGGTTATTTTGGGCGATACAGACATTTGTTATTCACCTGATGCTGCTGGCTTTTATCCGAATATGCAGCAAGACGAAATATACGGCATATGTGGGTGTTGGCGTTTACCTGATCGTCCATTTGTTTCGGGATAATACATATAGCCGGTATATCAGTTCTTTGCCGCAGGAATTTGGAATGATATTTATTTTGCCTGCCGTTGCGTTTTTATTTTTATTTTTTGAATATAAAAACAAAGAGTGTTCGAATTCGAAAAACAGACAGACAGAGCAGACCGGATTACCGGATGAAGAGCTTGAACAAGCGAAAGAGAACGAAGCGGTATTTCTTCTGGAACAAAGTTCCGGGGACGGATCTTTATATGTTAAGAAAGTATTATTGGAAAATGAAGCGGTTTTAGGAAATGAAATATTATCAGAAAATGAAATACTGTCAGAAAAGGGACATTCGGCAGATAGCTCCTGGTATTTGCTGTTATTCGTATTGAATTTCAGTCTGACACTTTCGATTCATTTTTACAATACGATCATTGCCGGTATTTTTTGTGTTGGAATAGCCGGCGGATATTGCTTTCGGCTGTTTCGCAGACAATATTTTGGGAAGGTGATATTAGCGGGCATTGCGGCAATTGTGATCGCGGTACTGCCAATGCTGATTGCTTATTTGGGAGGTACCCCGCTGGAAGGCTCTTTGTATTGGGGGATGAATATTATCAACGGAACGGCCAAGCAGTCAGCGGCAGTACAGGAGGAAGAAGATGATAAAGAGGATGAAAATCTGCTGCAAAGCCAGGGTGGTGAAAATACTTTTTCTTTAAAAGAAGTCAGAAATATTTATATTATTAAAAAAGACAAGATTATTTTAAATGGAGAGATTGTTTCCCGTAACGCTTCTATTGATAATAGTGATAATGGCGGCAGGGTCGTATCAAAAGGAGATGTCACGATTGGTAATCATAAGATAAAAGACGGGCAGATGCTATCGGATGCCAGATTGTTAGACAATGGAGAAGTGTTTTATGAAGGAACTTTTTTGGCAGTAGGATATCATTTGCCGGAAGAGGATGTTTCCGATGAATATGCGTCGTCACAAAATAAGATTCGGAAACCGACGATGATAGATCGGGTCAGAGCCAAAATTGAGCGAGTGATCTCAGCAACGTTTAGTACGATCAAAGTGCATTTGATTTATGCAGAGTATGAATGGATTTGTAAGATGGTTCCAATCGCTGTCATACTGTTGGGAATTTTATCGGTGTTGTTTTTTATCCTGCGGCAAACAGACTATGCGGCAAGGATGATGTCTGTAACTGTTTATATGGCGCTTATGACGTTTATGTTTGTAGCACCGGAGCTTGGGCTGCCGGAATTGATGGACGCCAGCGGGCGTACATGCATCTATTATGCGTATTCTCTCATCGCGTTATGGTGTCTTTGCATAGATGGTATTGTGCAGCTGATAATAGGAAAGGTCTGGCAGGGACGTGTGGCAGACGTAGTGTCATTTTTGATGGTACCTGCGCTCATAACCGTTGTAATAAGCACCGGTACGGGGAAAAAGATGTATTATACAAAAGTGTTGGAACCGAATGATGCGGTTGTCTGTCTGACCAATATTATCAGGGATCATCCGGATGGGACATGGACGATCGTTTCGGCAAATGATGAGCTGCGTATGGGGGAAGATCATGGATTTCATTATGAAATCGATACATTTTTAAGAAAGATGGAGCATAAAGGCGCGGGAGGCGTTATCTCGATTCCTACGAAAAAAGTTTTTTTCTTTATTGAAAAAATACCGATTGATTATACGGAGCCTTATGAAGACAGCGGACAGAAAATATCAAGAAAAGGCGCCGCACAGCAGCTGCCGGATAAGGTCGGAATAGAAATGTACAAAGGCAGACACCGTTGGGTTGAGATGTCCCGCATGTATTTTTGGGCAGAACAGTTTCACAATATGTATCCGAATGAAATGGATGTATATTATGAAACAGAAGATTTTATATGCTATTGTGTGGATCAGAATGAGTATAGTCTGTTTAACTTTTCCATTGATTACAAATACAATATGATGAAATATGAAAAGGAGTAGGCAGTATGGTATCTCGCAGAAATTTTATTACCATAACGTTAATTATGCTTGTGCTGTTATTTTTATTCCAGGCGCCTGAAGTGATTCGGGAACGGATGTATGACTATGGCAGCAACGCATATGCCAAAACACAGAAAACAACATTTGACAGGCAGTCAGTTGTGTCTGTGACGAAGAAGGATGTGAAACAATCTGGAAGGTATATTGTGTTTATCGGTGATCTGGATGACCATGCGACAGGAAGCACGATCAGACAATGGTGTGCATACTCCAAACGTTACGTGGAATGCTATTCGAGTATTTCTGATTATACGTATGAGAAAGATCAGATACCAGAAGCGATAGTAATTGATTCTGACTGTCTGCAGATAGAAAAAGATACGGAAATACTCGAAAAAATAACAAGGAAAGGGATTCATCTGATTTTCTGTGGACTGCCGGAGGTAGACCAGCTGAAAAGAAATGAGCAGTTGAAAACTTTAATGGGAATACGGGCAGTGTTATCCGATGGTATTCGAGTAAAGGGGATCCATCTGTTTGACGGATTATTATTAGGCGGCGAACAAATATATAAACTGGAAAATTCTGATGAAAAATTTAAACAGGATTTAGATATTGTTATACCATGGTGCCAGCCTGCGTCGGGTACGAAGACCTATATGGCAGGTATGATGGACGAACCGATGAAAAATGAAGAATTTCCGGCGGTGATATGGCGCAACAGTATCGGGCAGTCGAGAATTTTTGTTGTAAATGGTGATTATATCAATGGAAATGCAGGGATTGGTTTTTTGGAAGGTATGCTGTATGAGACGGATTCTTATGCGCTTTATCCGATTATAAATGCACAAAATCTGGTCGTATTAAATTATCCCATGCTGGCTTCAGAGAACGAAGAGGAGATGATACGTCTGTACAGCCGTAAACCACAGGCGTTATTTCGGGATTTGGTCTGGCCGGGGCTGTCTGTCGTGATGGAAAAAAGCAAGAAAAAAATGACTTGTATGTTAGCTCCGCAGCAAGATTATACAGATTATATTGAGCCGGATCCAGATCATCTTGTTCATGATATGAAGCTTTTGCAGGAGCGTCAGGGTGAAGCAGGTATTTCCGGAACGGTTAGAAAAGTAAATGCATATGAGACTAAGTTAAAAAAAGATAAAATATTTTTGGATCAAAAAATGCCGGAGTATGAGTTTCTTTCTTTTTATCAGGATGTATTAACGAAAAAAGAGACGGAACAGGCGCTTCACAGTGATTTGCTTTCCAGTGTTCGTACGGTACTTACAGATTATGATAAATCAGAGACATTGGTTGATTATTTAAATGCAGATATTATAAGACAGCGGACAACGGACGATGGATGGAGTGAGCAAACGTTTTCAGAAAATTTACGTATACACAGCATTGAGACAGCACTTGGGTATTCCAATATAGCGATTGATATGAATCGGATGCTCTATCCACAGTCTGAAGAAGATACGTGGGAAAAGCTGTATGATCGGTTTGCAAGCAATGTAACGACTTATTGGAAAGCATATGAAGGCTTTGAGGCGACTACGCTGGCAGAGAGTGATTTGCGTATCCGCAGATTTTTAGCGCTGGATTATACACAGGAAAGGAAGGATCATACGATTCATCTTAAGCTTGAAAATTTTGACGAAGAAGCATACTTTCTGTTACGGCTGCATGGAGAGACCGTAAAGAATATGCAGGGAGCAGGATATGAAAAAATACAAAAAGGGGTCTGGCTCGTGCAGGCGCAGCAGGAACAGGTTACAATTACATTAGGTGAGGAAGGAAAACGTACGTTTCATGACTAGTGATGATAAGTATGCAGACGAAGTATTAGATTATAAATATAGTGATGACGAATTAAGTGATCCGAAAGATTACAGATATGATTTTTTAGAGCCGGCAGACGATTCGGAGGATCATTCAACGCATTATGCGCAGGAACGTCTTGCAGATTATAAGTATGCAAAAGGTGTGGGCACTGGACAGGCAATGCGCGTGTGCATGGTGGCAGAAGGATGTTATCCGTATGTAGTAGGAGGAGTTTCCAGCTGGATTCACAGTTTGATCCATTCGTTTCCCAATATTGAGTTTATTTTACTGACGATCGTAGCCAATCGTTCGATGCGGGGAAAGTTTGTATATGAGCTGCCGGATAATTTGACAGAAGTCTATGAAGTCTATCTGGAAGATGCGGACTGGGTTCGAAAACGGAAAGAAGGCAGGAGCATATTTCGCCTGTCCGAGAAGGAATATCAGGCTTTGCGAAGCTTGATATTAAATCAGCATATAAACTGGCATGTTTTATTTCAAATGTTTCGTAAAAGAAATATATCTTTGAATGATCTTTTAATGGGCGAAGATTTTTATCGGGCTGTGAAAGATTGTTATGATTTACAGTTTAGCCAAATTGTGTTTTCTGATTTTTTATGGACGATGCGATCCATTTATTTACCGCTATTTTTTGTATTGAAAATGAACGTGCCTTACGCAGATTTGTATCATTGTGTGGCAACCGGATATGCAGGTGTATTAGGATGTATGGCGAAAGATTTGCATGGAAGCCGGATTTTAATATCCGAGCATGGCATTTATACGAGAGAGCGGGAAGAAGAACTGATTAAGGCAAAATGGGTCAACGGCATTTATAAAAATGTTTGGATCGATCAGTTTCGAAAAATGTCCAAACTGGCTTATGATGAAGCGGATCTTGTAACCAGCCTGTATGAACATGCAAGAGAGCTGCAAATTGAGCTTGGCTGCCCGGCTGAGAAGACAATGGTTACGCCAAACGGCATAGATACAAAGAATTTGGAGGACTTGCCGCAAAAACAGGAAGAAGATAAAAATTATGTGAATATTGGTGCGGTTTTGCGTGTAACGCCAATCAAAGATGTAAAAACAATGATACAGGCATTTGGATATGCCAAAGAGCGTCAGCCTAAATTAAAATTGTGGATTATGGGGCCGACGGATGAGGATAAAGAGTATGCGCAGGAATGCTTTGACCTGGTGGAAATGATGCATATTCAGGATATTGTATTTACAGGGCGTATCAATGTCAGAGATTATTTGGGGCGTATGGACGTTACAATTTTGACAAGTGTCAGCGAAGGCCAGCCATTGACCATTTTGGAGAGCTATGCAGCGCACCGTCCGGTTATTGCGACAGATGTGGGGAATTGTTCGGGATTGATTTTTGGTGAGGATGATGATTTTGGGCCAGCCGGTATTTTAACGCATATTATGAATATCGAAGAAATATCTCAGGCAATGTTGGAACTTGCTGGTGATGCGAAAAAACGCATGCAGATGGGAGAAAACGGATATCAGCGGCTGATGCGTAAATATCGGATAGAGCATATGAGGGCGGCATACGAGAACATTTATAAAGATTTTGCTTCAAATCTTGGTCTTCGCATCGTTGAGTATTCTTAAAAAATAGGATAAGCAAAAAATATACTTTCAATTAAGAACTATAATTATATGGAAATGGGTTATACTAATAAAGGATGAAAGGGGAAGTGCCATGGCTGGAATCGGATTAAGATTAAACCGGATATTTGGAAAAGGCACTATTTTATCAAATGTTGTAGGCGTTGGCTATAGCGCTGGAGTAACAGTTACGCCAATGTTTGTCATTATAGGAAATGTTTTGCTGATGAGCAAAGTGCTCGGATTTGACAGGCTGGGATATGTAGGCAGAGAGTTGTTTTCTGCGACGCTGTTATATATTTTTATTTTTTCCCTGCTGACTACGGCACCGTTTAATGCAGTGCTGTCCAGATATATGTCAGATGTTATTTATGAAGAACGGTTTGAGGATATTTTGCCTTGCTTTTATGTCGGGTTATTATTGAATGTCTTACTTAGCGCACTGCTTGGCATACCGTTTTGTGTGAGGGAATATATCGTTGGGCATGTGCATATTTTATATGTTTTTACGGGATTTTGTGGATATATGTCGCTTGTGCTTGTGTTTTATGCAATGCTGTACTTATCTATCTGTAAAGATTACGGGAGAATCTCGCTGTTTTATCTGCTAGGTATGGTAGAGGCGTTTTTGCTGTCGCTTTTATTTGCATGGGTGTTTCGTATGAGTGTCCCGAGTGCGATGCTGCTTGCACTGGTCATTGGTTTTTTTAGCATTGCATGTATGGAGCTTGCGACTGTAAAATACTATTTTAAGAAAAACAGCGGGCGTTACAGAGCCGTACTTGTGTATTTTAAAAAGTATGCGGCGCTTGTTATTACCAATTTTAGTTATACGCTAGGTTTGTATATTCATAATTTTGTCTTCTGGCAGACCGATTTGCGGATGGTCGTTGCAGACAGTTTCGTGTGCGCTCCTCCTTATGATATGGCGACTTGTCTTGCAATGTTTACAAATATTTCAGCAACGGTTATTTTTATAGCTCGAATAGAAATGAATTTTCATGATAAATATAAGGCATATTCGGAAGCGGTCATTGGCGGCCGAGGAGCAGATATTAAAAACTGTCAAAACCGGATGTTTCGTCAGCTGGCGTCTGAACTGTTAAGTTTAGTGCGTATTCAGTTTATCATTACAGTCAGTGTATTTTTGCTGTGCGTTGTTTTGCTGCCGCAATATGGTATTTCCGGGATTGTTATGCGTATCTATCCGTGCCTTGCCGTCGGTTATTTTATTTTGTTTTTAATGTATTCAGAAATTATATTTTTATATTATTTTAATGACAATATGGGCGCAATGCTGACAGCGCTTAGTTTTATGATATCTACGGCAATGCTGAGCTTTTATGCGTGCAGGCTGGCGGAACGATGGTATGGCATCGGCGTAGTCGTCGGTGCGTTTGTCGGCTGGACAGTTGCTTATGCAAGGCTGCGGTGGGTAGAGCGTCATATGGACGTGCATATTTTCTGCAGAGGAACGCTGATTGAGGTAAAATATGGCCTGGCAGAGTCGTCGAAAGTATATGATGCACAGGAAATTAGGGGGGGGGTACAAGCAAATAATGAGTGATGTATTGCAGCTGGCGGTTGCATGCATCGGAGTCATGCTTCTCGTCATAGATTTTATGTCTTTTGTATACCAAAAAGTGACCGAAGGCATCGGTTTGTTATGGTTTCTCCTTGGAATTATATTAATTTTGTGTGCATTTGTGCCAGGGTTGAATGCATGGTCTTATCTGTTGCCAAAAGGTGCGGTTCCTGCTTTCCTTATGATTGGGACAGCTTTCCTTTTAGCAGCGTTTTATATCAGCAGTCTTGTATCCCAATTACTGCGGAAAAATCAGGAATTGGCTATGCATGTATCTTTGCTGAACCAGGAAAATGAAAGTATACTATATGAAGTACGGGAATTAAAGGAACTGCAGAAACATGAAAATACTGTTTGTCATTAATACGCTTGGAAGGGGAGGTGCGGAGACGGCGTTTTTAGAGCTGCTGCGCAGACTTGACCCAAAAGACATGGAAATATCTGTATATGTTATGCTTGCACAAGGTGAACTTGTCAAGCAGCTGCCGGTCTATGTGAAGCTGTTAAATGTCCATTATAGAAATTGTTCTGTGCTTTCGCCGCATGGACGGATGGAAATGGCAAAAACGGTGCTTCTTAGTTTTTTCAGAAATGGGAATTTATGGAAAAAGTCGGCGACCTTATGGAAGACGGCATATGATATGTTAAAAAACGACAATAGATTTTTACCGGATAAGCTTTTTTGGAGGGTTTTGTCAGATGGAGCGCAATGTCTGGAGCATGAATATGATCTGGCGGTAGCATATTTAGAGGGGGCAGCAGCATATTTTGTCGCAGATCATGTCAAAGCAAAAAAAAAGGCGGCGTTTATACATACAGATTATTGCCGCGCTGGATATACAAGAAAGATGGACCAGGGTTGTTTTCGTACATTTTGTCGGATTTTTGCTGTATCGCAGGAAGTACGAGATGCATTTTTGGACATATATCCTGAGTATGGTGACAGGATGCGGATTTTTCACAATATAATCAATCAGGAAAGAATCCGTATGCTTGCTCAGAAAAACATTCTATTTGCGTCAGACTTTCAGGGATTTGTGATATTGACGGTTGGCAGGCTTACCGCTCCAAAAGCTTATGACATTGCTTTGCAGGCAATGGCTTTATTAAAAAAGGAGGGGATTTCGGCGCGCTGGTATGTGCTTGGAGAAGGAGATCAGCGTGCGGCGCTGGAAAAACAGCGTACGGAGCTTGGGTTAACGGACGATTTTATTTTTCTTGGTGCGGTAGACAATCCATATCCATATTACAGACGATGTGATTTATATGTACATGCAACGCGCTACGAAGGCAGGAGTATAGCGATACAGGAGGCACAGACACTTGGCTGTGCGGTGCTGGCATCCGATATACCAGGCAACCGCGGACAGATTCAGGATAGGATAGATGGCAGATTATGCCGGCTGGCTCCGAAAGACATTGCAGCAGGTATCAAAGAGCTGTTAAAAGATAAAGGGCAAAGAGAGCGTCTGGGAAAGGCAGCTGCACAGCGGGATTATGCATACGAAGCAGAACTGACACAATTGTTAGAGTTAATCGGGTGACAAGCTGCAGCATTTGCCTGACAGGTTACAAATGGGGAGAGATGCACATGGGAAAAAGAGTCGATAAGGAAGTGCTGATTATTATTCCGGCATATAATGAAGAGAAAAACATTCGGAAAGTATTGGAAGATCTGGATCAGCCGCAAATACGAAAATTAGCAGATGTGCTTGTTATGAATGATGCATCCGCAGATGAAACGAACTGGATTGTAAAGCGCAGCAGATTTCCACATAAGCTGGTAACCCATGTATTTAATTTAGGATATGGGAGTGCGCTTCAGCTTGGGTATAAGTATGCAATTCGGCGCGGCTATCGGTATGTGATACAAATGGATGCGGACGGGCAGCATGATGTATGTAATATTCCAAAAATTTACGAGGCATTGACAACGAAGGATGATACAGGCCAGATACCAGACATTGTACTCTGTTCCAGATATATGCAGGGCAGCACTGCTTATCCAACGAAGCTTAGTAAACGGCTTGCCTATGGCTTTTTTAAATGGATGGTGCATTTGTTTTCCGGCAGATGGATTACGGATACAACGACTGGCCTGCAGGGGTTAAACTGGAATGCGGTTTTGTATTATTCCAAGTACAGCCATTTTGATGACAGATACCCGGATGCAAATATGATTCTGCAAATGCTGCTGCTAGGGTTTAAAATTCAGGAAATTCCGGCAGTCATGCACCCAAGAATGACGGGGAAGAGTATGCATTCCGGATTTAAGCCTTTCGTGTATATGTTTCGCATGTTTTTTAGTATGATGGCCGTGTTTGTAAGGATTCGTGTACTAAAGCTGGATACAGGGAGCTGTGGAGATAAGATTTATGAATAGATTGTTTGGCAAAGGAAAATGGAGATTTCAAAATGTGCAGGTGACAGAGAGTACAGATCGATTAATCAATCCGGCATGTGGGTGGTGCCGAATTTATACATTTTACTTGGAGCGTAAGATTGATTTTGATGAGCTGTATTGGTCGCTGCAGGATAATGAGACACTCGTACAGGCAGTCATTGTTATCGGAGCATTTCGCAGTCTGGAAATTCCAGGAGAAGCATTGCTGCAGCTGGAACAGCTGATGCAGTTTTTCAGAGAACATCAAAAAGAAATGATTTTACGTTTTACTTATGACAATACCGGTCAGGGATTGCTGGCGGAACCGGATGAAATTCAGCAGATTGTAATACATATCCGACAGATCGGAAGTCTGTTAAGGCAGTACGCAGATGATATTTTGCTCCTGCAAGGATTATTTATTGGCAGCTGGGGAGAGATGCACAGCTCCAGGTATTTGTCAAAAGAAAAATTACGGCTGTTAGCGCAAACGCTTCGTGATGTAGCAGGAGAGCAGATTCCGATAGCAGTACGTACACCGCTGCAATGGAGGATTTTGCACAAACAGGATATGGAGTCGCTGGGGCGGGTTTGCGTTTTTAACGATGGCATGTTTGGCTCGGATTCCGATTTAGGTACATATGGAAGAAAACAGCGTTCCTCGGCAGCCTGGGAAGAGAGTTGGAGTCGTTTGGATGAACTTTTGTTTTTGGAAGAAGTCCATCAATATCTTCCTTATGGAGGCGAAGCTGTTGGAACTGCAGAGGAAAGTGAACTGAAACAGGCAGTTACAGAAATGCGTCAGGTACATTTGTGTTATTTAAACGCTGTGCATGATAAACAATGTTTAGATCGCTGGCAAAGTATGCGATGGGAAGGAAAAGGAATCTGGAAGGGAATGAATGGACTGGATTATATCGGCGCACATCTTGGGTATCGTCCGGTCATACGTAAAGTATCCGGAAAGGTGACGCAAGGGCTGCATTTAGATATTGAACTGGAAAATACAGGATTTGCCGGAATGTTGGAAGAGGCGGAACTTATCATTACGGCAGAAGCAGAAGGGAGAAATGTTCGAACAAAGCTGCTTTCGCTTTTGCCAAAAGATTTTATGCCGCATGTTCCTTGCCATTTGTCTTGCCAGTTTGCACCGGAGAAGGAAAACGGCGAGTACCGGATTTATGTGCAGATGCGCAGAAAGCGGGATCGCCGGTGTATCAGTTTTGCAAATGGCAGACAGCATGAGAAAGTATGGATTGGATTATTTTTGAATTTGTAAAACTGCGATGGGATAACCAAAAGTGTCGTCAGGTGTCATTGTGTTTGCAAGCTGTATCTGTCTGCCAGAGGATGGATCGGTCAGTCTGAAATAAGCGGTGTAATCTCCTGGTGCATAGCTGCTTCCATCTAAAGAGAGCTCTAGGGTGGCAGAGGAACCGGATGCCCAAAGCCGAGTGTCCGTATGAAATGGAAGGATGCGGTATTCTCCTGATTGTGTATGATGCAAAATCAGTTCAGCAGTCAGTGGACGGTAGCAGGCGGAAAAACCGCTGTTTGCAATGGTAAGGCTCAGTACAGCAGGCCCGTTTCCGCGCTTTGTATATGTCAGGGCAGAATCCTTGATGGCATAGCGGTAGCCTAAGTGTCTTTCGATATAATCCAGTCCATTAAGACCCTGATAGCAATCGCTGCCCTGATAACTGGCAAGTTCCCATTTTTCTAGCACAGCTGCATCGTGTAATCGATTTAAATAGGAAACGTGCATCGTTGAAAATGCAGAAACAGCAGATGAAAAATCATTATAAGGATTGTCAATGACAGCTTCCCCGCCGTTTGGAACGTAGCTGCATAGTTTTTGCTGGAATGCCAGTTCTTCGCTGCGGCTTGCGCGTACTGAAAAATCGGATGCAGCTTTTGCAGATGGCAAAAGGGGATCGGTATCTTTCGATTCGCTGTAAGTGCCAAGGTCTGTGGCGGAGCCAAGTATGCCGTCGTTAAATAATCCAAGGCGGGCAGATAAGGAGCCGTCCCAGGCGTTTTTTTCAGTCAAAGGTTCAAAGCTTTCTGTAATAGCACGCCAGTGCTGTGGAGTGCGCACTGCCAGATAAATGGAGGGATCCAAAATACTTGCAAGATGTTTGGCAAGCATGCGCACGGATGCTATGTTTAAATGGGAAGAACCATGCATTTCTCCGTAGTTGCCGACAAAGATGCCTTGCACTATATACACGGATTTGGTATGGTGATTGACGACTTCTGCAGTTTGGTCCATATGCCTTAATATAATACTGTCTGATGGTGGCTCTGTCTGCTGTGCATTGCCGTCCCAGTCGTATAAAAATCGCAGGATCAAATGCTGGTGAGACTGTTCCCATGCAGAAAGGATCATTTCCAGCTGTGAGAGTGCAAAGGCAGAAATATCGCCGGACGTATACTGATTCAGATTGATTTCCAACAATGCGAGTTGGCAGCCGTTCGAGTCCCGTATTTGCTTTTGAATCGTTTCTGAGAAAACCGGCCTGCTGTCTGACAGAGCATATCCGTACATATGATACCAGCCGCGGTATGGGTTATCCAGCCGTTCGGAAGTCTCTTGATATTGTGCAGGCACGTAAGTGAAAAAATAGTGGTTTTTGCTGTAAAACGTGTATAATAGTAACAGGGAGCCGGTGATGAGAGACAGGGCCGCCAGTGATATTGCCGGAATCAGAATATTTTTTTTGATTTGAATGAGCATAAAGAAGTCCTTTCTGTGTTGCAGCTGTTTGGTTCGTCGTTTTGCTGTCGGTCATATGCGTAATCATAACACAGATCAGAGCTTAAAAGCAATCGATTATTTGAAAGAAAAAGAAGGTTTTTAGGATGTCCGCAAGATGGAGCAAAGAAGAAAGCGTGCTGTTAGATTTACTGTGTGCCGCGATGGGAAAAGAGAATAAGAATGAGCATAAGGATGTAAATAAAATCGAAAGAAATATAGACTGTGATTGGGAAAAGCTTTTGCATTTGGCACAATCTCACGCGGTTACAGCAATGTTGTATGATGTTTTAGAAGAACAAACAGGAACAGCGGCCTGCATTTGGGAGCGGGTGCAAAAGTCTGCACAGATTACAGTATTGTCCAATTATCGTCTGCTTTTTCTTACAGCTTATTTAACAGATTATCTTGGAAAATATGGAATTGCGGCAGTTACGTTAAAAGGCGCGGCCACAGCCGTATTGTATCCGGTGCCGGAATACCGCAAGTCTGGAGATGTGGATTTGCTTATTCCTCAGGAACCAGAATATAAGCGGGCATTGCGATTGCTGCAGCAGGTGGGATTTTTGGCAGATGAGGAACAGCTGGCGCTGCATCATACGGATCTAAGAAATGCAGAGGGGATTTCGATAGAGCTGCATCATACGTTGGCAGAGCCTTTTGAGAATCAGAAGGTCAATGAGTATTTAAAAAATATCCTGCCGGAATATGGAAATCATATCGCAGAAAATACAGCATGGGGTGTCCGTCTGCTGCAGCCAGCAGACGCATATCATGCATTTTATTTGGTTGTGCATATGCTGCAGCATTTTTTAAGAGAAGGGTTTGGCCTGAAAAATCTATGTGACTGGACGTTATTTTGGAACAGGGAAGTTGCTGTGACTGAGAAAGAACAGTTTATGAAACTGATAGAGCAGAGTAAGACGGAACAGTTTGTACGGATACTTACAGCAGCTTGCGTGCGGTATTTGGGGCTGCAGGAAGAAAAAGTGTCGTTTTTAATGAAGGAACGGGCAGCAAAAGAGCGAATAACGAAAGAACGAGAAACGGAAACGATCAAAGCGTCGGCATGGGATGAGCTTATCGAAGACTTTATGCAGGATGTTTTGCAGGCCGGAGAGTTTGGCAGGTCGCAGACAGACCGGATGGTAGCAATGCGTGCGACAGGATTTTTGGCATATGTCAAAGAGTTTCATCATCAAATGCATTTAAATTTTCCGAAGGCAGGGCGTGTGATCGTGTTCTGGCCGCTTCTGTGGATCGTAACGTTGGTTCGTTTTTTGTATAATAACCACAGGTTCGAACGGGCATCGGTACGCAGTATTTTGAAAAAGACGGCGCAAAGGAGCGAGCTGATGGAGCGGATGCGTTTGTTTTGGCAGTAGAGATTTTGTATGTGGCTGAAATACGAAGATATTTTGAAACTAAGAAATGATCGTTATTATCTAAATCAAATCAAAAAATTAAATGTAGTTATTCAAAAATGCCTCCTAAATTTTCGTGAGATTTGAAAATCTCACGAAGCTTTTGGAGTTACCATGTTAAGAGAAGTTGATCATCGATTTTTTTATCACTCATTGTTTTTCCACTGTTTTGTAATCGGTCGATCATAGATACGCCACAATCTATAAAAATCTGTCGTTCGAACAATTTCTTTGGAGGACATGCTGATATATCTGTTTTTCCAGAGTCTTTTCTGCCATTGATGCTAAGCATTACTTTTACACCTCTTGCTTTACATTCTGCAATTTTTGCCCATAAAGGGTGCTCATGTACCCATCGGCTTTTCTGAAACGAATTACTCCACCATAACAAGTGCGAGAAAGAAGTACAAAATCAAAAGGGTTATGATTATCATTAAATCTATCTTTTATTATTTCATATTGTGCATTAGGAATTACTGGAACCGCTTTCCTGTTTCATGTCTGTATTCAGATAACTTTACGCTCTGAAATGATTCAAATATTCGGCACATATTGAAAAATATCCCCTATATCGCAATGCTTCAACATTGAAAGTTTATCCTAAGTGTAACTGTGCTTTTAATGCGTCTTGTAGAATCTGTGAAAAGTTTACATTGTGTTCCAATGCCACAGCATTAAGCCAGGCAGGTAGTGTTACAGTCCGATTTACAGAGCGGTTTACTTGTGCCATGCGGATAGACGGCATATAAACATCAACAAGAATTGCCCGTTCATTTTCTTTAACTTTTATATCAGACAACGGGGTAGGAGATGGTATTTTTTCGCCGTCTTCTTCAAGACCGAAAAGGACACATCCAAGCAGTTCACGGGCAGAAATCAGGGCATCATCTTCATTCGTGCCGCTAGTGGCAGCTTTTAAGTCTGGGAAATCTATGGCAATTTCCTGACCGGGTGCATACGTGAATACAGCAGGATAAAAATAGCGTTCTACTTTTTTCATAATAAATTTACCTCCTGGATTTATTTTGTAAAAGGTAGCCAGGGCTACTTAAATGTTAGCCCCGACTGGTCTTCAATGCGTTTCAGCGTTGGGAGCGGTATGTCTTTGTCAGGATGTTTTATTGTGGTACGCCCCTTTTTAGTTGGGTGTTTAAATTGATGATGACTACCTACCACGTTTACCTCATACCAACCGTCTGCCTTTAGCATGTTGATAACTTCCCTTGATGAATAGCTTTTCATGTAGTGTTCCCTCCTGACAAGTATATAATAACACATATAAAAGTATTTGCCAACAGGAAAACACATATTTTTATATTTGCTGAAAGTTATTTTAGAAGTATAAAAATAATTTACTGCGTGGAATTATCATTTTGATTTTGGAAGGGGTATCAGATGGCTTGATGATACAAAACTGACCCGGAAAGGCGGCAGGGCATGAGCATAGACAGGGAATACCATTAGAAACCGCACAAAATCAGCACTACATAAAATTTTCACACAATTTTAGCACTCACCTCTTGACGTGGCTAACAATTCGTGCTATATTTCATTCAGACAAAGTAAATTCCTGATTTGAGTGTGAAAGCACTCGCTCTTAAAAAGGAGGCAATTTTATGAACATTCAAAAATTTACACAGAAATCCATCGAAGCAGTAAACGACTGCGAAAAGTTAGCATATGAATACGGCAATCAGGAAATCGAGCAGGAGCATCTTCTTGTAGCTTTGCTGCGTCAGGAGGATGGCCTGATTTTAAAGCTGATTGAAAAAATGGAGATTCAGAAAGAACACTTTATGGAAAATGCCATGCAGTATCTAAATGCGAGGGTAAAAGTATCCGGCGGGCAGGTTTATATAGGAAAGAATTTGAATCAAGCGCTCATCAGTGCAGAGGATGAGGCACGGCAGATGGGTGATGAATATGTGTCGGTAGAGCATTTGTTTTTAAGCCTGTTAAAATATCCGAATCAGGCGATGAAGGCCATTTTTAAAGAATATGGTATTACAAAAGAACGTTTTTTACAGGCGCTTTCTACCGTACGCGGCAATCAGCGGGTGACTTCGGATCATCCTGAGGCTACGTATGATACGCTGGAAAAATATGGATATGATATGGTCGAGCGTGCACGTGCGCAAAAGTCGGATCCGGTCATTGGACGTGATAATGAGATTCGCAATGTTGTACGGATTTTGTCACGGAAAACGAAAAATAATCCGGTTTTAATTGGTGAGCCGGGTGTCGGAAAGACGGCAGTGATTGAAGGACTGGCGCAGCGGATTGTGCGGGGTGATGTTCCAGAAGGATTAAAGGATAAGAAGCTGTTTGCACTCGATATGGGGGCGCTTGTGGCTGGAGCAAAATATCGTGGTGAATTTGAGGAACGGCTGAAGGCAGTTTTGGATGAGGTGCGTAAGAGCGAAGGACAGATTATTTTATTTATAGATGAACTGCATACGATTGTAGGCGCTGGCAAAACAGATGGTGCACTAGATGCTGGAAATATGTTAAAACCTATGCTGGCCAGAGGAGAACTGCATTGTATTGGTGCAACAACGCTGGATGAATATCGCGAATATATTGAAAAAGACGCAGCCCTGGAACGACGTTTTCAGCCTGTTATGGTAGATGAGCCGACCGTAGAGGAGACGATCTCGATTTTAAGAGGGTTGAAAGAGCGTTATGAGGTCTTTCATGGAGTTAAGATTACAGACAGTGCGCTTGTATCGGCAGCAGTGTTATCTAATCGTTATATTTCCGATCGATTTTTGCCGGATAAGGCGATTGATCTGGTGGATGAGGCTTGTGCACTTATCAAGACAGAGCTGGACTCGATGCCGACAGAACTGGATGAGCTGAACCGGCGTGTCATGCAGCTTCAAATAGAAGAAACGGCGCTGAAAAAAGAGTCTGACCATCTGAGTCAGGAAAGGCTGGAACATTTGCAAAAAGAGCTGGCTGAGCTAAACAGTGAATTTCAAACGAAAAAAGCGCAGTGGGATAACGAAAAAGCATTGATTGAAAAGGTGCAGGGATTGCGGGAAGAACTGGAGAATGTGAAAAAAGAAATTGCACAGGCGCAGCAGCAGTATGATCTGAACAAAGCTGCGGAATTACAGTATGGAAAGCTTCCGCAGATACAAAGACAGCTGGAAATAGAAGAAGAAAAGGTAAAAAGCGAAGATCTGACACTGATGCATGAAAATGTCAGTGAAGAGGAGATTGCCAGAATTATTTCCCGCTGGACAGGCATTCCGGTTGCAAAGCTGACGGAGGGCGAACGCAATAAAACGCTGCATCTGGACCAGGAATTGCATAGACGGGTCATCGGGCAGGATGAGGGTGTGACAAAAGTGACTGAAGCGATCATCCGATCAAAAGCAGGCATTAAAGATCCGACGAAGCCGATTGGTTCTTTTCTGTTTCTTGGCCCGACCGGCGTCGGCAAGACGGAGCTTGCGAAAGCGCTGGCAGAAAGTTTGTTTGACGACGCAAATAATATGGTGCGGTTGGATATGAGCGAATACATGGAGAAATATTCGGTATCTCGCCTGATCGGAGCGCCTCCGGGATATGTAGGCTATGAAGAGGGGGGACAGCTGACAGAGGCAGTCCGTAGAAAGCCATATTCTGTAGTGTTGTTTGACGAGATTGAGAAAGCGCATCCGGACGTATTTAATGTACTTCTGCAAGTATTAGACGACGGACGCATTACGGATTCTCAGGGCAGAACGGTAGATTTTAAAAATACGATACTCATTATGACTTCTAATATCGGCTCTGAACATCTGCTGGAAGGAATTGATGCAAAAGGGGATATTCAGCCGGAATGCGAAGAAGCTGTTATGGCTGAGCTACGGGGAGGTTTCCGTCCGGAATTTTTAAACCGTTTGGATGAGATTATTTTGTTTAAGCCGTTGACGAAGACGGATATCAGCAATATTATCCGGCTGCTGATGGAAGATTTAAACAGACGTTTAATAGATCGCAGCCTGTTTGTGGAGTTAACACAAGAGGCGGAGAAGTTTATTGTAGAAAACGGCTATGATCCAATCTATGGGGCAAGGCCGCTCAAACGATATTTACAAAAGACGGTAGAGACGCTTGCAGCAAAGGTGATATTGGCGGATCTGGTAGGAAGCGGAGATACGATTCAAATACAGCTGACAGATGGACAATTGGAGGCAGTTCGTAAATCCTGATCGCTATATCGCTGCGGCGGTTTTTGAAAATGTTATGGCGCTTATTCCTGGTGGTGTGAATCAAAAATCTGTCAGGTACTTTGGAGCGTGTTTGAAAAATGCTTTCTGTAAGATTTGCTTTATAGAAAGCATTTTTCACGTTTTGGTGCATAACCTGGTTTTTGGCTTGTATCGAATATAAATAACGGATATAAATAAAAAACTGCTGAATACAATAGAGTAAGAGCATATCGCACTGGAGTATTGGATGAAATCGAGAAAAAAACGTTACGGCATGGTCCTTTCAGTAACTATCTTTCTTTTTTTCCTGGGAGTGGCAAAACTGTTTACGATGACAGATGCACAGCCGGATGGCTCGAAGGCAATGTCCGGTGGCAGTGTCAGCACAGATGTAAGCGTCGGCCCGCAGGAGAAGAAAAAAATTGCCCTTACATTTGACGATGGTCCGGATTCAGAATATACGCCGATGCTGCTGGACGGACTTGCCGAGAGAAAGGTAAAGGCAACTTTTTTTGTAATAGGGAAACAGGCAGAAGCGCAGCCGGAGATTATGAAACGGCTTGTAAAAGACGGGCATCTGATCGGAAACCATACATATAATCATGTGGATATCCGACATATGACAGAATCAGCAGCAAAAGAGGAGATTTTAAAAGCAAATGAGGTAATTACAAAATACACGGGGGAAGAACCGTGTTTTTTGCGTCCACCTTTTGGAAACGGTTCAAGCAGGCTGGAAAAAGATATCGAAATGATTCAGGTATTGTGGACGATAGATACGATGGACTGGGCATGTAAAAATGAATCGAAAATATGCAATACCGTTTATCGTGAGATTAAGGAAAACAGCATTATTTTAATGCATGACGAATATCCAACGACTGTCCGGGCTGCGCTTAGCATTATTGACCGTTTGCAAAAAGAAGGGTATGAGTTTGTTACAGTAGACGAGATTGTGATGGATTAAAGTTCATGTGCAAAAAATGCACAGTTAAATTTGATTAAAATAAATTAATAAAATGAATAAATTATAGTAAAAATAGTTGAAAAATTAAGGAAAAGTGTTATACTAAATTTAGCTTGTTTGTTGGACGAATTATTTATTTAAGTAAAACAATGGAGAAGGAGGAACGAATGAAAAGAAAACGAAGCGAAAATTTAGGCGGCAAAGGAAGATTTTTGCAAAGTATCAGAGGAAAAATCCTTCTAATGGGAGGAACGGCGGTTACGGCGTCGATCATTTTAGGAGCTGTTGGTATTGTGTCCTTGAATCAGAATAATCGTAATCAGGATGTATTGACAGAAATGAACCGGATCAACCTCTATCAGTATGAAAACCAGAGCTTGGATACTTCATATTTGTATTTTCTGGAAGATTCCTATTTGGCAGGTATCGTAGAAAATATGGGAAATATGGAAAATAGTGTAACAGCAGCAGTGCAGTCTGCAGGGAACCGTTTTTCAGAAGAGCTAAAAAACATGGAGGATAGTATATCTGAATGTGGAGACAACTATCGTTCTATCCGAGAATTAAGTAGTGAACGCGGATATACTTCTGATGCGGGAACTTATGAGCAGTTTTTGGAGCAGGATGAAAAGCTGGAAGAAGGGTTTGTAACGATTGCAGACGACCGTTCCTGGGTAGATGGCAGCTGGGTGACGATTGGAAATAATACAAAGCAGGTACGTGTAGGGGGAAAAAATTATTACAAATATACATATACAAGTGCAATTCCGGCGGTTGGAAAGAGAGACCAGTTTTTAGCCAGAATCGGCGCGACAGCAGTAGATTACAAAGGAAACATAGTGGTCAATCATTTTGTATTATCCAAAGGCGGCAAAACAGAAAACATAGATCTTTCTGCTATGACACAAGAAGATTTTGCAGGGACATATGGAGCTGCCATACAGGAGTTTACGATTGGGGATTTTGCGGGAGAGCCTTCGGTGCTGACGGACAGTCTGTTTGCAAAAGCAAATGACAGCTGGGAGGAGGTATCTGTAAAATTTCCGTTAAAAGATTATGAGATACAAGATTATGACAGTCTATCGTTTGATATCTATTTTGAAGAAGGTACCTATGAGGAGTTGACTGCAACCTTTGCGATTACGGATAAATACGATTTTAAAAAAGCAGCTACACAGCTGAACGAGCAGTTTGCTGCTTACAGTAAACATGTAGTAGAAGGAGCGGATGTGTCCAAGGAAGCAGAAGCGATTCGGGCGCTGTTTACAAAGATCAGCAGCAATCTGGATACATATGTGACAGATGAAACCTTACGCAGTCAGCTTGCAGATTTGCTAAACAGCAAACAGCAGGCATTTGAAACAATGGCAGCACAGGATGAGAAAGTATTGGCATTTAAACAAGAAAAT
>CAJTZX010000054.1 GCA_910584345.1 uncultured Eubacterium sp. | reverse complement strand
AACAGCTAGTTAAGAAACAGGGGTATCATTTATAAAGTTGTAAAGTAGTGTTTATCAATAGACTAAATTATTAATTTCTCTTATATTAATTTCAAAAAAATCCCTCTGCACCGTTTACATATGAACGATACAGAGGAATTAATAAAACCTCTAACAACTACTATTTATTCATTTATATTTACGTATATCATCCAGCACGTCCGCAGGAATCTCAAATTCTACGGTACCCATATACATCGGAGCCACATCGCCTTCATTAAAGGCAATCATCACATTTCCATCTGCGTTTAAATAAAAAGATACATCCTCAGATATCTTTTTAAAATTCCACTCTTCGATTCCATCATGCAGCCAGTATGTGACGTTTTCATCCGCCTCCATCTGCGCCTGCATCTGCTCTTTGATCGATTCGCTGATTGGTGTAATATAGTCTGCGCCTTCTTTGAAAATATCTTTGAGTTTTAACCGTTCTCCTGTATTTAAGTCAATCGTATAATAATAATTCCATTCGTACCCGCTGCCGGCTCCCTGATAACAGTTAAGCTTTAATGTGAAATAATCCTCTGTAGTAGCCAGCACTTCACTATCTGTCATTACGTCCTGATAACCATCCTCGTACTCCAGGTTCGCTTCAAACTCTTTCACTAATTCATCTGTAATTCTGCGTATTTCGGCGTTAATCTCTTCCGTCGTGCGTTTTAAATGGCTTCTGTTATCTGACTCCTGTTCCTCTAACGTAAGCTCCGGCGCCTTGATATGTGCCATATGCCGTTCCGATTCATATGCATAATCACGAAATGTTACCACTTTTATAAGCGGGCCAATCAGAGGGATACGTTCCATTGCATCCGCTGCTGCCGGGGATGTATTCGGCAGGATCATCAATACCGCAAAAAAAACTGCGGCGGCCGCTGCATATTTGACCAATCCGTTCTTTCTGTACTGTCTGTCGGCATCACGCCCTGCTTCCTTCATTTTTGCACGTAGTTTTTCCAACTGTTCCTTTGACATTTCCTGCTTTTGGTATTCGGCCTTCATAAATTGAAGCTGCTCTTCCAACCGATTATTTCGCTCTTTTCTTTCAGAAAAATTAATCATATTATCACCTGCCCATTCTGTATATTCAAACGTCGGATCCCATACTACAACAACGCTGTGCCGCAGGCTTCTTCCTCTGAAAGACTGCCGCGCAGCTTCTTCAAGCATCGATACAGCCTGCTTTTTACCGTACTTACATTTTCATCCAGAATCTCAGCAATTTCCTCCAGTTTTTTTTCTTCAAAATATTTTAACAAAATGACTGCCTTCTCCTTTTCCGGCAGTGCATCAATCGCTCTCTGCAAATCTATATCTGCATAACGGTCTTCGCTGCTGCCATTTTCTATGCCCGTTTCCTCCTTCACTGCCTCATAGGACAAATTCTTTGGCTGCCTCATATGCTCAAAGCATTCATTTAGCATAATTCGATATACCCAGGTTTTCGCGTATTCCGGCTGTTTCAATGTGTTACAGCCTTTCAGTGCCTTATAAGCGCCATTTTGCACAATATCACAGGCATCTTCTGCGTGATGGGTATATCCATAAGCCAATCGGTAATACTGGTTATAATTTTCCAAAATAATCTGCTCAATAAGCTCTTTTTGCTTTTTCTCTTTTTTTCCGGACAAAATGTTCAAGTTTTTCCACCTCCTTTAGAACCTTTTATTATATTAGAATGGATCTCTTGGAAAAAAGTTTCAATAAAGATTTATTATTTTATCCTAAGTTACCTGCCTTTTCCTGCAGATTTTTATTGTACAAAAAAGCTGCTCCTACAGGAACAGCTTTCTGTCAATTTTATTTAACTATTCACTTTTCAGTATTACAGTTCCCTTATGATTCATTATTTTTTCGGAACCAGCATTTCTTTTCCGCCCATATATGGCCGCAATGCTTCCGGTACATTGACGCTTCCATCACGATTCAGATTATTTTCCAAAAATGCAATCAGCATTCTTGGCGGAGCTGCTACTGTGTTATTCAGCGTATGTGCAAAATATTTATTTTTATCTTTGCCCTTTACACGTATTTTCAGCCTTCTTGCCTGTGCATCTCCTAAATTGGAGCAGCTTCCCACTTCAAAATATTTCTTCTGGCGCGGAGACCATGCTTCCACATCACAGGACTTCACTTTTAAATCCGCAAGATCACCGGAACAGCATTCCAGCGTACGTACCGGAATATCCAGGCTGCGGAACAGATCTACCGTATTCTGCCACAGCTTATCGTACCACTGCATGGATTCTTCCGGCTTGCAAACGACAATCATTTCCTGTTTTTCAAACTGATGAATCCGATAAACACCACGCTCCTCAATGCCATGTGCGCCTTTCTCCTTACGGAAACACGGAGAATAGCTTGTCATTGTATAAGGCAGGCTTTCTTCCTCATGAATCGTATCAATAAACTTTCCAATCATAGAATGCTCAGACGTACCAATCAGATACAGATCTTCTCCTTCGATCTTATACATCATCGCATCCATCTCTTCAAAGCTCATAACTCCGGTTACTACACTGCTGCGAATCATAAACGGCGGCACGCAGTACGTAAAGCCACGATCGATCATAAAATCTCTGGCATAAGAAATAACTGCTGAATGCAGCCTTGCGATATCGCCCATCAGGTAGTAAAAACCATTCCCGGCTACTTTACCTGCCGCATCCAGATCAATGCCGTCAAACCGATCCATAATCTCCGTATGATAAGGCACCTCAAAATCAGGCACAGCCGGTTCTCCATATTTTTGAATTTCCACGTTGCAGGAATCATCAGGCCCAATCGGAACAGAAGGGTCTATCATATTAGGAATGACCATCATATGCTTAAAAACCTTTTCCTGCAGCTCTTTTTCCTGCACTTCCAGCTCTTCCAGACGTTTTGCATCTGCAGCAACCTGTGCTTTTACGGAATCTGCTTCTTCTTTTTTTCCTTCCTTCATCAGCGCTCCGATTTGTTTGGAAAGCTGATTTCTGTTCGCCCTCAAAGTATCTGCTTCCTGTTGTGCCTTACGTGCCTGTGCATCCAGCTCAATCACTTCATCTACGAGAGCAAGCTTTTTTTCCTGAAATTTATTTCTGATATTCTGTTTTACCAGCTCAGGATTTTCCCTGACAAATTTAATATCTAACATAGTATTTCCTCCAAAAAATACATTCCGCTATTTTAAAGGATATTTTGCAGTCAATGCCTGTGTAATTGCAAGCGCTTCCTGAGCCGCTCCGTCTCCTTCTTTAATCATCATCGCGATCGCCTGTGCAATCTGATCCATATCCTGTGTATTCATGCCTCTTGAAGTAACTGCCGGGGTTCCTAGCCGGATGCCACTTGTTACAGTTGGCTTTTGCGGATCGTTTGGAATCGTATTTTTATTTGCTGTAATATGCGCCAAATCCAATCTTGCTTCTACTTCTTTTCCGGTCAGACCGAATCCGGTCAGATCAATCAGCATTAAATGATTGTCCGTTCCGCCGGATACAATGCCTATCCCTCGATCTGTCAATCCTTTGCAAAGCGCCTGTGCATTATCTACAATCTGCTGCTGATATACTTTAAACGATGGATCGAGCGCTTCTTTGAAGCAAACAGCCTTTGCCGCAATCACATGCATCAATGGCCCGCCCTGAATGCCTGGGAATACGCATTTGTTAAATTTATACTTCTTGGCAAGTTCCGCATCTTTGCACAAAATCATACCGCCTCTTGGCCCACGCAGCGTTTTATGCGTCGTTGTCGTCACTACATCCGCATACGGAATCGGCGACGGATGCAATCCGGCTGCCACCAGACCTGCAATATGCGCCATATCTACCATCAGGTAAGCGCCGGCTGCATCTGCCGCTTCTCTGAACTTCTCAAAGTCAATCGTACGTGCATATGCAGAAGCGCCTGCGATAATCATTTTTGGCTTGCATTCCTTTGCCGTCTCTATCAGTTTATCATAATCAATAAAGCCTTCATCATTGACACCATAAGGAACAATATTGAAATACGTCCCGGAAAAATTCACAGGGCTTCCGTGTGTCAGATGTCCACCATGGTCAAGATTCATACCCATAACCGTATCGCCCGGCGAAAGCAGCGCAAACTGTACCGCCATATTGGCCTGTGCGCCGGAATGCGGCTGTACATTTGCATATTCACAGCCAAACAGTTGTTTTGCACGTTCTCTTGCCAATTCTTCTACTACATCCACACATTCGCAGCCGCCATAGTATCTGTGCCCCGGATATCCTTCTGCATATTTATTTGTCATAACGCTGCCCATTGCAGACATAACTGCCGGGCTTACCCAGTTCTCAGATGCAATCAGCTCAATGTGGCTGTTCTGCCTGTCCAATTCTGCCGTAATCGCAGCCGCTACCTCCGCATCTACTGCCTGAATATCTTCCAATGTGTACATAATAAAAGCTCCTCTCTTCAGATTTATTACAATCGTATCAGGCATAATTATATATGGACGGCGACATAATTTCAAGTAGTAATTGGGAAATTTTCCACAATAAACCCTGCCTGAATCAATCAGGCAGGGCATCCTGCGCAGGCTGAAAACTGTTTCGTTTTAAGGGATTTTCTAAACAGTACCATAAATCCGTGCGTACATTATGTACACATTGCTCAACAAGCTCAGGGAAATCGGTTAGTTATGGTTCTTTTCAACATCTGCGCTCCCTTTATTATAGTCGTATTGCGACTATTTTGCAATAGTCTTATCACGACTTTTTTAAAATAGATATTAAAAATTACAAAAATAGCAGGAGGATACGATGATATTTCCAAATATTAGAAACCTGAGAGAAGATAATGATAAAAAACAAATTGAACTGGCAAATTACCTGAACGTTAAACAGACGACTTACTCCAAATACGAACTTGGCAAAATCAATATACCGATAGAAATCTTTATAAAGCTGGCAGATTATTACGATGTAAGCGTTGATTACCTGCTTGGCCGTACAAAAGAAAAAAAATATCCGGGTTTTAAGCCGGAGGAACAGATAAAATTTTAAAGCATTGTTTTTATTTGCTGAAATATTGTCAATGGCTGCGCATATAACAGTCACTTGACTGAACAGTCTGAATCTGCACATAAAGATATGGCAGAGACTTTCATTCCCTGCCATATCTTTATATTTCTATCCTATGCCATTTTCTTTTTTACGCTCTTTTTCTTCTCACCTGAAGATTTTTGACGAATCTTCATTTCAAACCAAAGCTCCGTAGCGATACAAATCGAAGAATACGTACCGCTGATAACACCTACCATCAATGGCAGTGCAAATTCTCGAATAGATGCCACACCCAGAATGTACAGCAATAATACCATTACAAACGTCGTCACAGATGTATTAATTGATCGGGACAATGTCTGCGTGATACTTCTGTTTGCAATTTCTTTTAATTCAGATTCGGTAACTCTGGACTTTGAACGCAGATTTTCACGAATGCGGTCAAAGGTTACGATCGTATCATTAATGGAATAACCAAGTATCGTTAACATTACTGCAATAAACGTCGAACCTACGGAAATCCGAACAAGTGCATAACAGGTCAGCACAACTAAAATATCATGCAAAAGCGCAATGACGGCGCTAGATGCAAATCTAAAGTCATTAAACCGGAACCAGATATAAATGAGCATTAAAATAACTGCTATCACAACTGCCCAAATCGCGTCTGTCGTCATTTCTTTACTGATTGTTTCGCTGACATTCTGGTAAGAAATCGCATCTGATTTTACAGAATACTGATCTTCAAAAATCTTTGCAAATGTCTCACGCTCTGTCAGATCCAGATTACGGGTTTTAAAAATAACCTGGGTAGTATCCGCAATCTTTTGTACCTGCACTTCCGCTGTCCCAAGCGCATCATTGATGAGTGGAACAATCTCAGAATCAATTTCTGACAATTCATAATTTTTTCCAAGATCAACTGTTGTAGAAGTACCGCCGACAAATTCCAGACTGTAATTAAACGCACCTTTTCCTCCGGCAGCGTTTACTCCTTCGCCAACAAAACCTGCTGCAATCAAAACAACGGAAATAATAAAGAATACATATCGTTTTGAAATAAAATCCACTACCTTGCGTTCTTTTGCAGCGCCATAATATTTTACATCTTTAAAACCAATCGCATGAATCGCATACATGGAATACCGTGTCACAATCAGCGCTGAAACCATAGATAAGATAATACCGATCGCCAGTGTATAAGCAAAGCCTTTTACTGTACCGGAACCTTTAACGGCCAGCACTGCAGCCGCAATCAAAGTTGTAACGTTACCGTCTATAATTGCGGATAACGCTTTCTGATATCCAGTTTTAATCGCTGCTCCGGTTGATTTGCCAAGTGCAAGCTCTTCTTTAATACGTGCATTAATGACTACATTCGCATCTACTGCCATACCGATACCAAGAATAATACCTGCAATACCTGGCAGTGTCAATGTTACTTCAAATAAATAAATGACAGATACTACCGATGTTGTATAAACAAGCAGTCCAAGTGAAGTCGCCACACCGGCGATCCAATAAAACGCAATCAAGAATATAATAATCAAAGCCAATCCGATTGCTGCTGCTGTCAGTGCGGTCGAAATAGCTTCCTGCCCCAGCGACGCTCCAACGACCTGAGAAGTCAGCTCTTCCAGCTCCAGCGACAAAGAACCGATACGAATCTGAGACGCTAATGTTTCTGCAGCCTGAAAGGACTCCATACCTTCGATGGAAGCCGTTCCGCCGGAAATCTGCTGATTCACTACCGGATTGCTGATAATCTCTCCATCATAAACAATGGGAATCGTTTTTCCAATATTATCTGCCGTCAGCTGCGAAAATGTCTCTGCCGCATCATCCGTAAAGGTAAGTTCTACAATCGCTTCATTTTTTCCATCCTGCGTCACATATCTGGCAGTTGCATTCGCTACATCGTCCCCCGTCAGCACAACATTGCCATCCGGATCCTGAAATTCCAAAGAACCTGGTGTGCCAAGTTCTTCTAAAATATCATTTGCATCTGTCACTCCTGGAATTGCAACTGTAATACGATCACTGCCTTCTCTGGCTACCTGCGCTTCAGTGCTGTAATCATCTACACGACGCTGCAGCTTATATACCGTATCACTAATCTGCTCTGACGTTGCACCTTCATCCACAATCTGATAAGTAATGCTGACACCTCCAGCCAGATCAAGCCCCAATGTAATATTCTGGTTCTCCCCACGCCCTGTAGACGACAGGATAATGGACGCATAATATCCAAGTCCCAAGATACAAGCCAGAACAATACAAAGAATTGCTATGCCTTTTCCTTTTTTCATTCTTTTATCCCTTCCTTAATACTCATTTTCTGCTGTTTTGAAAATTATTCATCCTGTGCCAATGCCGCTTTTATCATAATCGCACATTCGACTCTCTTTTTCTGTAGCGCACATCCAATATCATATGCCTCATGAATATCTCCATGAAAATGATATGCATTCGCTGCACATCCTCCGCTGCAATAAAATCTCGCAAAACAATCCCTGCATTTTTCTTTTGCATATACATTGCAGCTTTTAAACATATCTCGGATTTCCGTATTTTTTACGCCATCTGTCACATTACCCATCAAAAACTTTTCATTTCCGACAAACTGATGACATGGGTACAAATCTCCCCAAGGCGTTACAGCTAAATACTCTGTACCGGAACCACACCCGGACAATCGTTTTGCTACACAAGGCCCGCCTTCCAGATCAATCATAAAATGGAAAAAGTTGAAACCACGCCCTTCTTTTTCCCTTCGTACGATTTCTTTTGCCAACCTATCATATTGTTCAAACAATTGTGGCAAATCCTCCTGACGGATTGCATAATCGTCTGTCTCCTGCGCTACCACCGGTTCTACTGAAATCTGCTGAAATCCTAAATCTGCAAGATGAAGCACATCTTTCGAAAAATCCAGATTGTGATGTGTAAATGTACCTCTTACATAGTAGTTTGTCTGATTTCTGCTTTCTGCAAACTTCTGAAACTTCGGTACAATCAAATCATAACTTCCTGCTCCGTTTCGGAACGGACGCATATGATCGTTTGTCTCTTTTCTGCCGTCTATACTTAATACCACATTTGCCATTTCCTTGTTGGCAAACTCCATAATTTCTTCATTTAATAGTACCCCGTTCGTTGTCAGTGTAAACCGGAAATTTTTGTTATGAAGCTTTTCCTGCTGTCTGCCATACGCAACCAACTGTTTGACAACTTCCAGGTTCATAGTCGGCTCCCCGCCAAAAAAATCTACTTCCAGATTCCTCCTGCTGCCGGAATGCGCTATCAAAAAATCAAGCGCTGCCTTACCGACTTCAAAACTCATCAAGGCACGCCGGCCATGATATTCTCCTTCTTCCGCAAAACAATAACGGCATGCCAGATTACAATCATGTGCAATATGCAGGCAAAGCGCTTTTACAACTGTCTGACGATTTTTAAAGTCAAATATATAGTCCTTATATTCATCCTTTGTAAACAATTCCCCGGCTTCTTTTAGTTCCGTAAGCTCTTCATAAGCTTCCGAAACTTCGTTCGCCGGATATGTGCCCTTTAACCGTTCGGCGATCTCCTGTTCGGTACATGTTTCATATAATGCGAGCACATCGTAAACGACATCATCTACGACATGCACCGCTCCGCTGTTTACATCTAGAACAATATTATATCCGTTATTTTTATACTGATGAACTTGATGATCCAATGCCTGTTTCATCCTCCCACACCAAACGCACAAATGACCGCACGCGTTGCGGACGGTCTTTATGCTGCTCTTTCACTGTAAATTTTCATTCAATACGCGAAGCGTGCTTAAAGACAGCTTCCCGAAAAAACACTTTCTATCTCTTATATATCTTCTATCTGTGTCATTTTTCGGAAAGCATAATTAAACACGCTCCATATACTTCCTGTATCCTATCTGTTATGCTCGCAAGTCTGGTTGCCTACTGTACAAGAAGTCTTGCATGCAGACTGGCAAGATGTCTGACATTCGCCACAGCCGCCTTTTTTTACTGTGTTCTGCAGTTTTTTGGTATTTAAAGTTTTAATGTGTTTCATACTATATTCTCCTTTCAAATTCATATATACGGAATTAAAATTCCTGCAAATTAAAAATGACAACGCTTTCAAACACGTCTAGTGGCTAGTATAACACAATTTTTCTTATAAGGAAAGTATTTTTTTATAAAAGCGTACTTGACTTTCACTATTTGCATAACAATTGAGATCATGTGTTGGTTATTGGCCTCTCGGACGTTGGATGATAGTAAGCTGCGCCGGCTTTTTGTTCCTTTTCCAGAATGCAACAAGCACTCACATCCGCAGTTTGAAATGGAATCACCTTCTTTAGCTCCTGCAGCGTTAACTCCACCTGACACCCGATCTTTCCCCCACTGACCATAATTGTTTTCTGCTGTTCACTGCAGGAATCTATGACTGTTGGAAACAACTTCTTCATCCCGACCGGAGAACATCCCCCATGCACATACCCGGTAAGCGGCAGCAGCTCTTTTTCCCGTATCATTTCAATCTTTTTTTCTCCTACAACCTCTGCTGCTTTTTTCAAATCCAGTTCTTTTTCAACCGGAACTACAAACACATAGTGCTGACCTGATTTTCCAATTGTTACAAGCGTTTTAAATACTTGCTGCGGGTCCTGGCCCAGTACGGCAGCGACTTCCAATCCGCTGATTGCATTCGTATAAAAATGACTTTCATAGACAATGCGTTTTTGATCCAGCAGACGCATAACATTTGTTTTTTCATTTTTCTTCATGACTTTGCCACTCCTGATTTTTTCGCCACAATCATTTATCAGACATAAAAACGTCTGCTTTTATTACAAAGCAGACCGTTTACAAAACATACCATTTACGAGACAGACCATTGTTTATATATTTAAAAACAAATCAAATTTCGGATAATATTTAAAAATAGCCCGTCCGATAATCTTGTCGCCACGAACATACGTATAAGCGCTTGCTTCTTTCCTGTTCTTCGCCACTCCGGCATCTATGGCTCGCTGCGCCCAGTATCTTGCATCCTCTGAAATATTCCGGTTATCTCCCAGCATCAAAAAACATCCTTCGGGCACATGAAATACATATCCATCATTACCGTCCACCCATTTTTCCGGCAAATAATTTTCTTCTATTGGAGTTGTTGAGCCATCAATGTAAATCTTTCCTTTTTTAATTTCAACCGTTTCTCCCGGTAATCCAATTACACGCTTGATATAAATTGTATCTTCATGAACCGGATATTTAAACATAACGACATCATAGCGTTTTGGCTGCTGCAATACATACGACAGACGATATCCAAAAATCCTGTCGTCAACTGTCAGAAGGTTTTCCATAGATTCTGACGGTATTTCTGCATTAATCACAACATAACGATTGATAATAACCGCAATGATCGTTGACCATACAATAAGCCGTACATAACTTAACAGTTCCCGCCACCATGGATTTTTCTGCTCCTGCATCTCCTGCTGTAATTGCTCTTCTAATTGTTCTTCCTCTTCCTGCTTATTACTTTCTATCAAAACTGATCCCTCCATCCGTATAAATTTCTATCAAGTTTCAGAACACCGCCAATGTCAATTACTTAACGGATTCCCGAACGACTCTGCACCTGGCACAATGGTTTTGCCGGCTGTCTCTCACCTAATAAGACAACAAGGACTCAATATTCGGAAAATATTTAATAACTGCTTTTCCAAGAATCTGTTCTGATGTCACATACGTATACGAATCCGCATCCTCCTGATTTGCCGCAACACCTGTCTCCAGCGCTTTGCCTGCCCAAAATCTTGCATCCAAAGAAATATTCCTGTTATCTCCCAACATCAGATAGCAGTCTGTTGGCACATGAAATACATATCCATCGTTATCATCCACCCATTCTTCCGGCAAATACGGCTCCTCTAATGGCACATCCGAATCATCAATATAGATCTTGCCCTCCCGAATCTCTACTTTTTCTCCCGGCAGCCCAATTACACGCTTAATATAATTTTGCGTCTCATCCACCGGGTAGCGAAAAATCACTACATCATATCGTTTTGGATCGTCAAATGCATATGCAAGTCTGAATCCAAACAGCCGATCTCCCGGTTCAATCATATTTTCCATTGACTCTGACGGCACCTCCGCATTAATCACCACAAATCTTGTCATAAACTGTGCCAGCAGAAACGCCACAACAAAAATTTCAACAAAACTGAATAATTCCCGAAGAAACGACCGCTTCTTTGTTTCTTCCTCCCCTCTCTCTTCTTCCTGTACATTTTCTTCTGCATTTAAATATTCCTTATCTTTCATTCCAACCCTCGATTTCCTTATTTTAATTTTTGTTTTCAGACAAAGATATTACTTAATGAAAACTTTATACACTCAGACTGTCTTTCTATTATAAACATATGTAGCCGCTTTTGCAATCCATCAAATCAAATTCGCCTATTTTCCTTTATGATACAATAAGCGCATATTATTAAATTTTGTTGTTTAAAACAACCGTAAAAAACAGGCATATCAGATTTTTACATCCAATATGCCATATATTTTATTCGGTAAACATAAATAACTAATTCATTGTACCAATTGTTTTACTGCGCAAACTTCCTTTATCCGCCGTAAAACAATCATCTCCGTTACATGATACTGATTACAAAGCATATAGAGCATCTTTTTCTTTTCCTTTACGGTAGAATTTATATAATTATTTTGTATTAAAAAATGATATACTGCATCCATCGGCATCAATAATGCTGCTGCTGTGTAATCCGCAATCTGTTCACGCTCTGATTTATTACGTCCATTTGGACGCGTAACCGGAATACTGTCTCCATTTAGTAAATGTGCGATTTCATGTGCAAATACAAAATTTTTTTCTTTTTCAGATAATTTATTTTTAAATACAACAACTTTTTTTTGCGAAACACCGACCTCTTTCAAGCAAGCCTGGCCACTAATACTTCGATCCATTCCTCCTTGCTCAACGTTCAATATTTTTGCAATTTTAGAAAGCGGTTCTCCTGCCTTAATATTATTATCAATACAGAACTTGCTTATTCTGTTTTCTGATTCTATCATCTGTTCCAATGTCACATCCAATTTAATTTTATTCTGAAAATCTTTCTTCATCACACTATAAGTCGTAACTGATGAAAAAATTAAAGTCAAAAATGTAATCAAAACAAATATTACCAAATATAATTGAACACTCATTTTAATCAACCCCCTTTTTTATACATCCTCGCAAAGCCATGTCACACGTAAAACAGCCTATAATATCATGCAGCGACACTATAATCGCTAAAAAATATGTTAAAAACACCCAATCGAACCGTAATGTTTTTTCACATACAAGTATGTACATAATCACAAATAAACAATATACGATAATAACAAAATTTGAGAACATGATTAAAAATATTTTTGTATTATACATCGATCTGACATGTGAATTCCATCGGTTTGCACTATCATATATACCTATATAAAAGTTATTCGACATTTTTCACAATTTTCTTTAACTTTTGCAAATACAGGATTTGATTTCATTCGACATTACTCAGACAGTCCTTCAAAAAAATGCTTGACAGCTCTGCATAACCAATCTATGCTATAATTCATCCTATCATTTCATGTTTCTCCAAACATAAATGACATAAAAATACAACAAAATTTCTGCGAGGAGGATCCTACCATGCACACAATTTTACTACTGGAAGACGATGAAAATTTAAACAGAGGCATTACAATTACTCTGCAAAAGGCAGGCTATAACGTCCTTTCCGCTTTTACCTTATCCGAAGCCAAAAAATATCTGGCATTAGAAGCTGAAAATATTTCCCTTGTCATTTGTGATATTACATTACCCGATGGAAACGGGCTGGATTTTGGAAAACGTGTGCGTGAAGCAAGCAGTATTTATTTGATTTATCTCACAGCTCTAGACACAGAAACAGATATTGTGAACGGCTACGCTGCCGGAGCGGACGATTACATTACCAAGCCGTTTTCCCTGATGGTACTCGTATCCAAAGTACATGCACTTGCCCGCAGAATCGACGGTGCAAAAGAACTGCAAAATACAATGATCTGTGGAGACATCACCGTCGACTGCAAAAATATGCGGGTAAGCAAACACGGGCAGGAACTTGTCCTGAGCAAAAAAGAGCTGCAGCTTCTTGCATACCTGTGGGAAAATGCGGGACAGATTGTATCAAAAGAAAGTATTTTAGAACATGTCTGGGATATAGACGGACAGTTTGTGGATCATAATACAGTAACCGTTAATATCAGCAGACTAAAAAACAAGCTCGGAACGAATGAAATATCCAACGTGAGAGGACTCGGCTATATATGGACAGGAAAAGTAATAAAAAAATAAGAAAATTTATCGTCAACTATCTGATATTTTGCATTCTCTTCTCTTCTTTTATGCTCGTACTGGCAGGTTATGAAAATTATTTAAATCGCCGTCGGATACTCGCCCTGACTGCAAACGACCCAACGCTTGCTGCAAAGGTGATTACCATATGGAAATCTACGCAAAAATGCCTGATACCGGACGAACCGGCAGCTCATAACATGCAGGAAAGTATCCATATCATGGAAGATAAATATGGATACGAACTCCATCGTCTGGCATCAGATCCTATTCTGTGGCTCTTTTGGGGAACCGGACTCTTTGCAGGATTGTTTTATACATCCGCACTGGCTTACATGCGTTTTTACAAAAGCAGGCAAGGCAGCGAATCTTTGAAAAGACAGCAGGAATTGTATGAATGTCTAGAACAGTATCGGAATGGGAACTATGAATATATACCAGATTATACAAATGCTTCCGAAGAATGGTTAAAAATCGGTGAATCCCTGCGGGAGCTTGGTGTATATTTTTCCGCATTAAGGCAACAGCTAAAAACAGAAGAAAACAATACAAAAACATTCATCACAGATATTTCTCACCAGCTAAAGACCCCCCTTGCATCTCTGAAAATGAGTTATGAACTGGCAGCAGGAAATTGGCTTAATGAAGTCGAAAAAAAGGAATTTTTCACACGGGGAGAAAAAGAAATTGAAAAATTAGAGCTGCTTTTACATGAACTGGTAAAGCTTTCCCGCCTTGAAACACACATGATCCAATTAACTCCTGTTTTAACCGGCTTTCGGCGTACACTTACTGCCGCAGTCAGTCAAATATATATGAAGGCCAAAGATAAAAACATCGACATCTGTATCCATATGGAGAATGACATTATCCTTCGTCACGATATAAAATGGACAGAAGAGGCTATTGCGAATGTTTTGGATAATTGTGTGAAATATTCCTCAGAGCATACCGTTGTCACAGTTCGTGTGATTCCTTTAGTAGCTAATATCCTGCTGGAAATCGAAGACGAAGGAATGGGCATCAGACCTGAAGAACTGCAAAAGATATACCAGCGCTTTTATCGGGGCGCACAGGCAAAACAAAAGACAAAAGAAGGCGCAGGTGTAGGACTGTATCTTGCCAGAATGATTTTGGAACGACAGGGCGGCACGATCTCTGCAAGACGGAAAATAGACAAAAACGGCACCGTCTTTAAAATTACGCTGCCGCTTGAACCTGAACGGTTACAAAAGATTCCTTACAAAACTGTTATTGAACTGTAAGGTTTTTGTAATGCCTGCATGTTATAGTGGTTAAGAATCATATGTAAATAACGAAAAGAAAGGCAGGACGAACACATGAAAACAGACAGGAATCACATTTTAGTACTGGAAAACCTGTGCAAATATTATGGGACAGGCGAAAACCTGGTTCGAGCAGTTGACCACTCAAATCTGCAGTTAGAAAGAGGAAAATTTACAGCCATTGTCGGACGTTCCGGCTCTGGAAAATCAACTCTGCTGCATTTGATCGGCGGCCTGGAGCGCCCAGATGAAGGAAAAGTATGGTTAGAAGGAACCGATCTATTTTCCTTGAAAAATGACAGGCTGGCACAATTTCGCAGAAAAAAGATCGGCTTTATTTTTCAGGATTACAATTTGGTGCCATCACTCAATGTATGGGAAAACATTGTACTCCCCATCGGCCTTGATAACCGCAAGACCAACGTGCAGGATGTAGAAACTGTTCTGGAAAAGATCGGATTAAAAGATAAAAGGAACGCTATGCCAAACACCTTATCCGGCGGGCAAAGACAACGGGTAGCCATTGCAAGAGCGCTGATAACCAGACCCGCTGTCATTCTGGCAGATGAGCCGACAGGAAATCTGGATTCCCGTACAGAGCTGGAAGTTATGAAGCTGCTCAAAAGCTGTGTAACAGATTTCGGGCAAACTCTCGTCATGATTACACATGATGAAACCATTGCCCAGATGGCAGAATCTATTGTCGAAATTGCAGATGGCAAGGTGGTGAACAACAGATGAAAATAAATACCGTAACAAAAGTGGCGTTTTATAATATGAAATACTACAAGAGCCGCAATTTTTTCATTGGTCTGGCAATCCTTCTGACAACGATGCTGTTGTTTACTGTCCCGACCGTAGGAAAGGGAATGATAGACCTTCAATTTGCTGCGGTCAATCAGCTCTATCCGTCGTGGCATGCCCTTTATCGTGATGTAAATGAAGCGACGATCCAACAGTTGATTGCGCATCATGATATTTCACACTACGGGCTTCGCAGCGATGTCGGCAGGATGACGCTGAATGATGCCACCGTTTCCATGCTGTATATTGATTCTGAAGGTCTGAAATTATATCATACCGCACTCGAAAAAGGAACGCTGCCCAAAGCAGAAAACGAGATCGCCGTCTCTGATGGAATACTGGAAGCTCTCGGACAAAGCGGAGAACTCGGAGATTCGATTGACGTTCCTTATCAGATTTTACGCAACGGAACACTGGATTTTACAGAAACAAAAAAATTTCGGATTTGCGGTTTTTTGAAAGACAGTATCTCCTCAAAAAAACAAAAGACATATACTGCCCTGATTTCAGAGGCTTTTTTGAAAAAAGAGTTATCCGCACAACAAATCACCTACCGCTTCCTGTTTCAGATAAATGATGCACAAAACCCTACGAAAGAACAAATTGAGGAAAAAATCAAAACGATCGCCGGACAATTTCAGATTAAGGAAACCGATATAGCGATCAATAATGACTACCTTATGGCAAATTATGTAGATCCCGCATTTCAGTCGGCCATTATCCTGATTATGGCAATTATTGTAATCGCAGGCGTAATTACGATCTATAGCATTTATTATGTGTCCATGAACCAGAAAATTCAGGAATTCGGAAGATTAAAGACACTCGGAGCGACCAGCCGCCAGATCAAACAGATGATCTTAAGAGAGGGGTTATGCATTGCTGCCCTAGCAATCCCGCTTGGCCTGATCCTCGGTACTTTGATGGTCAATCTTGCTATGAACTTCTTATACCAGTTTTCTTCCGACGATATTGTTTTTATTGAAACCGTCCGTAACTTTTTAGATCATGGAATAAAAGCTCCGCTCTATTGGTGGATTTATATACTAGCCGCGTCTGTTTCTTTATGCACAGTATATATTTCACTCATGCGGCCTATGCATGTAGCAGCAAAAATCTCCGAAATCGAAGCGCTGCGCACACAAGGAACATCCAAAAAAACACGGAGCAGCAAAAAAGGCTATCTATCCCTTACCGTTAGCCGGCTAACCTGCCGCTATCTCACGGAAAACAAACGAAAAAGCCTGCTCACCATTTTATCCATGTCTGCTACCGGGATTTTTTTCATGATAGTTGCAACCATTTTATCCTGTGCTGATCCTTCGGAAGGCGCCAACAATTCCATTATTGGTTCCTATGAGCTTTCCCCCATTACCGAAGAAAATAATAAAGAGCACCCAGAGCTGAAATGGTCAGAAATACAAAAAAACCATCCACTCTCTGAAACGTTAAAAAAGCAATTAGAAAGTCTGGAAGGTGTAACACGGATTGATGTCTTTTCAAATGTACGCGTAAGCGGAGGCCCTTTTGAAGAAGATGATCGTAACGATATCAACGGTGTTCCGCAGGAATATGCCAGCATACTGGAAAAAGGAATCAAACAAGGCGGCATCACCTATGAGGATTTGAAAGCCGGAGATAAGGTAATCATTGACAAAGTGCTGCTGCACTGGTACCCGGACCTTACCGTCGGCAACCGCTTATTACTGACGGTCTATGATGGAGATGATACCTATCAGAAAGAATTTGAAATTGCAGCAATCGGAAGCTATGAATACGGCCTGACGAATGGCGCCTATCTGATTATGGCAAAAGAAGCTGCCGATCGGCTGTGCAAAAACAGTTGTGACGCGTTTTTTCATATTATAGCAGATCAAAAATATGATAAAAATTTGGAAAAGTCTCTGCAGACTATCACAGAACAATCCGGAAGAATCGAGCTTCGAACCTGGAAACAGGAGTACGACACCCTGAAATCAGCAATTCGCGCAATTAGAGGGGCCAGTTATGCGTTTCTTGGAATCTTAGCTGTTATCAGCGTCCTGAATCTGATGAATACCATGATAAACAATGTGCATGTCCGAAAAAAAGAGATCGGCATCCTGCAGGCTGTCGGTATGTCTGATTCTCAGCTTATGAAAATGCTGCAGTTAGAAGGTTTATTTTATACAGCATGTACCCTGCTGCTGTCGGTAGGCTTCGGAAGCATTGCAGGATATCCGGTTTTCCTCTACGCAAAAGCAAACGGCATGTTTAACATTACCAATTATCACTATCCGGCACTGGCTGCAGCTATTGTATCTGCTTCGCTGATAACGATTCAGGTTCTTCTGGCAGCAGGTATCGCAAAGAGTGTAAGAAAAGAATCCTTGATCGATAGAATCCAAAGCAATTCTGTTTAGTACACCGTAAAATAAATATCCAGCGCTCCATCTAGCCAGAAATTAGAGTTTATTACAGCCGGATGGAACGCTAGAGCGTGTTACATGAGGATTTTCTTTTACCACCAACCATATGCTTCTTTCTAAAGCGCCAGCTGATTTTTTTGCACTTTAGGCTGTGAAGCATGTCAAAAATCGCATAATTACACAAAAAATGTATAAACCTCAAATATTCTTTCCTACCAATCGTAACTCCAGGTTCACATCTAATGCTGCTGCAATTTTTACCATCATTTCCAGCGTAGGATTATACTCTCCACTTTCAAATCTGGTAATATTAGTTCTGGAAAACCCTGCTTCTTTTGCCACATCCGCTTGCGTCATTTTTTTTAATTTTCTAATGTAAATATACTGTCGAACTATATTTTTTCTTACAGATGCCTGAATACTTTCAACAGATATTACATTACCATTCCCACCATCTTCATCTAGTAATGTAAACTCTGAACAAGTTGTCACTTTCATTTTCCTCCTCACTGCTTAACACATAATTTTAGTCATTCCCACCAGATATTCAAATTCATCATCTACATCAAAATCAATGTAATCATGATTATCTAAATAGATATTGGCATTTGGATAAAAATTTTCAAAAATATATTTAATAAATCTATTAAAACATAATGGTTTTTCAACATATATCCTACAATCTTTATGCTCTAAATGCATATGTACTGGTGGATGTTTTATGTTCACAATCTCTTCTCGTGGATCATAATCAATTCTAATTGGTGACCTCATTTCAATATTCTCATACCATTGCTCATCACCCAAAAAATCAGAAATCATTTGGACTGGTTCAACATCATTTAACGTAACATTTTCATATTTATATGGAGCTGGCCACCACAACAAATTATGTGCAACTAATATATTATTACATATTGTATAACTTACTCTTATTATTGAGCCATCAAAAAGGACACACAGATAACTTCCGTTTTCCAGTATTTTTTTATATTGCTCAATTTTCAAAAAGCTATCTCCTGCGTTGTAATCACCTGATCTATGGTTATTCCAAGATAACCTAATTGTCCTCCTATCCAAATAATCTCTTTTCAATTCATTGTAAGTATACAAGAACCCCGCTTGCAGCAACATGCGTAATGTATTATCAATTTGTTCTTCTAATTGCTCTTCATAAGTTTTTCGTCCTTTTTTCATCTTCTCTACTTCTTCTCCAACAAATTAATAAGCTTACTCAATTCCGGAATTAATTCAGGCTCTACCATTCCATGTTCAAGTTGTAGAATTAGTTCATTTATATTTGCTTTTACATTCTCTACCAGTTGCTTTTCTTTCGAAGTTCTTTCCCTATTCACTCGTCTTGCAGCCTTAAGTTCATCCGCTGTAGGCACTCTAAATCGCAAATCAAAATTATTAGATACACAATCGTTATATTCTTTTTCTATCTGCTCCATATTTACACCCACACCACAAATTCTAACCCAGGCTCTTGAACGAGTAATTGATGTAAATAAAATATTTCTCAATTTTATCAGTTCCATTTCTTCTGCACAGTAATCTGCATTAACAACATAAACCATTGGCGCTTCATTTCCTTTTGCTCTATACACATGTGCACATGTAATACACCCGTTTACTCTAAAAGTATCTCTGTCTGTATCTACACCAGCCAAAATAGATTTTATCTCCCTGGCATTCAAGAATTTCTGTAATTCCTTATATTCGCGCTTGGCAGTATAAGTATCTGGAAAAATAACCAATATATCATCCGGATCCAACTCATCATTCACGATATTCTTTTTAATTTCACTTGCAATCCATGAGTATTGTGCCTCTTTTGCATCAAATTTGTGTAATTTTATACTATCTTCTTTACTTAGCAATTCTTCAAAATACTCAGGAGTTGATACGTTTTTTCTGGACAATTGTACTGTATTGTTTTCCTTAAGTTTACCACTCTTTACTGTATAACCGATATCTCGCCATACTTTTAAATCATCAAACATTTGTATCACTGGTTTATGATATAAACCAAACCCTAATGCATGAGCCAACGCAAGAGTCCATGGTGGATTTCTGTAACATACAGGTAAAGTAATATCCCTTCTAGGTTCGTCGTCTCTATTTTCAATGTTAATATTCAGACTTCCGTTTTCATCAACTCCAAACATTTCTTCTAATGATGGCATTTCAACATTTGACAAATTTTGTAGCTCATCATAAGCCCATATTATTCGTTTTGGTTCCTTAACGTTAGAATAAATTAATCTGAAAAAACTACTTGGCATATCTTGTGCTTCATCAATCAACATAACATCATACTCTGGCTCATATTCTGATGTTATAACCGATAACAATTCATCACAACACCCCTCAAATGGATTCATTCTTCCAAATTTTGATATAGCCGAAGTTAAATTATAAGCTCTAAATCCAACTCTTGTTGCCATATTAGAATATATTCCCTGTTCAGAATTACTTCCCCAAGCATGTATGACATCCAAACTATCCCAATCAACTTTCTCTCCAGACATATCTTGAACGAAATCAGAAATCAAATTGAAATATTGTTGATATAATGCTCTTGTATAATATGTTACCCCTATTTTTAACTCTGGAAACTGTGTATGCAAATATGCTGCTTTCAAAGCAAGCACAATTGTTTTTCCTGATCCTGCCAAGCCTTTTATTCTCTGAGGACCATCTGGCATTTCAAAGGCTGCTTTCTTCTGCCATTGATCTAAATTTGCAATTTCCTTTTCAATTTTTTTTATGATAGCGCCATAAGAATCTGGCTTTTTAACATTTATTCTCTTTTTTCTAGGTTTTATTTCTGATACTTTTTGAAGCACTTCACACAATCTTTTATAAACTGTTTTATCAAATCCATCAAAGTCCTCTATATAAGATGCAATTTCTTCGTTTTTGCAAAATATATATTCATTATTTTCATCAGAACATCTCACCTCATTAGGAACCACAGTAATTACTAATGGAGCAAAAGCCAAATTTCTGCCTTTTCTTAAACTGGAATATTTTTTAAGATAAAAATCAATATTATAGTATAATGAATCTTGTTGCTCCTTTAGCAGTAAAACTGAATCTTGACTATCTCCAAATATAAATGCAACCATCCCCTTGTTCTTTGTAACCCATAATGCTTCAACCATAATTGCTTCATCTGCGTTAGCAGTTAATGGATATCCTAAATATAATGTACCTGTTTCATCATTATCCTTCATATACTGCCTAATTACAGAAATCAATTGACGGCACTGCTCTGGCTTAGAAATTTTACCTCTTACAATATCAAATTGCATGAAACCCCTCCTAATATTTTTTATAAATATCTTTTATGTTACATATATGTAACATTTTCATTGTATCATATCTTTAAAATTAATCAAGCCCACTTAATAAGATACTTCTTAAAACTTTAAATTGGCAGACTATCCCTCACACAAAGCACCACATACCCCGTTGATATCAAGTAATTGTCACAAACTTTTTTCACTTTTTTAGATGCCAAAAATCCACAAACTCGCATAACTCCGTTAGGCCAGTCTATTAAGGTTTTTCTAAATAAATCCTTTTTTTGATGATATCCTCCATTTCCGTATCATGAGATATTACTATAATTATCATATTTTCAGCTTCTTTTATAAATGTAAGAATTGTTTTTCTGGAATCATTGTCTAAAAAAGTCGTAGGTTCATCCAAAACGAGAACACTGGGTTTTTTCACCAAGGCTCTGGCAATCGCAATCATTCTTTTTTGCCCGCCTGATAAATTACTACCTCCCTCTACAATCGGAAGCTTTAATAATTCATCCGGTTTAATGTCTTTTTTGTTACGCATAAAGCCTGACTGTTCCATGGCCTTGATAACTTCATCTTTAGAGACTTCCTGACTGCCGCATATAATATTATCATACAAACTGCCGTCAAATAAAAATGTATCCTGAAAAACGACTGCTATTTCATTTCGGATACTTTTTAAAGAACAGCTTTTTGAATTCATACCATTGAATAAAATCTCCCCTTTATAATTATCGTAAAGCCGTAATAACAATTTTATCATCGTTGTTTTCCCTGCCCCGTTTTGACCGCTAATAAGTACCTTATCATTTTTAGCAACATGGAAATCCAAATGACTCAGCGCTTCATTTTCATGATAAGCAAAAGAAACGTTCTTGTATTCGATCTCTTCGATCATGCCAATCTCTTCGCCTGAACAATCGTCTTGCTGTGCTGTTATATCAAAAAACTTTAATCTTTTCAATAAAATGATCAAAGGCTGAAAAACAGATACAATGGAAGATACCAATTGTGCAGGCGCTAAAATCATAGATGAATATTGCGTGATTTCAATATATTGTCCTATCGTAATATGTTCATTCTGAAACAAAACGAAAAACACGATGGTAATACTGATGGAGACAGCCAGGTTTATCATCGATATGAGCTCCATATGAAATGCATATAGTGTATTTTGCTTTTTCGTTTTTTGATAGATCTTATCGTTTAAATGGTTAATATCAAATTGTTTTGCATCCAGCAAATTATTGCTCTTTACTTCGTTAATTCCTGTAATGCTTTCATGAACCAGCTGACTTAGCTTTGTGTTGAGCCTGACATTTTCATACGTTAAATTTTTGTATTTTTTTGAAAATTGATAAGATACAAACATCAGCAGTGGAAATGCAATCAAATAAATAACCAAAAACCGATCGTCAATGAAATGAACTTTAAATATTGCAAGTATACACGTACCGAAAGAAACAATGATACTCAATAATTGCGGATTAAATACCCCGGATATGGCATCTGTTTCTCTGATTCTTTGAATCAATTCTCCGTTGCTTACCTTATCAAAAAAATTAAGAGGGGAATGAAATACTTTTTTTATAACGTTTTCTTTTAAACCTTGGGATACATATAACCCCATTCTATTAATGGACAGGTTATTGAAAATTTTAATTGTACTGTTCAGCAAAGAAAACAAAACAATTGCAAACAAAAATTTCATAACGGATCGTATATTTCCTGTAATGATTCCCTGGTCCATAATCTGTTTATAAAAACCAGGTATCAGACTCGATATGATTGATGACAAACTTGAAAATATAATTAATATTACAAAAAGCAAAGCAGCTTTTTTAGGAAGAAATTTTATAATCATGCGTATTTACCTCTTTCATAAGCAAAACGATCCGCTCCCTTGCGTCTCATTCATTTACAGGCAACAATCACTATTATTATGCACCTGCTTAAAATATAAATCAATAAATATAAACTAACATTTTGCATAATAAACGTATTTTTGCAATTTAACATTGATAGACTATGATAACTCATTGATCTTTTTTACCAAATAAAATTAAGAGACTGCCGCCGCGGCAATCTCTTAATCCTATTCCCCTGTTCCAAACAATTGGAAGCTTTTCTTTCTATAATATATTACTCTACATCCTGCAGCGCCTTGCCATTCTCTTCCCCAGTCCGAACTTTTACAACTCTTGCTACATGGAATACGAAAATCTTCCCATCTCCAATCCGCCCGGAATAAAGCACTTTTTTCGCTGTATCAATTACCTGGTCTACCGGAATCTTATTAACAACAACTTCAATTTTAATTTTCGGCAGCAGCGTTGCATCCATCTCTACGCCACGATAGTATTCTCCTGCTCCTCTCTGAATACCGCAGCCCATGACCTGCGTAACTGTCATTCCGGTTACACCCAGCTCATTCAGAGCCTTCTTTAATTTTTCAAATCTGGATAATTTTGCAATAATCGCTACTTTATACATGCCCGTATCTGCAGGTATGCCTTCCTCTGTCCGGACTACCGGAACTGCAGCGTTCATCTGCGCCGGAGTAGCTGCCAGCGGATTATCTTCTCCCAGATCCGTATTTTCATTCACATCCAGCGTACCCATAACATCATGAATCGCAAATCCAGAATACGCACTTGCAAGTCCATGTTCATGGATATCCAAACCATCTATTTCAATTTCCTGTTCTACCCGCAGTCCAATCGTATGCTTGATTACCTGAAAAATAATCGTCATCGTCACAGCTACCCATGCTGCAACTGCCAGCACGCCAAGCGCCTGTGTGCCAAGCAGCTTTACACCACCGCCATAAAATACACCGCCATCTGTCGCAAACAATCCAACTGCAAGCGTACCAAACATCCCACACGCTCCATGCACTGAGATCGCGCCTACCGGATCATCGATCCTTGCAACTTTATCAAAAAACTCTACAGAAGCTACTACAAGTCCGCCTGCAACAAGACCTATAAAAAATGCGCCAAACGGATCGACAACATCACATCCTGCTGTAATCGCCACTAATCCTGCCAATGCGCCATTCAAGCACATAGATACATCCGGTTTTTTATAAAGAATCCAGGTAACAACCAGCACAACACAAGTTGCAACTGCTGCTGCAAGATTGGTATTCATAAAAATCAATGATGCCGACAGCATCGCTTCATCCGAACTCATAGACACTGTGGAGCATCCATTAAATCCAAACCAGCAAAACCAAAGAATAAATACTCCCAAAGCAACCGCCGTTAAGTTATGCCCCGGAATTGCCCTCGGTTTCCCGTCTTTGCCATACTTCCCAATACGCGGTCCCAACGTCGCTGCACCAATACATGCCGCAATGCCACCTACCATATGTACCGCACAAGAACCTGCAAAATCATGAAATCCCATTTCCGACAGCCAGCCGCCGCCCCAGATCCAATGTCCGGAAATCGGATATACAACGAGTGAAATCAGTGCGCTATACACACAGTAAGAACTAAATTTTGTACGCTCAGCCATAGAGCCAGATACAATCGTCGCTGCTGTCGCACAAAATACGGTCTGGAAAATTACATAACACCACTTCGGAAGTGATCCAAAATCATAATCCCCCAATATAAACGGGTCAAACCCGCCAATCACCGCGCCGGAACCGCCAAACATCATACCGAAGCCAACGAGCCAAAACGCTGGCGTACCGATACAAAAGTCCATCAGATTTTTCATCAGTATATTACCTGTGTTTTTTGCCCTCGTTAATCCAGCTTCACATAAAGAAAACCCAGCCTGCATAAAAAATACCATCGCCGCTCCAAGCAAGGTCCACATTACATCAACAGATACATAAGTCATAATCATTTTCCTCCTCTGATTATAAAATAAAAAAAGATACAATATCTGCATATCCACAGCTTCGTGGCTCCAGCATTGTATCTTTTAAAAACAAAAAGGTGCTGACGAGATATCCATCTCTCAGCACCTTTGCTTTATGTACGGTAGTATAGCAATGTTTTTCTGAAATGTCAATTTTTATTTTATACAATTTTTACATATATTTTATATTTTTTTGTGTAATTTTAACAGTCAACTATTTGCTTCGTCCCTGTTTCTGTTATATATATCAGCATATGCGGGATTTTTTCCAGAAAAACTCTTTTAAAACGAAAGTTTTTTCGAAATCTCGGCAAAAACTACTGATTATCTGACTGTTTTTGGATATACTTATACACCACTTTACAACTTTTTGAAAAATAAAATAACGCACAAGACACTTTCTCAT